>NZ_JBFBIP010000026.1:0-123298 GCF_040685655.1 Microbispora sp. NPDC088329
GAATCCCTCGCCTACATCCGCTCGCTCAACGCCATCACCCCGCCGGAGGCCGCCTTCGACGCCGCCTTCTCCTCCGAGAGCTGACCTCTCTCCCCGGCTCACGTGAGCCTTCCCGGCTCACGTGAGCCCAGCTCGCGTGAGGCCGGGGAGTGTCCCGCGGGTTCCGCCGTAGCGGCCCGCAGCGGGCACAAGAGCCGACAGACACGACAGGGCCGGGCGCTCCATCAGGAGCGCCCGGCCCGCGTGTTGCGGGAGTGCCACCCTCCCGCCCGATCCGTCACGCGTCCGGCGGGCGGTGCTGCAGCTGGCGGCGTAGTTCGGCGATCTCCCGCTCCAGGTCGGCGACGTCGGGCGCGCCGGAGTCGGCCGGTCTCTGGCCCGGTGCGGGCTGCGGCCGCTGGTGCCCGTAGGGCGTGGGACGCACGTACTGCGTCGCGCCGTCGGGCCGCTGAGGGTCGTAACCGTCGGCCGGCCGCGGGGAGTCGTAGCCGCCACGTGGAGCCTCGTAGCTCCCGGGCGTCCCCCCGGGCCGGTGACCGTTCGCCGGCGGCAGGCTCTGCGGCTGCCAGCCCTGAGGCAGCACCTGGCCGTTCACCGGCTGCCGGTCATGGCCGCCGCCGACCTGCGCCGGGTAACCGCCGCTGCCGTTGACCCCGGGGTAGGGCCCGCCGTACACGGGTGAGGGCGACTGGCCCTGCGGGGAGGAGGGGCCCTTCTTGCGCCTGCGCATGAGGACCAGCAGGAGGAGACCGCCGCCGACCAGGATCAGGACGCCGGCGCCGATGGCGACCCACAGCCACACCGGCTGCGGGGTCTCGTCCTTGCCCGAGGAGATCGCCTGCTGGGAGTCGGTGATGTACTTCGCGACGTACGGGTGGCTCGGGAACAGCGCCTGCACCTCGCGGAACTTCGGCAGCGCGTCCTTGTAGTGCCGCTGGAAGAAGTCGTCGAGCGCCTCGTTGTACTTCGTCGTCGTGAGCGACGCGGAGGGCTTGACGTTCTTCTCGTTGAGCTTCTCCTTGATGATCGAGACCGGGAGCACGAAGCTCTCGTTCTCCGACGCCTCACCGTTCTCGCTCACGGTGCCGGCGATCAGCATGCCCACGACCCTGCCCGCGCGGCTGAAGACGGGACCGCCGGAGTTGCCGTGGTAGGAGGGCGCCTGCGTCTGGATGTACGGCACGCCTTCCTGGGTGCTGCGCTTGGCGTTGTACGGCCCCTCGGTGAGCGCGGGGTCGAGCTTGGACTCGATGCTGAACCACGGGGTGTTGGTCACCAGGCCGGGGAAGCCGCTGATGTAGAGCGTGTCGCCGGTCTGCACGTCGACGTCCTCGCCGAGCGGCACGGTCGGCAGGTTCAGCTGGCCGTTGACCTTGAGCAGCGCGAAGTCCTTGCCCGGGTAGCTCTCGCCGACCGACACCAGCTCGGCCGGGACCTCCTTGGCCGTCTTGTCGACGCCGCCGCCGGGCAGGCTCTGCAGGACCGACAGGCTCTTCTGGAGGCCGCGGATCTCCATGTGGGTGCTGTTGAAGGTGACGTAGATCTGCTGGACGAGTTCCAGCATCTCCTTGTCGGCCTCGAGGCCCCGCAGGCCGTTGATGATCTCCTTGGCGTCCTGCTTGTTGAACTTCTCCAGCGCCTGCTGCGCGAAGGTCTGCGACAGCTGCTCGTTGCTCATCTCGACGCAGTGCGCGCCGGTCACCATGTAGCCGTCGGGGGTCACCCACCAGCCCGTGCACATACCGCCGACCTGGGCCTTGACGGTGCGCTCGGGGCCCACGGGCTGGAGATAGCGGTCGACGTCGGCCGCCACGCGCTGGAACAGGAACTTGGCGATGCTCCGCTCGTCGGAGGCGATCTTGCCGGCGAGCACGGCCTGGGTGGCGTCGTTGGTCAGCTGGTCCCACGCGGCCTGCTTGACGTCGTTGCTCGGGACGACGACCTCGCCCGAGTAGGTGAGGCTGGTGAGCTGCACAGCCGGGTGGGTGCGAGCGGCCAGCCGGGTGCCGACGGGGACCTCGTCCCCGGTGTCCGCCGAAGCGGGGGCGGCCACGGCGAGCAGGGCGAGGGCCGCCATCGCGGCCATCCCCCCGGTCAGCCTGCCGAAGTATTTCCTGAGATTTCCATCCACGGCAGCAAGCGTGATGGAACGGTCTTGTTTCTTGCTTGGAGGTGGCTTGGGATCGGCCGGTACCGAAGTGCAAGACCCCTTCGCGAGCCGCTCACGTGCGGCGGAACGCGGCGGTGAGCGCCCGGCGGTCAGGGCCCGATGGTTGCGCGGGCCCGGTGACGACTGCGCGGAAAACGACGGCGGCCCCCGCCGGAGCGGGGGCCGCCGGACGATCCACGGATCAGACGCCCATCGACTGGGTGTCGTTGGTCTCCGGGGTCTGCTGGGCCGACACCTCGGTCACCCCGTTCTTGAGGTGATACCGGGCGACGGCCTCCTGCAGCGTCTCCGCCTTGACCTCGCCGCGCCGCACGAGCTGGGTCAGCACCGCCAGCGTGATCGAGGCCGCGTCCACGTGGAAGTGGCGGCGCAGCGCCGATCGCGTGTCGGACAGGCCGAAGCCGTCGGTGCCGAGCGAGCTCCAGTCACCGGGCACCCACTGGGCGATCTGGTCCGGCACGGCGCGCATGTAGTCGCTGACGCCCACGAACGGCCCGGGCACGCCCGACAGCTTGCTGGTCACGTACGGCACGCGCTGCTCGGCGTCGGGGTTGAGCAGGTTGTGCTCCTCGACGGCGAGGGCGTCCCTGCGCAGCTCGCTCCAGGAGGTGGCCGACCAGACCGAGGCGGACACGCCCCAGTCCTCCGCAAGCATGCGCTGCGCCTCCAGCGCCCACGGGCCGGCCACGCCGGACACCAGGATGTTCGCCTTCGGCCCGTCGCCGGCCCCCGGGGCGTACAGGTAGAGGCCCTTGAGGACGCCCTCCACGTCCACGTTCTCCGGCTCGACCGGCTGCGGGTAGGGCTCGTTGTAGACGGTCAGGTAGTAGAAGACGTCTTCGGGGTGCTCCCCGTACATCCTCCGCAGGCCGTCCTTGACGATGTGCGCGATCTCGAACGCCCAGGCCGGGTCGTACGCCACGGCGGCCGGGTTGGTCGAGGCGATCAGCGGGGTGTGGCCGTCCTCGTGCTGGAGGCCCTCGCCGTTCAGCGTGGTGCGGCCGGCCGTCGCGCCGAGCAGGAAGCCCCGGCCCATCTGGTCGCCGAGCTGCCACATCTGGTCGGCGGTCCGCTGGAACCCGAACATCGAGTAGAAGATGTAGACCGGGATCATGTGCTCGCCGTGCGTGGCGTACGACGTGCCGGCCGCGAGCACCGAGCCCATCGAGCCGGCCTCGCTGATGCCCTCGTGCAGGATCTGACCCTCGGTCGACTCCTTGTACGACAGCAGCAGCTCGCGGTCGACCGCCTCGTACGTCTGCCCGTGGGGCGAGTAGATCTTGGCGGTCGGGAACATCGCGTCCACACCGAACGTGCGGGCCTCGTCCGGGATGATCGGCACGAACCGGGCGCCGATCTCCTTGTCCCGCATGAGGTCCTTGAGCAGGCGGACGAACGCCATGGTCGTGGCGACGTTCTGCTTGCCCGAGCCCTTGCGCAGGCCGGAGTAGACGGGGTCGCCGGGGAGCTTGAGCGGCTTGGCGCGTACTACCCGCTTGGGCAGGTAACCGCCGAGCGCCGCCCGGCGCTCCTTCATGTAGGCGATCTCGTCGTTGTCCTCGCCCGGGTGGAAGTACGGCGGGAGGTCGGCCTCGAGGTCCTTGTCCGGGATGGGCAGGTAGAGCCGGTCGCGGAACTCCTTGAGCTCGGCCTTGCTCATCTTCTTCATCTGGTGCGTGGCGTTGCGCGCCTCGAAGTCCTTGCCGAGCGTCCAGCCCTTGATGGTCTGGGCCAGGATGACGGTCGGCTGGCCGACGTGCTCGCGGGCCGCCTTGAACGCGGCGTACACCTTGCGGTAGTCGTGGCCGCCGCGCGACAGCTTGCGGATGTCGTCGTCCGACATGTGCTCGACCATCTTGCGCAGGCGCGGGTCGCCGCCGAAGAAGTTCTCCCGGATGTACGCGCCCGACTCGACCGAGTAGGTCTGGAACTGGCCGTCGGGCGTGGTGTTCATCTGGTTGACCAGCACGCCGTCGACGTCGGCCGCGAGCAGCGGATCCCAGTCACGGCCCCAGACGACCTTGATCACGTTCCAGCCGGCGCCGCGGAAGTACGACTCCAGCTCCTGAATGATCTTGCCGTTGCCGCGTACGGGGCCGTCGAGCCGCTGCAGGTTGCAGTTGATCACAAAGGTGAGGTTGTCGAGCTCCTCGCGGGCCGCGACGCCGATCGCGCCGAGCGACTCGGGCTCGTCCATCTCGCCGTCGCCGAGGAAGCACCAGACGTGACTGCGGCTGGTGTCCTTGATCTTCCGGCTGAGCAGGTAGCGGTTGAACCGGGCCTGGTAGATGGCGCCGATCGGGCCGAGGCCCATCGACACCGTGGGGAACTCCCAGAAGTCCGGCATCAGCCGCGGGTGCGGGTAGGACGGCAGGCCCTTGATCCCGTGGGACAGCTCCTGGCGGAACGCGTCGAGCTGGGGCGCGTCGAGGCGGCCCTCCAGGAAGGCGCGGGCATAGATGCCGGGGGCCGCGTGCCCCTGGATGAAGATCTGGTCGCCCGACTCCCCGTGGTCCTTGCCGCGGAAGAAGTGGTTGAAGCCCACCTCGTACAGCGAGGCCGCGGACGCGTAGGTGGCGATGTGGCCGCCGACGTTGGTCCGCGCGTTGGCACGGGTCACCATCACCGCCGCGTTCCAGCGGATGTAGGCCCGGATGCGGCGCTCGACGTACTCGTCGCCGGGGAACCAGGGCTCGCGCTCCGGGGGAATGGTGTTGATGTAATCCGTGCTGCGCAGGCCGGGCACGCCGACCTGGTGTTCACGGGCACGCTCGAGCAGTCGGAGCATCAGGTAACGGGCCCGGGTGCGGCCCTCGGTCTTGATGACGTTGTCGAGCGATTCGAGCCATTCGTTGGTCTCGCTCGGATCGACATCAGGCAACTGGCTGGGTAGGCCGTCACTGATGATCGAAAAACGCTGGCGTCCGGAAGCCACTGGGTCTCGCCTTCCGAGAATGGACTTTGTCTCGTCGGATCTGTTACGTCTGTGTTGCCTGCTGCGATGCGGTCAGCGCTCGATCGCGGCGTTGCGGTCGTCTTCCATCCTGTCTCGTCCCACCGGAAAGTGCATCTCTACTGCCCGGTAACCGAACCGTCGCCGCTGGCCGCGGTGCTGGTCTTGGCCTAGACCACCGATGGTAGGACGATTTTTACCCACCATCCATTCCCGGTTGTGACCGGGGGCGTCCCAAAGCCGCCGGAATGGCATCGTGCCTGGTCGCAGGCCCCGTACCCGGTCTCGCCCGGCCTCACGCGGGGAGACCGGGGGAAAGTCGCCACGCCGCCGCGAGAGACGCCGCCGGAAGTCGTCCCGCATCGTCTCCGGAAGCGTCCGCCCCGCGTGTCGTCATGTCCCCTGCGTGCGCGCGGGCCTGCGCGCACGCGGGATCGTCCCCGTGAGAGCGACGTTCCGGCAGCGTAACGTTTTGGTATGGGTTGTCCCTCCCTCTGTGGAGAGGGGGGTTTCTCCTCTTTCCAGGTGGCGATAGCCGTACCAGGCTCTGGAGAGAGGGGGGTTCGAGATGCACGCAGCGGTAGGGGACCGGCTGGTGGTGCACGGCGCGGTAGTGGGCGACCACGAGAAGCACGGTGTCATCGTCGAGGTCCGCGGTCCCGGGGGTGGCCCGCCGTTCCTGGTGAGGTACGAGGACGGGCACGAGGCGCTCGTCTTCCCAGGCCCGGACGCCGTCGTCCTCCCAGCTCAGCGCGAATCGTAATATCGCGGATGTGAAATCGACGGTGATCGAGGTACGGACCGGCGCACGCGAGCGCGTGCACGACATGACGAAGGAGTGCGCCGATTTCGCGCGCGAGTGCGGGGGAGACGGGCTCCTGCACGTCTTCGTCCCGCACGCGACGGCGGGCGTGGCGCTGCTGGAGCTCGGCTCCGGCAGCGACGACGACCTGCTCGCCGCGCTGGGCGACCTGCTGCCGGCGGACGACCGGTGGCGGCATGCGCACGGCTCCCGTGGGCACGGGAGGTCGCATGTCATGCCTGCCTTCATTCCGCCGTACGCCACCGTTCCCGTCCTCGCGGGCAGGCTGGCGCTGGGGACCTGGCAGTCGGTCGCCCTGATCGACCTCAACGTCGACAACCCCGACAGGCGTGTTCGTTTGTCGTTTTTGACCGATTAAGAGATAACGGTGCGGGTCACCCGCCGTGGCGACCGTTGACGACGAAGGGTCGCAGCGTGTGGACTGTGCCGAAGCATGGCTCTCAACGAGCCGGGACAACGCAGAAACCGGGCGGGGTCACCCCAAGCAGGAGGGATAAACGTGAGCGCGACCGCGGGTCAGGCGCAGGACGAGCGCGGCCTGGCCGAACGACTCGGCCTCAAAGCCGGTCAGGTGGTGCAGGAGGTCGGCTGGGACGAGGACTGCGACGAGGCGCTGCGCCAGTCCATCGAGGAGCTGACCGGCAACGAGCTGGTGGACGAGGACTACGAGGACGTCGTCGACGTGGTGCTGCTCTGGTGGCGTGACGGCGACGGTGATCTCTTCGACGCGCTGAGCGACGCGATGACCGCACTCGCCGACGGAGGCCAGATCTGGCTGCTGACCCCCAAGGCGGGTCGCGAGGGCCACGTGGAGCCGAGCGACATCGGTGAGGACGCGGCGACCGCCGGGCTGTCGCAGACGAGCAGCGTGAGCGCCGCCAGGGACTGGTCGGGCACGAGGCTCGTCGCCCCGAAGGCCCGCCGCTGATTATTGCCCTGCCGTACGGCCAGGGGACGCCGTACGGCAGGATGATGGGCGGACACCTGGGGAGGGACTGCTCATGGCGATAGAGGTCGGGCAGCGTGCTCCGGATTTCGCGCTCAAGGACCAGCACGGCGTCTCCGTGCGCATGTCCGGCCTGCGGGGCAGGACGGTCATGCTCGTCTTCTATCCCCTGTCCTTCAGCCCCGTCTGCCACGGCGAGCTCGCGGCGATCCGCGACGAGCTCGCCGGAGCCCTGCCTCCGCACGTCCAGCTGCTGGCGGTGTCGGTCGACTCGATGTTCAGTCAGCGCGCCTGGGCCGATCAGGAGGGCTTCACGTTTCCCCTCTTGTCGGATTTCTGGCCCCATGGTGAGGTCGCCCGGGCGTACGGTGTCTTCGATGAGGACAGGGGACTCGCGCTCCGGGGCACGTTCATCATCGATGGCGAAGGCGTCGTGCGCTGGAAGGTCGTCAACCCGATAGGTTCCGCACGCGACCTCGACGAGTATCGCAAGGCGCTCGCGGAAATCTGATCGTTTCATTGCCCGCCCCCGGGCACTGACATATTCGATTCCGACTCCGACTCGCCCCATTGGAGGCCACGATGCCCTGCTACAGGTGCGGGGCCCGGCAGACCGACCCCGTCCGCGGCGCCAGTCCATGGAAGCGCGCCGTGCGTCACGAGACGCAGGTCCTCGTCTGCCCGGACTGCCAGCGTGTGCACGACCTCGATCTCGACACATGCGCCTCGTGCGGCTCGATCGCCCTGATCTGCCGCCTGGGAGAGATCGAGTGCCGCTCCTGCGGCGAGGTGCGGCTCGCCCGCGACGGTGAGCCGCTCGTCACGGCCGGCCCGGCGGGTTCCGCTCGGATGCCCGGCCTCGCCGCGGAGGTGGAGGCCGCCCTCGACCGCGTGCTCGGGCGCTCGTGACGTACGTCGTCGCGCTGGACGTGGGAGGCACCTCCATGAAGGGCGGCCTCGTCACCCGCGACGGTGAGGTCACCGTGCTCGCCGGGCGCCCCACGGGCCGCGAGTCGGGCGCTGACGCGGTGGTGGAGGCCGTGCGCGCCTACGCCGGCGAGATCGCCGACCTCGGCCGCTCCCGGTACGGCGACGAGCCCGCCGGGGTGGGCCTGGCCGTCCCGGGCATCGTCACCGCGTCCACCGCCGTCTATTCGGCCAACATCGGCTGGCGCGACGTGCCTGCCGAGGCGTTCACGCCCCCCGGCGTCCCCGCGCGGCTCGGCCACGACGTCCGCACGGGCGGCTTGGCCGAGAGCGTCTTCGGCGCGGGCCGCGACGTCGCCGACTTCCTCTTCCTGCCCATCGGCACCGGCATCGCGGGAGCGGTGGTGCTCCGCGGCGAGCCGTACGGCGGCGCGCACGGCTGGGGCGGCGAGATCGGGCACGCGTCCGTCTGGCCTGCGGGGGAGAAATGCGCCTGCGGGCAGACCGGCTGCCTGGAGACCTACGCCTCCGCCTCGGCCGTGGCCCGCCGCTTCACTGCGCGCTCCGGCCGTACGGCGACCGCGAAGGAGGTCGTCGAGCTCGCGGCCGCGGGAGATCGGCTCGCCGCCGAGGTGTTCGGCGAGGCGATCGAGGCCCTCGCCATCGCCCTCGCGTCGTACGTGCTCGTGCTCGACCCGGCCCTGATCGTCATCGGCGGCGGCCTGGCGGAGGCCGGTGCGGCCCTGTTCGACCCGCTGCGGGAACGGCTGGCCGGTCGCCTCGCCTTCCGGGAGCCGCCGCCCGTACGCCCTGCCGCCCTGGGTCCCCGGGCGGGCATGCTCGGGGCCGCTCTCCTCGGCTGGCAGGCCGCGGGAGATCACGACGCGGGCGCGGACTGGTCGCTCGATGTGCTGAGAGGCGGTTCGGTGTCGTAAGGTGTAGTCCGGTCCGGGCGGTTAGCTCAGCGGTAGAGCACTCGCCTTACAAGCGAGGGGTCACTGGTTCGAACCCAGTACCGCCCACCAGCGAAAAGAGCCCCGTCTCCCATCAGGGAAAACGGGGCTCGTGCCATTAACGTGCCATTAGCGGCCGCAATCGATCTTGTTTAGTGACCACTCGCCTCGGTCGGTAGGGCTTGTGTGATCTTGCCGTTCATGATGTCGGCGATCTTGTGGTCCGCCTCCGCCGTGCGGTGCTGATAGATCATCGCGGCGCGCACGCTGTCATGGCCCATGCGTGCCATCAGGTCGCGGAGGGAAGCGCCGGCACTGGCCGCGATCGTGTTCCCGGTGTGGCGAAGATCGTGGAAGTGGAGCCCGGGGACGCCGAGCTTGCGTGTCGTCTCGCTCCACTTGACGGCCCGGCGGAAGTTGCTCCGCCGCAGGATGCCGCCGTTCGCCCCGGTGAAGACGAGGGCGGTCGGTTCTGACTCGGTGAACTGGTCGAGGTGCTGACGCAGCGCCGGAATGATCGCCTCTGGGATCGCCACCGTCCGCAGACCGGCACGGGACTTGGGCGGCCCGACGATATGAGGTGGTAATCGTACCTACGCCTGTCGGGCTTCCCGAGGCTCAGCTTGGTAGGTCCTAGCTGGCGAGTCGTGCAGTGATGGCAGGGCCTTCGTCGTTGATCCAGGACCCGGCCCGAGGCAGTCGATGCGCCGCCTCCTGGTCCCAAATGCGTCTGAACACGGGGTCGACCTCAGCCGCCGAACGCATGTTGACATGGAAGCGGTGGATCATACGGGCCGCCGCCGGAACCAGGACACGGCGCTGGGTCTCTGTCATGCCGTAGGCGTCCGCGGACAGGGCGACACGACGGGGGACGTCGAGATCTGTGAAGGCCGGCGCTCTTTCCAGGGGATGCAGCAGAGGCACCCAGTAGTAGAGAGCGTTGGCGAGGTCATCGACCCTGGTCGTCGGCTTGGCGAGATCGAAGTCGATGAGTGCAGCCGGTAGCCCGTCGCGAAAGACGACGTTGCCAGGGCAGTAGTCGCGGTGGCTGACCAGAAGTGGCTGTCCGTCGGCGGTCGAGTTCGTGTTCCGCGCTCCGGGGATTTCGCCGAAAACGGCGTCCGGAGGAGGTGCCCAGCCATGAGCGGCGGCGTGCAGGCGACGGATGAGATGCGCGAGTTCGACGAGGACTTCCTCACGGGCGGTCTCGGGCGGCAGAGGCTCCCGGGGCACATCGCCGGGAACGAACGACAGCACCTCCCGACCCTGCTCGTCCACTCCCAAGGGGACCGGGGCATGAGAGAAGCCCGAGGCGTGCAGGTGCGCCAGGTAAGCCTGGATGGTCGCGGTGAACGGCCGGACAGGACGGCGAACGGTGTCCCCCACTCGCACGATTCCTTGAGCCACACCACCCCCGATCAGCGGTTCTTCCTCAAGTTGCCCCGCATCGGGGTTGCGCTCCGTCATGGCATATCTCTGGGCGCGATGATCACTAAACCACACTAGTGAAGGCTGAGGTTCAGCGGCAGACCTGCGGCCCCGTGGCAAAGGTGCAGCCGTCGCGTGCCCGGTCTATCGGACCTGACCGGTCAGCAGCGCCGACCAGGTCTCCCAGCCTTGCCCCACCCGCCATCGGTGGGTCTCGCTGATCTCAGGGGCGTCCTCGTTCTGCACGGTGCGCCGGATGAAGGCGACACCGCCCGACTGGGCTTCCAGCGCGGAGCCCAGTCCTTCTCGGGTTGGCGCTTCTGCAGGAGAACCATCGAGTCCGTACAGTGCTCGCCGTACCGGCCCTCAAAGGTGGAGAGTCTGCTCGTCGGCTGGCTCTGCGTCGTGCCGCATCATCAGCGAGGTCGTCGGCACCTTGAGGGCCACCGCTATTTTCCGCAGCATTTCCATCCGCACGTCCTCCGGGCGTTCTGCTCAAGCTTGCGGATTAGCGAGGCGGACACGCCGGCAAGGTCGGCGAGGCCCTGCTGAGTCAGGCCTCGGCGCTTCCAGACGCTGCGGATGTGTTCGCCTATGGTGGCCACGCATCCATGCTGAAGACGGCACGCTCAAGCGTCGCGCGATCTCGAATCCTGCCCCTGGGAACAGGGGGAGGAGGGCGCGAGAGCGTCTCAGCCCGCTGGCGCGTCAAGGCCGGGCTTGTCTCCTGTGAACATCGAGGGCGTCGTGGCCGAGGACCAGAGACTCCACGTTCGGCGTCTCCCCCGCTGTTCGTGAACCCAGAGGGCCGTCGAAGGCATCGGTTCGCAGCCGAAAGCGGCTCACGCCGCCGACCTCGAAAGCCCGCAACCGCCATGGCCGATCCGCGAAGTCCTTTTCAGTGAGCGGGTGGGCTAGGACTACGACGGCGGAGGAGCCCTGCAATGTCCCGTGACGGTTGTGTGCGGCCGTGTACTGGGCGAGCCGGAGCTCAGCCTCCAGCGGTAGGTTGAGATCCGGTCCTGCCGGGAGGTGCGGGAGCGCCACCCCTGGTGCGGTGATTCCTTCGATCCACTCTCTAGTGGAGCTCGGGAGTCGTTCCGAGCTGACGATGTGACGTAGTTCATCGATGAACCAGGGTTTTAGAGCCGGGCCGCCGTTTTTGATCCACATCTCGACCAGGTTGTGAAAGGCTCTCTCGCGGCGGCGGCCTCGGAGGGCGCCTGCGGCCAGGATGTCGGCACCCGCGCCGACGAGTGCGTTGGCGAGTAGCCGGACGGGGATCCGATCGGCGAAGTGGGCGTAGCGGACCATGCGGATCTCCAGCATCACACTGTGCACAGTCCTGGCGGCGACCAGGACCGCGCCCTCTGGCCGTGGCCGCCGTCGCTCAGGTGCGCGGCGGGTTTGTTCCTGACGAGGTGGGGTCCGCTGGTCGGCGGCCCGGCCGGCGGTGGAAAGATGCCAGGCCGGGTCGTCGGGGTACACACTGCCGGCGGTGGCGCGCAACCTTCCGCTCGCGCCGACGCCGATGACTATCTCCGCTGGCCGGCAATGCAGGGCGATTCTCAGCTGGTCGTTGGAATCGAAGTGCACGTCGGTGACGTCCTCCAGCCACAGGTTCAACTCAGGTGGATCTACCGCCTGTAGGCCATCGTCGTAGCGGCGCGGGGCGACCAGGACGAGTGACCCGGTGAGTCGTGTGCCGACACGTTCAATCAGTAGGGTGCGGACCTCGGCGGTGGCAAAGTCGTAGTCGGTTCCGAGTTCGAGCGCAGCCTCGGCGGTCAGCCGCATGATCTGGGGAGTTACCTGCCCTCGGTAGTCCCTGCTGTGCAGAGGCTTCGCTACTGGTGGCGGCAGTAACCGCTCCAGTGAGTGCCCCGCCGCCTCGGCTTGCTCGATCATCCAGCTTCGCCGCTCTGATCCGAGATCGGCCATCCAGGCGAGGGCAGCGCGGGCACGCCGTTCCCGCCCAATGGAGGTGAGGGCAGTCGCGGCATGGAACAGAGGAAAGGTGTTGTTGTCCCACACGTCGGCGACCTCGTAGATCGCTTGCCGGTCGTACGTCCGTGCGTCTGCTGACGCCTCCGCGATCTGTAAAAGCGACCTGTCCAGCAACGAGCCCAGGGCACCCAGCGCCGTCCCACTTCTGATCATCTCAGCGAGATATCACGATCGAGGTGCACCATGCAGCTGTACCTGTGAAGGGCTGGTGCGGCATGGTCTATGGCACGGAGAAGATCACCACCAACGACGTACCCTCGAAGCACTATCCGCGCGTAGCGCAGCCGATCTTGTTCAGTGAGCAAGTCCCAGGGCTCCTATGGGATTGGACACACGATGTCGGCGGTAGCAGTGAGTGTTCGTGGAACCGTGATCCGGATGACACGCGGACACATCGCGCTCATCGGTTGGACTTCGTACTCTCCCGAAGCAAGCTTGACGGCGTAGTTCCCGTCAGCATCTGCGGAAATCTGTGTCACTAGCCTGCCCCTGATGGAGAACGTCAGGTTGACCTTGGCCAGCGGGGTTCTGATGCCAGGCGGCGGGCCCCCGGCTACGTAGGCCGTACCGGACATCCTGGTATCCGGCTGAGAGCCCCCAGTCGAGCTATAGCCGCTGCAAGCTGCAGAGGTAAGTAACAGGGCAACCATCAAAAACGTGCTGGTCTTCTTCATCTCACCCAACCATGTATCGAGCTCGCATTCGGAGGTCTGGGACTTCGTACTTCAGTCCTGGGCGCGGACAGCAAGGTGACCAAACACGGGATAAGCCGCTGATCAGCGCATCTGGGCTAGCTGATGCGACCAACGGGAACCGGCATTCCTTCCATGGCCTCCAGCACCGCACGCATCCCCAGGGGACGGCTGAGTTGTACGGTTACCTGTCTGCGATATCCCTCGGCCGTGCAGGCGCGTCCGGCTTCCTCTCGACACCGTAATCATGGTCGGCGTCCCCTGGTAACAACAGACTGGGAGCGTGAGTGTCATGCGCGAGGAAGTGCAGCACCGGAGGAATCGGTTGCCGTCCGCTACGGAGCAGGTTCGAGAGCGCGAGTCCGCCCCGGCGGAGCGTCACCTCCCCTTCATCGCGTCGTTCGAGGCGGAGCTGGACCTTGCCGAGAGGCATGAAGAGATCCTGCGCTCGGACATGGGGTGAACCACTCCGACTTTCGTGGAGGCCCTGAAGCCAGCATCATCAGCTGGCGGAAGGGAGAATCACGTCACGATGCCAGCCCCGAGGAAGTATCCCCAAGAGCTTCGTGAGCGCGCGGTGCGCATGGTGTTCGAGGTCCGCCGGCAGACCGGCGGCGCCCCCGGCGCGATCGCCCGGGTGGCCGACCAGCTCGGCGTTCACCGCGAGGCACTGCGCGGGTGGGGGCGCCAGGCCGAAGTCGACGAGGGGCAGCGGCCCGGCACCTCGACCGCTGACGCCCAGCGGATCGCCGAGCTGGAGCGCGAGGTGCGCGAGCTGCGCCGCGCCAACGAGATCCTCAAGGCCGCGGCCGCTTTTTTCGCGGCGGAACTCGACCCACGGCCGCCCAGGTAGTCGCCTTCATCGACGCCCACCGCGACGCTTTCGGCGTCGAGCCGATCTGCCACGTCCTTCAGGTGGCGACATCGACGTACTACGCGGCCAAGGTGCGCCCGCCCTCCGCACGGGCGGTGCGGGACGCCCAGCTCATGGCCGAGATCACCATGGTGTGGAACGACAACTTCGAGGTGTATGGCGTGCGCAAGATGTGGAAGGAGCTCAACCGGCGCGGCACCCGCGTGGCCCGGTGCACCGTGGCCCGGCTGATGAAGCGCCTGGGGCTGGCCGGTGCGGTCCGCGGCGACCACAAGACGCGGACCACGATGGCCAACGCCCTCAGTGAACGGCCTGCCGACCTGGTCAAACGTGACTTCACCGCCGCCGCCCCGAACCGGCTGTGGGTCGCCGACCTGGCCTACATCCCCACCGCCTCAGGGTTCGTCTATGCGGCGCTGGTAATCGATGCGTTCTCGCGGATGATCGTCGGCTGGCGGCTGGCCGATCACCTGCGTACCGACCTGGCACTGGACGCCCTGGAGATGGCCATCTGGCGCCGCGGCGACGGCCGGCGGCTGGAGGGTCTGGTGCACCACTCCGACCGCGGCTGCCAATATTTGTCGATTCGCTATACCGAGCGTCTCGCGGGCGCCGGGGCGGTCTGCTCGGTCGGCTCGCGCGGGGACAGCTACGACAACGCCCTGGCCGAAAGCACCATCGGGCTGTACAAGACCGAGCTGATCCACCGGCGCGGCCCCTGGAACGGCCTGGACGACCTCGAGATCGCCACCATGGAATGGGTCGACTGGTACAACAACCGACGCCTCCACAGCGCCTGCAACGACCTCCCACCAGCCGAATTCGAGACCCGCTACCGAACACAGATCGACCCGGCTATCCTCACCCCAGCCAGCTAACCCGGCCTCCACGAAACTCGGCGCAGTTCACATGGCGCCCGGATCACGGTGGACCGGTGTGGACGCGACCTGCGCGCGTGACCGATCATGGGACGATGTCGATTCGCACGCATGAGGCCGATTTGTTCGAGAGATCCAGGGGCCGTTTGGAGGCGATCGCCTACCGGCTGCTGGGATCGGCCGGTGACGCGGAGGACGTCGTGCAGGATACGTACCTGCGCTGGCATGCGGCCGACCGGGAACGGATCGAGACACCCGAAGCGTGGCTGACGAAGGTGCTCACCAATATCTGTCTCAACCAGCTCACCTCGGCGCGGGCCAGGCGGGAGACCTACGTGGGGCAGTGGCTTCCTGAGCCGGTGCTGGACGGGGATCGGATGCTCGGTCCCGCCGACACCTTCGAGCAGCGTGAGTCGGTCTCCATGGCGATGCTCACTCTGATGGAGCGGCTGTCCCCCAACGAGCGCGTCGTGTATGTGCTGCGCGAGGCGTTCGGGTACGCGCACCGCGAGATAGCGGAGATTCTGGAAATCACCGAGTCGAACTGCCAGCAGATCTACCGGCGTGCCAGGCAGCATCTGGCTGTCGAACGATCCCGCACGGAGATCGATGCGGTCGCCGCGCGGAAGATCGTCGAGGAGTTTCTCGCCGCGGCCCTCAGCGGCGACACCGAGCCACTGATCCGGCTGCTCGCCGACGACGCGGTCAGCGTGGCCGACGGTGGCGGTAAGGTCGTCGCTCGCAGGACACCGATCATCGGAGCGATGGGCATCGCCCAGTACCTGCGTGGCATGTTCCAGCGGAGCGACTCCAAACGAGCCCTCGTCGGCGGCGATCCCGTTTTCTACGCCGTCGTCGTCAACGGCGGTCCCGCCGTGCTGGTCGAGGTCGGCGAGCAGATCATCGGCGTGGTCTGCCTCGACGCGACCCCCGACGGCCTCGCCTCGATCCACATCCAGGTCAACCCCGACAAACTTCAGCGCATCGCGCGCCAGTGGGCGGCCGCTGGACCTCATCGCCCACTCCCGACAAGTTGGTGACCTACATCACACGTAGTCCCCGTCAGGGATCGCGCGCCTGTCCGGTTCAGGAGGTGCAAGCAACCAGATAGGAGCGAGCCATGAAGCACCGCATCGTCGTCCTGGGAGCCGGGTACGCCGGAGCCAACGCCGCCGGTCGCCTCGCCAAGCGGCTGCACCGCGACGACGTCGAGATCACCCTGGTCAACGGCGACCCGGAGTTCGTCGAGCGGGTGCGCATGCACCAGCTCGCGAGCGGGCAGGATCTGCGGCCTCGCCCGCTGCGCGACCTCTTCGAGGGCACCGGCGTACAGGTCCGGACCGCGCGGGTCACCGCTGTCGATGTGGAAGGCAAGACCGTCGATCTCGAGGGTGAGACCCTCGCCTATGACACCCTCGTGTACGCCCTGGGCAGCGCCATCGCCGATTACGGCGTCCCCGGTGTCGCAGAGCACGCCTACAACGTGGCCGGGAAGCAGGCCGCTCTCCGGCTGCGGGCGCGCCTGAGCGAGCTGAAGCCCGGTGGGACCGTGCTGATCGTGGGCGGCGGGCTGACCGGCATCGAGACGGCCACCGAGATCGCCGAAGCCCACCCGGACCTCGAGGTCGCGATCGCCGCCCGCGGCCGCGTCGGCGGCTGGCTCAGCGACAAGGCCCAGCGGCACCTGCGCGGCGCCTTCGACCGGCTCGGCATCACGGTCCACGACCATGCCGACATCACGCGCGTCGAAGCGGACGGCGTGGTGACCGGTGCAGACAGCAAGATCCGGGCCCAGGTGACCGTGTGGACCGCGGGGTTCACCGTGCACCCGATCGCGGCCGCCACCACCCTTGAGGTGTCCGACACGGGCCGGATCATCGTCGACGCCGGCATGCGCTCGGTCTCGCACCCCGATGTGTACGCCGTCGGCGACGCCGCGCTCGCCGAAGGGGTGGGTGGCAAGGCGCTGCGGATGTCCTGCGCCTCGGCGAACCCGATGGCGTGGCTCGCAGCCGACGTCATCGCCGCGCGCCTGACCGGTCGCAAGGTTCCCGAGACCACGATCGGCTACTCCATCCAGTGCATCAGCCTCGGACGCCGCGATGGAATCATCCAGCGCGTGACCCCCGACGATCAGGTCACCCCCACCGTCTTCACGGGCCGGACCGCCGCCCGCATCAAGGAGATGATCTGCGCTAGCGCGGCCTGGAGCGTCTCCCACCCGACCATGCTGATGCCGAGCCGCCGCCGCCACCTCGCGGTCACCGGCGCAGTGGAGTCCCGGCCCCTCACGCGGTCATGACGAAGAGCGTTGCCGGGCGAGCGTGGTTGCCCGCTCGCCCGCCCGCTGCGTACGACCGAGCTGCCTGGCGACCGCGCCGCCCGCCCGCCCGGTAACTCTCGCATCCGGGTCGTCACCAGGCGACGTCCGGGGAGTCGCCCTCGCCGGAGTGCTCATCGGCCATGATCGGCATCGACGTGGTCGAACCATCCACGAGATCGACTCGAAAGACCCGCCATCGGTGCGCGAAGAGCAGGTATCGGCCGGTTCCATCAAGGCTGAAACGGAGGGTCATCGACGCGTCGGCCGGCAACGTCACCCGCGCGAGAACCCGCGGTTCCCCTCCGCCGTCGACCGGGATGCGCATTACGGCATGACCGGCCGAGTAGATCAGGGCACTGCCATCGGGGGTGTAGGCCACAGATTCCAGGAGCGGCAGGTCGTCGCCCGGTTTGACAAGGCGGGTGGCGGTCAGCAGATCGGATCCCTGTGAGCCGAGGTCGAGGACGCCGATGCCCCAGCCGCCGACCACCAGTGCGATCCGCCGGCCGTCCGGGGCCCAGGCCAGGCCGGTCACCACGGGCGCTTGCGTGCTCCAGTCGTGGCGCCGGCCGGTGGCGAGATCGACAACAGAGATCTTCACTCCGCCCGGGATGGAGACGGCGTAGGCCAATCTGGTGGCGTCCGGACTCAGGGCGATGACGTATCCAGCGCCCAGCGCGTCGCTCTGGAGGCCGGAGACGGGTATCGGATCGCTCGGCGATCCGTCCTCAGCGAGGTGGACGCGGAAGAATCGGAGGGGAGAGTCCGGCCCGGTCCATCCGGACAGTACGAAGGTGCGGTTGTCGGGTGCCGCGGCCAGAACCTGCCAGGAGGAGCGCACTCCTGGAGGCAGCGGGATGGCGGCCAGGAATGCGCCGGTCGTGGCGTCGTGCACGGCGGGCCGTACCGGAGTGAAGATCGCCGTCTTGGATCTACTGGGAAAGCGTGCGAGCGGAGCCCTCGCGGTGACGAAGAATCGTGGAGGACCGGCCACCGGCAGGGGCGAAGAGGTCGCCATCGGTGCTGCCAAGGAGGTGGCCATGGGCAGCGGCGTGGGGACGGCTGCGGGGCCTGACGACTGCGCGATTGTGGCGGGCAGAGATGGCGACGCCGTCGGTGGGGACATCGCGGCAGCCGTAGAGGACGCCCAGCCCTGGAGTGAGACCCGCTCGTAGGTGTGATCCCCGCCGTCGTCGCCGCAGGCGCCCGCTAGCGCCAGCACGAGTAAAACCGCCGTGGTGACGCCTGTGCGTGACAACATGCGTAGATCATCTTGTGGCGCCGGATACGGCGTCAAGGTCCAGGAATCGCATACAGAGCGGGTAAAGCATCGCGATCTGACATCCGGCGTTGTCCAGTCCCATGGGGTGCTTGACATTTCTGTCCCGGGACATTTCGACTGCTGATCAGGAAATATGATGGACGGTTCCCCGAAGGTCGCCATGGCCTGTCAACCGCCCGCCGCGCCGTACCGAGGCACTGCGCCCGTCGCGACGAGCACGTGCCTGGTCCGTAGTGGCGGGGGTGAAACAGTGATTAGGGAATGGCCGGGCTTTCATTCACGTCGGGGTTCGTCCGCACGCCGATGCACCCGAAGGTGGTGTGGGAACGTCCGGCCTGGAACTCGGCCTTGCGCAGGAGGTCCTCGGTCAATTGGGTGCGGTGGACGACCTCGGCGAGCCGGGCCCCCGGGTCAGGGTCGCCGGTTTTGTCGTGCAAGGCATATCTGGTCGGCAGTGATTTGACTTCGGTACGCACATGGGCGGCTACGGCGGCGGCGACCTCGATGATCTCGCGTAGGAGCTTTCCCGCTTCGTGCAGTTCGGAGAGGTTCAGCTCGCGCCCTTCCCGCACGGCCCGAACGAACTCGTCGAAACGCGCCAAGTCTTCTGTCGCCATCGTTGCCTCCCGGATTTCTCGAACCGACCGCCGACTTACAGCTAACGCAATCAGGTGATGTCCGGCTTCGTAGGCGTCGAGTTCGGCATCGGCTGCGGCCTGCCGGGCAGGATCGGCCGGGGCGGCCGGGGCGGCCGGTTAACCGCCGGGTCCGAACAACAGGTTCGGGGCGAATCACCGAGGCCGATGGCCCTTCCTTTTACGGCCGGCCGGTACGGCCCGGCGGCCGGAGCCGTTCTGCGCGGGTTTCTGTGCCTGCCGCCGTGCCGGTTTCTCCGCGGGGGAGGCGGGAGTACGGCCCCGTGAGCTGTTCACCGTCCGGCCACGGACGATGCCGATGAAATCCTCCACCAGATCAGTGGTCGCGTCCGTGGGCCAGGCCAGCGCGACCTGAGACTGCGGCGCGTCCGGCACCTGCCGGTAGGTGAGATCCCTGCGGTGGTGGAGGCGTGCCAGGGACTGCGGAACCAGGAGAAGCCCGGTGCCGGCCGCCACCAGCTCGACCGCGTGCGCCGTTGTGGCCGGGCGGGTGAACGCGGGCAGCCCGGGCCGGGCCGTCCATTCGATGGTGTCGTCCAGAGGATGGAGCACCTCGTCGTCGGCGAGGTCGGCGACGGTCACCTCGTCGACGGCGGCCACCGCGTGGTCCTTGGGCACCACGACCACCGTGGTCTCCATGTAGAGAGGAATCACGCTGAGCCCGTCCCGGTCGACCGGCAGCCTGACGAAGCCCGCGTCGGCACCGCCGTTCCGCAGGAGTTCCACCACCTCGGCGGCGGGAACCGCGATCAGGGTAACCGGCACGCCGGGTATCCGCTCGGTCCAGATGTTGACCCATTTCGCGGGTGTGACGCCCGGCACGTACGCCAGCCGGAACTCCCTGCCGGTCTCCCCATCACTCACTTCCTCAGGGTACCGATGTCAGGGGAACACGTTTCGGTTGACTATTCTTGGCAGCATGCCCTCGTCCAAACCGAAGACCACCCAGACGATGAAGCCCGCGACCGCGGCCAAGAAGCTGGGTGTCCTCCTCTCGGCCACTCCCGCCGAGTTCCAGGCGGGTGTCGTCTCCAGGGACGAGCTGAACGAGTTGCAGGCGACGCCGCCCGCGTGGCTCGCCGACCTGCGCCGCAACGGCCCGCACCCCAAGCAGGTCATCGCCGCGAAGCTCAGGATCTCCGTTTCCGGCCTGATCAGGGGCGGGATCACCGGACCGCTGACCACCGCCGAGATCGAGGCGCTGAAAGCGGAGAATCCGGAGTGGCTGGAGCGCGAGCGGTCCATCCAGGCCGAGGTTCGCAAAGAAGCACTCCGCCTCAAGCAGCGCGCAGACGGCTGAGATCCCGCACGTCTCCGCCTGGATGACGTCGGGCCGCAGCACCGACCCCCGCTCGACGGCCTCGAGGCCGTCGACCGCCTCGATGTCGTCCTGACCCTCGAGAATCGAGCGGAAACCGCCGCGTACGAGGGCCCGTTCACGCATCCCGATCAGGCCGTGCCCGACGCGGCCGGTGTCGGCTTCGCCCGCTCCGCCTGTTCGCCCGGTGTCGCGGACGCTCACCCGTACGGACTGGTCGTCGTAGTGCAACCTGACGTACGCGCTGGTCGGAGCGGCGTGTTTCAGCACGTTGGTGAGCGCCTCCTGCACGATCCGGTAGACGGTCAGGTCCACGCCGGGTGGGAGCGGCCGGCCCGCACCCTCCACGGTGAGCTCGACCGGCAGACCGATCGCGGCCATGCGGCCGACCAATTCGGCCAGGTCGGCCGTGCCCGGCTGCGGCTTGAGCGCGGGCTGGGCGCGTTCCGCGCGCAGCAGGCCGAGCATGCGCCCGAGCTCGCCGACGGCCTGCCGTCCGGTCTCCTGGACCGAGCGCAGCGGTGCTCGCGCCTTCTGTGGGCCGCGGTCGAGCAGGTCCTCGGCGGCGCCCGCCTGGACCACCATGACGCTGACGCAGTGGGCCACGATGTCGTGCAGCTCGCGCGATGCGGGCGCGCTCGTCGGCGAGTGCGACCCGGATCGCCTCCTCGCGCTCGGCCTCAAGCCGCCGGGCCAGGGTGAAAGCGCGGACGCTGCCGTGGTGGATCGGGGTCGAGTTGATCGTCTCGTGCATCCTCGGCGCTCTCGGGCTGCCCGGGGCCTGGTTCCTGGTGTCCGACGGCGTCTTCTTCGCGGCGCTGTTCGCCGTCGGCGTCTTCGCCGTGCGGGGGCGGCCGGACCGTACCCCCGCGACGGTTCAGTCGAGGATCTCTACGTACCCGTCGGTGCCGTGAACGCGGATCCGCTGCCCGTCCCGGATCAGCCGGGTGGCCCGCTCCACACCCACGACGGCCGGCAGGCCGTACTCCCGCGCGATCACCGCCCCGTGGGTCATGAGGCCGCCCACCTCCGTCACCAGTCCGGCGACGGCGACGAACAGCGGAGTCCAGCTGGGGTCGGTGTAGGCGGTGACCAGGATGTCGCCCGCCTCGAGGTCGGCCTGGGCCATGTCCGTGACGACACGGGCACGACCCTCGACGGTCCCGGCCGAGACCGGGAGCCCCACCAGCGCGCCGGCCGGGGCGTCGTCACGCCGATACCGGCCGGTGATGGTCTCGCCGTCCGACGTGAGGACCCGGGGCGGTGTGAGCGCCTCGTACGACCGGAACGCCTCCCGCCTTTCCAGGATGAGTGCGGCGTCCACGTCGTTGGTGCGCACGACCTCGTGCAACTCCTCGAAGCGGAGGAAGAAGATGTCGTCCTTCTCGCGCAGGACGCCGGACCGGACGAGGCGATCGGCTTCCCGCAGCAACGCCTGCTTGTAGGCGAAGTAGCGGCTGACCATGCCGTATTTGGGGTATTCGCGGTATCCGGCGAAGGTGCGGACGCGGTCGATCATCCGCTTGGTCTCCTCGGCCTTCCGCTCCCCGTCGGGGAGGGCGCGCAACCGCGTCAGCAGCTCCTGCTCCTTCCGCCGCGACTCCTGGAGTCCTTGCTCGAAGCGTCGCCTGCCGGCGCCCGGCTCGAAGTTCCTGACGTTGCCGAGGATGCTGGGAACGAGCGTGGCGGGGTGCTCGCTCCAGCGCGTTCTGGTGATGTCGATCTCGCCCGCGCACCGCATGCCGTACTTGTCGAGGTAGCCCCGGATGGCGTCACGTGTGTCCCGCCCGCCGGGCAGCCCGGCCAGCTCGTCCAGGAAGCCGTCACCGTCCCGGCCTTCGTCCGCGACGCGCTGCAAGAACGCCACGACGTCCGCGTGCGGCCGGATCGTGTCCGCGACGTCGAGGAGCGCCAGCCCCATCTCCGAGGTGACGTTGTGGGGGACGGACTGCGTGAGGGCGTCGGCCGCGTTCTTCTCGCCCAGCCACGTTTCGAGGTGGTCGTTGAGCCACCAGGCCGCCTCCATCCCCGCCATGATCACTTGGGTGCTCCGCGGATCGAACAGGATGCGCTTCAGCTCCGCGATGTCGGCCAGGATGAAGTCGAGCAGCGCCGGACCGGACAGGTCCTGGATCTCGCGCCGCAGGGTGGCGACGGACGCCTCACTGCGCCGGATCAGCTGCGTGACCACGGCCGGATCGGTCTCGATCGGTGCGGGGGCGCCACCCACCGGTGCGGGGCCGGATTCCTCGCCGGATTCCTCGTCCGGAAGTGAGCGGAGGAAGTCGCCGCGGTCGACGACGGTCTGCAGCGCGTCCCGGATCAGCGGGTCGGATTTCCCCAGGGTTCCGATCATGTACGCGCGACCCGCGGCGGTCGCCAGGATGGGGGCCACGTCGACGAACAGCCGTCCGCCCGCCTCGTGCATCGGCCGGGGGGTCGTCAGCTGCCACAGGGACAGTCCCAGCGGCTTCATCGCGTCGGTCATCATCTGCTGGTGACCGACGGAGACGTAGAGGTGGTTTTCCCGGTCATCGGTGTGGGGTACGGGGAACAGCGTGGTGATCGGCCGGCTCTGCACGATGTGGAACTCGTCGCCGGCCAGGCACCACTCGATGTCCTGGGGCCGGCCGAAGTGCGCTTCGATCCGCCGTCCCAGCCGCACCAGGCGCACGACCTGCGCGTCCGTCAGAGCCGGACGCGTCTGCCGCTGCGGCTCGACCGGTGCGTTTTGGGTGCCGCCTCCCGGCGACGCCCGGACGAAGTGCGGCTTGGTGGCGACCGCCACGGTGACGACCTGGTCGTCGCGCACCGTGTAGACGTCCCCGGAGACCAGACCGGAGACGAGTGCCTCGCCGAGCCCCCACCCGGCTTCGACCGTGGCGATCTTCCGGTTCGAGGTCACGGGGTCCGCGGTGAACAGGATCCCGGCCGCGTCCGGGAACACCATCCGCTGCACGACCACGGCCATCCGCACCTTCCGGTGGTCGAAGCCGTTACGGCGCCGATAGATCACCGCCCGTTCGGTGAACAGCGAGGCCCAGCATCGCCGCACGTGCCGGAGGATCTCCGCCAGACCCACGATGTTCAGGTAGGAGTCCTGCTGGCCGGCGAAGGACGCGGTCGGCAGGTCCTCGGCCGTGGCACTGGAACGCACCGCGTAGGAGGCGTGCTCCCCGAGCCGGGCGACCGATTCGCCGATCGCCGCCGCGAGATCGCCGGGCATCGCGACGCCTTCGACGGCGCGGCGGACATCCGCGCTCAGGGTGCGGATCGCCGCGCGGTCGTCCGGTTCCACCCGCGACAGCAGGTCAAGCTGAGCGTCGATCGACGGCGCCTCGGCCACGACCCGCTGGAAGGCGTCCGTCGTGACGCAGAAACCGTCCGGCACACGGATGCCGTCGATGCGCGAGAGCTCGCCCAGGTGCACCCCCTTTCCGCCGACGTCCGCGACATTCGTCGAGTCGATCTGCTCGAAACCCATCACGTAGCGCAATCTGCTTGCTCCATCGCTCGTCGGGCCGGTTCGCAACGGGCAAGTATGAAGCACTTTTCGACGCCTCATGAGGCGCGCGGATCTGATATATGGTGAAAGTGGCGGGAAGTAGTGCGCGCCTCGTGCGCGGCCTGACCCGGCCTTCCCCGGCACCGCGATGTCATCGATTACGGCGGGCCTAGAACCATTCGGCGCGACGGTGCACGTCGAACGGCACGTACTCGGGAGCGTCGGCGTGGGGAACCGGCAGGACCGGCCGGCCCAGGGCCGCCGAGGGCAGGAACACGGTCGCGTATCCGAGGCAGTGGACCTCGTCACGCTGGTTGAGGCCGACGATCTCGACGGCCACCGCCGCGTATGACATGGTGCGTCCCGCTGCATCCGTCTTCTCCGCGACGTACTTGCGGATCACCTTCCCCGTGTAGATGGACGCGTCGCCGTAGAAGATCGGCCTGCGCATGGTGGTGTACATGCGGTGCACGAACGCGTTGTCGCCCGCCCAGTTGGTGAGCAGCCGGATCGGCGCCTGCGCGCGCTGGATGCCGAAGTCGAAGGGCAGCGGCTGGCACCGATAGGGCGCGAGATGCCGGTCCTCGTGCTCGTCGTAGGGGGTGTAGGGCCATCCGGTCACGGGATGGGTCCGGGCGAAGGCCGGGTTCCGGCGCGACCGCAGGTAGGCGGGCCGGAACGCACGCACGAGGCGCGTGCCGTCCAGGGCGGCGAGGAGCCCGTGGTCCACCGACTGATAGGTCAGCGCGTCACGGATGCTGTACGGAGGCTGCACGATGTTCGGAAGTTCGTCGCCTTCGTCGACATCCTCCCAGAACAACACGCGAGCACCACGGCGTTGCTCCCTCTCGAGCGCCTCGCCGAGCTTGTCGATCTCGAGAGATGAGTAGCGGTGGGGCTCGACGTCGTAGAGCATCCGCTCGCCCAGCCGTTCGACCGGCATCACGCGGGTCCCGCCCATCTGCTCCACCGGCAGATGGATGAGGCGCCCGTAGGCCTTCGCCTTCAGCGCGCCGCAGTTGGTCCAGTAGAAGTTCTCGGAATGATGGAAGATGACCTTCCCCTGCCGCCCGCGGGTGACGACGAGCTCGCGGGGGATCTTCGACGAGGTGAAACGCATTCCGGGACGCAGCACGTCGTAGAACTCCCACGCCACCCCCGACAGGAAGTTCGCCACGGGATATCCCTGCGGTCGCTGCGCGCCGTGGTCGGCCGGAAATCGGACGTGGATGAGGATGGTCGGAGGGGCGACCTGGCTGCCCAGCCAGGACCGTTCCCCATAGGCCGGGTCGGTGTAGAGCGGGTTGTCGTCGCCGATGGCGTAGGCGTAACGCCGGATCAGGTCCTCTGTCAGGATCAGCGCGCCGGGCACGGCGACGGCGTCGGTGTTCACGGGCGGCGCGGGATGCGGCGGCGGGAGGTCTTCCGGGCTTTCCTTGTGGAGGAGTCGCCTGCTTCGTTCGATGAACTCCGTCAGGGCCTCGTCGAACGTCTGCATCAGTTCTCCAGCGGTACGTCACAGGTCAGTCCTCCGCGTACGGGGAGCCTGACGGGCTTTCCACGGTCCGGTAAGAACACGACGGCGTGCGCCTCCACAACGGACTCGCCGAGCTGGTTCCTGCCCGCCACCCGGAGGGTGACCGCGTGATGGCGGGTCCGCGCCTCGTCGGTCGCCGTGTATCGGTCGACGACGGTTCCGGTCAGCCGCAGGGCGTCGCCATAACGGAAGGGCTGCGTGATGCGCAGGCTCAGCTGCCGCAGGAACGCGTCGTCGCCCATCCAGTGCGTCACGTGCTGGCCGGCGAGTGTGAACAGCAGTCCTCCGGGCGCGCTGGGCCCGCAGGGGTCCGTGGCCGCCGAATCCAGCGAGGTCTCGGCCCTGTCCCAGACCGGCCACCCGGTGACCGGATTCGCCGTCCGCCGTCCCTTGAGCTCGGCCAGCCGCGCGTGGTGCAGGTTGCCGGCTCGCACCGGGCGGCCCTCGGCGAAGACCCACAGCTCGAGGTCGGCCAGTGTCAGCGGGCCCTTCAGCATGGCCGGTGTCGCCTCCCCCACGGCGACGTCGCTCCACAAGCGCGGGACAGCGCCACGGGGGGGTTGTTCGGTGTCCAGCTCCCGCACCATCCGCTCGACGTCGGCCGGCTCGTATCGGTGGATAGAGCGGCGCGGGGACGACGAACCGTCCGCGTCGAGCGGGGCGACCTCGACCTCCGCCCAGCCGCGCGCGAACCCTACTCCGTTGCGCTGGTATTCGACGGTGGACAGGACGCGGGCCCGGGCGCGGCCGGCCGCGGCGAGGCACCGGCTGACATCGCTCACGTAGACGCGCCCGGCGAGGGCGTCACCCAGCCGGACGGTGTCGTCCCAGCTCAGGTGCAACGAGCGGAGCGTGCCGGTCAGCCGGTGCTCCGCCAGATCGAGCACCCCGGCCGAGGCGGGCGCGCGGACCGCCAGGACGAACGCCGGGGGCGCGAGCATCGTGTGGTGGACCGAGCCGGCGCCGTACTGCACGTCGAGGTAGAGCGGGTTGTCATCGCCCGACGCGTCGGCGAACCGGCTGACATTGATCCAGCTCGCCACGTCGACGCCCGGTTCGACGTCGGGGGCCACGCAGCCGATGACCCTTCCGCTCGACCGGATCAGCCGCTCGATCTCGTCGTGTTCCACAATGCCGTCCTCCTCCATGCTGGAGGTACCGGCGCGGAGACCGGTATCAGTCACGACCGGTGTCCAGTTCGTCCGCGAGCTTTCCATAGTCGATCTTGCCGGTGCCGGTCAGCGGAAGCCGGCCGATGTCGAGGACGCGGATGAAACGGGCCGGTATGCGGATGAGCTCGCCCGCGTGCCGCGACAGCTCATGCCTCGACGTCGCCGCGTCACCGCCCGCCCGCGCCAGGACCAGCCGCCCCGACAGCTCCAGCGCGGCCACCCGGCCATGTGACACCAACAGTATTTCCAGCTCGTCGAGGTTCACCCGCTGACCGCTCAGTTTCGCCATGCGGCGCTTACGGCCGACGATCGAGTAGAAACCCTCGTCGTCGACGTCGGCGAGGTCACCGGTCACGAGCCGGCCGTGGTTGACGTCGCCGCAGGCGAGATCCGCGCGCCGTCGCGCGTACCCCAGCATGACGTTGGGTCCCTCGTAGAGCAGTTCCCCGTCGGCGGCGAGCGACAGACGGCCCCGGGGAACCGGCACGCCCACGCGGTCCGGCTTGTCCAGCACCCGGTCGGGCGGTACGTAGGCGATCCGCGCGGTCGCCTCGGTCTGGCCGTACATCACGACGAGCCGTCCGCCCCGTTCGATCATGTGCCGTCCGAGGCGGAGCACCGTCTCGGGGTCCATCCGGCCGCCGGCCTGGGTCAGGGTCCGCAGGTCCGGCAGGGTGATGTCCTCGAAGCCGACCCGGGTGAGGATCGTGTAGGTGTAGGGCACACCGGCCAGGGAGGTGCACGCGGTGTCCCTCACGGCCTCCCAGAACCGCGGTCGCACGAGACCGGCGCCGGGGAACACCACGGACGCCCCGGCGAACAGGTGGGAGTTGAGGACGGAGAGCCCGTAGGAGTAGTGCAACGGAAGGGCCTGCACCGCCCGTTCACCGCCGTCGATGCCGAGGATCCGCACGATCTGTGCGGCGTTGGCATCGATGTTCTGCCGGCTGAGTCTCACGTATTTCGGGCTGCCCGTGCTTCCCGACGTGCCGAGGAGGACCGCCAGCTCGTCGTCGATGGGCCCGTCCGATGTGTGCAGCCGTTCGCAACCGTCGCCGTCCAGCAGGAACTCGACCCGGTAGAGATCCAGGAGGCGGGCGATCACGTCCCTGCCGGCGGCACCGTCGAGCATCATGACCGCGTGGCCGGCCGCCATCGCGCCGAGATAGGAGATGGCCGACTGGGCGTCCGTACGACACAGGCAGGCCACCACGGACTTGCGCCGACTGGGGATGGCCGCGGCCCGCCGCAGGACGTCGGCCGCGAGCTCGGCGTAGGTCCAGCTCCGGTCGGCCCTCCTGTCCACGAGGGCGGTGCCGGACGGTGGCCGGTCCAGCCACCTCAGAAGCGCGGGTCTCATGAGCCGGCGCGATTCTTCGCCCTCAGGACGGCGGCGGCGGAGGCGAAGCTGTCGATCTCCAGCACGTCCTTCTCCTCGAGCGACACCCCGAAGGTCTGCTCAAGGGTGATGACGAGCGACATGTGGCCCAGCGAATCCCAGTGCCGATGCTGTCCGAAGACCAGCGTGGTCACGTCGGTTTCCGCCGGCAGATCCAGCCCTTCCTTGAAGGCCTCGGACAGCATCTGCTCGAAACCGGGCCCGTCTTGCGCGGAATTCAGCGACGACATTCCGGATCTCCGTAGTCCTGGCAGCCGAGGTGCCTGGTGCCTCGAGCCGCCCAAACGATGGATGGGTCCGTACGGCATGGCCGATGGGGGTCTCACCCCCGTGCGGCGCGAGATGCTGAGGTGATGCCCGCGTCGGGCACGTCGATCCGGGGATTGGCGTTGCGGCATTGATTCTTGAACGAAGGGAGACGTTTCGCGCTCACCGGCACCCGGGGGACTCCGGCGGCGGGTCCTTTCTCAGTCCGCGAGGCATGAGTCGCACCGGGTCCGAGGGGAAGGATCCGCTCAGGCCGCCGAAATCAGCCGGTCGATCAGGCTGCGGCGGCGGAGAGCCGGTGATCGGGGGCCACGCGGCCTCGCCCGGTGGCGAGCGGATGGCATGAGGTCCGCGGATGGAGTCGCCGGGGGCCCGGGAGAAGACCTGCTGAGGGAGAACCGTGGGCAGGGACGCGGCGGGGGAGCGGCCCCGGCCTCTGTGGAGAAACCGGAACTTCACCGTTTTTCTCGGCGTACAGACCCTGTCCGTCGCGGGGGACTCCTTCTCCCTTCTGGCGATGCCGCTGCTGGTTCTCCGCGCGACGGGCTCCGTCGTCCAGATGGGCCTGCTGACCGGCCTGGCGGGGGCCGCGTCCATCCTCGCGGGGATCTTCGCCGGGGTGCTGGCCGACCGGGTGAACCGGCGGGCCCTGCTGATCGCCTGCGACGCCGTCCGGGCGCTCGTCTACGCGCTCGTCCCGCTCGCCTGGCTCCTGTCTCCGCAGATCTGGCTCCTCTACGTCGTCGTGCCGATCGGCGCCGCCCTCGGCATGGTCTTCCAGGTCGCATACGTCACCGTCGTGCCCGGCCTCGTCGCCGAGGGCCAGATCATGAAGGCCAACAGCCGTCTCTACGGGACGTACTCCCTCGCGAACATCACGGGACCCGTGCTGGCCGGTCTCGTCTCCGCGATGTACGGCCCGTCCGCGGCGATCGCGGCGGACGCGGGAAGCTTCGCCGTGTCCGCCGTCGGCCTGTGTTTCGTCCGCCCGCGGTCGAGGAGCGCCGTCGCCGGAGGGGAGGCGCCGCCGTCCGTGCCGCGAGCGGGCTGGGACGACGTCCTGGTGGGCGCGCGGTTTCTCTGGAGGCACCCGGCGCTGCGGTCGCTGACGGTCCTTCTGTCGCTTCTGACGTTTCTCACCCTGGGCCTGAACGACCTGATCATCTTCCATCTGAAGCACGATCTCGGGCAGCCCGACAGCGCGGCCGGATACGTGCTGGCGTCCGCCGCGGTCGGGTCGATGGCCGCCGCCGTATTCGCCGGCTTCGCCCGCGGACGCCTCGGATTCGGTGCCTGCTGGATCGGCTCGTACGCGCTGTGCGGTGTCGCCATCGCGCTCATCGGCCTGTCCGCGAACGTTCCCACGGTGGCGGTGCCGGCGACCGTCCTCCTCTTCTGCAGGGGCACCGCGGGGATCTGCTCCATGTCGCTGAGGCAGGAGGTGACCCCGGATCGCCTGCTGGGACGTGTCACCTCGGCGTTCTGGACCATCCACGCCGCCCTCGGCCCGATCGGCGCGGCCTTGCTGACCTGGGGGGCCGCCCGTTACGGCGTCGTGGTCGTGTGCCTGGCGGCGGGGATCACCTGCCTGGCGACCGCCCTGTGCGCGACCCTGACTCCCATCCGTCATCCGCGCCCGGAGCTCCTGCCCGCCGAGGCCGGGAAGTAGGCAGGGCGGGGGGCTCGGCCTCGCTTGTACGGCACGAGGAGGTGAGGAACGGCTCAGGTGTTCCCGGAATCCTCCGGGATGGGCGTGTTCTGCGACCGGATGTAGTCAAGCAGGTCGGCTTCGTCGATGACCTCGTCGGCCGGTGGGGCGGTGATGACGACCGGGCACCCCCAGCCGGTGTAGCGGGTGTCGCTCCGCTTGACCAGCGGATCCTTGCCCTGCCCCACGGCGTCGGCGGTGACCAGGCGCTTGAGCAGGCCGTCGCGGCCCGCCCAGAGCCGCCAGGTGATCTTTCCCTTGCTCTTGGCGCCGATCGGCCGCCCCGAGGTCCAGTCGACGACGGTGCCCTTCGCGAGCCTGCCCAGCTCCTTGCGGCTCATCGTGCCCTTGTAGAGGCGGCCGCCGGAGACCGGGGTGCTCGTCGAGCGCTTCAGCACGGCCTTCATCAGGGACGGATCGTAGACGTCGATCGGCTGGAGGCTGGCGTCCCGGGCCAGGTCCCGGCCCGTTTGCCCCCGGTGCCTGCTCGGGAACCGGATCCACTCCTTGCCGCCGGGAACCGGCCCGGGATACCGGTCGGCCGCGTCGTACGCGTCCTTGCCGACGCGGACGACGCGGTAGGGGTCCGACTTCTCGGACGAGGTCCCCTTGATCGACCACCAGGTGAATCGCGCGGCCACCGGACCCGTGCGGCCGAGCTGCAGAACCCCGCTGACCCGGATTCCGTTCCCGGAGGCCTTCGACTTCCCGCCGTAGAAGAAACGGTCGGTCTCCGAGACGCGAACGCCGTGCTCGCTCCGGAACTGCCGCTGGAGCGCGCGTACTGGGTCGGGCGCACCTGCCTGTGCGGCGGCGGGACCCGCGGCCACCGGGACGGACGCGATCAGTACGGCGACCGCCAGGGCAACCCGTCGTTTCATGGGGGATTTATCCTTGTTATCCGATATTTCTAGTTTTCATCCGGATAGATGTGTCTCTGTCACATCGTAACCGGAGAATCCCGCCAGAGATCGGATTCGAACAGTGACCGCCCCGCCGGCCGCCCCGCGGTGAGTTACACCCGGCCCATGTGGTGGGCCAGCGGTCGGCTATCGCGTCGAGCATCGTCAGGCTCCCGTACGCGTCACGCCGCCGTCGACGTGCAGGATCTGGCCGGTGATGAAATCGGCGTCGTCCGAGACCAGGAAGGCGAGGGCGTTGCCGAGGTCCTCCGGGACCGACCGGCGCTTGATGGTCTGCATGGCCGTCATCCGGGCGAACACCTCGTCGGCGGTCGGGCCGTTCGTCCGGGAGCGGCCCAGAAAGCCCTCGGTCGCCACCAGCCCGGGCGCGATCGCGTTGACCGTGATGCCGCTGTCGCCGAGCTCGTTGGCGAGCGCCCGGGTCAGCGCGTGGACGGTGCCCTTGCTGGTCATGTACGCGAGGTCGCGGTTCTGCGTCAGGGTGATGCCCGAGCCGGTGTTGACGATGCGTCCCCACCCCGCGGCGCGCATCCCGGGGGCGAACGCCTGGGCGAACAGCAGGATCGCCTCGACGTTGACCGCCTGCACCGCGCGCCACAGCTCGATCGTCACGTGGTCGAGGTCGGTGAAGGGGAAGATCCCGGCGTTGTTGACGAGGATGTCGCAGCGGCCGTACCGGTCGAGGACCGTGCCGGCCACGGCGTCGACCTGCGACGGCTCGCCGATGTCGCACACCAGCCCCAGCTTGTCACCGCCGCCCTCCAGCTCCTTCACGGCGCCGGCCGGGTCGTCGATGTCGACGGCGACCACGTTCGCGCCGTCCGCGGCGAGCCGCCGGCAGTACGCGTACCCGATGCCCCGCGCCGCCCCGGTCACGACCGCCGTCTTTCCGTCAAGCGCCACGGGTGAACGCCAATCCGAGCTGGTGCGCGATCCCGAAGTAGTCCTCCAGGTGCCACGTTCGCACGATCCGGCCGTCGATCACCTGGTGGAAGTCCGACGCCCGGAACTCGACCTCGCGGCCCGTGCCCTCGACGCCGAGCAACTCGCCGGCGTGTACGCCGCGGCCGACCGAGCGCACGGCCACCATGTCGCCGGACTCGACGACGTGCTCGATCGTGACGGTCAGGCCGGAGAACACGCCGCGAAGGTGATCGATGCTCTTCTTCCATCCGTCCGGGCCGGGCCCGGTCCGCATGGCGGGGACGGCCTCCCAGCCGGTGGCGAGAGCCTCGTCGACCAGCGTCGTGTCGCCGGTGGCGAGGGCCTCGTAGAAGCGCCGGACCGCGATCTCATTGGTAGTAGGCATGGATCTCACGGTAGGGACGCGCGTTGTCGCTGGTCAAAGACCTGTTCCGGAACACGTAATACGATCTGGGCATGACGGATCTCGATCTCCGGCTGGTGCGTTACTTCACCACGGTCGCGTCACACCTGCACTACGGCCGCGCCGCGGCCGAGCTGCACATCGCGCAGCCGTCGCTGAGCCGGCAGATCAGCCGTCTCGAGGCCGAGGTAGGCGCGCGGCTCCTCGACCGTACGCGGCAGGGCACGCGGCTCACCGAAGCGGGTGAGGCCTTCCTGCCCCACGCACACGCCTTGCTGCGATCGTCGGAGCAGGCCGCCGCCGTCGCCCGTGCCGCCGCCCAGCCCACCCGGATCACCGTCGGCTACACCGCGGGCGTGATCGTCACCCCGGCGGTGCGGAACCTGCGGCACAAGCATCCCGACGCCGACGTACGCACGCTGCACCTGGAGTGGAACGAGCCGCGCGAGGCCCTGCTCGACCGGCGGGTCGACGCCGCGATCACCCGGCTGCCGCTGCGAACCGACGACCTGCGCGTGACGATCCTCTACGACGAGCCGAAGATGCTGCTCGTGCCGGTCGGGCACCGGCTGGCCGGCAAGGAGTCGGTCACCCTCGACGACATCGACGGCGAGCCGATTCCCCGCTTCCCCGATCCGGAGTTCGACGCGTACTGGCGCATCGACCCGCGGCCGGGAGGCCGCCCCGCGCCCGGCGGACCCCCTGTCGAGACCATCGAGGACAAGCTCGAATACATAGCGGCCGGGCAGGCGGTGGCCATCGTCCCGGCCGCCCTGCACGCGGCCGGCATCCGCCCCGACCTCACCGCGATCCCGCTGCACGGCGTCGAACCGGGTCACGTCGTCGTGGCGACCCGGGCCGCGGACCGCAGCCGGCTGGTGGCCGCGTTCCGCACGTCGGCACGCGACTGCCTGAGCGGTCAGGGCGTCACGAGATCACCGGCCGCCGAGGCCGGCTCGCGATGAGCCGCCCCTGTGCGGACCGGCCACACGCGAGGGAGCGCCGCGGGGAAGTCACGCAGGGAGCGGAAGGGACCGAGCAGCAGGACGGCGAGTGAGAGGAGCTGGACGACGGCCATCAGCCCCAGGGTCTCGCGCACACCGATCGCATCGCCCAGCACGCCGCCGAGCAGCCCGCCGAGGGGGATCGCGCCGTAGTTCAGCGCCGATGTGGTCGCGGTGATCCGCCCGAACAGTTCCGCCGGGCAGTAGCGCTGACGGAAGGTGCCGGTCAGCACGTTCGACGCCACGACGCCGAGCCCGGTGCCGAAGCCCGCGGCGGCGAAGAGGACCAGTCCCGTGCCACCGTCTCCGATCGGCCCGAGCAGCCTCATCGGTGCGGCGAACGCCTCGCACAGCAGGAATCCCCGTGCCGTTCCGAATCGTGTGCCCACCCGGCCGGCCAGGGCGGCGCCGAACAGGCCGCCCGCGCTCGCCAGCGCGAGCACGACGCCCACCTGTCCCGCCCCGGCGCGGAGGTCCCGGGTGAGGAACACGACCTGGATCGACGAGTAGCCCATCAGCGCGATGTTGGACATCGCGCTGAAGACGGTGAGAACGCGCAGGCAGGGGTCATGGACGACGAACCGCAGTCCGTCGTGGATCTCTGCCCGAAGCCGCCGTTTCGCCGCGCTCTCCCGGCGGGGCTCCCGCGTGTTCACGGACCGCAGGCACAGAACGGCGACCGCGAAGCTGACCGCGTCGGCCAGCACGCCGCTGACCGCGCCGAACCACTGCGCGAGCAGTCCCGCCAGCCCGGGACCGGCGATCTGCGCGGCCGATTCGCTGCCCTGGAGCGTGGCGTTGGCGTCGAGCAGCCGCTCTCCCTCAACCAGAATCGGCAGGTAAGCCCGGTAGGCGAGGGTGAAGAACACCTGTGCGACACCGCCCCTCGTGGCCGCCATGAGCAGATGCGTCGTCGTCAACGCGCCGGACCACGCCGCGACCGGTACGCTCGCGAACACCGCCATCGAGACGCCGTTGCACACCAGCATCACCGGCCGTTTCCGCAGCCGGTCCACCCACGCGCCGGCGGGCAGCCCGATCAGCAGCCACGGCAGCCAGGCGGCCGCGGTCAGGAGCCCGACGGTGAGCGGGCTCGCGTGCAGCGTCACCACGGCGACGAGCGGAAGCGCCACGCCGGCGACGGAACCGCCGAGCATGCTCGTCGTCTCGCCGATCCACAACAGCCGGAAGTCGCGCGACCGCAGCGGCCCACCGCGTACGACCGGCGTCGTGGTCACGGCCGGCCCGGCACGGCACGGACGGTCAGGAAGACGAGCGTGCGCTCCTGCCCGTCGTCGGGGATCTCCCGGTCGGCCAGCGTGGTGAACAAGGCGAGGAGGTGCTCTTCCAGTTCGGCGAGCTCGGCGACCGACAATCTCGCCCAGTGGTCACTGGTGAACGCCGCCCGGCGCCACGGTTCCGGGTAGCCCTCGCGCTCGGCGAACCACTGCCGTACGAGGGCGGTCTGCCGGTCCAGGCTTGTGCAAGGAGTCTTGTGTAGCCGGGCGGATGGTGATCGGGACCCTTCGAACCGGTTTCGCAGCCCACTAGCGCAGCCGAGGCAGGACCTTGGCGCCGAAGGTCTCGATGAACGGCAGCAGATCTTGGCCCACGTGGTGCAGGTAGACGCGGTCGAAACCGAGAGCCGCGTAGCCGCGCAGCCAGTCGACGTGCCGGTCGAGGTCGGCGGAGACGTTGACCACGCGGCGCACCTGCTCGACGGTCACGTGCTCGGAGATCACGTCGAAGTGCTCCACCAGCTCCAGGTCCCAGGAGACCGGCGGGCCGTAGACGTTACTGCGCCACTGGTCGTGGGCGATCGCCTCCGCCTCCTCCTCGGTCGGCGCCCAGCTCAGGTGAACCTGCAGGCAGACCGGTCCGCGCCCGCCCGCGTCGCGGTACGCCGCGATCATCTCACGCAGGTGGTTCTCGGGGGCGTTGACCGTGACCAGGCCGTCCGCCCACTCCGCGCACCGGGCCGCCGTACCGGTGCTCACCGCCGCGCCGATCAACGGCGGCGGGGTGTCCGGGCGCGTCCACAGGCGGGCACGATCGACGGTCACCAGGCCGTCATGCGTGACCGTCTTTCCGCCGAGCAGGTCGCGGATGACGTCCACGCACTCGCGCAGCCGGGCGTCGCGGATCTCCTTGCGCGGCCATTGCTCGCCGGTGATGTGCTCGTTGCTGTACTCGCCGCTGCCCAGCGCGGCCCAGAACCGCCCAGGGAACATCGCGCCGAGGGTCCCGATCGCCTGGGCGACGATCGCCGGGTGGTAGCGCTGCCCGGGGGCATTCACGACGCCGAAGGTGAGGCCAGTGGCTTGCAGGGCGGCGCCGAGCCAGGACCAGGCGAAGGCCGACTCGCCCTGACGTTCGCTCCAGGGGGAGAAGTGGTCGGAACACATGGCGCAATCGAAGCCGGCGCGCTCGGCGGCGATCATCGCGGTGAGTAGGTCGGCGGGCGGGATCTGCTCGTGGGAGGCGTGGATTCCATACTTCGTCATGCGCCACGCGGCTACCCGGCGAAGCCGCGGCAAACCTCGGCACCTGCTCGGTGCCGCCGAATCGACGCCGTCTCCGGCGGCGGCCTCAATCGAATGGGTCAGAGGCGCATAACCAGTATTCCGGGCGATTTCACCGAATAGTGGATATGTCGTGACGGTCGCGCCTCTTGGGATCGTACGTAAGTCAGAGCCTGAGCAGCGGTGCTGCCATGGTGACCCTCGCTCCGGTGACGAGGTCGTATGACCGCCGGCACGGGAGCTCGCGAAAGGAGCGACACCAATGTCCCAGGGTAAGTCGGAGATGTTCGAGGTCCACGAGGACGCGTACGCCAGGCTGGACGTCGGGCTGGACGCCGCGCTGACTTTCAACCACAACGAGAGCGCGGTGTTCGAGGTCCACGAGGACGCGTACAGCAGGGCGGACGTGGCGCTGAACCACAACCACAACGAGATCCTCGTCGAAGCGTGAGACCGTGACGGGCCCGGAAGGCGCGCATCCGCGTGATGCTCCCGGCCTGTCGTGACGTGGTGCGCGTCCGCCCCCGGGGCTCCGGCGAGCCTGGAGGACGGACGCCGCGACAACGGAATGCGGGGGACCCGGGGACACCGGGGGACACCGGGGGGCACAACCTCCCCCCGGTGTGACGAGGCGGCTCGGAGGCGTCGGTGAGTGGCAGGGCGGATCCCGGCTCGGCCGCGGGGCAGTCGCCGGCGGAGGAACTGCTGCGGCAGGGCGTGCGGCGACGCGGCGAGAACGCCTTCACGGAGGCGGAGCGCGCCCTGCGGGCCGCCGCCGACCAGGCCCGGCGCGACGAGCAGGCACGGCGTGACGAGCAGGTTCGGCGTGACGATGGCCCGACGGTGGTACGGGTCCGCGCCCAGATCGAGCTGGCGACCCTGTGGCGCATGCGCGGCGATTACCGCAGGGCCGGGCTGCTGTTCGCCCTGACTCTCCCTGTCGCGGAGCGGACCTTCGGCCCGCGATCGGTCGAGGTGGCCGCGCTTTGCAACGAGTGGGGCGTGCTGGGCAAGTACACGGGCCGCTTCCGGCAGGCCGAGGCCCTGTACCTGCGCGCTCTCGAGATCCTGGAGGAGGCGCGCGGCCCGGAGCACGAGGACGTGGCCGCGGTCTGTCACAACCTGGGCGGGCTCGCACACGCGCGCGGCGACCACGAGGCGGGTGAGCCGTGGGCGCGGCGCGCGACGCGGGTGCGGGCCCGGCTCCTCGGCGAGCGGCATCCGAGAGTGGCGGCGGACCTCGCCGCCTGGGCCGCGCTCGTGGACGGCTGCGGGCACCCCGCCGAGGCCGAGGCGCTGCTCCGGCAGGCCCTGGCCGTCTCCGAGGCGGCGTACGGCCCGGAACATCACGACGTCGCAGCCGCGTTGCACAACCTCGCCGCCCTGGCACACCGGCGGGGAGACCTGGACGAGGCGCGGGCCCGCTACGCGCGCGCACTGGCCGTCAAGGACGCGGTTCTGGGCCCGGGACATCCGGAGTCGGCCATCACCCTGATCAATCTCGGCGCACTGCACCGCGCCCGCCGCCGGCCCGATCAGGCCGAGGCCTGCTACGGACGGGCGATCGAGGCCCTACGGCGGGCGGCGCCGGACCATCCGCACCTGGCGGCGGCCCGCCGCGGCCTGGCGGCCGCCCGAGCCGAACTGCCGCCCCCGGACGTGGAGCCGCGCCGGCGGGCCGCCCCGACCCGAGAAGAGACGCCATCGTGAACGTGCGCCTGTCCGCCTGCGGCGCCCTGCTCTGGGACGCCGGCCGGCTGGTCTGGGACGACTACCTCGACCATCGCCAGTTCGCCCTCGCCGACGGGGTCGAGCGGGTGCTGCGCTGGTTCACCGGTTTCCGCCCACTCGACTCCGTACGGGAGATGGCCGACGATCCCGGCGAGGCCGCCCACTGGCACCAAATCGCCACCGTCCTGGCGGACAACGACGTCCTTATCTGCGAGAACGGGCCTCGCCATCGGCGCGAACAGGCCGTCGAACGGGCCTGGCGGCCGTGGGGGCCCCTGGCCCGCGCCTACCACTTCTCCAGTCGTTCCCACGCGAGCACCGCCATGCGCACGGCCGAGCAGGACAACGAGGAACTCGAAGCCAAGGTCCTCACCGATCCACCGCCACCGGCGTTCTGGTCCCTGCCCGCCGTCTCCCGCCACGCGCTGCCCGATCCCGATCCCCATGCCGATCCCGGTGTCTGGCGTCACCGCGACCTGATCGACGTGCTGCACCGGCGCCGCAGCCGCCGCTGCTTCGGCGGCGCGGCGCTGCCGCTGGACGTCGTCGCCGCCCTGCTCAAGACCGCCGCCGGACCTCTGCCGCGGGTCGACGGCCCCCTGACCCAGGCGGGCGTCACCCTCGACCCCGGCGGCGTGCTGACCGACTCCTGGCAGCGGGTGTTCAAGACCAGCCCGTCCGGCGGCGCCCGGCATCCCACCGAGGTCTACCTCTACGCCCGCGATGTCGACGGCCTGGCCCCGGGCGCCTATCACTACGCCGCGGCCGACCACAGCCTCGAACACCTCGGCCGCCGACTCGACGACGAGCGGCTCGTGGCCGCGGTCGGCGACCAGGACTGGGTCGCCGGCGCCGGAGCGCTGATCTTCTACACCAGCGTGATCGCCCGCAACCAGTGGAAGTACACCTTTCCCCGTGTCTACAGGGCGCTGCTGATGGACGTCGGTCACCTCAGCCAGACCGTCTACCTGCTGGCCACCGCGGCCGGTCTGCACATCACGTTCACCGCGGCCCTCCGCGACGAACTCGTCGAAGAGCTCCTCGGGTGCGATCCCGCCGGGCATCTGGTCATCGGCGCCTCCGTCATCGGCGCCGCGCCCGCCCGCTGACCGGCACGAAGCGACGGCGTCAGAGGGCGGCGACGATCTCCTCGACGCGTTGCCTGGCGTCGCCGAAGAGCATGCCGGTGTTGTGGCGGAAGAACAGGGGATTCTGCACTCCGGCGTACCCCGTGGCCATCGACCGTTTGAAGACGACGACGTTGTCCGCCTCCCAGACGCGCAGGACGGGCATGCCCGCGATGGGGCTGTCCGGGTCCTCCACGGCGGCCGGGTTGACGGTGTCGTTGGCGCCGATGACGAGGACGACGGATGTGGTGGAGAAATCGTCGTTGATCTCGTCCATGTCGAGGACGATGTCGTACGGCACCTTGGCCTCGGCGAGCAGGACGTTCATGTGACCGGGCAGGCGGCCGGCGACGGGGTGGATGCCGAACCGCACCTCGACGCCGCGCTCCCGCAGTTTGCGGGTGAGCTCGGCGACCGGATACTGCGCCTGCGCGACCGCCATGCCGTATCCGGGGGTGATGACGACGGACTTGGCCTCCTTCAGCAGGCCGGCGGTGCCGGCGGCGGTGATCTCCGTGTGCTCGCCGTAGTCGCGGTCGCCGCCGGGGCCCGCCTCGATGCCGAACCCGCCGGCGATCACCGAGATGAACGAGCGGTTCATCGCCTGGCACATGACGTACGACAGGTAGGCGCCGGACGAGCCGACGAGGGCGCCGGTGACGATCAGCAGGTTGTTGTCGAGCAGGAACCCCGACGCCGCGGCCGCCCAGCCCGAGTAGCTGTTCAGCATGGAGACGACGACGGGCATGTCCCCGCCGCCGATGGAGGCGACCAGGTGCCAGCCGAGCAGCAGCGCCACGACCGTCAGCGCGATGAGGATCCCCAGGCTCGGGGAGGCCACGAAGAGCACGGTCAGGACCGCGAACGCCGCGAGCGCGCCGAGGTTCAGGACGTTCTTGCCCGGCAGCATCAGCGGCTTGGTGTCGATCCTGGCCGACAGCTTGAGGAACGCGACCACCGACCCGGTGAAGGTGAGCGCCCCGATGAACACGCCGATGGACACCTCGGCGTGGTGGATGCCCAGCAGCGAGCCGGGAAGCTCCGCCGCGGTCCCGCCGCCGGCCTCGACCTCCAGGAAGCCGTTCCACCCGACCAGGACCGCGGCGAGGCCGACGAAGCTGTGCAGGACGGCGATCAGTTCCGGCATGGCGGTCATCTCGACGATCCGGGCCCGCCAGAGCCCGATGGCGGCGCCGATCGCCATCGCGGCCGCGAGCAGGACCAGTGCGAGGACGTCGCCGCCGTCCGCGGCGAGGACGACCGTCGCGGCCAGCGCGATGGCCATGCCGCAGATCCCGAGTGTGACGCCGGATCGCGCGGTCTCGTGCCTGGACAGACCGGCGAGGCTGAGGATGAACAGGAGTGCGGCGACGATGTAGGCGGCCTGTGCGGCCGTGGCGAGGTTCACGGTCAGCTCCTCGTGAACATGCCGAGCATGCGCCGGGTCACGGCGAAGCCGCCGACGATGTTGACGCTGGCCAGCAGGATCGCGACGAACGACAGGACGGCGACGATCGTGCCGCCCTGGCCGATCTGGAGCAGCGCGCCGACGACGATGATTCCCGAGATGGCGTTCGTGATCGACATCAGCGGCGTGTGCAGCGCGTGGTGGACGTTGCCGATGACGTAGTAGCCGATCACGATCGACAGGACGAAGACGGTGACGTGCTCGATCAGCGCGTTCGGCGAGAACGCGGTCAGCAGGAACAACGCGGCGGCGGCGACGACGGTGACCGGATGGCGTCGCCGTCCGGGCGGCGGGGCGGGTGCCGGAGGCGGGCCGGAGGGGGCGGCGGAAGTGGCGGAGGAGGCGGCGGAGGAGGCGGCGGCGGGGGCCGCGCTCACCGGCACGGGCGGTGGCGGCCACGTCTTCTCGCCGTCGCGGACGACGGTCATCGCGCGCTGCACGACGTCGTCGAAGTCCAGCACCAGCCGCCCGTCCCCGCCCGGCGTGAGGAGCTTCATCAGGTTGACGAGATTGGTGCCGTAGAGCTGCGAGGCCTGGGCCGGCAACCGTCCCGCGAGGTCGGTGTAGCCGATGACGGTCACGCCGTTTCCGGTGACGACCGCCTCCCCTGGGCGGGTGCCTTCGACGTTCCCGCCCTGCGCGGCGGCCATGTCGACGATGACGCTGCCCGGACGCATCCGCGCCACATGCTCCGCCGTGAACAGCCGGGGGGCGGGCCGCCCGGGGATCAGGGCGGTGGTGATGACGATGTCCACGTCGGCGGCCTGCTCGGCGTACAGCTCGGCGGCACGGCGGTCGTAGTCCTCGGAGGTCGCCCTGGCGTACCCGTCCGCGCTCGACTCCTGTGCGACCCCGACGTCCAGGAACTCCGCGCCCAGCGAACGCACCTGCTCGGCGACCTCGGGGCGCGGGTCGGTCGCCCGGACGATCGCCCCGAGGCTGGTCGCCGTGGCGATGGCGGCCAGCCCGGCCACGCCCGCACCCGCCACCAGGACCTTGGCAGGCGGAACCTTCCCCGCCGCGGTCACCTGGCCCGTGAAGAGCCGCCCGAACGCGTGCGCCGCCTCGATGACGGCCCGGTAGCCGGCGATGTTCGCCATCGAGCTCAGCACGTCGAGCGCCTGCGCGCGGGAGACGCGCGGCACGGCGTCCATCGCCAGCACGGTGATCGGCCGCCGCGCGAGCGCCTCCACCAGGCCGGGGTCGGCCGCCGGGGCGATCAGGGAGACGAGCGTGGCGCCGTCGCGCAGCGCCGCGATCTCTTCCGCCGCCGGCGCGTTCACCTTCAGCACGACGTCGGCGTCCCATGTCTCCTCGCGGCCGGCGATCCGCGCCCCGGCCGCGGCGTACGCGTCGTCGGTGAAGCCCGACCGTCCGCCGGCGCCCGATTCGACGATCACCTCGTAGCCGAGCGAGACCAGCTGTGCGGCGGTGGCCGGGGTGGCCGCCACCCGGGTCTCGCCCGGCGCCGTTTCGGCGACCACGCCCAGGCGCTGCGCTGAGTGACTCATCACGATCCTTTCTGTCGGGCGGGCCGTCGGGGTGGGCGACCCTGCGTTCGCCGCCGGCCGCCGCTCACTCGTGGGTCGCGGTGGTACGGACCGGCGGCATGCCATGCGCCGCCGTCCGGGGGCGGTGAAAGGGATGGATGCGAATTGATGCGACGTGCGAGGAAATTGTCACGACTTCTCCGTGTATGGGGCAAGGTGTTCATCGGACGCAATTGGCATTCCCGGAGCCCGTTGTCGTGCTTTCCCCCGAAACGCAATGCTTCGCGCCCGGAAGCGGCCGTACGTCTTCCCCGCACCCCGCCTGTGACACATATCCTCGATTCGTCCGGATACGCCTGCCTTGTGAACAGGGCGGCCGCCCGCGCATATCGCACCGCCGCCGAAAACGGCGGCACCGGTATGACGGCGACCGGGCGCCGGCACTCGGCACCGCATTGCCCGGTTCTCCCGGTTTTCCGCTGTAACTTTCATTCGAGGCGCCGGCCACCCCGGCTCCTGGCGGTGAATATCCCGAGGTCATCGGCTGCTCGCAGTCCGGGGGAAGTGAGCGCGGCCGGGTGAGCCCGGCTCGGCCTGGCGCGGCGCCTCGATCGCTTGACATCATTCCGATCATGGACGCCGCCGCCGCTCGCCCGCGTACGGCCTCGGTCGCACAAGGCGGCGGCCGGGCATCGCGGCGGTCCGGGGGACGGATCCCGCTTCGGGGAGCGGGGGGACGTACCGCGCGGCGAGCGCCGGCAGGTGCGAGAGGAGGGGCACGTGACGGCTTTCGTCCAGGAAGCTGAGCACGACCCGGAGCGTGGGGAGCGGGCCGGGCAGGACGGGGAGGCTCCCGCGCCCGCGACGCCCCCGGCCGGCAGGGCCGCCGCCGAACCGCTGCGGCGCAGCGCCACCGTCCGGGACGCCCTGCTGCTGTGGGCGGGCACGAGGGCGGGCATGGTCCTCGTGGCGGTCTACGGCGCACTGATCGTGTCCGGCCAGAGCAAGGCACCGCTGCTGGAGCGGTGGAAACACTGGGATGTCGACCTGTTCCGGAAGATCGCGGAATTCGGGTACGACGGCGATCCGAACCTGGAGCCCGATCCCGGGCTGCCGGCGTTCTTTCCCGGCCTGCCGCTGGCGCTGCGGCTGGTCCACCTGGTGGTCGACGACTGGACGCTGGCCGGTCTGATCATCTCGTTCGTGGCCGGCGCCGTGGCCATGGTGGCGCTGGCCCGGCTCGCCGATTTCGAGGGACCCGCCGGGGCGGGACGCTGGGCCGTCCTGGCGCTGCTGCTGTGCCCCCCGGCCGTGTTCCTGTTCGCCGGTTACTCCGAGGCGCTCTTCCTCGCCTTCGCGGTGCCCGCCTGGCTGGCCGCCCGGCGCCGGGCCTGGCCGCTGGCCTGCGCTCTGGCCGCCGGGGCGTCCTGCGTGCGGATCACCGGCCTGTTCCTGGCCGTGGCACTGATCGTCGAGTTCGTCGTCAGCCGCATCCGGAGGGACGGCTGGGCGGGCTGGTGGCGGGGGGCCTGGCTGGTGCTGCCGTTCGCGCCGATCCTCACGTACGCCGCCTACCAGTACTCCCGTACGGGTGACTGGCTGGCGTGGAACAACGCGCAGCAGACCGGATGGGGGCGGAAACCGGTCTGGCCCTGGGAGGCGTTCCGCACCACATGGGACTCGACCGGCGGCGACGGCGGGTTCGCGCCGATGTTCCGTCTCGAGATCGCGGCGGCGATCGTGGGGGTGCTGCTGCTCGTCTGGCTGCTCGTCACCCGCCGCTGGGCCGAGTTCGTCTACGTCGGGCTGCAGCTGGGCGCGCTGATCACCTCCACGTTCTACATGTCGATCCCCAGGTCGGCGCTGCTGTGGTGGCCGCTGTGGGTGCTCATGGGCCGGGCGGGCGCCCGGCAACGGTGGGTGATCATCCTCTACGCCGCGGTGATCGGGCCGCTCATGGTGCCGATGACGATGTCCTTCATGAACAGCTCCTGGACCGGCTGAGCCGCCACGGCGCATGCGATCGCGCGCCGGAGGGCGTCGCGGTGCCCGGATAAGCAGCTGCGGGCGCTTTGTCCTCTTTGGGAGTATGAGGAGGTGGATCGACACCTGCTCAGCGCCATCGCCCATCGTGATCACCCGATCGCCGCGCCCGTCTCGGAGGCCAACCTCGATCGGCTGCTGCGCCGCGCGGCGCTGCCGGAGGACGCCCGCATTCTCGACCTGGGATGCGGGCAGGGCGAGTGGTCGCTCCGGGCGCTCGAACTTTACCCGTCCGCGCGGGCCGACGGCGTCGACATCTCGCGGCACGCCGTGACCGCCGCGAACGAGGCGGCCGTCAGGCGAGGCCTGGCGGACCGGCTGACGCTCCACACGATGCCGGCCGACGCCTTCACGGCCGCCCGGCCGTACGACCTGGCGCTGTGCGTCGGCTCGACGCACGCCCTCGGCGGGCTGACGGAGACGATGGAGGCTCTCACCCGGTTCGTACGGCCCGGTGGTCTCGCGCTCGTCGGGGAGGGCTACTGGGAACGCCCTCCCGCTCCCGAGGTCGCCGAAGCGATCGGCGACCACCCGGATCTCGCGGGCACGGTGGAGGCCGCCGAGTCCAAGGGATGGCTGACCGTCTACGCCCATGTGAGCGACCCGGCGGAGTGGGACGAGTACGAGTGGACGTGGACCGGCACCCTGGCGCGCTGGGCCGCGGACAACCCTGGGCCCGACGGCGACCACGCCCTGGCCGTGATGAGGGAGCATCGCGACATGTGGCTCGGCGGCTACCGGAGTGCTCTCGGGTTCGTCACCCTGCTCCTCCGGCGCGTATGACCTCGTGCCGGACGTCTCGGCCAGTCGCGGCGGCCTCGGCGGGCGGCAGGGCCGGCGCCTATCGGGTGATCGCGAGCATGAGCTGGGCGGCGGTCGGCCGGGCCCCGGGGTCCTTGCTGAAACAGGCGGCCGCCGGATGCCGGAGAGGCTCGGGCAGGACCGACACGTCCGGGTGGTGACCGAGGATGCGATGAGAGATCACGTAGACGGACGGGCCGTCGAACGCGAGGCGTCCGGTCGCCGCGAAATACATGGTGGAGGCCCAGCTGAACACGTCGGACGGCGGGCCGGCACGCTGTCCGGACACCTGCTCCGGCGACATGTACGGCGGCGTCCCCTTGGCGCCTCCCGCCGTCAGCGTCAGGCGGTCGAGGGCCCTGGCCACACCGAAGTCGATCACGCGTGGGCCGTCGGGACCGAGCAGGATGTTGGCGGGTTTGAAGTCCCTGTGGACGATGCCCATGGCGTGGATTCCCCGCAGGGCGGCGGCGGTCGCGATCGCCAGACGGATCAGGCCGTCCCCGTCCATGGGCCGTCCCCGGCGGACGTACGTCTCCAACGACGGGCCGGGGACGTACTCGCTGACGATGTAGGCGGCGTCGCCGGCGACGCCCACGTCGATGACGGGTGCGGTGGCGAACGGCGGGACGCGCCGCGCCGCCGCGACCTCGCGCAGGAAGCTCTCATGCTCCGCGGCCGTTTCGACGGAAGCGTGCAGCACCTTGATCGCGACCCTTTCGCCCGTGGGCGTGAGACCGAGGTGCACGACCCCCTGCCCGCCGCCGCCGAGCCGCCGCACCAGCCGGTACGGCCCGATGAAGGGGGCGGCCGGGGGCGGGGCCGGCGGTGGGGGCGGGCCCGCCGCAAGAGTCGGGACCGGGCCCCGGACGGGAGCCGGTCGTCGCGTGAACACCGCCTGCCGCAGGACGAAGGCGTGGAAGGTGCCGCCCCACCACGAGCTCAGCGCCCAGGACCAGTAGTACAGCTGCGCGCGCCAGTCCGTGTTCGGCAGGGTCCCGACCGGGGCGTCGACGATGATGAGGGCCGCGAACAGCACGAGATATCCGGCTGCCGCCGCTGCCTGCACGCGGCTGCGCAGGCGGACCGCCGCGGAGCCCACCACCAGGAAGGTGGCGAACCCGAGCGTGAGCAGCGGAACGAGAGCCCAGAGGTAACTCAGCGGAACCGCGATCCCCTTGGGCCCGGCCACGACCTGACGCCCCTCGCCCGCGGTGGCGCCGGCCGGGCCCTCCTCCCCGGGCAGGGCACGGGGAGGGAAGACCCGCTTGCGTATGACGAAAGCGTGCACGGTGCCGCCCGCGCAGACGCCGAGGACCCAGACCCACAGCGCCAGCTGGTTGCGCCAGTCGTCCTGCGGGAAGTCCCGCACCCCGGCGGTCGAGACGAGGAACACGAGCACGGCCAGGTGGCCGCCTGCGACGACGGCCGTGACCCGGCTCTTCGTCCGGTACGCCGCGAAGCCGAGGACCAGCCAGGTGAGCAGGCCCAGCGAGACGGCCGGGACGACGGCCCACGCGAAACCGAGCGCGTCCGTCAGCGGATGACGGACGTGCGTCGGGGAGGCAGGGCCGCCTCGTCTGTCGCTCCCTGCGGACATGAAGTGCATCTTAGAGATCACGACAGGCGGATGATCTGCCCTTCCGCGCTCCGGGTCAGCCGGCGGGGGTGCGGCCCTCGTACGGCCACTCCCGGGTGGGCGGCTCGGCCATGTGGGTGAACAGCTCCACCGCGGAGCGCTGCAGGAGCGCGACGGCCGGTTCGAGCGCGGCGCGGGCGCGGGCCCGCGTGACGTGGTCCCGTTCCTCGCGGCCGGCAGCGTTCCGCCGCTCGGCCGGGGTGCAGCCGGAAACGGTGCAGCCGGAAACGGTGCCGCCGGAAGCGGTGCCGCCGGAAGCGGTGCCGCCGGAAGCGGCGGCGTCGGGCCGCTCCGGCTTCGCGCCGCCGGAATTCGGTCCCGTCCCGGCCTGCCTGATCGCCGCCAGCGCCACCCGCATGGCGGCGTTGCGCGCCGCCCGGGTCACCGTACGGTAGAAGTCCGGGTCGGCGGATTCCACGTGCCGCCACGGGCTCGTGCCGCTCTCCGCGTGGCCGGCCGCGGCTGCGGCGAGGCTGAAGAGCCGGAAGCCCTCGGCCCTGCAGGGCGCGCCGAGCCCTACCCGGGCGCCCACCTCCTTGGCGATCTCCACCATCCGCCCCCGGCCTTCGGCGTCGCGAAGGGGTGCGAGACCGCGAAGCCGTGACGCGTCATCCCCGAGCTCCGCGGCCCGCAACCAGACCGGGAGACAGGTGCGGGCCAGCCAGTCCTGCGCCATCAGGACGCGGTCCTCGTTCCTGCCGTCGTCGGCCGTTCCCGCCAGCCGGGAGAGCCGAGGGAGGAGCTGCCTGCACAGCTCGTCGGGGAAGGCGGCGTCGATCCGGTCCGCGGCGTCGACCAGGAGGGGAGAGACTCGAAGGGCCCTGGCGGTGCGGAAGAACTGCAGGTCGTCAAGCATGAATCGTCCTCGGGGAATTCGGAGAAGCCGGGGTGCGAGGCCTCGCGGCCGTCGTTCGGCTGCACTGGACGGGTGAGGACGCGTCTGACCACGCCACCGGCCCGCGAGCGCCCGGGCCGCACGGGGCGTCCCGGAGCGTCCGTGGCGTCCGGGCGTGCGGGGGCGTCCGGGCGTGCGGGGGCGCCGTCGGGTCGCGGCTGCGGCGTTCCGGCATGCGGGCAACGCGATTCCTCGGTCGTTCGGGGATCCCATGCCGGAGGGCGGGAGATCCGCGCTTGCCCCTGCCGGGCCGGCAGCGGCCAGGTCTTCCCTGGAGGGCACCTTGCGCGGATGTGCGAGGTTGCCGGCCGACGATCGTCCAGGGGCGCGATCGGCCTCGTGACCCGGCCCCGATGCTGGCACATCGTTGAGGACTTGTCCATCTGTGAAGATGTTGTGTATCGCACACACGGCCAGGCAGGCAGGCAGGATGCCTGTGCGTACAGTGAGGGTGTGCTGATTCATCCCTGGGACTCCGCCGACGACGAGGAGGCGCTGGCGTTCGTCCGCGCGAACGAGTTCGGCCACCTCATCGCGTCCGGGCGCGACCGCGACGTGCCGGTGGTCGTGCCGACGCAGTTCCTCCTCGCGGACGCGTCCACGATCCTGCTGCACCTCGCCCGGCCGAACCCGGTCTGGGGGGCGATCGAGGAGAACCCGGCCGTGGTCATGGCCGTGGCCGGCGACTGGGCGTACGTCGAGGGGGCGTGGAAGGCACTGCCCGGCACGGACGAGGACCCCCGGCTCGGCGTTCCCACGACCTACTACGCCGCCGTCCAGCTGATCTGTCACGCGGAGATCGTCGACGACCCCGACGGGAAGCTCGGCATCCTGCGCGCCCAGCTCGCCCGGCTGGACGACGGTCTCGCCGACCCCGCGGAGCACCACCGGCGCCTGCCGGGCATCCGCGGTCTCCGGCTGACGATCCAGAAGATCAACGGCAAGTTCAAGTATGGCGGGAACGTCGACGAGGCCCACCGCCGGTACGTCGCGGAGCGCCTCGAGGAGCGGGGCGGCCCCGGCGACCGCGCCGCCCGCGACCACCTCCTGCACCGGCTGGGCTGACGTCCGCCGGGTCGCGTCCGCGGGTTCCCACGGTTCGTCCGCCGGCCCGCGCGCATCCCGGCGGTCGCGCGACTTGTCGTACCCGGCGTGTAGAAGTGTGGCGTGGTTGCTGAGACGACCTGGGCGCAGGTGCTCGCCTGGAGACTGAGACGGCAGTTCGTCGAGCCCGCTGGCGGTGGCGACGCGGTGGCGATCGCCCGGCGGCTGTGCGGGGTGCAGGCGCAGGTCGCCTCGTCGGCGGCGCTGGCCGTCGCCGTACGGCACGCGAACCCGCGCCCTGGGGAGATCGAGGACGCTCTGTGGCGTGACCGCACGCTGGTCAAGACCTGGACGATGCGCGGCACGCTCCACCTCCTCCCGGCGGACGAGTTTCCCGCCTACCGCGCCGCTCTCGGGTCGCTCGGATTCTGGGAGAAGGCGTCCTGGCAGCGCGGCCACGGGGTGTCCGCCCGGGAGATCGAGGCCGTCGTGGACGCCGCGCCGCGCGCGTTGTCCGGCCGCGTGCTGACCAGGGAGGAACTGGTCGAGGCGGTCATCGCGACGACCGGAGACGCCCACGTGAGAGAAGCCCTCACGTCCGGCTGGGGCGCGTTGCTCAAACCGCTCAGCTTCCTCGGCGAGCTGTGTTACGGCCCGCCGCGTGACGGCAGGGTCACCTTCACCAGGCCCGCCGACTGGCTGCCGGGCGGCCGGGGAGAGGCGCTTTCGCCGGAGGAAGGGGGCGTGCGGGTGCTCCGCGCGTTCCTCGGTGCCCACGGCCCGGCCACCCCCCGGATGTTCGACGCGTGGCTGTTCCGGGGCGCCACGCCGAAGACCGCCCTGCGCGGCTGGTTCGGGGAGCTGGAGCGTGAGCTCGCGCGGGTCGAGGTGGAGGGCGTGCCCGCCGTGCTGCCGGCGGAGCTTCTGGACGATCTGCTGGCCTGCCCGGCGTCGGAGGACGTGCATCTGTTGCCCGGCTTCGACCAGTTCATCCTGGGTGCGCCGCGCGACCTGGAGCCGCTCCTGCCCAAGGTCGTGCGGCCCAAGGTGAGCCGGACCGCCGGATGGATCTCACCCGTGGTGATCCACCAGGGCAGGGTGGCGGGCGTGTGGGAGCCCAAGGAGGGGCGTCCGGTCGTCGAGCTGTTCGAACCGGTGCCGGAGCGCCTCCTGGCCGCCGAGACCGACCGCGTGGCAGCGCTCCTCGGCCGGCTCTGAAGACTGGCTCTGAAGGCCGGCTCCGAAGGGCCGCTCCGCGGGGTCAGGTCACCTCCTTGCGGAGCACGCGGACCAGACCCGCGGCCATGGGAAGGACGATCCAGAAGGCGGCCGACGTCGCGAGCCGGGCGCCCTCGCTCCAGCTCACGGCGCCGCTCACCAGGGGAGTGGACGTGGTGTTGAGGTCGAGCCACTCGGCGAGGGCCTCGCCGGCCGGGCCGAGTCTGCCGACGACGGCCCACAGGACGGGAGTCGACAGGAAGATCACGATCGCGGCGGGCGCGTTGAGGAACAGCGTGCCGAGGGCGAGGCCCGCGGCGGCCGACAGGACGTTGACCCCGGTCCACCCGAGCAGCCCCAGCGGCCGGACCTCCCAGACGGCGGGCATGTCGCGCACCGCGGCCGTGACGGCCGTGGCCGGCACCGCGACCAGCATGGCGAACAGTGAGAGCACCACCGCCACGAGCAGGGGCGGCAGGCATTTGGCCGCGAGGACGCGATGCCGGCGCGGCTCGAGCACGAAGGTGGTCAGCGCCGTTCGATGCGACCACTCGCCGGTCACCGTGAGGATGCCGAGCACCGGGAGCAGGGTGCCGAGGGCGACTGCGGCGGTGCCTGCCAGGGTCTGCAGCTTCGGCCCGACGACGGCGCCGCGCGCCACGACGGACGCGACCACCAGCCCGACCATGATCAGAGCGATGATCGTGCCGCTGCGGGTGTCGACGAGTTTGCGGGCTTCGACGACAAGCAGTCTGTGGAACGGGATCGGCGTGTCGGCGGTCATGGTTTCGGGGGTCATGGTTTCGGGGGTCACAGTTTCGCGGGTCATGGCGTCGTCCTTCGTGGCGGGGCTCGGTCCGGCCTCCGTGATGTCGTCCGGGTGGTGCACGGCGCGGCTCACGCGTCCCTCCCCGGGCCGGCGCCACGGCTCGCCTCGACGCCCGGGCCCGTGTGCGCGCCCGGGCTCCGGTCGGCGTGCGCGGTCAGCGCGAGGAAGGTCTGTTCGAGGCCGCCGTTCCGGCTCAGCTCGCCGATCGTGCCCTGGGCGAGCACACGCCCACGGCCGATCATCACGACGCGGTCCGCCACCTGCTCCACCTCGTGCAACAGGTGCGAGCTGAGCAGCACGGCGCATCCGGCGTCGGCGAGGTCGCGCAGCAGCCGGCGCATCCAGTGGATGCCCTGGGGATCGAGGCCGTTGGCGGGCTCGTCCAGGACGAGCACCTCGGGAGCGCCGAGCAGGGCGTGTGCGATGCCGAGCCGTTGCCGCATCCCGAGCGAGTAGCCGCGGACCGTCCGCCGGCTCTCCCGCTCGGTCAGCCCCACCAGGTCGAGCACCTCGCCGACCCGCGCCCGCGGCAGTCCGAGAGTCATCGCACCGAGAGTCAGGACCTCCCTGCCGGTGCGGCCCGGATGCTGGGCCCCCGCGTCGAGCAGGGCGCCGATCCGCAGGCCCGGGCGGGCGAGCTCGGCGTACGGCAGGCCGAGCACGGTCGCAGAACCGGAGGAGGCGCGGGCGAGCCCCAGCAGGATGCGCAGGGCGGTCGACTTGCCGGCGCCGTTGGGCCCGAGGAAGCCGGTGACGCTCCCGGGTCCGACGGTGAAGGTCACGTCGTCGAGCGCCTTCACCTTTCCGTAGATCTTGCTGACGTCTTTGAACTCGATCACGTGTTCAGTCCACCGCGAGCGCGGGTGACACCGCATCGGACCGGGGTCCGCCGCGATTCGACGTGCGGCCGCACCTTCCGCCCGGGAGCGATACCCACGGCTGTCCACAGGTCGACCCAGGTCGCTAAAACCTGTTCGCGGTGGTCCCTAAGCTGTGGGGCTGTGCACGGCCGACCGGACTACCAGCCGCCCCTGGACGCGGGGGGCGTCGCGCTGCGCTATCTGTGCGCCGCGGTGCCGATGCTGTTCCACGGCGTGGTGCTGGCCTGGCTTGTCCTGCACGACGGCGACCGCCTCCCGCAGGCGCTGACCGACATGGGGATCGGCCTGATCGGGCTTGTCCTTGTCCGGTGGCGGCGCCGGTGGCCGTGGCAGATCGCCCTGGCGACCGCCCTGCTGACCACGTTCTCGTCCACGGCGAGCGGTCCCGCGTATGTGGCGTACGTGTCCCTGGTGACCCATCGCCGGTGGAGCCGGATCGTCCCGGTCGCGGTCGTGTCCCTGGTGTGCCTGCTGGTCGGCGGGGCTTCGGACGGCATAGACCAGGCCACGGTCGTCTCCTCGGTGACGGGGCTGGCGATTCTCGGCGGGCTGACCGTGTTCGGCCTCTACCTCCGGGGACGCCGCGACCTGGAGCTGTCCCTGCGCGAGCGGGCGCGGGCCGCCGAGCGTGAGCAGCGGCAGCGGATCGACCAGGCACGGCTGGCGGAACGGGTGAAGATCGCCCAGGAGATGCACGACGTGCTCGCGCACCGGATCTCCCTGCTGGCGATGCTGGCCGGCGGCCTGGCCTACCGGACGGACCTCGGCCCCGAGCAGACCCGCGAGACCGCGCTGGCCATCCAGGAGAACGCGCACCAGTCGCTCAACGAGCTGCGCACGGTGTTGCGCACGCTCCGCGACGACGGCGCCGTGGAGGCGCCGCAGCCCAACCTGGCCCATCTGGACGCGTTGTTCGGCGAGGTCCGCGCGGCCGGTCAGCGGGTCGAGGTGGACGACAGCATCGACGGCCGGGAGTCGCTGCCCGCGCAGACGGGCCGGCACGCGTACCGGATCGTGCAGGAGGCACTGACGAACGCGCGCAAGCACGCGCCGGGCGCCCGGGTCACCGCCGAGCTTCGCGGACGGCCGGGAGAGGGACTGCGGATCCGGGTGGCCAACCCCGCGCGTCCCGGCTCGGCGCCCGGCCCCGGGGGAAGGCTGGGTCTGGTGGGCCTGGCGGAGCGGACGAGGATGGCCGGCGGCACTCTCAGCCATACGATCGAGGACGGGCGGTTCGTCCTCGATGTCCGATTGCCATGGGAGGCTGTGGAGCGTGACCCGGCTGGTGATAGTGGATGACGACGCGATGGTGCGGACCGGGCTGCGCCTCATCCTCGGCGGCGAACCCGGCTTCGAGCTCGTCGGCGAGGCCGAGGACGGGCTGCGCGCCATGGACGTCGTCCGCGACCTGCGCCCCGACGTGGTGCTGCTGGACATCCGGATGCCCAACCAGGACGGTCTGATCACCACCGAGCTGCTGCGGGCGCAGCCCGGCCCGCCGCGGATTCTCGTGCTCACCACGTTCGACGCCGACGACATGGTGCTGCGGGCCCTGCGGCTCGGCGCCGACGGCTTCCTGCTGAAGGACACCCCGCCGCCCCGGATGATCGAGGCGGTCCGCGCCGTGGCGAAGGGCGAGCCGGTACTGTCGCCGAGCGTCGCCCGGCAGGTGATCGCCGCGGCGGCCGGCGGGTCAGGACCGGTCCGCCCGCGGGCGAGGGAGGAGCTGGACCGGCTCACCGAGCGCGAACTCGAGGTCGCGGTCGAGGTGGCGCGGGGCAGGTCGAACGCCGAGATCGCCGAAGGTCTCCATATGAGCGTCGCGACCGTGAAGGCGAACATCACCAGGATCTTCGCCAAGCTCGGCACCGACAACCGCGTCCAGGTGGCGATGAAGGTGCGCGACGCCGGTCTCCTCTGAGCGCCCGGAGAGCCGAGCACCCGGAGAGCCGAGCACCTGGGAAGCCGGGCGCCCGGGAAGCCGGACGGTCAGTCCAGCCAGGCGGCGGGAGAGGGCAGGTGCCGGTCGAGTTCGTCCCACAGACCCGGCGGAATCGGGATGGCGGCGAGGCGCAGCGTCTCCTCGAGTCGCCCGGGTTCGGAGACGCCGACGATGGTGGACGCCACCCGGGGGTCACGCAGCGAGAACTGCAGCGCGGCGGCGGCGAGGGGCACGCCGTGCGCGTCGCAGACCCGCCGCATGGCCCGGGCCGCGTTCCGGACGGACTCCCCGGTGTCCCGGTAGGCGTAGCGGGGCTGGGCGTCGGGTCCCTTGACCAGCATCCCGCCGCCGTACGGCGCGCCGTTGACGAAGGCGACGCCGCGATCGGCGGCCTCGTCGAGCAGCGGGCCGGCTTCGCGGTTCACCAGCGTCCAGCGGTTGTGGCTGATCACGGCGTCGAACACGCCGGTCGACACATACCTGCGCAACAGGCCGACCGGGCCGCCCGCGATGCCGATATGGCCGGCCACGCCGGCGTCCCGCAGCGCGACCAGCGCCTCCACCGCCCCGCCGGGGCGCATGGCCTCCTCGAACGTGATGTGGAATTCCGGGTCGTGCAGATACAACAGCGGCACGTGGCCGACCCCGAGCCGTTCCAGGCTCTCCTCGGCCGAACGGCGCACGCGCTCGCCGGAGAAGTCGCCGGTGTCCGGGTCCGCGTCGACCTTGGTGGCCAGGACGAACCCGGCGGGGACGCCGCCGCGGTGGCGGACCACCGCGCCGATGCGCCGTTCCGCGCTGCCGCCGCCGTAGTTGTTCGAGGTGTCGAGGAAGTTGAACGGCCCGTCGAACACGGCCTCCACGGTGGCCCGCGCGCGCTCCTCGCCGACCTCGTACCCGTACAGTCCCGGCATGCTCGCCAGGGGACTGGTGCCGACGCAGATCGGCGTCACCGAAAGGCCGGTGCGCCCGAACGGCCGGCGCAGCGCCGGGTCGGGGACGGTCAGGTCGTCACGGGGGTCGAGGGGCATCGGGCTGTCCTTCCGTCGCGGGCCCTCAGCGGCGGGCCGGGGCCGGCTGTGCCACGGCCGCCGACGCGAGGCGGTGTCCTTCGGCCAGCCGGGCCAGCACCGCGTCGGTCCCGGCGTCGGGCCGGGTCTCCTCCGGGTGGGCCGACCGCCGGGCGTGCAGCCGCCTGGCCCCTTCCGCCCAGGTGACGACCGGCCGGAACGACGGGACGAACCGCCTGATTTTCGTGGTGTCGAACAGCGCGGTGTGCTGGAGGTCGCCGACGATCAGATCGGACCAGAACCAGTCCGGCGCGATGCGCGGCAGGAACTCCGCGGGCAGGTGGAGGAGCCTGGCCGTCGCGCCGGCCGTCCGCGCCACGACCTCGTAGATCTCGTTCCAGGTCAGCGCCTCGTCCGAGGTGATGTGGAAGTCCTCGCCGATCGCCTGCCAGGCGCCGATGAGGCCCACCAGGCCGCCGGCGAAGTCGTCCGCGTGCGTCAGCGTCCACAGGCTGGTGCCGTCGCCGGGCACCACGATCTCGTCGCCGCGCGCGATACGGTCCCAGGCCGTCCATTCGCCGGGCAGCGGCGGATGCGCGTCGTCGTAGGTGTGCGAGGGACGCACGATCGTGGCGGGGAAGTCGCGCTCCTCGTACGCGCGGCGCAGGACGTCCTCGGCCGCGATCTTGTCCCTGGCGTACGCCAGATAGGGGTTGCGCCGGGTGGTCGACTCCGTGAAGGGTGCTCGCCGCACCGGCTTGTGGTAGACGGAGGCGCTGCTGATGTAGACGTACTGCCCGGTGCGGCCGTCCAGCAGGTCCACCCTCGCGGCGGCGTCCTCGGCGGTGTAGCCGAGGAAGTCGACGACGCAGTCGTAGGTCGTCCCGGCCAGGGCCCGGCGCAGCGCGTCGGGGTCCCGCACGTCGGCGGTGAGCGTGGTGACCCCGCCGGGCAGGGGGCGGCGCCGGGCGGTGTGGCCCCGGTTGAGCACGTGGACGTCGAGCCCTCGCCGCACCGACTCGGCCACGCAGGCCGAACTGATCGTTCCCGTGCCGCCGATGTAGAGGACCTTCACGCGGCGGCTCCGAATTCTTTCCAGGAAACTTTCGACAGATCGACGAAAATTGTCAATCGCGGCAGCAACTTAGAGCGCGGCGTCATCCCACGTCAAGCACGCCGACGGACCGGGCCAGGAGTTCGCGGACGCGCGCGGCGTACCCGAGGGGGTGGGTCGTGCTGCCGTTGTGCCCGCCGGGGAACTCCCGGGCCTCGGCGCCGACAAGCGCGGCGAGCTCCTGCGCGCACCGATAGTCGAAGACGTGCCGGGGCGTGGTGCGCCCGAAGGCCGGGATGACGCGGACCGGTGTGTCCCGGAGCGCGCCGACGTCGAGGGTGTCACGGACGACCGCGGTGAAGTCGTTGCGGATGAAGAAGTCGAAACCGGCCCGGCGCCGGTCGTCGAGGGGGTGCGGAGTCAGCCCGGGCTCGGTGTCCTGGCCGACGGGGTCGATGCCCAGCACCTCCGCGATCTTCGCGAACGCGTCGGGGAGGCCGCGCTCACGGTAGAGGCGCTGCAGCTCCTCCAGTTCACGTACGTGATGAGCGCGTTCGGCGGCGGGGAGGAGGCCGGGGGCGACCGGCTCATGCGCGATCAGGGTGTCGAGCTGCTCCGGGTGCTCGACGGCCAGGTGCAGCCCGATGACCGCGCCGAAGCTGCATCCGAGCATGCTCGCCGGCCGGTCGGTCACGGCGGTGAGCAGGCGGTGGACGTCGTCGACATGGTCGGCCATGGTCGCGCCGCGGCCGGGGTCGTCCAGTGTGCTGCGGGACAGGCCGCGGCGGTCGTAGGTGATGACGGTGTGGTCGGCGGCGAGATGGCGGACCAGGTCGGCGGTGCGGTCCGCGTCCCCCTCCCCGCTCTGCCCGATGAGGAGCGCGGGACCGGTGCCGCACACCTCGTAATAGAGCGTGGCGCCGGCCGTGCGAAGCATGCCGTTCATGGGGTCGTCCTTTCGGGCGGTTGGGATGCTCCGACCATAATCCATCAAATCTGATGAATCAAGGCTGATGTATTGTGGAGTGGTGAACGGAGTCGACCTCTTCCTGCTCGGCAGGACCCTCATGAAGATCGGCGAAGAGGCCATGCCGGTCGGGGGCATCGCCCCGTCGAGAACGACGCAGGCCGCCAGCGTCCGGACCGTGCTGGTGGTCGTCGCCGACCTGCGTGCTCACCCGGAGACCTCCGTGGGGGAGATCGCGACGCGGACGGGTCTGCCGCAGAGCGCGGTGTCGGGGGCCGTCGCCCGGCTGAAGGAGGCCGGGGCGGTCGTGACGGCCCCCGATCCGGCCGACCGGCGCAGGGTCGTGATCAGGCGGGCGCCCGGGGAGCCCCCGCGGGTGGAGGCCGCACGGGCGGCCGGCGTCGAGGGGCCGCTCGCGGCGGCTCTGGGCACCGACGATCCGGCGCGGATCGCCGAGGTCGTCGCCGCGCTCGAGTTCCTCGCGCGCAGTCTGGCGCCGGGATCGGTTCCCCGCCGTGCCTGACGCCGGGCTCTCCGGCTCTAATCCGGCCGGCTCTAATTCGGGGAGGTCACCAGCCGGACGGCCAGGACGGCGAAGACGGAGCCGCTGACGACGTTCAGGCCGCGGGCGAATCGGCGACTGCGCCGCAGCAGCGCCGCGAGCCGTCCCGTGAGGGCGCCGACCGTGGCGTCGACGCCGAGACCGAGCAGCACCAGGGGCAGCCCGAGGACCAGGAACTGGACGGTGAAATGACCCAGGGCCGGGTTCACGAACTGCGGCAGGAAGGCGATGTTGAACAGGATCACCTTGGGATTGAGCAGATTCGTGACCATGCCCTGCCAGAAGGCGCGCAGCCGGCGCGGGTCGGGGCCGGTCGGCGGGCCGCCGCGCCCGCCATGGCCACGATGAACATCATCTCGGGCCCCGGAGCGGCGCACAGGGCCGCCGCCGCGACGACGAACGCCAGGTAAAGGGAAAGGTCGACCATGACGCCATAGGCACGGTCCCGGGCGGTGGCGCGCCCGCGTGATTCACGTGCTGAGACGGCTCACCGGCGGGCGGCGAGGCGGGCCGCGCGCATGATGAGGTAGTCGCGCTCGGGGACGGCGGCCGTACGGCCCGCCGCCGCACGGTAGTCCTCGACGGCCGCCGCGATGTCGCCGGCCATCTCCAGCAGGTGCGCGCGCGCCGTGTGCAGGCGATGGTGCCCCGCCAGCGGGCCGTCGGCCAGCGGTTCGAGCAGGGCCAGCCCGGCGGCGGGGCCGTGCACCATGGCGGCGGCGACGGCGCGGTTGAGGGAGACCATCGGGTTGGGCGACATGCGCTCCAGCAGGCCGTACAACGCGAGGATCTGCGGCCAGTCGGTCTCCTCGGCCGTCGCCGCCTCGTCGTGCACGGCGGCGATCGCCGCCTGGATCTGGTACGGCCCGGCGGCGCCCCGGCGCAGGGCGGCGGTGAGCAGCGCGGTGCCCTCGGCGATCGCCTCCCGGTCCCACAGGGAGCGGTCCTGCTCCGCCAGCGGGACGGGGACACCGCCGGGCCCGGTCCTGGCGGGCCGCCGGGCGTCGGTCAGCAGCATCAGCGCGAGCAGTCCGGCCGCCTCGCAATCGCCGGGAAGCAGGCGGTGCAGCGTCCTGGCCAGCCGGATCGCCTCGCGGGACAGCTCGACGCGATGCAGGCCGAGGCCGCCGCTGGCGGCGTAGCCCTCGTTGAAGATCAGATAGAGCACGTGCAGCACGGAGGCGAGCCGCGCGCGGCGCTCCTGCGGCTCCGGCATGCGGAACGGCACCCCCGACGCCCTGATGCGCTGCTTGGCCCGGCTGATCCGTTGCGCCATCGTCGCCTCGGGCACCATGAAGGCCTTGCCGATCTCGGCCGTGGTCAGCCCTCCGACGGCGCGCAGGGTCAGGGCGATGGCGGACGCCGGCGTCAGCGCGGGGTGACAGCTCAGGAACAGCATGACGAGCGTGTCGTCCCCGTCCGTCTCGTGCGCCCGGTCGGCCGCCGGGGATGTCGAGTGGCCGGCGGGAGCCCGCGCGGCCACCAGTTCCTCGCGACGGCGGCGCGCCTGCTCACCACGCACCTGCTCGATCATCCGCCGGGAGGCGACCTGGACCAGCCAGCCCTTCGGGTTGTCCGGCACGCCCTCGGCGGGCCACTGGGCGAGGGCGTCGAGCAGCGCCTCCTGGACCGCGTCCTCGGCGGCGCCGAAGTCGCCGAACCTGCGGGTGAGCACGCCGACGACCTGCGGCGCCAGCGGGCGCAGCAGGTCGTCGGCGTGCGGCTGCGAGATGTTCACAGTTCCTGCGGCGGGCCGGCCATCACCTGCCGCACCTCGATCGGCATGTTGAGCGGCTCGCCGTTCAGGCCGGGCGCCGCCGAGATGTGGCCCGCCAGCTCGTACGCCCGCTCCGGCCCCTCGCAGTCGACGATCCAGTAGCCGACCAGGAACTCCTTGGTCTCGGGGAACGGGCCGTCGGTGACGACGGGGACGCCGCCCTCGCCGGCCCGCACGATCCGCGCCTGGTCGGGCATCGCCAGCCCCTGCGCGTCCACGAACTCGCCGGCCTCGACGAGCCCGCGGTTCACGTCGTGCATGAACTCGACGTGCGCCTTGATGTCCTCCGGCGACCAGGTGTCCACCGAGGCGATGCCGCTCTGCGGGCCGAACTGCATCAGCAGCATGTATTTCATGTCTCGCTCCTCCTGCCGCCCGCCCCTCGTGGGCGCGCTCACCCCCGGGTAGAAGCCGGCTCCCCGATTCTCGACATCCTCCCCGCGAAAATCCCGAAAAATCTTCCGCGGCCGGCAGCGAACGTCACAGGGACGTCAGAGAGACACGGCCACCTGGGCGTCTCCCGGCTCGTCCAGGGCGAACGTGACCGTCCGGCCGCCGGCGGTGACCTCGTACTCGCCGAGGAAGCCGTCGAATCGGACACGGCCGTCGTCGTCGGTGACCATCGTCGTCGGCGGCAGCCACCACTCGCCCTTGACGAGCGAGCGCAGCGCGTCGTACGACGGCTTGGGGGTGCCGTCGGCGCGGACGAAACCGCCCGGCGCACCGAGCCAGCCGCCGTCCGACAGGCCCCAGTACGTCGTCGCCTCCACGGCCGGGTGGGACAGCAGGGTCTTGTAGTGGCGCACGATCTCGTCGGCCTGGCGGGCCTCGCCCTCGGGGGTGCTCGGCCACTCGGGGATCTGATAGTCGTTCAGGTCGACGATCTCCTCCGGCATGATGTGGCCGGAGACGATGGTCGTCTCGGTGAAGTGGATGGGCAGGCCGTACCGCGCGAAGCGGTCGATCGTGGCGAGCGTCTTCTCCTCGCCCCAGTAGCCCTGGTGCATATGGCTCTGCAGGCCGAGCACGTCGATCTTTATGCCCGCCTCCAGCACGCCCTCGATCAGGCACTCGTACGCCGCGGACATGTCGAAGTCGTTGAGCAGCAGCGTGGCGTGGGGGTTGGCCTCGCGCGCCGCGTCGAAGACCATCCGCACCATCGGGATCCGGCCCATCTCCCGGCAGACGCGGGTGATCCCGTTGTCGTACTTGTCGAAGATCGGCATGATCACGACCTCGTTGATGACGTCCCACATGTCGATGACACCGGCGAAGTCGGTCATGTCCCGCTGGATCCGCTCCACCTGGGCCTTGGCGATCTCGGCGTTCGACAGGTCCATCAGCCAGTCGGCGGTCACCGTGTGCCAGGCGAGCGGGTGCCCCTTGACCGGGACGCCCCGGTCGGCGAACCACCGGGCCGTGGTGAGCAGCCGCTCGGTGTCCGGGCGGCCCCGGACCGGCTCGAACTGCCCCCAGTAGAAGGGCAGGGTGGCGAAGTTGAACAGGTCGAACCACAGGTCGGCGACCTCCTGCGACCCGGCCGCGGGGGATTCGCCCAGCGACCGCCGCTCGCCGGAGCCCGCCGCGGTCTCGCCGTTGGCCAGCGGGATGAAGTCGAACCCGATGCAGCCGAACAGGAACTTGTGCCCGCGCTGCGCGACGACGACCTCCTGACCGGCGAGCGGCACTCCGTCCGCGGTCACGGTGAGCGTGGCGCCGGCGGTGCGGTGCTTCCTGATCAGCGGGTCGGGATCGAAACCGGAGCGGGACGGCATGTGAGGGCCTCCAGGGAGTGCTCAGGGCGGAGGAAACCTCTCCGGGAGCCTCGTCGCTCCGAACCGGAGAGGTCGATGATCTCGAGCACGGTAACGCTCATGACGCCCGGAAGTACACAGACCTGCCCATCTTTGCGATCAGCGGCCGCAGCGGCGCGTTCAGCGGACGAAGTGGGTGAAGCGTGCGGCAGGCTCGCCGCGCAGCCGTCCCTCCGGCAGCCGGCGGCCGCACAGGACCAGCACCAGGTCCTGCCCGGCGCCGGTCAACGGGACGCCCGTCCCGAGCGACCAGTCCACGTCGTCGGCGCGTAGTTCCACGCCGTCCAGGTCGACGCCGAAATATTTGCGGCTCCGGGGCGACAGCGCGTTGTCGAGCAGGACGCGCAGCCGGTCCTCGGGGATCCGCCGGTCGATCCCCAGCGCCACGGTGATGTCCATGCCGTGGATGACGTCATGGGACAGCGCGCCCGCGTAGCCGCCGCCCGGAGGCCGCCAGGGATGCTCGGCGTTGTCCCGCAGGCACGCCGTCAGCTCCCGGGGGCCGAGCGCCGCCGCGTCCTCGCGGGCGAGCCGGTCGGCCAGCCGGTCGAAGTTCCCCCGCGCCCTGACGAGACCGGCGAGCACGCTCAGCCCGGAATGCCGGTACGGCATCGTCATGTGCGCGACCACCTCCCGCACCCGCCATCCCGCGCACAGCGACGGCGCGTCCCACGACCGCGGCGGCAGTTCGCTCAGCAGGTCCGCCAGTTCGCGGCGTTCCGCCGCGATCCGCTGCCGCATCTCCGTTTCCATGGGTCGTCGCCCTTCCCTTCGTGTCGTACGTGTTCGTCCCTCCGACGAACGGGCACGGCCCGTACGGACACCTATTCGAGGGCGGACAGGCGGCGGGCGAGGTAGCGGCGCTCGGCGTCGGTGGCGGCCAGGCCGGCCGCCTCCCGGTAGGCCTCGGCCGCCTCGGCCGTACGGCCCAGGCGGCGCAGCAGGTCGGCACGGGCGGCGGGCAGCAGGTGGTAGCCGGCCAGGGCGCCCGTCGCCCGCAGTGTCTCCCGCAGGGAGTCGACCAGGGCCAGGCCCGCCGCCGGGCCGTGCGCCATGCCGACCGCCACCGCGCGGTTCAGCTCGACAACGGGCGAGGGGACCAGCCGGGCGAGTCGCCCGTACAGGACGGCGATCTGCGCCCAGTCTGTGTCCTCGGGACGGGCGGCGGTGGCGTGGCAGGCGGCGATCGCGGCCTGCACCTGGTAGGGGCCGGGCCGCCCGCGCCGCAGCGCGGCGTCCAGCAGGGCCACGCCCTCGGCGATCTGACCGGCGTCCCACCGGCCGCGGTCCTGGTCCTCCAGCAGCACCAGGTCGCCGGCCTCGTCCAGCCGCGCGGCGCGGCGCGCGTGGTGCAGCAGCATCAACGCGAGCAGGCCCGCCGCCTCGGGCTCGTCCGGCATCAGCCGCACCAGCACCCGGGCCAGCCGGATCGCCTCGGCCGCGAGGTCGTGCCGTACGAGGTCGTCGCCGGCCGTCGCCGAGTAGCCCTCGTTGAACAGCAGATACAGCACCGCGAGCACGGCCGGGAGGCGCTCGGGCAGCAGGTGCGCCGGCGGCACGCGATAGGGGATGGCCGCGTTCCGGATCTTCTGCTTGGCCCGGGTCAGCCGCTTGGTCATCGTCTGCTCGCCGACCAGGAACGCCCGCGCGATCTCGGCCGTGGTGAGCCCGGCGAGGGTGCGCAGGGTCAGCGCCACCCTGGCCTCCAGCGCGAGCGCCGGATGGCAGCAGGTGAACATCAGCCGAAGCCGGTCGTCCGGCACGCCCGGCTCGTCGGCGGCGTCGCCGCCCTGGGCCGCGAGCGCGTCCGCCACCTCCCGCAGTTTGGCTGCGCCGGTGGCCTCACGGCGCAGCCGGTCCACGGCCCGGTTGCGCGCGGCGGTGGTCAGCCACGCGCCGGGGCGGCGCGGCACGCCGTCGCGCCGCCAGGTCCGCAGGGCCTGGGCGAAGGCGTCCTGCGCGCACTCCTCGGCCAGGTCCCAGTCGCCGGTCCAGCGGATGAGCGTGGCCACGACCTGCCCCCACTCCTCGCGGAAGGCCCGGTCGACGGCGGCCTCGACCGGCGGCGTCACAGATCTGTGAGCGGCCGGATCTCGATCGTGCCGTACGCCGCGGCGGGATGGGCGGCGGCGATCTCGACGGCCTCGTCCAGGTCGGCGCACTCGATCAGGCAGAATCCGCCGAGCTGCTCCTTGGTCTCGGCGAACGGCCCGTCCGACAGCAGCACCTCGCCCTCCCGCACCCGCAGCGTCGTGGCGTCGCCCGGCGGGCGCAGCCCGGCGCCTCCCCGGAGCACGCCGCGCTCCGCCATCGTCTCCGACCAGCCGCCGCACCCGTCCTCGGCGTGCTCCGCCGCCGACTCGTCGCCGCAGATGAGCAGCACGTACTTCACGGGTCCTCCTCGGGCCGGTATCCCATCATGGACGTACGACGAACGGGACGAGCCGGAAAGGACACCTCTGTACGGGGAACCGGGCGGCGGGGACGGGTCGTTGGCAGCGGTGAACGGTCCGCGACCAAGGGAGTGATCGGTGTTCCGCAAGCTGATGGCCGCGTTGGGAGCCGGCGTCGAGGTCGACACGGTGCTGCGTGACCCGCACGTGCGCCCGGGAGAGACCCTGCACGGCGAGGTCCGTTTCAGGGGCGGGTCGTCCGATCACCGGGTGGACGGGATCACCGTCGACTTCACCGCAGTCGTGGAGGTCGAGCGCGGCGACCAGGAACACCACGCGACCTACGGCTTCCTGCGGGCGCCGGTCTCCGGGCCTTTCGACCTGCGCGCGGGGGAGGCCCGCGCCCTGCCGTTCGCGATCCCGGTGCCGTGGGAGACCCCGGTCAGTGCGGTCGGCGGGCGCCCGCTGCCGGGCATGCGGCTGGGCGTGGCCACCGAGCTGGCGCTCGCGGGCGCGCTCGACAAGGGCGACCTCGACCCGCTGCACGTCAATCCCCTGCCGGCCCAGGACCACCTGCTGGGGGCGCTCGTCCACATGGGCTTCCACTTCAAGCGGGCCGACCTTGAGCGCGGCACGCTCCGGGGCTCGACCATGCCGTTCTACCAGGAGATCGAGTATCACGCCGGTGGAGATTGGCGGCGCCACTTCAGCGAGCTGGAGCTGACCTTCATCGCGGGACCGCACTCGATGGACGTGATCCTGGAGGCCGACAAGCGGGGCGGCTTCCTCACCTCCAGCCACGATGTCTACAACCGCTTCCGCGTCGGGTACGGTGACCACCCCGGCAGGGTGGAGCAGGCGCTGCGCGACGGCCTGGCCTCCATGGCCCGGCACCGCGGCTGGTTTTGACGCTTACCAGATAAATCCTGACTCACTCCGGACCCGGCCACTAGGCTGATCATCCATTTTCGGGTCCGGAGGTGAAAACAGGTGGTCCCCCGCTCCGCCATGGCGGTCCTTCCCCTCGTCTGCTGCCTGCTGGCGGTTCCCGCGCAGGCGCGGGCCGAGGCCGGTGCCGCCGTCACGGTGTCCACCTGCGCGCCGTACTACACGCTCACCCTGGGCTGGGCCGGCGAGTGCGGCGGCGACGTGCTCGACGCGCTGTTCACCGGCCTCGTCGAGTACGCCCCGGGGACCTCGCGTATGACGTACGCGATGGCGAAGTCGATCGGCACGAAGGACAACCGCCGGTTCACCGTCAGGCTGCGCGAGGGCTGGAGATTCCACGACGGCACCGAGGTGAAGGCGCACAACTTCGTGGACGCCTGGAACCAGACCGCCGCAGCGGGCAAGTCCACCAACGCGTTCCTGTTCGAGGACATCAAGGGATACGGCTCCCGCGTGATGTCCGGGCTCAGGGTCGTGGACGACCACACGTTCACCATCGAGCTGAAGCGGCCGCTCGGGCCGTTCACGCAGAAGCTGGGCCACGTCGCCTTCTCGCCGCTGCCCGACTCTGTGCTGAAGAGCCCCGCGTCGTTCGAACGCAAGCCGGTCGGCAACGGGCCGTTCAAGGTGGTCAAGTGGGCGCCCGGCACCGAGACGGTGCTGGAGCGGTACGACGGGTACGCGGGGTCGTTCAAGGCGCGGGCCGGCAAGCTCACCTACCGGACGTACCAGGACGACAACGTCGCCTACGCGGACCTGGTCGTCGGCCGTCTCGACGCCATGTCCCAGGTGCCGGCCGCCGCCGCGCTCCGTGCCGCCAAGGACCTCAGGGGCCGGGTGATCCACTCGGTGACCGGCAACGTCCAGGAGATCGGCATTCCGCTCCGGCTGAGCACGAACGCCGACTTCCGCAAGGCGGTCTCGATGGCGATCGACCGCAAGACGATCGCCCGTGAGGTCTTCCGCGGCGGGCGGGTGCCGGCGGACTCGTTCGTCCCGCCCACGGCCGAGGGGGCGAAGTCCGGCGCCTGCGGCGCGTTCTGCCGCTACGACCCCGCCCGCGCGCGCACCTACCTCGCCCGGGCCAAGGCGAAGGGGTTCCGCACGCCCGCGAGCATCCCGCTCTACTATGCCGCCGACAGCGGGTCCGCCGACTGGGTGAAGGCGGTCGCCGCGAGCGTCGGCAAGGTCTTCAAGGGCGCGGTGACGATCGTCCCCACGACGGTGAAGACCTTCGACGCGTTTCAGCGGATGACCTCGAAGGGCACCGTCAAGGGGATGTTCCGGATGGGCTGGCAGCTCGACTTCCCCCACATCCAGAACGTGCTCGCCCCGCAGTTCGCCTCCGGCGGCGTATACAACTACGGGCTGTACCGCAACCCCCGGTTCGACGCGCTGCTGCGCGCCGCCGACGGACAGGTGTCGCGGGCCAAGGCGATCGCGCTCTACCGCGAGGCGGAGTCGCTGCTGGTCCGGGACATGCCGGCCATTCCGCTGTGGTTCTACCAAGCCGAGGCCGGCTATTCGAGCAAGATCGCGGCGCCCGCGCTGACGCCGTTCGGCTGGCTCGACCCGGCCTCGGTGCGGCCCGCCTGACGTCTCCACCTGCGCGTAGGACGCCGGTCTCAGCCGGGGCGGTACGCGGGGCGGTGGTCGCGCCGGTGGTCGCCGAGGACGGCGTGGTGGTCCACACCGTCGTGAGGCAACGGGTCGGCGTGCACGATGGCGGCCGTCAGCCGGGGGATGGCGTGGATCAGGTTGTGCTCGGCCTCGGCCGCGACCCGGTGAGCCTCCACCACCGTGGCCGAGGGGTCGACGACGACCTCGCACTCGGCCCTGAGCCGGTGGCCGATCCAGCGCAGCCGCACCTGGCCCAGGCCGAGCACGCCCGGCGTGCCCCGCAGGGTCGCCTCGGCGCGGTCCACGAGAGCCGGGTCCACGGCGTCCATCAGCCGCCGGTACACCTCCCGCGCCGCCTGCCGCAGCACGGTCAGGATCGCGACCGTGATGAGCAGGCCGACGACGGGGTCGGCCCAGGTCCAGCCGAGCGCGGCCCCTCCCGCGCCGGCCAGCACGGCCAGCGAGGTGAAACCGTCGGTGCGTGCGTGCAGTCCGTCGGCGACGAGGGCCGCCGAGCCGATCTCACGCCCGACCCGGATGCGGTGGCGGGCGACCAGCTCGTTCCCGGCGAATCCCGCCAGCGCCGCCGCCGCGACCGCCCCCAGGTGCGTGACCTCCCGCGGCTCCAGGAGCCGTCCGATCGCGGCGTACGCCGCGGCGATCGAGGAGGCGGCGATCGTCATGACGATGATCACCCCGGCCAGGTCCTCGGCCCGTCCGTAGCCGTAGGTGTAGCGGCGTGTGGGCGGACGGCGGCCGAGCAGGAACGCGATCCCGAGCGGCACGGCGGTCAGGGCGTCGGCCGCGTTGTGCAGGGTGTCGCCCAGCAGTGCGACCGACCCCGACAGGGCCACCACCGCCGCCTGCACCAGCGTGGTCGCGCCGAGGCCGGCCAGCGACACCCACAGCGCGCGCAGGCCCCGGGCGGACGACTCCAGCACGGGGTCGATCCTGTCGGCGGCCTCGTGCGAGTGCGGGCGCAGCATATGCGCCACCCGCGCGCGAAGCGTCACGGTGCCGTCTCCGCGGCCGTCCCCATGACCATGCCCATGCCCATGCCCATGCCCATGCCCATGCCCATGCCCGTGCCCGTGCCCGTGGCCGGGCTGTTCCTGGCTCATGGCACCCACGATGCACCGGAAAAGCCGCCGCAGCATCTCGACAAGAGCGCGTGCGGCGCAGGTGCGAACGCCCCGCACCTGCCCCTGTGACGGAAAACCGCCCGCGGATGTTCCGGAGTCAGGCCCGTGCGTCGCCGCTGGGGCCGGCCCGCCCCGCCGGCTCACGGACATCCCGCAGAAGGGCCTCGCTGCGGCTCACGAGATGAGGCAGGCCGAGCCGCCGGTGGGCGTCGCGCGCGGCCTCCGCGTGCGCCACAGCGGCGGGCACGTCGCCGATCCGGTGCAGGAGCCCGGCGACCACGTCGTGGAGCGTCCCCCACGACAGGCATCCGGTGCCCATCGTCATCAGCTGCCCCGCGATCGGCCGCAGCTCGGCGAGCAGCTCGACGGGATCGGGCCGGCCGAGCCGGACGGCGACCAGGGCCCACTGCCAGGCGACGAACTGCCACGTCCAGTCGCGTGGCCGTACGGCGCCCCAGCGGTCGATCAGGCGGTGCGCCAGCTCGTGGTCGCCCGCCTGTAGCGCGGCGAGGACGGCCGTGGGCCGCGCGATCAGGTTGGACTCGTCGGCCGCGGCCTCGACCAGCTCCGGCAGCAGCGGGCTGGGACGTCCCTGACACCAGTCCGCGAAGAACGCGTAGATCAGCTTGAGGACGTCCGGCCCCCACAGGCTGGTGCGGCGGAAGCTGCCCGTGCCGAGGGCCGCCTGCCGGTCCATCTCCGCCCAGTCGCCCGCCAGCATCGCCCGCCCGGCCGCGGCGTAGGCGACCTGCGTCTCGATCTCCGGCATCCGCACCTCGGCGGTGAGCCGCAGGCAGCGGGCCAGCTCCGCGTCGTAGTCGGCGAGCAGCCCCGCCTTCAGGAACCTGGGCATGCGGTGCAGCCGGGCGACGATCTCGGTGGCTCTGGGCAGGCCGGGAAGGCTCAGGATCTCCTCGGCCGCCCGATAACGCTCCTCCTCGTGCTCGGGCGTCCAGGCCGCGATGACGAAATTGTTCAGCGTGCGGGCCAGCAGCAGGGGGTCGCCGATGCGCCGGGCCAGTTCCACGGCTTCCAGGGCGTGGCGGCGGCCCTCCTCGCGCCGTTCGCCGTAGTACAGCTCGACACCGAGCGTGCCGAGCAGCTCCGCGCGGGTGCGCACGGCGTCCGGGCCGAGCCGGGAGAGCCGGTCCTCCAGCACGGTCACCATGCGCTGGTCCACCACGCCGTACGAGCGCCAGTTCCACAGGGTGACGCCGCCGAAGACGGTGGCCGCCTCGATGACGGCGGCGTCGTCGCCGATGCCGGTCGCGAGCGTCACGGCCTCGTCCAGGGCGCCGCGCGCGCCCTCCACGTCGCCCGTCACCCGCCGGGCCTTGCCGAGACCGATCAGCAGGGCGCAGCGGGTGGCCGCCGGTCCGGCGGCGCAGGCGTCGAGGGCCTGCTCCCAGTGCAGGACGGCCTCGTCGTAGGCGAGCCTGGCCGTGGCCTGCTCGGCCGCCTCCACGGCGTACGAGACCGCCTTGTCCGCGTAGCCGACCCGTGCGGCCAGCCCGAAGTGGTGGGCGAGCGCGGGCAGCCGGGAGCCGGGCTCGCCCCGTCGAAGGCTCTCGATGGCCTCGCCCACCCGGCCGTGGAGCTGCGCCCGCTGTCTGCGGCTCAGGCCGGAATACAACGCCTCCTGCACCAGCGCGTGGGAGAAGCGGTAGTCCCAGCCGCCGTCCACCTCGACCAGCAGTCCGGTGGCGACGGCCGGTTCGAGCAGCATCATCACCCGGGCGCCGCCGACCCCGGTCGCGGTCTCCAGCACGTCGGCGTCCACGTCCCTGCCGATCACGGCGGCGGCCCGCAGCAGGGTCTGGGAGTCCTCCGGCAGCCGCGACACCCGCTGGTTGATCACGTCGCGCACGCCGTCGGGCACGGCGAGCGCGAGCACGTCCGCCGCGCCCACGCGGCCGTCGGCGTGGGTGCTGGTCAACAGGCGCAGCAGCTCGCCCAGGAAGAACGGGTTGCCGCCGGTCCTGTCGCGCAGCGCGGCGGCGAGCTCGGGCCCGGGGCCGGCCCATCCCGCCTCGCGCAGGTAGTCGGCGATCTGCTCCGGGGTGAGCGGGGCGACGGTCATCCGTTCGGTGCCGCGCTGGCGGGTCAGCTCGCCGAGCGCCTCGGTCAGCGACTGCCTGGCGACCACGGGCTCCGGCCGTACGGTGGCGAGCACCAGCAGCGGGACGCGGTGCAGGTCGGCGCCGAGGAAGGTGAGCAGCTTCAGTGAGGCGGCGTCGGCCCAGTGCAGGTCCTCCACCACGATCAGGACCGGAGCGGCGAAGGCCCGCCGCGTCAGCGCCCGTGTCACGCTGTCGTGCAGCAGGAACCGGGCGGTGTCGGGGTCGGCGGTGTCCGTGTGGTCGCCGTCCGAGAGGCGGTGAGCGAGCCGGGCGAGAGCGCCGTCCTCCCCGGCGCTGCCGGTCGCCGGAGCCGGGTCCGTCACCGGAGCTCGGCCGGGTCCGAGAGCCTGATCCGGTTCCGCTGCCGGGTGATGCGCGGCCCGGTCCGTCTCCAGCGCGTTGAGCGCCTGGATCCAGGGCCAGAACGCGGGGGCGCCGTTGCCCTCGACGCACCTGCTCCAGGCCACCGCGGCTCCGCGCTCGGCCGCCATGCTCGCGGCGGCCTCGGCGAGGCGGGTCTTGCCGATGCCGGACTCGCCGCTCACCAGGAACACCCCGCCGGCGCCGCGGCGCAGGTCGTCGAGCCGTCCGGCGATCCGGCGCAGGTGCGGCTCGCGTCCGACCAGGCCCCGCCCCAGCGAGCCCTGTCCCCGCGAGCCCTGTCCCAGCGGGCCCTGTCCCAGCGGGCCCTGTTCCGGTAGCCCTCGCACGGCCGCGTCGCAGGTGCTCTCGTCATCGGCGTTCCCGCCTGCCCGGCCGCCCTCCGTGGGATCCCCCTCATGCCTCGTGCCCGGCTCCGGCGGGACGGCGATCACAGGGGTCCACGCGGCCGCCAGAGACTCGTCCTGGACGAGGATGGCCTGCTCCAGCCGCCGCAGTTCGGGGCTCGGGTCGAGGCCCAGTTCGTCGCCGAGCAGTGTGCGGCAGCGCTGGTAGGCGGCCAGGGCCTCGGCCTGCCTGCGCTCCCGGTAGAGGGCCCGCATGAGCAGCGCCCACAGGCCCTCGCGGTAGGGGTCCTGTTCGAGCAGGCGCTCGACCTCGACCGTCACCTCGGCCGCCCGTCCCAGCGCGAGCAACGCCTCGGCACGGACGGTCAGCGCGGCCAGACGGGTCTCGTTCAGGCGGGCGACGGTGGACCGGGCGAACGGCTCGTCGGCCAGGTCGGCCAGCGGTTCGCCCCGCCACAGCGCCAGCGCGGGGCCCAGAACGCGCTCGGTCTCCTCGGGGCGGCCCGCGGCCAGGGCGGCGCGCGCGGTCTCGGCCGCCCGGCCGAACCGTTCCGCGTCGACCTGATCCGGCTCGATGTCCAGCAGGTAGCCGGGCTCCCGCGTACGCAGGACCCGGGCCGGGGAGCGCGGACTGCGCCGGGGTTCGAGCGTCCTGCGCAGGTGTGAGATGTACGCCTGGAGCGTTCCCGTGGCGCTGGAGGGCGGCTCGTCCCGCCAGAGCCGGTCGATGAGCTGGTCGAGCGGCACGACGTGGGGCGCGTTCAGCAGCAGGAGCGCCAGCACGGCGCGCTGCTTGCGGGGCCCGAGATCGAGGATCGTGCCGGTGCCGTCGGCGACCTCCAGCGTGCCGAGGAGGCGGAAGTCCAGGGTGGGACCCCGACGGACGTCCAGGCCCTGGCGCGGCGCGGCCGACTGCGCGCCGTCGATGCCCGTACGCATCACAACTCCCGAACGAGCCAGGCGGCCCAGGGCCGGATTTCTGGCTCATCATACGCGTATGTCCGCTCCTTCCCGCGAGGGAAAACGCGGTCGCTTCCGTCGGTGAAGCCGGCGCTTCTCAGCAGGGCGGGCACACCCCCGTCCCCGGGGCGGGGGAGGAACCACACGACGCGTACGCCGTCCGCGCGCAGCTCCATGAGCAGGTCGTCGAGCAGGCGGCGGCCGAGCCCCCGGCCGCGGTGGGGGACGGCCACGGCGAGCGCGTGCAGCAGGGCCCACCGCGCGTGCCCCTGCGCTCCGGTCTGCCGTGATGCCCCGGTCTCTCGCGATGCCCCGGTCTCCAGCAGCGCGGCGGCGAGCGGGGCGGCGGCGGCCGGACGGGCGATGTCGGTCAGCACGTAGAGGCGGCACCGGGCGGCCGGCGCCTCGCGCAGGGCGTGTTCCAGCGCCGGGCCGATGATCCGGGTTCCCGGTGCGCCGGCATGCGCAGGCACCTCGCGCAGCAGCAGCGTGCCGGGCGGCGCGGCGTCCCGCGCGGGGCCGATCGGGGCGTTCTCCGGGGGGCGGGGCCGGGCAGGCGGCTTGGTGTCCGGTTGGACCCCCGGCCGGGCGCCGCGGGCCGCGGCGTCGCGCGGAGGATCGGCCCGGCCCGGCTGCCCTGCGTACGGCGGCTGGCGCTTCTTCGACGGCGGCGACATCGTCCCAGCGTGCGGGGACTGTCTTGGACACCCCTAGGACGTCTCTAGGAGTCCTTTCAAACATCCCGCGGGCCCCGGCCCGACAGGCGCAAGCGAACACCAAGACCCCGATGCGACAACTGTCTCCGTCACAGACGACGACATCCGACATCCGAAGGACGGACATGCACAGCATCATCGAAGACGCGCTGCGGGGACAGGTCGCGGGCGGGGTCCTGGTAGCGGGGCAGGACGGGTTCGAGGAGGAGGCCGCCGGGTTCAACCTCGCCGTGCGCCACCGGCCCGCCGTGATCGTCGCGGCGCGGGACGCCTTGGACGTCGCCGCGGCCGTGCGGCTCGCCGCCGCGCACGGGCTGCCCGTGGCCGTGCAGTCGACCGGCCACGGCGCCGTGCAGGCGGCCGACGGCGCCGTGCTGATCAGCACCCGCGCCATGCGGGAGGTCGTGGTGGACGCCGCGGCCCGCACCGCCACCGTCGCGGCCGGCTGCACGTGGGGCGACGTCATCGCCGCCGCGGCGCCGTACGGCCTGGCTCCGCTGTGCGGCTCGGCGACCGGCGTCGGCGTGGTCGGCTTCACGCTCGGCGGCGGCATCGGGCCGATCGCGCGGACCTTCGGGTTCGCGGCCGACCACGTGCGGGAGCTCACCGTCGTCACCGGGGACGGCGTGGTCCGCACCGCCGACGCGGTCAGCGAGCCCGACCTGTTCTGGGCGCTGCGCGGCGGCAAGGCCGGGTTCGGCGTCGTCACCTCGATCACGGTGGACCTGCTCCCGCTCACCGGCCTGTACGGCGGCGGTCTGTTCTACGCCGCGGAGGACGCCGGGCGGGTCCTGCACGCCTACCGGAGCTGGACCGGCACCCTGCCGGAGACCGTCACCACCTCGGTCGCGCTGCTGCGCCTGCCCCCGCTGCCCGAGCTGCCGCCGCAGCTCAGCGGCAAATTCGTGGTCCACCTGCGGGTGGCCCACGTGGGGGAGGGGCAGGAGGCCGAGGCGCTGCTGGCCCCCATGCGGGCCGTGGCCGAGCCGGTGCTCGACGCCGTCGGGCCCCTGCCGTACGCGGCGATCGACTCCATCCACCAGGACCCGACCCACCCCATGCCGGTCGCCGAACGGGGCGGGCTGCTGCGCGAGCTGACCGCCGAGACCGTGGACGCGCTGCTCGCGGTCGCCGGCCCGGCCGCGCCGGTTCCGCTGGCCGTGGTCGAGCTGCGCCAGCTCGGCGGCGCGCTCGCCCGCCGGCCCAAAGAGCCGAACGCCGTGGGCGGGCGCGACGCCGCCTTCACGCTGCTGGCCATCGGCGCACCGGTGCCCGAGTTGATGGACACGGCCGTCCCCGCCGCCGTACAGGCCGTGATCGAGGCACTCGCGCCCTGGTCGACCGGCGGCGCGCTGATCAACTTCCAGGGCGGCGCCCTGGCTCCCGAGCAGATCTCCCGGGCCTGGCCGGAGGAGACGCTGCGGCGGCTCGCGAAGCTGCGCGATGTCTACGACCCGGCGAACCTGTTCCGTTTCGGCCACGTCGTCCCCCGCCAGGGCTGAGCATGGCCTCATGAACGATGCCCGTGTGCTCGGTGTCGACGCGTGCGGGGCGGGCTGGGTCGGGGTGGTCCCGCCCGCCGGTCCCCGGGACGGAGGGACGGCACGCGCCTACTTCGCGACCCGCGTCGCGGACCTGGTCGCCCGGGCGGACGCGGACGGCGAGGTCGCCGTCGTGGCCGTGGACATGCCGATCGGCCTGCCCGACGGCGGCCCCGGCGGTCTTCGGGGCCGGGGCCGCCGCCGGGCCGACGTCCTGGCGCGCGCGGAGCTCGGCCCCCGGTGGCGGTCGGTGTTCATGACCCCGGTGCGCGCCGCGCTCGAGGCGGACGACTACGCCTCGGCCGTGGCCGTCAACCGCCGCCTGGCCGGCGAGGGCGTTTCCCGCCAGGCGTACGGGCTCAGAAGGAAACTGCTGGAGGTGGAGCGCTGGACGCGGGAGTCGGGCAGGCGTGTCGTGGAGGTCCACCCCGAGCTGAGCTTCGCCCGGCTCGCCGGGGCGCCGCTCCCGCATCCGAAGACGACGTGGGCGGGCGCCGAGCGGCGGCGTGAACTGCTGGCGGCGGCGGGTGTCGTGCTCGCCGGCGACCTCGGCGGGGCCGGGGCGGTGGCGGGCGTGGACGACGTGCTCGACGCGGGCGCCGCCGCCTGGTCGGCCCTGCGGGTGGTGTCCGGGGAGGCGCGGCCCCTGCCCGATCCTCCCGAGGTCTTCTCCGACGGCATCCCCTGCGCCATCTGGGCCTGACCAAGACAGGCATGGGGCCGTACGCCGCGTCCCGGGGGGATGCGGCGTACGGCGAGGGAAGCTCAGGCGAGGTGCTCGGCGAGCCGGTCGAAGAACTGGAGCCAGCCGGCCTTCGCGGCCTCGGCGTGCGCCTCGTCGGTGTTGTAGCCCTCCTGCGTGAATCGCATCTCCGTACGGTCCCCGAGGCCGGTGAGCGTGACGGTCGCGACCGAGGCCACGGCGCCCTCCTGGTTGCCCGGGTCGCCGGTGGTGAACACCAGGCGCTCGGGCGCCGCGACCTCCCGGTAGACCCCGCCGAGAGGGGCCTTCGCGCCCTCCGGCGACACGAGGCACGCGCTCCACTCGCCGCCGGGACGCAGGTCCATGGTGATCAGCGAGACCGGGGTGGTGAAGCCGTGCGGGCCGAACCACCGGCTGAAGCGCTCGGGCTCGGTCCACGCCGCGAAGACGGCCTCACGGGGGGCGTCCAGGACGCGGGTGATGGTGTATTCGAGGTCGGGGGTGTTCGTCATCGTCATGCCCATCGTGTCGGGGGTTCGGACGTACGTCTTCGAGGGGAGGATCAGGAGAAGAGCCGGGACAGCCAGGACTGCCAGGCGGCCTCGGTGCGCTCCTGGCCGGCGTTCTCGGCGAAGACGTGGTGCCCGAGGACCACCACGTTCCCCCGCTTCGGCCCGGAGTGGATGAACCCGTAGAGCCCGTCGGCGGTCCGCACGCCGAGGAAGTCCGGCAGGCGCGCGTAGTCGACGACACCGTCCTCCTCCGGCAGCCCGTCCACCGCGATCCGCACGGGGTCGCCCTCGCGGACCGTATCGGCGAGGCCCAGCGCGCCCTTGATCGCCGTCCACGCCTCGCCGCGCTCCGGCGCGTGGGGATGGACGGCGCCGACGACCGTGACGGGCCGCCCGCGGAAGTGCGTCAGATACTGGGCGAGCTTGTGCAGGTACAGGTCCCATCCCGCGACCATCGCCTCGTACTCGGTCTCCCAGTCGTCGCCCAGGAAACCGTGCTGCACCAGCCGTAGGACCGTGCTGCCGTGGTCGCGTCCCTCGATGAGGTACTCGAACGCCATGAACGTGCCGTCGGGGTTGTCGTCGCCGCGGTACGCGAGCCGCTTGCCGGGCTCGTACGCGGTCACGGTGGAGCTCTCGCTGTTGCCGAACACGGTGAACCGGCCGCGGCCGCCCTCGACGGGCTCGATCTCGGTGCGCCCCATGAACCAGGAGTCCACGCCCGGGCCGGTCGCGATGGCCTCCCAGACCTGCTCGGGGGTCGCGTCCAGCTCGATTTCCTTGCGCAGCTCGAATTCGTGGGCCATCAGGTCTCCTCGTCGGATTGGGGGGAAGCCGTCCGGGGGACGGCAGGGTGGACGGCGACGACCAGGCGGTGCTCGCGCCCGCCTTCGGCCGAATCGTCGTGGTATTTGCTCACGAGCGCGGTCACGACGGCCGACAGTTCCTCGGCGAACGCGGCCCGGTCGGCGGCCGAGGCGAAGCGCACCCTGCCGTCGATGGCGAACGTCGCGAGCTTCCTGCGCGCCTGTGCCGCTCCGACGATCAGCGTTCCCACGTCGCGTACGAGCTGGGCGGCGAGCGCCAGCAGCCACCGTGCGGACAGCCGGTCCGGCGAGCGCGACGGATCGGGCGCGACCGACGCCAGCGCGGCGGGGGAGATCACGAACGACGCCGCCGACGCCCGCATGACCCGCTCGTTGACGTTGCCCTTACGGCGCTCCTCGACCAGCTCCACGAGGCCGTGCCGCTCCAGCGTCTTGAGGTGGTAGTTCACCTTCTGCCTCGGCAGCCCCACCTTGGCCGCCAGCATGGTCGCCGAATTGGGCTCCGCCAGCTCGGCGAGCAATCGCGCCCGTATCGGATCCAGGGAGGCCTCCGCCGCCGCCGGATCCTCGATCACCGCCACGTCCTTCATGTCTCAAGGATGGCCTCCGACAAACAATTTTGTCAAGACAAGCAGAGATGTCGGATGGGTGCCGCACTTTGCCGACGCGAGGCCCCCCGTGTCGCCGCGCTTGAGTGCCAAGTCCGCCTTATCCACTCATTACGCCTATAACGTTGTGCGACCGATCTGTCACGCGATGTAATCACATCGGCGATGGGCCGGACCTACTGGCTCCGAAGGAGTGAATATGACGTTCACAGCTATGAACCCCACGTCCATGGCGACCATGCTGGGGTACGGCGCTCAGCACCAGATCTCGCCCCTGCAGCAGCTCGGTCAGCAGATCCCGGGGCTGCAGCAGCAGGTGTCGCCGCTGGCGATGATCCAGCAGGAGGAGCAGATCCTCCCGCAGGAGCACCTGGTGAGCCCGGTGACCTTCTGGACCAAGGTCGCGCGGCACAGCGTGCGCTACGGCGCTCACGCGGCCCGCCAGATGCTGGAGGGGGTGCTCTACCAGCACCAGGTCAGGGAGCAGATCCAGCAGCAGGTTCAGCAGCAGGTTCTTCCGCCGCAGGTTCTGCAGGCCCTGCAGGCCATCCAGGCCCAGGCCCAGCAGATCCCGCAGGTCTACGGCCAGTCGTACGCCACCCAGGCGTACGCGCAGCACCCCGGCCAGCAGGCCCTGCAGCTCGGCATCCAGCCCGTCATGCCCCAGCACGTGCAGGCGGCGTACGGGCAGGCGGCGTACGGGCAGCACATCCCGCTGACCGCCCAGCCGCTGTCGCAGGCCTATGGCCAGCCGTACGGCCAGTCGTACGGCCAGCAGCACCAGCAGGCCGGGCAGCAGGTCCCGGTGCCGGCCGGTGCCGTTCTCTGATCGGAGGAACACCGTGGAATCGATGGGTCCCGGGATGGGTGCGGTGACGCCCCCGGTCGTGGGGGTCGCTACGGGGCATCCGGCGCCGATCGCGCCTCTGCAGGCGCACTGCGCCGTGACGCTCCAGCGGCTGTACGGCTGGCTGCAGGCGTCACTCCCGCAGGCGCCCCAGGTCGCGGGGATCATCCCGCTGCTGGTGCAGGCGGTACAGCTGTACCGGACCGGGCGGTACGACGCGTGCCTGGCGCAGATCCAGTTCGCGCTCGGCGTCGTCAACCCCGGGCGGCCCGCGGTTCCACTGCTGTGACGTGATCATCTCGGTGGCCCGGACCGGTCGGCGGCCGGTCCGGGCCCCCGCCGTCCCGAGACCGGCGAATTGTGATGACAGAGCCCGAACCGCCTGCCGCGCCGCGACCGGGCGCCGCCGGCCACACCAGCCTGAGCTGGGTCCCACCCTCGCGGGTGAGGTTTCCTGCTTCCTAGCCGACCGCCGAAGGGAGGACCCTTGCGGACTCACGTCAGCTCCACAGGCAGACACCGCACGACCAGCGGCCAGGATGTTCTTGGCGGCGTTGACGTCCCGGTCGTGCCGGGTGCCGCAGCCCGGGCACGTCCAGTGCCGGGTGGAAAGCGACAGCGTGGCGAGCAGGTGCCCGCACACACTGCACGTCTTCGAGCTTGGGAACCAGCGGTCGATCACGACCAGGTGCCGCCCGGCACGCGCGGTCTTGTACTCCAGTTGGCGGCGGAACTCCCCCCACCCGCAATCGGAGATCGCCCGCGCCAGGCAGCGATTGCGGACCATGCCGCGCACGTTGAGGTCCTCGATCACGATCAGGTCGTGGTCGCGGACCAGCCGCGTGCTGGTGCGGTGCAGGAAGTCGGCGCGGGCGTCGCGGACCTTGGTGTGGGCGCGGGCGACGAAACCTCGTACAGGAAGTCGTGGCCGCCGTCGCGTTTCAGCTGGCGCAGATACCGGTCGCTCTGTGCATAAGAGGTCGTCACGCCCTCGGCGCGATAGCGGGCGCGCCGCCAGGCCAGGACCGTGTTCCAGACCAGGCGCACGCAGCCGAACGTGCGGTTCAGCATCGCAGCTTGTTCGGGGGTGGGGTAGACCCGCACCTTGAACGCCGTACGCATGTTCGGATCGTCATTGCCCTTTGCTCGCTTGGTCAGCGAAAGGAGAAAGTCATGAACGCTTGGCGCTCTGGGCTGCCCCAGCTTCGCCGGGCCGCCCCTTGTGGGGTCCATATTCCTCCCGGCATTGAAGGACCGATTTTCCTCCGGAGGCTTCGGTGACCAGTAACGACAAGCCCAAGGACGGAAGCGAGGAGCCGCGCCCGGCGTCCCCGCGGGGGCGGCAGACGTCCCGCCAGGCGCCGCAGCCGGTGCAGCCCCGGCCGCGGCGCTACATAGTGGCCGCGCTGCCCCAGCCGCATCCGGCCGCGCCGGCTCTCGACGGCGACACGGTGCGCAGGCTGCTGGAGGACGACCCCGAGGTGCGCGTGCTGCGCCGGTTGCGGGGAGCGGCGGGGAACCCGGGAGCTCAGGCGCCCGGGTTTCCGGCCGTGGTCGTGGCGGAGATGACCGCCGAGCACGTCGAGGCGCTGCGGCGGCAGTATCCGCAGCTCTACTTCGAGCGCGACCGGCTGCTCACCTACAGCGACGTGCCGCAGCCGCCGCGCAGGCGGCGGGCCGCCCCGGCGGTGGTGCCGCCGGGCGTGGAGAGCACGTTCGCCTTCCTGGTCAGGGACGCGGACGGCACACCGCTGCCCGGCGCGAGCGTCCTGGTGACCGGACACGGCTGGCCCGCGCAGACATCCACCGGGGCCGACGGGCGCGCGGTGGTCACGATGGTGGGGGAGACCCCGGAGTCGATCACCGCGGTGGCGGTCCGGCCGCGCTCCGGCTACTGGAGCGTCCACATCGACCGCCCGGCCCTGTCCACGACCCGGGACAACCTGATCGAGCCGACGCGCCTGTCGGAGACCTTCGCCGGCTTCCCCGGCAAGCAGGTCTTCGGCTGGGGCCAGCAGGCGATGAACCTCGACCGCCTGCCGCCCACGCTGCGCGGCGCGGGGGTCAGGATCGCCATCATCGACTCCGGTGCCGACGTGCGGCACCCCGACCTGCGTGACCGCGTACGCGCCGGCGTCGACCTCGTCGACGGCGAGCCCGACGGCTGGTCCGTCGACGCCGCCTATCACGGCTCCCACTGCGCGGCCGTGGTGTCGGGCGCGGACGACGGCCGCGGCGTCGTCGGCTTCGCCGTCGAGGCGGAGGTGCACGTCTGCAAAATCTTCCCGGGCGGGCGGTTCAGCGACCTCATCGAGGCGCTCGACTACTGCGTCGAGCAGCGGGTCGACGTCGTCAACCTGAGCCTGGCGAGCAGGCACCACTCCCCGCTCGTCGCCGCGAAGATCGAGCAGGCGCGCGAGGCGGGGGTGGCCTGCGTGGTGGCCGCCGGCAACGACGGGGGACCGGTCGGCTTCCCCGGCACCCTTCCCGGCGTGCTGACGGTCGCGGCCGTGGGCAAGGCCGACGCGTTCCCGCCCGGCACCGCCCACGAGGCCGAGATCCACGGGCCCATGACCGGCGACGGCTACTTCTCGCCGCGCTTCACCTGCCACGGCCCCGAGATCGACGTGTGCGCCCCCGGCGTGGCCGTTCTGTCGGCCGTGCCACCGGACGGGTACGCCGCGCTCGACGGCACCTCCATGGCCGCGCCGCACGTGGCCGGTCTCGCGGCCCTGGTGCTCGCCCACCACGGCGACTTCCAGGGCCCCTACGGCGCCAGGGACGCGCGGCGGGTCGACCGCCTCTTCCACATCATCAAGTCGAGTTGCGTCCCGCTGAACCTGGGCGACCTCCACCGCAGCGGCGCGGGCATGCCGAACGCGCTGCGCGCCCTCGCGCCGGCCCTCGCGCAGATCACTCCCGAGCCGGTGGAGGCGGACGCGCTGCTCGGCGAGCTCACCGCCGAGATGACCGGCGCAGGACTGCTCGCGTCGAGTGCCTGGGGGACGGGCGGGTCCGGCCAGACGGGGCCGGGGGCGCAGCCGGGCACGGCGCCCCAGGCGGCGTACGGCACGGGCACGACGGCCAACGGACCGGTGCGCGGAGGTCTCGTCACCGGCGGCCCGCGCGGGCATGCCACGACGAGCGGCGGCGGCGTCCCGTCGGCCGAACAGGGCGGAGCGCCCGGGGGCGCGGGGACACGGGCCAAGCGAGGGGGATCGGCCGCCGCCCGGCCGTACGCCACGGGGCCCGCGGGCGGGGACCGGGCGCCCGGCGACGTCCCGGCCGGCCCTCGCACGGCGAACGGCACGCCCGCGGCCGGGACGGGCCCGGCCGCGCGCGAGCAGGCCGCGATGGCCTGGCTGACGGAGGAGATGCGGGCCGCGGGACTCCTCGGCGAGGACCCGGCCGACCCGGCGGAATGAGGCGGGCGGAATGAGGCCCGGCGGAATGAGGCCCGGCGGAATGAGGGACGTGCAGCCGGAGGCCCGGGAGCTCATGGCGGAGAGCCCCGGGCCCCGGCTCCTCGACGGTCTCAGTACGACTCGTAGGCGGGACCGGCGAGTTGGGCCACGTCCTCCGCGCCGTCCCCGATGAGCTTCGCCCCCAGGTCGGCGAGGGCCCGTCCGGCCGCCAGTTCGTCGCCGATCTCCGGCACGGGCCGGTCGGACGGGTTGCGGCGGGCTCGGCCGACGCTTTCGTGGCGTCGTCCCGCGGGCGTGTACAGCACGGCGGTCGCGGTGGTGACGTCGTCGTTGTCGTCCTCGTTCACGAAGATTTCGACGGTCCAGCGCTTGGATTCCATGTCGGACCACCTCCAGGATTCCAGCATCCCTCCCGGCCGCGCGACCCCGGCACCGGCCCCGGCACGAGCCCCGGCACCAGGCGCGGGCCAGAGAAGGAGCGTCCATGTCCGGCCCGATCATCGTCGGCACCGACGGTTCGCCCGCCGCGACGGCCGCCGTGCGGTGGGCCGCGGACGACGCCGCCCGCCGCGGCTGCCCGCTGCGCTTCGTCTCCGTCGTGGATCACTGGGCGTACGGCATCCCGAAGTTCCCCACCTCCGGCGGCGACCCGCTCACCGCACACGCCGAGCGTGCGCTGTCCGCCGCGGAGGCGGTGGCGCGCGAGCGGCAGCCGGACGTGAGGATCAGTACGGAGATCATCGAGGGCATTCCCTCCCGGATCCTGCGGGACAAGGCCAAGGAGGCCGCCGAGATCGTGCTCGGCAGCAGGGGGCTCGGCGGCTTCGCCGGCATCGTCGTCGGCTCGGTCAGCACCCACGTCGCCGGTCACGCCCCCTGCCCGGTCGTCGTGGTACGGCCCGGCTGGAGCGGCGGCAGGCAGGAGATCGCGGTGGGTGTGGACGACTCGCCCGAATGCGAGCCCGCTCTGGCGTACGCCTTCGAGCAGGCCAGGGCGCACGGTGGCGGGCTGAGGGCCGTGCACGCCTGGCAGTCGCCTGTCCATCCGCTCGCACCGGAGATCGCCTACGACGTGGAGGAGATGCGCGAGGCCGGTCAGCGCGTGACGCGGGAGAAGCCGGCGGAACTCCGGAGGCGATATCCCGAGGTGCCGGTGCGCGAGGAGATCGTCTACGGGCACCCGGTCGACGCGCTCGTCCGGGCCTCGCGCGGGGCCGGCCTGCTCGTGGTCGGCTCCCACGGCCGGGGCGTGCTCGGCTCGGCGATGCTCGGCTCGGTCAGCAGGGGCGTGCTGCATCACGCCGAGTGCCCGGTCGCCGTCGTACGGTCCCCTTCGGCGCCCTGAGCCGCGCGAGACCGGCGCCCTGAGCCGCACGCACTCGGGCCCGCCCGCGTGCTGCGGACGGGCCCGGCGCGGGCCGCTTCAGCGCTGCTGCTCCCCGGCGGCCGGCTTTTCGATCGGGATTCGCCTGCGCTCCTCCCGTTCCTCGGCGAGCCGCACGCTCACCTCGAGGATTCCCTTGTCATAGGTGGCCTTCACGTCGTTCTCGTCCACGTTCGGCGGCAGCACGATCGACCGGGTGAAGGCTCCGTACCGGAACTCGCTGCGGTGCGCCTGCCGCTCCTCGTGGCGCCGTTCGGCGTGGATGGTCAGCACGCCGCTCGACACGCTGATCTCCACGTCCTTGTCCGGGTCGATTCCGGGCAGTTCGGCGCGCAGCACGTACCGGCCGTCCTTGACGTAGTCCTCGAGCCGCATCTGCTGCCCGGCCATCGGCCGCAGCGCCGCCATCGGCGCCTCCAGGAGGTCGAACAGGTCGGGCATGAGACCTCTTTCCCGCCGCATCGGAACGCTCATGTCTGTCACCTCCGTCCGGCAGACCTCATCATGAGAGAAGTACCCGGCATAAATCGGACAAATCACCACAGTCGGGCCGCTGACGGGTTCGTGATGCAGGATGGTGATCATGCTGCCAAAACGGCTCTACCACGGCACCGGCCCCGGCCCGATCACTCCGGACGGGTGCGCGGTCGACTATTACGCGACGCTCATGCCCGGCGGCGACCTGTGCCGGGCGTAGCCGGATCTGCTCGACGCGACGATGGAGTACGTGGGGGAGACCGCCGGTGGACGCACACGTTCGTCAGCAGGCGCCGCACCGACGACCGGTTCGCGGCGAAGGGAGTGCCACATGAGGTTCGTACGCGAAGAAGAGATCAAGGCCACCCGGCCGGGACCGGACAGGTTCACCGACGGCGTGTGGGAGGCGGAGGCGCTGAAGGAGGTGCAGCCGGACGGCCTGCGCGCCCAGCGTTTCTCCTACGAGCCGCAGGCCCGTTCGGGCTGGCACACCCACGACGGGGAGCAGGCGCTGTACGTGCTGTCGGGACGCGGGGTGGTGACGCGCTGGGGGGAGGGCGAGGGCACCCTCATCGGGCCGGGCGACTGGGTCCACGTGCAACCGGGTGAGAAGCACTGGCACGGCGCCGTCGCCGACGACACGCTGGTGCACATCGCCGTCACGGCGAACGGCAAGACGCACTGGCACGGGCCGGTGACCGACGAGGAGTACCGCGCCGGCCTGGGCTGAGCGGCGGCCGGGCGGCTTCTGCCGCCATCGGGGCGGTGCCGAACGGCCCGAAAGTCTCGGCGGGAGGTGTTTCGACGGGCGCCGGCCGGTGAGAACAGCCCGAATGAACGCGCGATTCGACTACCCGGAGCCGCCCGCCCCGGCCTTCCTCTTCGATCTCGACGGCACGTTGATCGACAGCGTCTACCAGCACGTCATCGCCTGGCGCACCGCCCTTCGCGGGGTCGGCATCGACCTGTCGGTGTGGCGCATCCACCGCAGGATCGGCATGAGCGGCGGCCTGCTCGTCAACGCGCTGCTGCGGGAGACCGGCGTCTCGCTGAGCGACGAGCAAGTCGAGGACCTGCAGCAGGCGCACGCCGAGGCGTACCTGGAGCAGATCGACTCGGTGCGCCCGCTGCCGGGCGCGATCGAGCTGCTGAAACGGCTGTCCGGCAACGACGTCCGCTGGGCGATCGCGACCAGCAGCCGTGCCGACACCGCCCGGCACGCGCTGGACATGCTCGGGCTGCCGCCCGATGTGCCGCTCGTCCATCGCGACCAGGTGCGCCGGGCCAAACCCGACCCGGACCTGTTCCTCGCGGGCGCCGCGCTGCTGGACGTCGAGCCGAGGTTCACGATGGCCGTCGGCGACAGCGTGTGGGATCTGCTGGCCGCACGGCGTGCGAACGCGCTGGGCGTCGGGCTGCTGTCCGGCGGCTACGGCAGGGACGAGCTGGAGCGCGCCGGCGCCTTCCGCGTGTACGCCGATCCCGCCGAGCTGCTGACGCGGCTCGACGAGGTCGGCGTACGGATCGGTTCCTGACGCGGCTCAGCCGGTGACGATGACGAGGCCGGCCCGGGAACGCACGTCGTGGCGGGCGTAGAAGCGCTGCTCCTGCTCGGCCCAGCGCCGCCAGTGGGGCGCGTACAGCTCGCCGTCGCGGGCGAGCGCCCGCGCCCTGCGGACCTCCTCACCGGCCTCCAGCCACACCAGCCCGCTGAGGTACGGCCCCGCCTCGCGGGCGCCACAGCCCACGCCCTCGATCACGACGGCGTCCGCTCCCGGCACCTCGTGCCATTCGGCGTACCGGCCCCGCGTCCAGTCGTAGCGCCGCCAGCGTGCCCGGTTTCCGCGGCCCAGGGGACGCAGCACCCATTCCAGCAGGGCGTCCACCCCTGCCTGCAGGCCGTCCCAGCCGTCGTACAGGTCGTCCATGCGGACGACCGGCGCGGTGAGCGTCGCGGCCACGGCGGCGGCCAGCGTCGACTTGCCCGCGCCCGAGCGTCCCTCGACGGCCAGCACGCGGGTGCCGGCCGCGCGGGCGGGCCGCGTACGCAGCCAGCATGCGACGGCGGCGGCATCGGGGGTCACGCGGGCCGAGCCTAATGCCGGGGGCTGACTCCCGCTATGGACAGGCCGAGCAGCCGCTGTGCGCCGGCGGCGGGGTCCGGGTGGTGTTCCACGGCCAGGGCGATGCCGGTGATCAGGGCGAGCAGGTCGCCGATGGTCACGCCCGGGGCCAGCGCGCCGTCGTCCGCGGCGCGGCGCACCAGCGGGCCGCCCGCCTCGGTGAGCTGCGCCGAGCAACAGTGCTCGTGCACCACGTCGGGGTCGTCCGCCCGGTCCCGGGTCAGCGCGGTGGCCAGCCCCCGGATGGTCGCGGCGTCCGCGAGGACGGCGCTCAGCCATTCCAGCAGCGCGGCCCGGGTGTCGGCCCTGCCGGTCAGGTCGCGGGCGTGGGCGCACAGGGTCTCGACCCGTTCGCGGAAGACCGCCTCAAGCAGTGCGTGGCGGCTGGGAAAGTGCCGGCGCAGGGTGGCGGATCCGACTCCCGCGGTGCGGGCGATCTGCTCCATGGACGCGTCGGGGCCGTCCACGGCGATCGCCTCCTTGGCCACGGCGAGCAGGCGCGCGTAGTTGCGCCGGGCGTCCGCGCGCTGGACGGGCATGGTGTCACCTCATCGATTGCTAAGTGGCGGGGCCCGCCGTATTGTACCGAAGCATAAACGGCGGGCCCCGCCGTTTCTCGTGCGCTCGCCACAGGAGGGCCTCATGGCAATCGATTCCGCACCCGTTCTGGTCACGGGCGCCACCGGACAGCAGGGGGGTGCCACCGCCCGTGCCCTGCTGGCGAACGGCGTGCCCGTCCGGGCACTGGTCCGCGACCCCGCGACCGAACGAGCGAGGGCGGTCGAAGCGCTCGGCGCCGAGCTGGTCACCGGCGACCTCCTCGACCGTGACTCCGTGATCAGGGCCGCGCGAGGAGCCCGGGCCGTCTTCTCGGTGCAGATGCCGGCGTTGCGGGAAGGCGCCTTCGACTTCGAGGGCGAGCTGGTCCAGGCCGTCAACCTTGTCGAAGGCGCGCTGGCCGCAGGCGTTCCGCAGCTCGTGCACACGTCCGCCTCTGGAGCGGGTCAGCACAGCGAGGCGCCCGGCTGGGCCGAAGGACGCTGGGCGTCGCTGGAGCCGGTCCTCGGCGCCAAGGCCGCCGCCCAGGATCGCGTGCGTGAGGCGGGCTTCACGCACTGGACGATCATCAAGCCGGGCTTCTTCATGGAGAACTTCCTCCCGTCCGCGGCGTACCTGCTGCCCCGCGGCGTCGAGGGGGGCATCGTGACCGTGCTGAAGCCCGGCACCCGGCTCTCCCTCGTCGCGGTTCGCGACATCGGCGCCGCGGCCGCCGCGGCCTTCGCGGAACCGGGGCGGTTCCACGGCGTAGAACTGGAACTGGCCAGTGACCACCTGACGATGAGAGAGATCGCCGCGGTCCTCTCCCGGGCTCTGGGCACCGAGCTGACCGCGCCCGACATGACCGTGGAGGAGGCGGTCGCCGCGGGGATGCCGGGCTACGGCGCCGCTGTACACGAATTCATCGACGTGGTCGGTCAGCCCGCCCGTCCGGAGTACGCGCGGGCCCTCGGCATCCCGCTCACGAGCTTCGAGGACTGGGCGCACGGACACATGCGGGCCGCGGCCTGACACTTCCCGGAACGGCCGGGGGCGTGCACGGAGCGGCCCGGAGGGATCCGTCCGATCCCTCCGGGCCGCTGCTGGAAGCCCTTGCCCGCCTCCGCTACACGCCGGCGCGGGTGGGGCGGCGGATATCGCTGCTCTGCTCCTGCCACTCGGGGGTCTCCCGCCCCTTCTCCTCGGCCATCTCCTCCATGCGCAGGGCGATCCCCGTCGCGAAGAAGGTCGGCGCCCACTCGCCGACGAACAGCGCCCAGCGGTCGGCGCGTTCGATGCCGGCCTGCTCGTACTTGTTCGAGATGATCCACGAGACGATCGACATGCCGATCGACGCCAGAGCGGCGCTGTACATCACGTTGGAGCGCAGCCCCATTTTGTGGAGTGTGCTGATCATGCGTGTCCCCCTTGTGGTGATTTGCCCCGATTCGGGGCGTACCCGGCCTGTCCTCCCGTAATCCGGCCGACCGCACGATGCCGTGCGATACTCGCGACCGCGCATGAGGCGGGGGCGGCCGGGTAGCCGACCAGCCGGACCGGGAGGGAAGTCATGGAAGTCTTGGGCATCGACATCGGTGGTTCCGGGATCAAGGGCGCCACGGTGGACACGGCCACCGGCGCGCTCACCCGGGAGCGCCTGCGCATCCCGACGCCGCGGCCCGCCGCGCCGGGGGCCGTCGCCCAGGCCGTACGCGAGATCGCGGAGCGCTTCTCCTGGACCGGCCCGATGGGCGTCACCTTCCCCGGGGTTGTCCTCGACGGAGTCGTCAGGACGGCGGCCAACGTCGACAAGTCGTGGATCGGGGTGAAGGGCGCCGACCTGTTCGGCGAGCGGACGGTCGTGCTGAACGACGCGGACGCGGCCGGCGTCGCCGAGATGACCTTCGGGGCCGGCCGGGGCCGGAAGGGGGTCGTGCTCATGCTGACCTTCGGCACCGGGATCGGCAGCGCGCTCTTCGCGGACGGTGTGCTGGTGCCCAACACCGAGTTCGGCCACATCGAGATCCGCGGCAAGGAGGCCGAGCACCGCGCCTCCGACCGGGTGCGCGAGGAGGAGGACCTGGGCTGGGAGAAGTGGGCCCGGCGCGTGGAGGAGTACCTCAGGCACATGCGCGACCTGCTGTCGCCCACGCTGATCGTCGTCGGCGGTGGCGTGAGCAAGAAGGCCGGCAAGTTCCTGCCGTACGTCGACCTCGGGGACACTCCGGTGGTGCCCGCCGTGCTCCGGAACGAGGCCGGGATCATCGGCGCGGCGATGGCGGCGGGGGCCGCGCACCTTGCGTGAGTGATAGATCTCCCTTATTCCTACCTGGACAGCGGGTAATTTCGCTGTCATGATGATCCCATGAGTTCCTCGGGGGGGTTGACCCAGCGCCGGCACATCGATCTGCTGCGCGTCTGCGCCGCCGCCTGTTGACGACCGCGGTCACCGCCGTCCGGTACGCCACGAGGCAAGGGAGAGGGCATGTCCCACCAGAACGTGATCGACTTTGTGGAGCGCAGGCGCGAACAGGGCCATGAGCCCCCCGATCTGGGGCAGGGCTCCGTGCTCGGCGTGCTGCCGGTGCCGGAGACCGGCGCCGTGCTGATGATCGTGGGCTACCTGGTGCCCGCAGGGCACGCGGCGGACGCGCCGGAGGCGCCGCCCGCCGCCCTGCAGAGGCGGGCGGCCCCCGGCGAGGAGGACGAGCTGGTCCTGGACCGGGCCGCGCGGGTGGCCCGCGCGGGCGGCGAGGAGATCGAGCTGACCTTCCGGGAGTTCGAGCTGCTCGACTATCTCAGCTCGGCGCCCGGCCGGGTCTACAACCGCCGTCAGCTCATGGCGGCGGTGTGGGACCGGTACGACGACGAGGGCGGCCGTACGGTCGACGTGCACATTCTGCGGCTGCGCCGCAAGCTGGGCCGCCACGCGGGCAGGATCGTCACCGTCCGCAACGTGGGCTACAAGTACCAGCCGGCACGCCGCCCCTGACATCGCCCCCGACGCCGCCCGGAAAGGGCCGCAGGAAAACCGCTGGCAGATCGGCGGGGGGCGTTGCCTATCCTTGAGCATGGAATGAACACGCTCGCCGATCTCCAGGCCCGCCTCCCCGACCTGATGCTGCGCGACCAGCGCAGGCTGCGCCGCCGTCTCGACGGCCTGCGCCGGGTCCGCGACCGCGCCGCCCGCCAGTCCGTCGTCCAGGAGATCGCGGGGGACGTGGAGGCCGCGGAACGCCGCGTGGCCGCGCGCCGCGCGGCCGTCCCGGTCCTCAGCTACCCTCCCGAGCTGCCGGTCAGCCGGCACAAGGACGATCTGCTCGACGCCATCAGGGACCACCAGGTCGTGATCGTGGCCGGCGAGACCGGCTCGGGCAAGACCACCCAGATCCCCAAGATCTGCCTGGAGCTCGGGCGGGGGGTGCACGGGCTCGTCGGCCACACCCAGCCGCGCCGCATCGCCGCCCGCACGGTGGCCGAGCGCATCGCCGAGGAGCTGTCGATCGAGCTGGGGGAGGCGGTCGGCTACAAGGTCCGCTTCACCGACCACTCCAGCGACGGCACCCTGGTCAAGCTGATGACCGACGGCATCCTGCTCGCCGAGATGCAGACCGACCCGCTGCTGCTGCAGTACGACACGCTGATCATCGACGAGGCGCACGAGCGCAGCCTCAACATCGACTTCATCCTCGGTTATCTCAAGCAGCTCCTCCCCAAACGGCCCGACCTCAAGGTGATCATCACCTCGGCGACCATCGACCCCGAGCGGTTCGCCCGGCACTTCGCCGGCCCGGACGGGAAGCCGGCGCCCGTGATCGAGGTGTCCGGCCGGACCTACCCCGTGGAGGTGCGCTACCGCCCGGTCGGCGAGGACGACGACCAGACCCAGGCCATCGTCGACGCCGTCGACGAGCTGTGCGCCGAGGGGCCGGGCGACATCCTGGTCTTCCTCAGCGGCGAGCGGGAGATCCGCGACACCGCCGACGCGCTCAAGGGCCGTCGCGAGGAGGTCCTCCCGTTGTACGCGCGGCTGTCGGCCGCCGAACAGCACCGGGTCTTCCAGTCTCATCGGGGCCGGCGGATCGTGCTGGCCACCAACGTCGCCGAGACCTCGCTGACCGTGCCGGGCATCAAGTACGTGATCGACCCGGGCACCGCCCGGATCTCCAGGTACAGCCACCGGCTGAAGGTCCAGCGGCTGCCGATCGAGCCGATCTCCCAGGCGTCGGCCAACCAGCGCAAGGGCCGCTGCGGCCGTACGTCGGACGGCGTGTGCATCCGGCTCTACTCCGAGGAGGACTTCCTCTCCCGGCCGGAGTTCACCGACCCCGAGATCCTCCGTACGAACCTGGCGAGCGTCATCCTGCAGATGACCTCGCTGGGCCTGGGCGACATCGCGGCGTTCCCGTTCGTGGAGCCGCCGGACAGCCGCCAGGTCAGGGACGGCGTCAACCTGCTGCTCGAGCTCGGCGCCCTCGCGGACAAGAGCGCGGGCCGGGAGGCCGGGAAGGGCGCGCAGCTCACGCCGCTCGGGCGCAAGCTGGCCCAGCTCCCGGTGGACCCCCGCCTCGCCCGGATGGTGCTCGAAGCCGACAAGAACGGCTGCGCGCGCGAGGTGATGATCATCGCCGCCGCGCTGTCCATCCAGGACCCGCGCGAGCGGCCGGCCGACAAGCAGCAGGCGGCCGACGAGAAGCACCGCCGCTTCGCCGACAAGGAGTCGGACTTCCTGACCTACCTCAACCTCTGGAACTACCTGCGCGACAAGCAGAAGGAGCTGTCGTCCAGCGCGTTCCGGCGGCTGTGCAAGGCGGAGTTCCTCAACTACCTGCGCGTGCGGGAATGGCAGGACATCGACAGCCAGCTCCGCCAGGTGGCCAGGACGCTGAACGTCGTGCCCAACAGCGTGCCCGCCGACCCCCAGCGCGTCCACCAGTCGCTGCTGGCCGGCCTGCTGTCGCACATCGGCCTCAAGGACGTCGTCGACAAGCGCAGGCAGGACGGCCCGCGCCGGCCGCTCACCGAGTACGTCGGCGCCCGCAACGCCCGCTTCGCGATCTTCCCCGGCTCGGCCCTGGCCAAGGCGCAGCCGCAGTGGGTGATGTCGGCCGAGCTGGTGGAGACCTCCCGGCTGTGGGCCCGGGTCAACGCCAAGATCGAGCCCGGCTGGATCGAGCCCCTCGCGCAGCATCTCGTCAAGCGCACCTACAGCGAGCCGCACTGGGAGAAGGACCAGGCGGCCGTCGTCGCGCTGGAGAAGGTCACGTTGTACGGCGTGCCGATCGTGACCGAGCGGAAGGTCAACTACGGCCGCATCGACCCCGAGCTGAGCCGGGAGCTGTTCATCCGGCACGCGCTGGTCGAGGGCGACTGGCGCACCCACCACAAGTTCTTCCACGAGAACCGCAAGCTGCTCGAAGAGGTCGAGCGGCTGGAGGAGAAGGCCCGCCGCCGCGACATCCTCGTGGACGACGAGACGCTGTTCGACTTCTACGACCAGCGGATCCCGGCCGACGTGGTCTCGGGCAGGCACTTCGACAGCTGGTGGAAGAAGGCGTCGCGGGAGACGTCCGACCTGCTGACGTTCTCACCGGAGATGCTGGTCAACGACAGCGCCGGGGTCAGCGCGCGCGACTATCCCGACGCCTGGCGGCAGAACGGCCAGCGGATGCGGCTGACCTACCGCTTCGAGCCCGGCGCGGCGGAGACGGGGGAGGCGGACGGCGTGACCGTCCACATCCCGCTGGCGGTGCTCAACCAGGTCGACCCGACCGGCTTCGACTGGCAGATCCCCGGCCTGCGCGAAGACCTCGTCACCGCGCTCATCCGGTCGCTGCCGAAGAACCTGCGCCGCAACTTCGTGCCCGCCCCCAACTACGCCAAGGCCGTGCTGGAACGCGTACGGCCCGGCGGCGAGCCGATCCTCGACGCGCTGGAGCGCGAGCTGCGGGCGCTGACCGGGGTGGAGGTGCCGCGCGACGCGTGGGCCCTCGACCAGCTCCCCGCCCACCTGCGGATCACCTACCGGGTGATCGACGACCGCAAGCGCACGGTGGGCGAGGACAAGGACCTGGAGGCGCTCAAGCGGCGGCTCGCGCCGAAGCTGCGCGCGACGCTGTCGAGGGCCGCCGACGACCTCGAACGCGACGGCCTGCACGGCTGGACGATCGGCACGCTGCCCAAGGTGTTCGAGCAGGGCAGGGTGCGGGCGTACCCCGCCCTGGTGGACCAGGGCACGAGCGTCGCGGTCCGGATGTTCGAGACCGAGCGCGAGCGTGACCGGGCCATGTGGGCGGGCACCAGGAGATTGCTGCTGCTCAACGTGGTCAACCCGGCCAAGGCCATTCTGCGGACCCTGACCACCGCGCAGAAGCTCGCCCTCAGCCGCAGTCCCCACGGCGGGGCCGCCGCCCTGTTCGACGACTGCACGGCGTGCGCCGCCGACGCGCTCATGGCGCAGGCGGGCGGGCCCGTCTGGGACGAGGCGGGGTTCGAGCGGCTGCGCGACCACGTGCGCGCCTCGCTGTTCGAGACGACCGAGGAGGTCGTCTCGCGCGTGGAGCGCGTCCTGGCGGCCTGGCACGCCGTGCAGAACCGGCTCGGCGCGCTGGGCGGCGGCGTGGCCGATCTCAGGGCCGACATCGCCGACCAGCTCGACGGGCTGGTGCACGACGGGTTCGTCACCGAGACGGGCTACGACCGGCTGCCCGACGTGCACCGCTATCTGCGGGCCGTCGAACGCCGGCTCGACAAGCTGCCCGACGATCCCCGCCGGGACCGCGAGTGGATGCACCGCGTGCACGACGTCGAGGACGAGTACCGCGATCTGCTCGACCGGCTGAAGCCCGCCGAGCGGGACGCCAAGGCCGTGCGGGACATCCGGTGGATGATCGAGGAGCTGCGGGTGAGCTTCTTCGCCCAGCAGCTCGGCACCCCCACGCCCGTCTCCGAGAAGCGCATCCGCAAGGCCATGGACAACCTCCTCACCCCCGCGTGACCACGAAGAAGGGCCGCGGGGATGAGGGGGGTCAGCGGCCCAGGGCGGCGCCGATGAGCGCGCGGGGGTCGGCCGCTCCGGCGAGCACGCCCGACGGCAGCACGTCGATCAGGTGGGCGTGGCCGAAGAGGGTGCCGTACTCCACCGATTCGACGGCGTGCCCGCGCTCGCGCAGGCCGTCCGCCCATGGCGCGCCCTCCTCCACCGCGATCACGGTGTCGGAGTGCCAGGTGTCGAAGCCGGAGCCGCCGGTGGCGAGCGCCCAGCGGGACGCGGCGATCACCTCGCCGGGCGTCTGGCCGTGCGCGAGCAGGCGGGTGACCAGCTGCAGCAGGATCTGCGGCTGCGCGTCGGCGCCCATCGTGCCGAGGACCGTGCGCAGCGTGCCGTCCGGCCGGGTGACCAGCGCCGGGCACAGCGTGTGGGGCGGCCGGCGGCGCGGGCCGTACTCCGCGGGGTGACCGGGTGTGAGCGAGAAGCCGATGCCGCGGTTGTGCAGGTTGATCCCGGTGTTCGGCTCGAAGACCAGGCTGCCGAAGCCCGACGCGTTCGACTGGATGAGCGAGACGCCCATGCCGTCCCCGTCGATCACGCACAGGTACGTCGTGTCACCCTGCGCGCTGGGGGCGTCGGGCACGGGGGAGCGCCGCTCGGGGTCGATCAGCGCCCGGCGGGCGGCGGCCGTGCCGAGCGGCGCGACGGCCGTCTCGTGGAGGACGTCGAGCCGGTCGTGCCCGGCCGCCCTGGCCGACTCCACGAGCAGGTGGGCCCAGCGCGCATCGGCCGGATCGCCCGGCTCGCCCAGTCCGGCGAGGATCTCCAGAGCCAGCAGCAGCAGGTATCCCTGGGAGTTCGGCGGGACGGTCCAGATCCGGTGCCCGAACACCTCGGCGCTCAGGGGCTCCACCCAGTCGGCGTTCGGCTGTGCCAGGTCCTCCTCGGCGTACTCGCCGCCGCCCAGCTTCAGCAGGCCCTCGCCGAACTCGCCCTGGTAGAACGCGGCCCGGCCGCCCTCGCCGAGGGCGGTGAGGGCTCTGGCGACGCCGGGACGCCGGACCACGTCGCCGGCGCGCCGCATGGCGGCGAAGTCGCCGGCGCCCGCGAGGTTTCCGAGGAAGTCGCCCGCGGGACCCAGCAGCGGCGAGGCGGGGAAGCCCTCGGCGGCGTGGCGGATCGCCGGGGCGAGCAGGTCGGGGAGCGGCAGGCGGGCGTAGCGTTCGTGCAGCGCGAGCCACCCGTCGGCGCAGCCGGGCACCGTGGCCGAGCGGATGTCGAACGCCGCGGGCACCCGGTCGTGGCCCTCCGCCCGCAGGCGGTCGGGGTCGGCGCCCGAGCCCGCCCGGCCCGAGGCGTTGAGCGCGCTGACGTTCCCGTCATGGACGAGAGCGAACAGGTCGCCGCCGAGACCGCACATGTGCGGCGCCGTGACCGCCAGCACGGCGTTGGCGGCGATGGCCGCGTCCACCGCGTTGCCACCTCTGTCGAGCATCGCGACGCCCGCCGCGGAGGCCAGATGGTCGATGGTGCACACCATGCCATTCAGGGCATACCGAGTCTCGCTCACGTTCGGGATCGTATGACAGGCCAATAGGCTGTGGCTGCCGTAAGCAGGACGAAGGTGAGGAATTCATGATCCGGGCACTCGTGTTCGACGTGGGGGAGACGCTCATCGACGAGACCCGGATCTGGTCCCGATGGGCCGACCGGCTGGGCGTGCCGCGTCTCACCTTCATGGGCGTCCTCGGCGGCATGGCCGCGCTCGACCGGGGGCACCGGGAGGCGTTCGAGCTGATCAGGCCGGGGATCGACCTCGACGCCGAGATCGAGGAGTGGCGGCGTGAGGACCCGGACGGGCTGCGCGAGAACTTCGACGCCGGCGACCTCTACCCGGATGTGCGGCCCGGCCTCGCGGCCCTGCGGGAGGCCGGCTACGACCTGGTCGTCGCCGGAAACCAGCCGCCCCAGGCGTACGACGCGCTGGTCGCGATGGACCTGCCGGTGGACGGGATCCACACCTCGGCGGGATGGAGAGTGGAGAAGCCGGATCCCGGGTTCTTCGCCAAGGTCGCGGCCGTGTGCGGGCACGAGGCCGGGCAGATCTTGTACGTCGGCGACCGCCTCGACAACGACGTACTGCCCGCCGCGCGCGCCGGGATGCGGACCGCCCTGCTGCGCCGGGGGCCCTGGGGCTACCTGCACGCCGCACGTCCGGACGCCGCCCGCGCGGACCTCGTCGCCGACGGCCTCGCCGACCTCGTCCGCCTGGTCCCCACCCTCGGCTGACCGCCTGGCGCTGCTCGGCAAGGCATCTTGTTCTACGGCTCGGGCATGACGTGCCGGCGGCGGCCGGCCGAGTGGAACGCCTCCGGGGTGTGGCAGCGGCTGCGTGTGTGACCGCTCGCTGGACGTGTCATCGAAGTCGGCAGCAGCTCTAACTCACGACCGAGGCTGAGAAGTAAGGATTGTCCCGCCACCGATGCAACGGAATCCTTCCTGCTTTTTTGCGACACTGTGAATTTGTGCGGGAGCGGAACGTTGCGGCTGAGGCCATTCGTGAGCGGCTGGCGGAGGCCCGGGCCGGGCGTGGCGGGGCGGTGTTCGTCCTCGGGGACGCGGGGATGGGGAAGACCTGGCTGCTCGGCGGGATCGCTGGTGCCGGCTTCCACGTTGGGCGGGCCCACGGCTCGCCCATCGCGTCGGGGGTGCCCTTCGACGTGATGGCTCAGGCCCTGACGGGCCTCGGCGTCGGCGACCGGCCGGCCGACACCATGGCGGGCCGGTGTCACCGCATGTGGCAGGCCCTGGGGTCGTGGTCGGGCGATCCTGTGGTGCTGGTCGTCGACGATCTCCACTGGGCCGACGCCGACTCGCTCACGCTGATGGCGTTCCTGTGCCGCCGTCTGGCCGCCTCGCGGGTAGCGGTCGTGGCGGCCCTACGGGCGTGGCCGCCCGCCGCTCTGGACCTCGTGCGGGACCTGGAGGAGAGCGGGTGCGCGCGTACGGTCGAGCTCGAACCCCTGGGTGAGCGGTCCTCCGCCGCCTTCCTCGCTCGGCGGACCGGCCGCGAGCTGCCGGCCCGGATGGCTCACAAAGTGTGGGCGATGTGCGCGGGCAACCCACTGCTGCTCGACCACGCCGCGCGGCTGCTCGCCGACGGCGTGGACCTGGGCTCACTGGAGACGCGATCGCCCGATCTCGCGGGCCGGGAGCTGCTGGTCCGGCGGTTTGTCGGAGCGGCGCCCGAGGCGATGCGCTGCGCGCGGGCGGGAAGCGTCCTGGGGCTGTCGTTCGATCTAGGGGCGGCGATGGAACTGGCAGGCCTGGACACCGAGGCGGGCGACGACACCGTCGCGGGTCTCCAGCGGGGGCGCCTCCTGCGGGAGGCTCCCGGCGGGCGGGTCGAGTTCGTCCATCCGCTGTTCCAGCAGATCCTCTACGAGGAGATGCCGACCTCGACTCGCTTACGGCTGCACGCGCGGGCGTTCGCCCTGCTGATGCGGCGGGGGTCGCGGGCCGAGGCGGCCGAGCACGCACTGCGCGGGAACCTGGCCGGCGACCGGCATGCCGTCGCCGCGCTGGAACGGGTTGGCCGCGACGCGCTGGCCGCCGGCGCGACCGAGACGGCCGCGCGCTACCTGGCGGGCGCCCATCGCCTGGCCGGAGACCACGCCAACCCGGGGCTGGGGCTGGCCGCAGGCCAGGCCCTCATGGCGGTCGGCCGGGCCGCTGAGGCGGTCGCGCTGCTCGGTGCCGTCTCCCGCCATCCCGCCGCCGACGTGGAGACCGCCGCGCAGGCCGCCTGGATGGCCGGCCGCGCCGGGTTCCTCACCGGCAACCATCGGCAGGCCGAACGTGACCTCGACCGGGCCGCCGGACTGGCCGCCGAGCGTGCCCCTTCGATCGCCGTCGAGGCGCTGCTCGACCACGCCAACTTTCAGCACCTGATCCACGGAAGCCGGGCGCTCCCCTTCGCCGCCCGGGCCCGGGACCACGCCCGGGAACACGCGGCCGGCGTCGGCGCAGCCCTGCGCCGGAAGGTCGCCTCCGCGCACGGCTACATCGCCTACATCGGCGCCGACCTGGCCGGACTCGACGAGGTCGTGCGAGCGGCCCGGGAGATCGAGGACGACCCGGAGGCCCAGCTGACCGACGTACAGGGCACCTGGGGGGCGCTGAGCAACCACGCCTTCGCCGCCAAGTGGGCCGAGCGCTTCGACGAGTGCGAGCAGGCGTTCACCCGGGTGATCGCCGCCGCCGAGCGCGCCGGGGCGATCGGCACCCTGAGCATGCTGTACGCCTCCCACGCCGAACTCATGGTGCGCGTCGGCCGGCTCCGCGAGGCTTTCGCGAGCGTGGAGCAGGCCCGGGCCGTCAAGGATCTGGCCCCGATATCGGAGCGCTACGTGGCCGCCGCCCAGACCTGGCTCCTGCTGCTGTCGGGCGAATTGGAGGAGTGCGAGCGGCGCTGCTCCCAGGTCGAGCACAGCGCGTCGAACCTGAGCGACGTCGGCACCCTGATCGTCGTCTGGTACGTCCGGGGCCGCCGCGCCCTCCACGAGGGCGACCTCGCCACGGCCTGCGCGCAGTTCGACCTGCTCGACGAGACGACCCAGCGGGTCGGCATCTTCGAACCCTGCCTGGTCCCCTTCGCGCGGGACGCCGCCGTGGCGTACACGAGAATCGGGCGGCGCGAGTCGGCAGAGCGACTGGTCGCGCGGCTCGAAGCGGTCTCGGCCCGGCTCCCCTGCGTCTGGCCGCGAATCGCGGCCGCGACCGGGCGGGCCCTCCTGGCCGACGACCCCTCCGAGACCGAGGCCGAGTTCGCGACGGCCCTCGCCCTGCACGACACCACCGACCAGCCCTTCGAGAAGGTGGAGACCCAGCTCCTCTTCGGCGCTTGGCTGCGCCGGACCGGCCGGCCCGCGCGAGCCAGGCCGATGCTCGCCAATGCAGCGACCACGGCCGCCCAAGCCGGGGCACGGTGGCTGGCCGAACGGGCGCACGAGGAACTCCGCCGCGCCGACGGCCGCCGCCGCCGTATGACCGACCCACAGTCACTGACCCCCGCCGAGACCCGGACCGCAGCGCTGGCTGCCCAGGGACTCACCAACGCCGAGATCGCCGAACGGCTGTCGATCACCGTCAGAACCGTGGAGACTCACCTGAGCAGGGTGTACACAAAGCTGCGGATGTCCCGCCGCGACCTCATCCTGCGCGGCGTGACGCCCTAAACATCCGTGGTTCCCCCGATGCCCGCGTGAGTGGCCCGATCCGATCCTGGGTGTGCCGAACTCACCCGCCGGAGGTTGCCCATGTCCCGACTCGCCGCCGCCATGGTGCTGCTGGTCGCCGCCGTTCTCGTGGCACTCCCGGCCCCACCCGCGTGGGCGGCCGAGTTATGCAGTCTGAGGTTCGTCATCGGGACCGGCGATGACGGGATCCGGGACGACTCCCTGGAGATCATCAGGCTCGGTGAGAAGGCGTTCCTGTTCACCGAGCGCCCGCTCTACGCGCCGATCCGGCCCTACCATCAGGGCGGCACAGGCGACCGGGCCCACACCGAACACCGGTGGACGGGGCATCTGCGCACCTGCGCCACCTCTGCCGATCTGGCCGACGGCTTCAGCATCGAGCACGTCAACTACGCCGACGACTGTTGCACCGACAACTGGTATCTGAAATACGTGCGAATCGAGGACCCGGTGAGCGGATCCGTTCTGGCCGAACTCACCGCCCCACCCGGCAGGGAGTACGTGCACTACTTCCAGAAGAACGCCGGTCAGATCCTGCGGATCCCGGTCGACGGCGAGCACCCGCCCGACCCTCCGGCCGATCCGGCCCGCACGTTCTGCCGGATGGAGTTCACCATCGGAGTCGGCACGTACGGGCTCCGGAACGACTCCCTTGAGATCATCAGGCTCGGCGACCTCGTGTTCCTCTTCGAGGAGCGCCCCGCGTACGCCCCACCCCGCCCCTACCATCAGGGCAACACCAGTGACCAGCCCGATGCCGAGTACACCTGGCGAGCCCACCTGGCCGGCTGCGCCACCGCCGCCGACCTGGCCAACGGCTTCACCATCGAGCACATCAACTACGCCGACGACTGCTGCACCGACAACTGGAGCCTGCGGTCCCTGCGCATCCGGGACCTTGACACGGGACGCGTCCTGCTCGACCACGCCGCGCCCCCGGGCAAGGATCTGCACCTCTTCCAGAAGAACGCCGACCAGTTCTACACCACGCTCGACCACGACAGCGACGGCGACGGGCTCAGCGACCGGATTGAGCTGCACGGCATCCGCGACCAGGGTGTCGTCGACACGTGGCTGCCCGACCACGGCTCCGACCCCTGCCGCGAGACCATCGCGGTCGAGATCGACTGGCTCCACGACACCGTCAACGACGTCAGCGATATGCCCGACCGCGCCGCGATCGACGAGGCGATCGCCATGTTCGCCAACGCCCCGCGCGGCCCGCAGGACTTCTGCCCCTACGGGCACCTTCCCACGGCGGGCGTCCAACTGCTCGTCGACCTCGACGAGGGCATTCCCGTCGACCAGGCGGAACGGATGCGGCCGCTGCTCCAGGCGCCCCACCAGGTGCTGCCCTACTACGAATTCGCCGACGCCCACTTCTCGGCGGTCCGCAGGGGCCTGTTCCGTTACAACCTGTGGGGCTACCGGGCGGACGACACCAACAGGAGCGGGAGTTGCTGCACGAAATGGGGCTTCGTGGTCACCCTCGGCACCATGCAGGATCCGCCGGTACGGGTGCAGAGCGCGTCCTTCGTCCACGAGCTCGGACATGCCCTGGGACTCGCGCACGGCGGTCACGACCACGTGAACTACAAGCCGAACTATCTGTCGGTGATGAACTACGCCTACTCGTCCATCGGCATCCCCGACTACGTCGCATGGGACCGGCGCAGGGAACAGCTCGGCCCGGCCATCGGCCGCAACGCGCTCGAACAGACCCTCCAGGAGGTCAGCACGATCGACTACTCCAGAAGCACGCTCTGGCCGCTGCGCCGCTGGCGGCTCGACGAAGGCCGCAACGGGCTGGGAACCGGCCAGCACGCCATGGCCACCTGGTGGGACAACAAGGGCGTCCGGCACGTCGGCGACGCCTCCGACCCGATCGACTGGCATCCCGAAGACGACGGAGTCGTGAAGGTCGACGTCAACGGGGAATTCCAGCTCTGCATCGAGGCCGCCGACGGGAGTCTGGAGAGCCGGCGGGCGAACGACGACAGCGTGCAGGGCGGGAAGATCTACGCGGGACTCGACGGAGTCTGCGACAGCAGCCCCGCGCTGACCGACCGGGCCGTGGTGCCCCAGGGCTTCGACTACCCCCAAGAGCACAAGTACAAAATCGACGACGGTGTGCTGCTCGGCTCCAACGACTGGTCGCGGATCCGGATCGCCCCCGGTTCCGGCGACGGCCTCCCCGCTCCCGGCGACGTGCCGGAGATGACCACCGACGAGATCATGGCGCACCGCGCCCGTTTCCTCGACGCCGTCGTGGCGGCCGACAGCCCGAAGCCGGTGACGGCGCCGCGCTGGGGTTACGCCTACATGGACCGAGCCACCCCCGCCGAGGCCCCGCTGGGGACGGTGACCCCGCTCACGACCTCAGGACAGTGGAGCACCGGGCGCCTCGACCCGGCCACCGCCAACCGGCGCGCCACGGTAGTGCACACCGGCACGGGCACCTACGACGTGCGCCTGCCCGGGGTGGCGTCGCCCGGCGGGATCGCGCACGTCACCCCGTACCGGACCGCCTACCGGGGCCGCACCTGCGGCGTCACCGGATACGCGCCTGATGGGCCCGACCAGCTGGTCCAGGTGCGCTGCTTCAACGAGAACGGCGCTCCGGCCGACTGGTGGTTCACGGTCTTCTTCGCCGAGTTCGGCCCCGGCACAACCCCCTATGCCACGATCCGGTACGACGACACGGCCGGCGGCGTCCACACGCTGAACCCCGTCCTCAACACGGGCACGGTGAACTCCGGCGGCGGCGTCAATCGCGTCGTCCGCGAGTCCGTAGGCCGCTACCAGGTAACCCTCGACGGCCGGGCGTTCGCCGACGGGACCGGGTACGTCCAGGTCACGCCCTACGGGAACGGCACCCCCGCCCGGTGCAACCCGGCAACCACCCAGCCTGGGGACGATCGCCTGGAGATCACCGTCGTCTGTCATGCGATCAGCGGCGGCGCTCCCGCCGACTCGCCCTGGCTGCTGTCGTACACCCAAGACGCGGGACTCCACCGGGACGTCACCACACCGGCCGCGTATGTCACCGTGACCGGCGACGTGGACCCCGCCCGTTCCTACAGCAGCACTGGCGAGACCCCCGCCCTCACCCGGCTCGGCACCGGCAACTACCGGCTGACCTGGGAGAACCTAGGGAAGGTCGGGGACAGTATCCAGGTGACCTCCACCGGCACGGGCGGCGGGTACTGCCATCTCGGCAACGTCAACTCCTACGCCGCCGCACCCCGGGTGACGGTCGACGTCTGGTGCCACACCGCCGCGGGAACCCCCGGTGACAGCTCGTTCGCCCTGGCCTATCTCCGCGTTCCCTGACCGGCCCATCGGGCGACCCGGCGGAGCAACCCGCCGGGCCGTTCGTTCTCCCGTTCGGCCAGAGCCGCCAGCACCCGCTGCGCGGCCAGGTCGGCGATCTCGCGCCGGTGGGCTTCCTCCTCGGCCCGCCGCTCCTGCTCGCGCCGCCGTTCGGACCGTCGTGCCAGGGCCAGGTCACCCGCCCACGCCAGCACCGACAGCGCGGCCCCACCGAGCAGGCCGGCCCAGAACAGCGAGCGGCTCGCCGCCTTCTCGGCCGGGACGTCGGTGAAGGTGCCGTAGGGACCGGGCTCGGGGCCCGGCGTGTTGGCGCGCAGATGCTCGCGTACCCATCGCAGGCCGGGGCCCCCGTAGTCGGGAGAGACCGCCTCGGGTTTGAGCTGGTCTTCAGCGTCCTGGTCGGTCCGGTCGAAGGAGCCCTCGTACACGACCTCGTAGTCCCAGTCCGTCCCGAACCAGGTCGGGCTCACCCGGGGCATTCGCACGACGGTGCTGGACCCGCTCCGGGCTACCATCGGATCGGCCACCGTGAAACTGGCCCCTCCCCCGGCCCGGTATCTCCCGGCTGATGAAGCCGGGGGGCAGAGCTCGGTTTCTCGCGGCGGCGACGGGCGGTCGACGGAGTGGTAGACCCGCATCGGAACGCACCGCGACGCCGGGATGGCGGGCCGGGCCGGTTCGTCCGGGTCGAACGTAGCCAGGACCTCGACTGCCAGGCTTGATCCGTCGGACACGCGCAGCGTGATCTCGACGTCGTGGGCCGGTCCGAAGATGATCACTCCCACCGTTCCAGGCTCGGCGACGACGGGGAACGAGGGGATGGCCGCCTGGTACTGCCACCACCCGGCAAGCGCCAACACGATGGCGCCGGAGATCAGGGACAGTGGGGTCCGGAAAGTCCGCACGACGACCATGATTCGACGATGCCAGGTCGAAGGCGGGGGGCGCGCGGATTCCATGGCGGGGGGTACCGAGCCATTGATAGTGCCAATCTCGTCAGGCAGCGCGACAATCTCGACTGAAGCGATCCACGCCGGTCGTTCGGAACCAAGGTCGTTCACTGTGGTCGCAGGCGGCGGGCGAGGAGTTCGCGTAGCGCGCCGGTCTCCTCCCCGAGGCGGTTGAGCGACGTCAGGAACTCCTCCGGCCGGTCGAGGATGCCGAGCATCCGCGCGGTCACGGCCTCACGCGCGGCGCGGCCCGCCTCGATCGCGGCCCTGCCGTACGGCGTGAGCTCGATCATCCGTGCCCGCTGGTCGCCGGGGTCGGTCCGGCGTGCCACGTAACCGATGCGCTCCATCTCGGCCGCCACCTTCGAGGCCCCCTGGGGGGTCATGCCGAGCAGCCCGGCCAGGTCGGAGACCCGGACGGGGCCGGCGAGCAGGTGCTGGAACACGTATCCGTGCACGGTGCGCACCTGGTCGTGCCCGGCGGCGGCCATCCGGGCGCGCACCTCGGCGTCGCAGGCCGCGGCGAGGGCCGTGAACAGCAGGGTCAGGTCGCTTGACACCACCCCGGAATGCTCAAATACTCAACCTTGGTTTCGCAACTTGAGTTGAATAACTGTGGAGGGTTCTCGTGTGGTGTGATCCGGCCTTCACGCCCGTCGCCGACGCGTTCAGGGAGACCGGCGGCGGACGCGGCGGCGCGGCCCTCGCCGTGTACGCGGGCGGGCGCATGGTCGTGGACCTCTGGCAGGGCACGGCCGACGCGGACGGCGTACGGCCCTGGGAACGGGACACGGTCGTCAACGTCTTCTCGGCGTCCAAGGGGGTGCTGGCGACTCTCGCGCACCTCTACGTCCAGCGCGGGCTGCTCGACCTGGACGCGCCGGTGGCCCGCTACTGGCCCGGCTTCACCACCGCGACCACCGTCGCCGACCTGCTCGCGCACCGGTCCGGGCTGCCCGCCGTACGCCGGGATCTGCCGCCGGGCTCCCTGTTCGACTGGGACGCGATGACCGCGGCGCTGGCGGCCGAGAGCCCGTGGTGGACGCCGGGGGAGCGGCACGGGTACCACGCGGTGACCTTCGGCTGGCTCGTCGGCGAGGTGTTGCGCCGGGTGGGCGGGCGGCCGGTGCGCGACCTGGTCCGCGACGAGCTGGGCATCGCCGGCCTGTGGATCGGCCTGCCCGCGTCGGAGGCGGCCCGCGCGGCCCACCTCGCGCCGCCGGAGGCCGGGACGGACGTCCCGTCGTCCACGCTCATGAGCGCCATGGCCGACCCCGGGTCGATCACGATGAAGGCCTTCTGCAACCCCGCCGAGCAGCTCACTGCGGGTCTGGCCAACACCGCGCGCTGGCGGGCCGCCGAGATCCCCGCGTCCAACGGGCACGCCACCGCCAGGGCCCTCGCCACGCTGTACGGCCGGCTCGTGTCGGGAGCGATCCTCCACCAGGAGGCGCTCGACCGGACCGTCGCACCCAGGAGCGAGGGACACGACGAGGTCCTGCTGGCCCAGACCAGGTTCGCGCTCGGCTACATGCTGCCCTGCGAGATCCGGCCGTACGCGCCGAACCCGCGGGCCTTCGGGCACAGCGGCTCGGGCGGGGCGCTCGCCTTCGCCGACCCGGACGCCGGCGTCGCCCTGGCCTACACCCCGAGCCGCCTCATCGTCAGCGCGGCCGGCCCCGACCCGAGGTGGAGGCCCATGGTCGCGGCGCTGTACTCCTGCCTCTGACAATCCGCTCGCGGTGCCGCCCGCGGCCGGGCGAGGACGGTGCGCCGACCGGCCGTCCGCCGGGCGTACGGGCGACGCCGCGACGTCCGCTCAGCCCCGTTCCTGCTTCTTCCGCTTGACGGCGGTGACGAGCTCGTCCTTGCTCAACCCCGACGCGCCCTCGACGCCCAGCTGCTTGGCCTGGTGCAACAGCTCGTCCTTGGTCCGCGAGCGCGGCTTGATCGGGGCGGCCAGCACCTCCGCTTTCCGCTTGCTGAAGGCCTTGCCGAGCTGGACCCGCTCCTCGAAGGGGACGGCCTTCTCCAGGACCGGGAGGATGTCGTTCTCCTCCTCCTCGACGTGGTGCGTCACCGCCCCGATCAGCTCCTGAAGGAGCGTCTCGAACGCGGGGCTCTCGGGGTCGGTCTCCAGGAGCTGAGAGATCATCTCCTCGGCCTCGTGGTGCTCCTCCGTGCCGTGGTGGACCTCCTCCTTCTCCTCCGGCTGCCGCTTGGCGAGCACGGGGTAGACCTCGTCCTCCTCGCCCTCGCTGTGGGCGATGAACTTCGCCGCCAGCTCCGCGAGCAGGGCCGGGCGGTTCTCCGGCATCTTCTGGAGCCGCTCGAACAGCGACTCCACGTCGCGGTGATCTTCCTTGATCAGGCTGATGACGTCGATTGCCATGGGTTCCTCCTGTGCGTGGGACGCGCTCGCACTACCCGGCGCCGCGGCGATCACACCGATCACGCCGGGTGGGAGCCCCGCCTTTCACGCCGTTGATCAGGAGTCCCTGGTGAGCCTTCCCTCGTAGGTCATCACGCGGAAGTCGTCGGTGTGGCGATAGGCGAGGGCGTCGCCCTTGCGGACGAGCACGACGTCGCCCGGGACACACCCCGCAACGTCCTCCAGCCGGAGGATCAGCGCGGAGTCGGACGCTCCGGTCAGCCGCAGCGTGCCCACACAGGAGTTCGCCGGCTCCTTCCACTTGCCGGACTTCGCACCGCGCCTCAGCTCGATCTCGATGTCGTACTCGCTCGCGAGGAGGCCGGCGGTGGGCGCGATGTGGCCCCGCCACTCGCCCGCGAACGCGTGCGGGATGCCCGCCCGTTCGGCGGCGGTCGTGGGATCGGCCCCGTCCGTGTCACCAGGACCCGACGCCGCCCTGGCCGCCCTCGCCGAGCCGTCCGCTGATACGGAACCCGCCGAGCGTGCGCGGGTCGTCTGGCTCAAGGGGGGCGACCATGGCCAAACAGTAGCGATCCGCCGCCGATCGGGAATCAGAGCATGCGCGGGTTCACGGCCTCGGCGAGCGCGCGCCGCCCGGCGTCGCTCAGGTGCAGGTGATCGCCGGAGTCGTACGGGAGGGCGAGCTGCTCGGGGAACTCGGGGTCGCGCACGGCCCGGTCGAAGTCGAGGACGCCGTCGAACGCCCGGCTCGTGCGGATCCAGGTGTTCAGCCGCTGCCTGATCTCCTCGCGCTCCGGCGTCCATGTGCCCCAGCCGTAGAACGGCGTGAGCGTGGCCACCAGCACCTTGACCTTGCGGGCGTGCGCCTCGCGGATCAGCCGCTTGTAGCCGTAGGCGAGCGGCTTGATCGAGGTGTACTCGCCCCGGGCGATGTCGTTGATGCCCTCGTAGACCACCACGGTGCGCACCCCCGGCTGGGACAGCGCGTCGCGGTAGAACCGGCTGAGACCGCTCGGCCCGACGTTGGGGTGCAGCAGCCGGTTTCCGGCGATGCCGGCGTTGAGCACCCCCATCCGCCGCGACGGCGACTGGTCGGCGAGGCGCTGCCGCAGGTAGTCGGTCCAGCGGCGGTTGGCGTCGACAGCCTGGCCGGCGCCGTCGGTGATCGAATCGCCGAACGCGACCACCGAGCCGACCGTGGCCGCGCCCGCCTCGACCGCGACCCGGTCGAGGAAGTACCACTGCGTGCTGGTGTAGGTGAAGCCCTCGCCGCTCTCCTCCGCCGCGTGGTCCCCCGGGTCCGACAGGTAGGTGGTGCTGTAGGCGCGTTCGTGCCCGGTGACGCCCCTGACCGTGCCGGGCAGGTGGAAACTGACGACCAGCGCGGAGCCGCCGGCGATCCGGCCCGGGATCGGGTCGCTCCAGACGGCCTGGCCCGGCGGCACCTTCACCGAGGTGCGCGTGCGGAACGTCACCGGCCGGTTGGTTCCGGTGAGGATCTCGGCGCCGTACGCCTGGACGCCCACGTGAACGCTCGCGAACGTCACCGGCGCCGTCCCGAAGACGTTGGACAGGCGCAGGCGCATGCCGGTGCCGCCGATGCTGGCGCGCACGACCATCCGCACGGTCTGCCCGCCGAGGGCCGCCGTGATCCGGTCGGCCGAGGTGGTCCAGGAACCGACAAGGCGCGGCCGTACGGGCGCCTCGTTGCGGGGCCGTTCCCCGCCTGCCGCCGCTCCGCGGGCGGCGGAGGACGGGTGAGGCCGGGGGGTGGTCGCGGTGCTCGCGGCCGTGAGGGACTCCGCGTGGACCGGCGTCGTGGGGAGCGCGGCGGTCGCGCCGCCGACGGCGAGGGCGAGAGCGGCCATGGTCAACCGGTGAGCCGGCCGTGCCATCCGGGTCCTCCATTGGGTGTGCTGCCTGGGGCGGGGTCCGTGGCGACGGCGCTCCCGATCGCTGCGCCGGAACCGGTGATCGAGAAGCGCCCGCGACGCCATACATTACGGCTGTTTGGCGAACACCGGGGAAGAACTTGACCGTCAGGCGTCACAGTTGCGTGGCTGCCGGGGCGGATAGGCTCGATGTGATGAATGCACACGAGCGTTGGATCGTTCTGGAAGGCGCGGCGAACGTACGGGACCTCGGCGGTCTGCCCACCGCGGACGGCGGGACCACCGCGTCCGGGCGGATCCTGCGGGCCGATAATCTGCAGGGCCTGACCGAGGGGGACGTGGCACTACTGGTGGGCGACCTCAAGCTGCGGCACGTGGTCGACCTGCGGTCGGAGACCGAGGTACGCCTGGAGGGGCCCGGGCCCCTGACCCTCCTGCCGGAGGTCGGCATCCACCACCACAGCCTGTTCGCGGAGGGCGGGCGTCTCACCGACGTCGAGGCCGACACCATCGACGACAGGGCGCTGCCGTGGCAGGGTGAGCGGGACGAGGCGGACCTGGCCGAACTCCGCGTTACCGGCTACTACTACGGCTACCTGCGCGACCGGCCCGACTCCGTGGTGGCCGCGCTGCGGGTGCTCGCCCGTGACGACGGCATGGCCGTGGTCCACTGCGCGGCGGGCAAGGACCGCACCGGGGTCGTCAGCGCGCTGGCGCTCGCCGTCGCGGGCGCCACCCGGGAGGCGATCATCGAGGACTACGTCGCCACCGGCCAACGGCTGGAGGGCATCCTCGCCCGGTTGCGCGCCAGCCGCACCTACCGCGAGGATCTCGACTCCAAGCCGGCCGACAGTCACCTGCCGCGGCCCGAATACATGGGCCAGTTCCTGACGACGCTGGACGTCCGGTTCGGCGGCCCCCTCGGCTGGCTGCGCACCCACGGGTGGACCGACGCGGACACCGAGGCCCTGCGCGGCCGCCTGCGCGACTGACCGCGGGCCGCCGCCGGAAGCGGGTCAGGTGAGGGTTTCGCCGCCGTCGACGGTGATGACCTGGCCGGTGACGTAGTTGTTGGCCATGAGGAAGACAGCTGTGGCGGCGGCCTCCTCGGCGGTGCCGAAGCGGCCGAGGGGAGCGGACATCCCGGCGGCGGTGACCGCGTCGTCGGAGTCCAGCCCCGGCAGTGAGCGCAGGAGCGGGGTGTCGATCCGGCCGTAGCGCACGGTGTTCACGCGCACCCGTGCGGGGGCGAGTTCCACGGCGAGGGCCCTGGTGCGGGTCTCCACGGCGCCGGCGAGCGACAGCGGGACGGTCATCCCGGGGTAGGGGCGGACCACGAGGATGCCCGAGCTCAACGTGAGCGAGCCTCCCGCGGGAAGCCGCGTCGCCGCCGCGCGGGCGACGGCGAAGACCGTCTGAAGGGGGCCGGAACCGAGGGTCGTGCGGATGTCGTCGGCCGACAGCCCGGTCAGGGGGCCGGCGCCGCTGACGCCGCCGGCGGTGACGTACACATGGTCGACGTGACCCGCCCGGTCGAAGGCCTCGGCGAGGGTCTGCTCGTCTCCGCCGTCGCCGGGAACGCCGACCACGGCGTCGTCGGGATCCTCGGCCGGGCCTGCGCCTCGGACCCGGGAGACGGCGGCCTTCAGCCGGTCGGGATCGCGGCCGACCAGCACGACGCGGGCGCCGACCGAACGCAGCAGGACGCCCGCCGCCAGCCCGATGCCCGAGCTTCCGCCGATGACGACGGCGGTCGTGCCCGAGAGAGCGGTCGGCAGCGGCGAACGAACGGGGATGGGAACCGTGGTGCTCATGAGAGCCTCTCGATGAAATAAACCATCTGGTTGTTTTAATTCGGCTCGATCATGTCACCGGACCGGAGAGGAGTCAACCGGATGGTTTAATTCGTCCATGGCCTATGACGCGGAGGACACCAGACGGAGGATCTTCGATGCCGCCGCCGCCGAGTTCGCCGAGCACGGTCTCGCCGGGGCCAGGGTGGATCGCATCGCCACGGCCGCCAGGGCCAACAAGCAGGCCATCTACCTGTATTACGGCAACAAGGAGAAGCTGTTCGCCGCCGTCTTGCGGGCGAAGCTGGAGGAGGTCCCCGTCGCCATCTCCATCGATCCCGACGCGGTGGCCGAGTCGGTCGGGCAGATCTTCGACTGGTACCGGGAGCACCCGGAGCTGATCAGGCTGCTGCTGTGGGAGGCGCTGGAGGCGGGTGACGCACCCGATGAGGGCGAGCCGAAGCGCCGTGACGCGTTCCGCGAGAAGGCCCACCAGCTCGTGGACGGAGGCGTGGCGCACCACGTTCCCGAGGACGTACGGGTCCGCGCCGCCCAGGACCTGCTGTTCACCGTCATGGGCCTGATCGCCTGGAACTTCGCGGTGCCCCGGATGTGCCGCCTCGCTCTGGACGAGGAGACCGACCAGGCCGCCCTGGACCGCCGCCGCGAGACCGTGATCGAGGTCGCGCGCCGACTCGCCGCCGCCCAGGGCGCCTCCGTAACGGGCTCCCGGAGCGACACGGGCTGAGGCTATTCCTGCCGCTCGGAAAGGGTGACCACCTGGCCGCGGGCGGCCGAGAGAGCGGCGGCCTCCAGGACGGCGATGGTCTCGGCGGCGTCGCCCGGCTCGACCGGAGGCGCCGCGCCGTCCCGCAGGCAGGCCACCACGCCCTCGTAGAACCGCTGGTACGCCCCGGGCTCCGTGCGAACCGGGCGGGCGTCGCCCTCGGCGCCGAGCGTGCCCCAGCGCTCGGGGGACTCCACGCCCCACCCGGCGGTGCCCGGCCGCTCGCCCGCCCGCAGGCGTTCCTCCTGCGGGTCCAGCCCCCACTTGACGTACGAGGCGCGGGAGCCCAGCACCCGGAACCTCGGGCCGAGGTTCGCGGCCATCGCGCTCATCCACAGGTGCGAGCGGGTGCCGTTCCGGTGGGTCAGCGCGACGAACGCGTCGTCGTCGTTGCGCACCCCGGCCCGCCTGACGTCGGTCTCCGCGTACACCCGAGAGACCGGGCCGAACAACCGCAGGGCCTGGTCCACCAGGTGGCTGCCGAGGTCGTAGAGGGTGCCGCCGATCTCCTCCGGGCCGCCCGACTCGCGCCAGCCGCCCTTGGGCACCGGCCGCCACCGTTCGAACCGCGACTCGAACCGGTGGACCTCGCCCAGCTCGGGCAGCAGGCGGCGCAGGGTCAGGAAGTCGCCGTCCCAGCGCCTGTTCTGGAAGACCGTCAGCATCAGCCCGCGGTCACGCGCCAGCCGTACGAGGTCGCGGGCCTCCTGCGCGGTGCCGGCCAGCGGCTTGTCGACGACCACGGGGAGACCGGCGGCGAGCGCCTCGGCCGCGAGGGGCACGTGGGTGCGGTTCGGCGTCGCGATCACCACGAGGTCGCAGCGGTCCCACAGGGCGTCCGCCGACGCCACGACGTCCGCGTCGGGATGCTCGGCGCGTACGCGGCCGGCCCTGGCGGGGTCGCGGGTGACGACGGCGGCGAGGCGCAGTCCCGGCGTGGCGGCGATCAACGGCGCGTGGAAGAAGGATCCGGCCGGGCCGAAACCGGCCAATCCTACGCGGATCCCGGGGAGATCTGAGGGCGGCATGAGGGGCGGGATGTCCTTCGGCTCAGGTGTCGCGCTCGTCCTGTTCGGCGAGGAACGCCTCGAACTGGGCGGCGAGCTCGTCACCCGTGGGCATCTGCGCATCCTCGGCCAGCAGGCTCTCCCGTTCGGCGCCCGACTGGAACGCGTCGTACTGCTGCTCCAGGCCGCGGATCGCGCCGGCCAGCTCGTCGGAGGCCGCGATCTGCTCCTCGATCTCGGTGTTGGTCTTGTCGGCCGCGTCCCGGAGAGCGTCCGTGGGGAACACCAGCCCGGTGCCGCGGGTGACGGCCTCCAGCGCCGTCACCGCGGCCTGCGGATACTCGGCCTGGGCGAGATAGTGGGGCACGTGGATCGCGTAGCCGAGCGCGTCGTGGCCCTTCGCGCCGAGCCGGAACTCGACGAGCGCGGCGAGGCTCCCTGGCACGCGGACCTTGCCGAAGGGACTGGTCTGCCCGTGGACGAGGTCGGGCCGGCTGGCGTGCGCCGTCAGGCCGAGCGGCCGGGTGTGCGGGACGCCCATCGGGATCCCGTGCACGGTCACGAGCTTGCCGATGTTGAGCCGGGTCACCAGCATGCCGACGGCCTCGGTGAACAGCTCCCACTCCCGGTCGGGCTCCGGGCCGCTCATGATGAGAAACGGCGTGCCGGTGACGTCCTTGGCCAGGTAGACGGCCAGCTCAGGAGTGTCGTAATCGCTCCAGTGATCGGCGTCGAAGGTCATCACCGGGCGGCGCGACCGGTAATCGAGCAGCCGGTCCACGTCGAAGTGCGCGATGACCCGGTGCTCCAGTTCGGCGAGGAGGTGCCCCAGGGCCAGCCGCCCGGTGGCACCGGCGTCGACGAACCCCTCGAAGTGGTAGAGCAGCACCGGATCGGTCAGCTCGGGCAGGTCCCCGTCGAGCCGATAGAGATCCGTGGGGTCGGACACGTGTCCCAGCCTTTCTCACGAAGTCTTTACCTACTGAACCTACGGGACCCCCGGTCGATTCCGCGTTTGAATCCCGGGAGGTAGCGGCGACCCTACCGTTGGACAATGGAGAACATGGAGCCGGACCCGGAGCTGGAGGAGTTCGCCACCAGGCTCTTCGACCTCGCGAGGTCGGGGCGGACCGAGGCGCTGTGCGCCTACGTCGACGCGGGCGTGCCCGTGAACCTGCACAACCAGAAGGGCGACACCCTGCTCATGCTGGCGGCCTACCACGGGCACGCCGACACCGTACGCGCCCTGGGCGAGCGGGGCGCGGACCCGGACCTCGCGAACGACCGCGGGCAGACGCCGCTCGCCGGCGCGGTCTTCAAGAAGGAGCCCGAGGTCGTGCGGGCGTTGCTGGAGCTGGGAGCCGATCGCTACGCCGGGACGCCGTCGGCGGTCGACACCGCCCGCCTGTTCGCGGACCCGGAGATCGTCAGCCTCCTGGAGGGCTGATCCGGCTGAGCCGATCCGACTGACTGGTGTGTCCGTAATTGGGGAGATCTGGCATCGTTCACCCGGTGGGACCATGCTGGGCGGATGGCTACTGCGAAAGCGGATTCCCTCAGTGGGCGCCCCCTCCGCCTTCCCTCGCTCACCTGCCCCTTCCCGAGCGCGGTGAACCCGCACGTCGAGGTGGTGAACCGGGACACGCTGGCCTGGCTGGCCGCGTCCGGCATGATCGCCGGCGAGGACCAGCTCGACCGTTACCGGCTCGCTCGCTACGGATGGCTCGGCGCCCGGACCTACCCGTACGCCTCCCGGGAGCTGTGCCAGCTCGTCACGGACTGGTGCGTGTGGCTGTTCGCGTTCGACGACGCCTACTGCGAGTCGGACCGGCGGGCGGCCGAGATCGCCCGGGCCCTGCCCCAGCTCTACGGCGTCGTCGAGGAGAACGCCGAACCGGTCGACAACGTCTTCGCCCGTGCGCTGCTCGACATCAGGACGAGGATCGCCGCCCACGCCACCGCCGACCAGATCGACCGCTGGTGCGCGACGACCAAGGACTACCTGTTCGCGCAGGTGTGGGAGGCCGCCAACCGCGAGGACGACGTCGTTCCGACGATCGACGACTACATCTTCATGCGCCGCAGGACCGGCGCGATGCTCACCGTCTTCGCGCTGATCGACGTGGCCGCCGAGATTCCCCTCACCGTGGACGAGTGGCGCCACCCGGTCGTGCACGAGATGACCGAGCACGCCAACGACGTGGTCGTCTGGGACAACGATCTCATCTCGTACGCAAAGGAGCGGGGGGAGGCGAACATCCGCAACAACCTCGTCAGCGTGCTGGTCGGGCACACCGGCTGCACGGTCCAGGAGGCGATGGACCGCATCGGCGCGATGCGCGACGAGGCGGTCGCCGCGATGGCGGCGCTCACCCCGGCCACCGAGGCGCTCGGCTCGCCCGCCGTCGACGCGTACGTGGACGGCCTGAAGTACTGGATCAGCGGCAGCGTGGACTACTCGCTGACCAGCTCCCGGTACGTCGGCGCCTGGCAGTGACTGCGCCCGGTCAGTCCGGGGAGAAGTCGTCGAGATCGTCCAGCGCGTACTCGACGAGGTCACCCAGGCTGAACCGGGCCCCGACGGCGTACGCCTCGTCGTAGGCGGCGTCGCCGACCAGCTTCTTGCACTCCTTGACGCACTGCTCGTGCTCGGTCGTGAAGAACGGCGACCCGAACTGGGGCAGCCCGAACGTCCGCCAGTTGGCCTGGGCCGCCCCGAGGAGGGTCGCCGTCCGTTCCGGCTCACCGGCCTCGAGGCTCAGCGTCGCGAGGTTGTCGACGCACAGCACGATGCCGAGCACGTCGTGGAAGTGCCGCTTGATCCGCAACGCCTCCTTGCACGCCACCAGCGCCTCGTCGCGCCGGCCTATGGCCCGGTGCACCAGGGAGGTCGCGTACCAGGCGTAGGAGCGCAGCCACAGCTCGCCGCGTTCCTGGCAGACCTGCAGGCAGTCCACGAGCAGGGTCTCCGCCTCCTCGAAGTCGCTCTGCGAGAGCAGCACCATGGACAGCTCGACGATCGCGGGCAGCAGGCCCGGGTTCAGCTCCCGGCCGCCGCGGTGGAACTCGATCGCGACGCCGAGCAGCGCGGTGGCCTTCTTCGCGTCGCCCTGCAGCATGGCCGCGGTGCCCTGCATCTTGGTCGCGAGCAGCACCGCGCCCGAGTCGCCCACCCGCACCGCGTCGGTGCTGCACTGCTCGGCCGCGGCCAGCGCGCCCGCCATGTCGCCCTGGGCGCTGCGGATGTAGGCCAGCACCCACAGGGCCTTGCAGCGTTCCTTGCTCGGCGAGGGGCTGGCCTTGAGTGCCCGCTCCAGGTAGACCACGCCCTCGCGGGCGAATCCGCAGGCGACCCACAGGAACCACAGGGCCGACAGCAGTTCCAGGCCGACGCGCTCCTCGCCCGGTGTCGACAGGCAGTAGTCGAGGGCGACGCGGATGTTGTCGTGCTCCTGGCGCAACCGGGTGTACCAGTGGACCTGCCGCGGTCCCGACCACGAGTGCTCGCTGCGCTCGGCGAGCTGGAGGTAGTAGTCGCGGTGGCGGCGCCGCAGGTTCTGCGTCTCGCCGAGCTTGTCGAGCCACTCGCCGCCGTACTGCCGCAGCGTGTCGATCAGCCGATACCGCTGGCCGGCCGGAGTGGTGAAGCTGAGCAGGACCGACTTGTCGACCAGGCCGCCGATCACGTCGAGGATCCGCTCGGCGGGCAGGACCTCACCGGCGCAGACGTTCCGGGCGGCGTCCAGCTCGAAGTCGCCGGCGAACACCGACAGCCGTGCCCACAGCAGCCGCTCGGCCGGTTCGCACAGCTCGTGGCTCCACCCGATCGCCGCGCGCAGCGTCTGGTGCCGTGGCAGCGCCGTACGGCTGGCCCCGGCGAGCAGGCTGAACCGGTCGGCGAGCAGCGCGAGGATCTGCTCGACCGACAGTGTGCGCAGCCGTACGGCGGCCAGTTCGATGGCCAGCGGGATCCCGTCGAGGCGGCGGCACAGCTCGGCGACGGCCGTGATGTTGTCCTCGTCGACCACGAAGTCGGGCACGACGGAGGAGGCCCGCGCGCCGAACAGCTCGACGGCCTCGTTGGTGAACGGGTTCTCCGAGGGACTGTCGCCGGGCACCGACAGCGGCGGCACGGCGGCCGTGTACTCGCCCGGGGCGTTGAGGGAACGCCGGCTCGTCGCGAGGATGCGCAGGTGCGGCGCCGTGCTGAGCAGATCCTGCGTGAGGTGGGCGCACGCGTCGACCAGGTGCTCACAGGTGTCCAGGATGAGCAGGAGCTCCCGGTCGGCCAGCCACTCGGCGAGGGTGTCGGACCCCTCGCGCGGCGACTGGTCGGCGATGCCGAGCGCGGCGGTGATGGTGTGGTAGACCATCGCGGGGTCCTGCAGCCGGGCCAGGTCGACATACCAGACGCCGTCCCTGAACTGCCGCCGCACCTGATGCGCGAGACGCAGCGCCGTGCGCGACTTGCCGACCCCGCCGATGCCCGTCACGGTGATCAGCCGGTGCTCCTGCAGCTTCTGTCTCAGCGACGCGAGCAGCCGCGTCCGCCCGACGAAGCTGGTGAGCTCCACGGGCAGGTTGCCCTCTTGCCGCCATCCTGATGGCGTTGCCATGCCGCCTCACGGGGGGTTCGTCCGGCGTGCTCCCTGCTCCCGCATCGTACCTTTGCGTGCGGTTGGCTGTCCGGTGGTACCGGCGTGACGTTTGGCCGGTGGGAGGCGCCGGCTCGCCGGATCACGGCTATGGGCGGAGCCAGTAGCATTGTGCGCGTGAGTGTGCAGCATCCGGATGACATGCGTCCGGTGGACCTCTTCGACGAGGGGCTGCCGGTGCTGCCTGACCAGACGAGCGACGACACCGACCTCGGGTGGGGCGAATGGCGCTCCGACTCCGACGTCTCCCGACTGCTGGAGGAACGCCCCCCTCACTGGGACCAATAGTCCGTCACTCACGCCGCCTGCGCGCAGCAGGCCCGGTGCGTGGGGACGCTCCTGCCGTCGGGCAGCAGCTCGCCGGTGTCCTCGAACACCACGACGCCGTTGCACAGCAGTCCCCACCCCTGCTCGGGGTGGAAGGCGACCAGCCGGGCCGCGTCGTGATCGCGGGCGTACGCCGACGGGCACGGCGGGTTGTGCGGGCACATGAGGTGTCACCTCTGGTGGGCGGGCGCGCCCCCGTGGAGACCGCAGACGCCGCCGCACAGGCCACCCCACAGGCCACCCCACGGCCGCCCGCCTCCCAGGCCGCCCCCGAGGCCGCCCCCGAGGCCGCAGAGCAGCCGGAGCGCCACCGGGACGAAGGGCCGCAGAAGGTGCGCGCCATACGCCGGCAGCCCGAAGGTGAGCCCGGTGAGGCCGCCCGCCGCGGTCGACAGCAGGGCCACCCCGGCGATCCGGCGGCCGAACAGCTCCGGATGGGTCCGGGCGAGCGCCATGATCGCCATTCCGCCCATCGAGTGCCCGACCAGGATCACCGGTCCTGCGGGGACGACCTTCTCCAGGATCAGCCGCAGGTCCTCGCCGAGCCTGCGCATGGTCACGGTTCCCGGCACGCGGCGACCCGGGCGCTCGCGGTGGCGCCGGAGACGGCATCGGTGACCGGAGCCAGGTCTCGGCCGTCGGCGCGTCCACTCTGGGGACCGTGGCGGAGACTGCCGGGCATCTCGTTTCCTCTCCCTCCTCAGAGGGGCTCGACGGCCCCCCTTTCTCTTCCAGGATCCCGGTCGGGGCGCCTGCCGTCTGCGCGGGCAGCAGCAATCTCACCCGGCGGGTTCCGGAAAGCGGCGCGGCTGCTGTTGGAGGCGGACGGGCTCGCGGTCGTCGGCACGGCCTCCGGGAGCGTGGAGGCGCTGCGCCGGCTGGAGGAGGCGCAGCCCGACGTGGTGCTGGTCGACATCGACCTCGGCGTGGAGAGCGGCTTCGACCTGGCCCGGCTGGTGATGAGCGTGGCCGATCCGCCGCACATTCCCGTGCCGGCCCGGGCCGAGGCGGCCTGACCGAGCGGCGGACACGGCGAGATGCGGTCGGCGTGCCGATCTATCAGGCGATCAGCGCCTGTACGGCGAGAGGGAGGCGGAGCACGAAACGGGCCCCGCCCGTCGCCGAGTCGGTGACCCCGACGGTGCCGTTGTGCGACTCGGCGATGTCGTGCACGATCGCGAGGCCGAGGCCGGTGCCTCCCAGGCTCCGGCTGCGGGCCCCGTCCGCCCTGGTGAACCATCCGAAGACCCACTCGCGGTCGGAGAGCTCCACGCCGTCGCCGTCGTCGACGCTCAGTTCGGCGAACTCGCCGTCGCGGCGCGCCTCCACGAGCACCAGGCCCCTCGCGTGGCGCTGCGCGTTGTCCAGGAGGTTGCGGATCAGGCGGCGGATCTCGTGGTCGACCGCGTTGATCATCAGGTCCGGAGCGCGGCGTGAGGAGTTCGTGCGCCGCGTCGGACGCGAACCGCCGCTCCCGGTCGAGCGGCCGGTCCCGATCGGTGCGCGGGCCAGGAAGGCCACGACGTCTTTCCGGCGTGCACCGGCATGACCAACTGTGGCTCCGCCACCGTCGCCCCGTCTACGCCGCCAGCCTCCGTCTCGCCACCATGCCACCCGATACCCGGAGTATCGGCTAACCGGAACGGCGGGCGTCAGGACACGACGTCCCGGCGCCGGAAGCGGCGGAAGGCCAGGGCGATGAGGATCACCGAGTAGGTGACGGAGACCGCCACGCCCTTCACCATGCCGCTGTAGTCGGGCTCCGGCGCGAGCGCGTCGAGCCAGGCGGTGTTCCAGAACGTGGGCAGGAACTCGCGCAGCGAGCCCAGCGCCTCGACCGCCTGCAGGATGCTGCTGACGATCACCAGACCGACCGCGCCGCCGACGGCGCCGAGCGGGGAGTCGGTGCCGACCGACAACAGGAAGGCGACCGCGGCGACCACCAGCTGGCTGACCAGGGCATAGCCGATGACGACGGCGAACTTGGGCAGCACGTCCGCGGCGGGGATGACCTCGCCCGTGCCCGGCACGGTGATGTCGTTCCACCCGAAGGCCAGCGTGCCGGCGAGCAGGGCCATCAGCGGGAGCACGGTCACCGCGGCGGCCGAGTACGTCAGCGCCACCACCAGCTTCTGACGCAGCAGCCGGTCGCGGGGAACCGGTGCCGCCAGCAGGTAGCGCAGCGACGACCAGCTCGCCTCGCTCGCCACCGTGTCGCCGCAGAACAGCGCCACGGCGACGACCAGCAGGAAGCTGGCCGAGACCGACAGGGCGAAGGCCGCGAAGTTCAGCCCGCCCGCCGTGGCCAGATCCGACAGCCGCAGGCTGCCCTGGCCGCGCCCGGCCGGGCCGAACTGGAACGCCACCACGAGCACCCACGGCAGGGCGAGCAGCACGCCGAACATCGCCAGGGTCCGGCGCCGCCGCAACTGCCGCATGAATTCCACCCGCAGCGGCAGTGTGCGCCCCGGCGCGTATCCGGGCGCCCGGCCGCTCGGGGGAACGTGCCCGGTCAGCTCCGGGGCCGGTCGCTTCGCGGGGCTCAACGGCTCTCTCCGATCAGGTCGAGGAACACGTCCTCCAGACGGGGCCCGCCGCCGTTGACGGCCGTCGCGGTGCCGAGCAGGTCCTTCACCGGCCCGGCCGACACCAGCCGTCCCCGGTGCATGACGACGACGTGGGTGCAGGCCTGCTCGACCTCGGCGAGCATGTGGCTGGAGACGATGACCGTGCGCCCGCGCTCGGCGTACGCCCTGAGCACCCGGCGCATCTCGGCGATCTGCGGCGGGTCGAGGCCGTTCGTCGGCTCGTCGAGCACGAGCAGGTCGGGGAGGCCGAGCATGGCCTGCGCGATGGCCAGGCGCTGGCGCATGCCCTGGGAGTAGGTGCGCACCGCGCGGTCCAGGGCCGCGCCGAGCCCGGCTATCTCCAGGGCCTCCTCCATGTGGGCGTCCTGCGGCGGTCGTCCCGTGGCCTGCCAGTACAGCTCCAGGTTGGCCCGCCCGGACAGATGCGGCAGGAACCCCGGCCCCTCGACGAACGACCCCAGCCGGGACAGCACGGGAGCCCCCGGCCGCACGCGCGTGCCGAAGATCCGGATCTCGCCCTCGTCGGGGTGGATGAGACCCATGAGCATGCGCATCGTGGTGGTCTTGCCCGCGCCGTTCGGCCCGAGCAGACCGAGCACCTGGCCCTTCTCGACACGGAACGACAGGCCGTCGACCGCCTTCTCGCCGTTGCGGTAGCGCTTGCCCAGCCCGCTGATCACCAAGGGCACCTCGGCGGACTCGGCGTCCGGGGCCGCGTCGTCGCCCGCGTGGGTGCCGCGCCTGGCCCTGCCGGTCAGCAGGAGCACGGCCGCGACCACGATCGCGGCGAGCGGCATGGCCCACGTCCACCACGCGGGGCCGGCGGCGGGCGTCCGCAGCGCCGCGTCCCCGGGCAGCTCCAGCGCGGGGGACTCCAGTGCGACCCGGTAGACGGCGGGGGCGGCGGGCGTCGCGTACCCGAGGTCGGTGGTGGACACCACCAGCCGCATCCGGTGCCCGGCGTCGAAGCGCCTGTCGATGGCCGGAAGAGTCACGGTGACCGGAGTGCCCGCCTCGCTGGCGGTGATCCGCAGCGGTGAGACCAGGCCCGACGGGAGCACCGGGAGGGATCCTCCGGAGACGTCGTAGACCTTGGCGAACAGTGTGGCCTCGCCCGTGCCGTACACCCTGATCGTGACTGCCGGGCTGCCCGTCACCTGCGTGGGCCTGGTCAGCGGGGCCGACTCGAAGACGGCCGCCTGACCGGGCATGTCCAGCGCGATCGACGCGCCGCCGCCGTTGCCGCCCAGCAGCCCGCCGAGGCCCGGGACCGCCGAGATCGACGACGGCGACCCGCCCGCCGGGTTGGCGATCGGCTGCTGGGGGCCGTCGAGGGTGATCGTGGTGCGCTCCCCGCCCGCCAGGCCCGGGTAGCGGCCCGCGGTCGCGTGCAGGAGCACCGGGCGGCGCGTGCCCGGGTCGCGCCCGCCGTCCCTGGTCACGGTGAACGCCGCCGGGCCGCCGTCGCCGGTGGATGAGCCCGACCCCTTGAGGTAGCGGTCGAACCAGCCGGTCGTACGGTCGGACAGCCAGTCGGCCTCGCCGTCACCGCCGTCGTGGCCGCCGTTGAACCAGGCCACCTCGACCGGCGCGCCGGTGGCGGCGATCGCGCGGGCGTTGGCGTCGGCGTGCGAGAGCGGGAACAGTGAGTCGCGCTGGCCCTGGATCAGCAGCGTGGGCACCTTGATCCGGCCGGGCACCGAGATCGGGCTCGACCGCCGGAGGAGATCGACCGCCTCCTGGCCGGCCCGGCCGGTCTCGGCCACCTTCTGGTACATCTCGCAGATCTGCGGCAGGAACCGCCCGCACCGCACCTGCTCGGTCCCGGGAGTCCGCCCGGTCCCCTGGCCGGTGAGACCGGCGATGCCGCCCGCGCCGAGGCCGCCGTCCGGAGCCAGCCGGTCGGCGGCGGAGCTGAAGAAGATGCCCGCCCACATCTTCTTGAAGACGCCGTTGAGCGGACCCTTGCCGGAGGCGTCGGGGAAGAGCGCGTCGGCGAGGTCGTACCAGGTGATCTGGGGGACGATCGCGTCGACCCGATTGTCGTAGGCCGCGACCATCAGCGCTATCGCCCCGCCGTACGAGCCGCCGGCGATGCCGACGCGCGGGTCGCCCGGGGCGTCGAGACGCACCTCGGGCCGCCCGGCCAGCCAGTCGATCAGCCCCCGCACGTCCTTGACCTCGTAGTCGGGAGAGTTGAGCGCGATCTGCCCCGTCGAGCGGCCGAACCCGCGGGCGGACCAGGTCAGCACGGCGTAGCCCTGCCCCGCGAGCCGTCCCGCCTGCTCGCGCACGCTCTCCTTGCTGCCGCCGAAACCGTGCGCGAGCAGCACCGCCGGAGCCCTCCCGCCGGAGGCCGGGGGATAGAAGGTGGCGTCGAGATCGACGTGCTGGTCGTCCGCCGGTCCGTCCACGACGGGAATGACCAGGTCGCGACCCTGCACGGTGGTGCCGGAGGGCCACAGTGCCCACGTCACGCCCGCGGCGGTCAGGATGACCAGCGTGACCACGATCGCGAGGGCACGCCGCCCACCCGGAAACGTCATGTCGCGATGCTACTCGTCACTCCTGAGAGACCGCTGAGGAGCCCGTCGCGCCTGTGGATAACCCCCGTGACGACGACGTGACCCGATCGTAGGTACGAATCGTGATAATGCATCGGGGTAATCCCTGATTGCGCCCCACCATAGGGAACGGCATCATTTCGCGCGTGAATGGAACGCCGCTCAAGCAGATCCCCGCTCGCGCGATCGAGTGGGCTCTTCCGTACTGGACCCGGGGGGAGGCGGGCAGGCGGACGCCGGAGGACCTTTTCCGGGTGCTCTACCTGGGCTGGCTCGCGGCGTTCGCGCTCAAGGTGCTCGGGTCGAGCTGGGACGTGTCGTGGCACTTCAAGTGGCTGCGCGACGACCTGGCTCCGCCGCACCTGCTCAACACGGTCGGCACGGTGATCGCGGTGGCGCTGACCATCGTGCACTGGTACACCGGCTACGGGGTGGACCGGACGTCCTCCCGCCTCATCGTGTGGGGCACCGGGGTCTTTCTCATCGCGATCCCGCTCGACCTGATCAACCATCGGGTCAACGGGCTCGACATCACCGCGTGGAGCCCGTCGCACGCGTTGCTGTACATCGGCACCGCGCTGATGCTCGCCGGAGTGATCCGCGGCTGGTATGTGGGTTCGGGCCGGTACGCCGGGATCTCCGGCAGGCGGCGTGCGCTGGTGCTGGGCGGCCTGTTCGCGTTCTTCCTGGAGAACGCGCACTTCCCCGAGCTGCAGCAGGAGTACGGCGTGCTGGAGCTGGCCTCCTGGGACCGCGGGCAGCCGTACGCCGAGCCGACGCTGCTCGAATTCGCGGCCAACCAGATGGGCCGGGCCGTCGACCGCGCGATGGTGCTCAAGTTCTCGCTGCCGATCCCCGACGTCGTCTATGCCGTGTACGCGGGGGTCCTGGGCGTCGCGATCCTGGTCTTCGCCCGCGTCATGGTCGGCCGCCGTCTCACCGCCACCGCGATCGCGGGGGTCTATGTGGCCTACCGGTGCCTGATCTGGCCGCTGCTCGTCGGGGGCGGCTTCCCGCCGTCGGCGATCCCGTTCTTCTTCCTGCTCGCCGGGATCGGCGTCGACCTGGCCTTCCTCGTGCCGGTCCGCTATCTGCGGCCGCTCGCCGGCGCGGTGCTCGCCACCGCCGGGGTGTACGGAGGGCTGCTCGTGCAGGACCGGGTGCTGGAAGCCCCGCCGTACGCGCCGGAGGCCTGGCCGGCGGCGCTCGCCGCCCTGGTCGTGGTGTGGTACGCGGTGGAGTGGTTCGCCGGTCGCAGGGGCCTGACGGCCGCCGCCGCGGAGGACAGGATCGCCGCGGAAACGACGATCACGGCTGGGTCCGCCCCGTCGCGCGAGGTCGCGTCCGAGACGACGCCCGAGACGACGCCCGAGACGACGTCAGTGGAGACGCCCGCGCCCGCCGCCGTGTCCGAGCCCAGGGCCTGATCGTCCACGCCCGAGCTCACGCGCCTTTTTCGAGCCGCTCCCGCGCCGGGGGCGGCTCTCGGCGTCTCAGGACAGGACGCGGGACAGGACGCGGGACAGGGTGCGGGACAGGGTGCGGGGACAGGACGAGCAGGTCAGGGCAGCGGGTCAGGCTACCGGGGTCTTGGTCAGCGCGACCGCGACGCCGTACGCGAGGCCCATCACCGTCAGCTCCAGAGCCGCCCAGGCGGCGAACGCCGTCGGGGTCCGGCGCGTGACCGCGGGCAGCAGCCGCCAGCGGATGTTGGCCCCGAGCAGTGCGATCACCCCGGTGAACACCGCCTTGGCGACCACGAGCCGGCCGTACCCCGTCGTGAACAGCGACGCGGGGAAGCTCTCGCCGGGCGTGAGCAGAAGCTCCACCAGACCGTTGAAGAGCCCCGACAGTCCCACGACGATCAGCGCGTACGTCGCCAGCCGGGAGAACCGGGGCAGGGTGCGGGCGAGCAGGTCGCGATGGCGCGGCAACAGCACGGCGAGCGCGACCAGGCCGCCCACCCATGCGCAGGCGCCGATGACGTGCAACTCCATCGAGACCATGCTGAGGTCGTGCCAGTACCAGTTCGAGGCGTGCCCGGTGACCGGGAGCGGCAGCAGCCCGAACCCGGCGACGAGCACCCGCAGCTCGGCCGGCACCTTCTCGCCGAACCGCACCGCGAGCATGCCCACAGCCGCGCTGGCCAGGGCGCACGACGCGCTCACGATCATGCCCTGGCCCGCGCCGATGCCGTCGACGTACGCCGCCACGTCGGGGAACGCGCCCGGGGTGATCTCGGCGGCGCTGAGGACGGCCGACACGAGCGCCGCCGCGCACCAGACCAGCGAGAACAGCACGGCCCAGTGCCGGGCCCTGGCGGCGACCGGCTCGGTCCGGTCCGGGTCGTCGAAGCCGAGGAGCTTGGGGAGCAGGCTGAGTCCGACGGTCGCGGTGGCGGCCAGGTCGAGCACGAGCCGGACGACCGGCAGCCCGTACTCCACGATCGTGCCCGGCATGGGGAGTCCCGGCACCGTTCCGGGCAGGGTGAGCCAGGTCGCGATCACGACCGCGAGGACGCCGCCGGCGGCCAGCCCCGCCGCCGGGACCCGGGCGCGGGCGTGCTCGGCAGCCGGGGCGGACCGGCCCGTCGGAATATGACGTTCCGAGGTCGTGGTCACGCCGTTCCCTCCGTCTTCGCGCCGCCGGTCTTCGCGCCGGCCGGTTCTGTTCCGGCCGGAGAGGCCGTCCGCGCCGTCGCCGCCGCCGGATGAGCCTGGACCGTCCCGTCGCGCATGCGCCGGTCGTGGCGTACGAGCACCCGCGTACACAGCGCCAGCAGGGCGGCGGTGACGGCCAGCAGCCCCCACACCCAGCTTCCGCCGCCCTGGCTGATCGTCGCTGTGCCGGTCGTCGTTGTGCCGGGGACCGCCGCGCCGGGCACCGGGGTGGCAGTCGGCGCACTGACCGCCCCGGGCGCCGCCCCCCCGCCGGTCACGCTGAACGTCACGGTGCCGGTGACCGGGTGGCCGTCGTTCGACACGATGCGGTAGCCGATGGCGTAAGCGCCTGCGGGGGTGCCCGTCCGTACGCCGACGGAGACGTTCCTGCCGTCCACCCTGATTTCGCCCTGCTCGTAGTGAACGGCGTCCGGCCCGGTGACGGCGATCCTCGCGAAGTCGCGGCGCACGGCCTGATCGAAGGTGAGCGTGACGGAGGCGGGCATCGCGCCGAGGACCGCGCCGTCCTTGGGATCGCTGGCGACGAGCACGTCGTGCGCCTGCGCGGGCGTCGCGACCAGCATCACCGTGAGCAGGGCCAGTAGCGGTGCGGCGAGCACCCACAGACGGCCACGCGTCGAGACGCCGCGCACGGCCGCCGTTGACGGGGTGGTCCGCCCCGTCGTTCGCCGAACCGCGCGCGTGGTCGGGGCGTCGTTGCACATCCGGACGACCTGGTCCACCTGCCTTGCCTTCCTTTCACCGGGCGCCGACCCAGCCATGGTCCCATTGATCGCGGCCCCCGCACGCCGCGGCCTTCACTCGCGAGCATGCCGCTGGTCACGGCCCCTCGCCGCCCCGCCCTCACCGGCCCATGTCCGGAGTTCATCCGGTGCGCCGGGCTCGGGTGGGGTGGTGGTAGGTGAAGGTCCAGCGGTCTTTGCCGGTTGTGTGGCGGGTGTAGCGCTCGGGGTGCTGGTAGCGGTCGCGGTTGTGGAACTGGCAGGCCGGGCCGAGCAGCTTCAGGTCCGTGAGCCCGCCGGTGCTCCAGTTGTCGGCGTGGTCGATCTGGCAGAGGGTGGCGGGCAGGGGGCAGCCGTCGATCCAGCAGGTGGCGTAGCGGGCGAAGATCGCCCGGCGTTGGGCCGGGGTGGCCAGCCTGACTTTTCGGCCCATGTCGAGGACCTGTCCGTCGGCGTTCATGACCAGGCGTACCAGGGTGGAGGTGCGGGCCAGGCGGTGCACGCCGGAGACGGGCAGCACCTGCCCCGTGGCCAGCAGCAGCCCCGGCGCCCTGCCCAGCAACGCCCCCAGTCCTGACCCCGGGTCTGCCCCCGCCCCTTGCCCCGGGTCTGCCCCCGGCTCTGTCGCCGGGTCTGGACCCAGCCCTGTCACCGGAGCTGCCCCCTGCTTTGGATCCGGCCCTGCGGGCGGCGTCTGCGGCGCTCCTTCCGGTAGTCCCGGTGGTGTCCCCGGCGGCTCGCTCGACGAGCGTCCTGCCCCGCCGCACCCGCACCCGCACGCGCTCTCGCCGTGCCTGCGGCGCCCGTGGCCGTGGCCCTCACGACCGCAGGTGTCACAACTGTGGTCCTCGCACGTGCCCAGGCCATGCCGGCGCTGCTCGCCGTGCACGTCGCCGTGGGCCTCAGGTGTGCCCAGCCCATGGCGGCATCCCCCCGCAGGCTGAGGCCCGACGTGGGCGTGACGGGCAGAGGTGCCCCCGGAAGGAGGATCCGGCGGTTGCCACTCATCCCAGCGTGACCCACCCGACCGTGACTCGCTCGACCGCGCCTTCTCCGACCGCGTCCCCTCCGACCGCGCCTTCTCCGACCGCGTCCCCTCCGACCGCGTCCCCTCGGGCTGTGTCCCTTCCTGCTGCTTGCTTTCCGGCTCGTTGCCCTCCGACTGCGCGTAGTCGGCCGCGTCACCGGGTCCAGCGGCACCGGCACCCGGAACCGCGTCCGTTCCTTCGGCCTCGCCGGACGCAGAGCACACCGCCTCCTCAGCGGGCTCGATGAGCTTGGCGGGTCCCACGGACTCGACTGGCTTGATGAGCTCGGGAGCGGCCGACTCGGGTGCGGCAGGCTCGGGCTCTGCAAGCTCGGGGGCGGCGGGCTCGGTAGTCTCCGTGCGATCGCGCAGGTCATCACCCCGGCCGTCAGCGTCAACGACGTCAACGCCACCCGCATCATCCGCGTCACTCACGTCATTCGCGTCCTCCGGGCCAGCGGCGTCGGTGGTGCCGGTGTCCTCGATTTCCTCGGTGTCGCCGCCGTCGGTGGTGGTGGGGTTCTGGGGGTGGTTGACGTCGTCGTCCTCGGGGTGGTTGGCGTCGTCGCCCTGGTCGCCTTGGCCGGGGACCGGGTGGTTGACGTCGTCGTCCTGGTCGCGCTGGTCGCGCTGGTCGCCCTGGTCGGGGGCGGCGGGGTCGGTGGCCGGGTTGGGGGCGGTGTCGGTGACCGGGTCGGTGGGGAGGGACTCGGCGTTGACCAGCACCAGAAGCTCAGCGACGATCTTCTGCTCCAGCAACGCGATCAACGCATCGGCCTGACGTACCCGCAGCGGCCGGTCATCACCCTCCGCCCGGGGCCGGGCATAGGC
>NZ_JBFBIP010000027.1:0-121571 GCF_040685655.1 Microbispora sp. NPDC088329
CCACCGCAAGCCACCACACGACCAGCGGCGAGACAAGCAGCCGAACAACCCACCGGACGGATGAGCAGGCCGGCGGCAACACAACAGAAACCACCTTCACAAACGACCTCGAAGTACCGCCGTTCTGAACCACCACCCGCCCCCGGCACCCCCATCCGCTCCAGCACCGCACCGCCGGGGACACCGACATCGGCGGCTCAGCCCGTGACCCACACGACGCCGACCCACACGACGCCAACCCACACGACGCCGACCCACACGACGCCGACCCACACGACGCCGAGCCGCATGACTGTGAGTGGCGGGAGTCGCGCCGCGCGTCCTGCCGGCGTGGCCGAGGCACGCCGGTGCGGTGCGCACTGTGGCGCACGGGTTCCATACGCGGCTTGGCGAAGCCGCATCGCTCGCTGAGGTCATCGCTCACACGCGCCGACGGAACGGAACGGGATGGAACGCTAGGCCGTGTACCGGCGTGCGGGGTGTGCCTCGAGCGGGGCCCGGCCCGGACCCCGTGCAGGATCCGGGCCGGACCGCCGGGAGGTACGGCTGTCAGGACAGGAGGGTCTCGCCGATCCAGCCGTCCGGGGAACACCCGGGCGGTACGGCGAAGACGGCCGATCCGATAGGGGTGATCCACTGATTCAGCAGGTCGACCTCCGCGAGCCGTCGCTGGACCGGGACGAACTGCCGTGCCACGTCGGCCTGGTAGGACGCGAACACCAGGCCGGCGTCCGGCCGTCCCTCGGGGCTGAGGCCCTCCTCGTAGTTGTAGGTCCTGCGCAGGATACGCATGCCCGGGTCGGCCACCCGGGCGCGGCGGATGTGGGCGTACTCGGAGATCACCGGCAGGCCAGACGGGCCGAGCTCGGCGAAATCGGGCTCGTCGGTCTCGGCCCGGCCGGTGAGCGGAGCACCGGTGTCCAGGCGCCGTCCGACGCTGAACTCCTTGGCCGCCCGGTCCGCGGCGTCCCACTTCTCCAGGTCCATCCGGATGCGGCGCAACACCAGCGTGGTCCCGCCGCGCAGCCACCCGTCGCGCACCCACACGGCCCGATCGAAGTCCGCCGACCCAGGGTGGGGGTTGACGGTGCCGTCGAGCTGGCCCATCAGGTTGCGCTGCGTCGTCCCCGGGGCGCGCACCTGCGGGCTCTGCCGGAATCCGTGCTGGGTCCACCGTACGGTCGCGAAGGAACGGGCGTCCCTGACGAGCACGCGCAGCGCGTGCGCCAGCGTGACGCGGTCGTCCGCGCAGACCTGGACCAGCAAGTCGCCACCGCTCCAACGGGGCTGGAGGGCGTCGACCTTGAACGCCGGAAGTGGGCGTGGCGCCAGGTGCCCGGCCCCCGCCGCCTTGAACAATCCGGCGCCGAACCCGAGGGTGACGGTGAGCCGCGCGGGCAGCAGCGCCAGCTCGGCGTCGGTGTCGGCGAGGGCGGGCTCGCCCCTGGTGAGACGCCGCGCGTCGTCGGTCAGCAGCCGCAGCAGGCGCGCGAGCGCCGCGCGGTCCGTCCCCGGCAGCAGGTCGAACCCGGCGAACACCGCGAACGTCTGTGGAGATGTCGCGATGCCGGCCTGGTGGACGCCGTGGAAGGGTTCGACGGCGTCGCCGGCTGGGAGGGGCGCGGGCCCGGCCGGTGCGCGCCCGGCCGTGTCCGTTACGGCGGAGGCCGGGGCGCAGGCCGCCGCCGCGGCGGCGACGGCTCCTCCCGCGAGCAGGCCCCGCCGGGTCAGGCGCCGTCCCGCCGGGAAGTCGTGCTCACTCATGGGGGGCATAGGACTCGTTGGCGCCAGCGAAGTCCTTGGCCACCGCGGTGAAGGAGACGGTCCTCCCGTCCTTGAGGGTGAGCGTGAAGGGCACCTCGGCACCGGGCTCGACGGCCGTGCGCACGTCCATGAGCATGATGTGGTCGCCGCCGGGCTGGAGCACGTGCCGGCCGCCGGCCGGAATCGCGAAGCCGCCCTGCTTGCGGCGCATGGTCGTGGCGCCGCCGTCGCCGACGACTTCGTGCAGTTCCACGGACGGGGAGACGGGCGTGCTCGCCGCGACGACGGTCACCGGCTCGCCGGTGGTGTTGACGAGGGTCGCGAAGGCGGCGCTCATGCCGGAGCGGGCCGTCTTCACCCACGGATCGGTTATCGACAGCGGGGCGGCGGTGGCGGTTCCGGTCGCGGTCACGCTGCCGGCTCCGGTTGCGCTCACGGTTGCGGTCACGGTGCCGGCCGGCGCGGCACAGGCTCCGGCGGCCAGGAGGGCGGCCAGCGCCGCCGGAAGTATGCGATTGACGGGCGTGGTGCTCATGCGAAGCCTTCTCTCGGTGGTGCGGCGGGCATGCGGACGTGTCCCGGGCATGCGGCGGCGGTCCGTCGGCGATGGGCGGTGAACGGGGCCCGCCGCGACCGGACATCGGGCACGCAGGACGGGCGCGGCACTGCCGGGGCCGGGCATGCTCCGCCGAAAATGATCATTGACGCGCTCCCGGGCCGTACGCGACCGGGAGCGGGGTGACAAGCGCCGTCTCAGGCGGACGGCTGGAGAAGGCGGGGTGGGCCGCGCCGGGTTACGCAGTGACGCGGCGCGACAAAGCGCGGCAGGCAGGGTTCGTCCGGGTGCGGCGACGCCGGCGGCGTGAACACCGGCGGCGCCGGATCGGCCGCGATCCGCGTGAGCCGTACGGCGAGCCGTCGCAGCAGCGCCCACAGGGCGGCCTCGCCCCTGGCGAGCCACAGTGCGGTCAGCGCGACCGCCCAGCCGTGGGCGAGCAGCATTCCGAAGCTCGGTGTGGCGTGCGTGTGCCCGGCCATGGCGTGCCCGGCGAGGACGTGCCAGGCGGACGACGGGGAGGACAGGGCGAACAGCACGTGCAACGCGACCTGCAGGGCCGCGAGCAGGGGCAGGATCGTGCGCAGCGTCCGTTCCCGGCCGGTCAGAGGCAGCGCGGCGGCGAACACCGCAGGCAGCCCCAGCGCCAGCGCGCCGGGGGCGACCGCGCCACCGCCGAACAGGTGCGCCACCACGCCCAGGCCGAGGCACACCGCGGTGAAGGCGGCGGCTCGGGCGAGGCGGAGAGGCAATGGCACCGGCATGGCACAGCCAATATCGCACGCCGCGGGCCCGGTCCCCGTTTCGGACGCCGTGCCGCTCGCGGACGTGCTCGGCGACGGTCCACGGGTGGGCGGGCTGGGCGTGCATGGACCGCAGTGCCGCCGCGACCACGGGCTCGGCGAGACCGGCGAGCCACCCCGACACCGCACGGGGCTCGCGGGCGAGATGCACACGCAGAACGTGGATGAGCATGACCGCGGCGAGATGCTCGGCCACGAGCGTCGAGCCGATCGGACGCCCCCGCAGCTCGGCGTCGATCTGACCGAGGGCCCACCGCATCGCGCTCGCCTCGCCGGTTTCCGCGGGCACGTGGATGACCGGTGGCAGCCCGTCGAGCAGGAGCTCGCGCGCGGTCGCAGAACGAGAAGCGGCCGCCTACGAGGAACATGTCAACACCGTCGCCGACGTGGGGGAGGCGGTCCCGGGCGGCCGCCCACAAGGGCCCGGCGTCGACCGGGACGGCGTAGGGGTCGCTGGAGAGAGTGAAGGCGAGGGGGTGCGTGAGCAGGAAGCAGTGTGCGCCCTGGTGCCCAGCAGTGCGAGCACGTCCTCGAGCGGATCCATCGGCCTCCCCCGGGCGATCGAATCGTGTGGACGATCGATGCTCCCTTCCACTCCCACGCCACGGCCGCCGAGGTCGTCGAGGGGGTGGATCTGTCCGGGCGGCGCGTCGTCGTCCTTGTGGGACTACGCGAGCACCGTGCTCGCAGCGGCTTAGGAAATGGGCCGTTTGGGCACTTCAAGAGGTATCGGGGGCGTGTTCGATGGGGGGAACCATGGCTGTATCTGCGGACCTGGCGAAGCTGCTCGACCGCGAGTACGAGGACAAGACCCTGGACGAGATCATCAAGGCGCCGGTGGACGCGCTGGCCGGGGTGAGCGCGGAGGACGCGGAGCTGCTGAAGAAGGCCTTCCACATCAAGACCGTCGGAGACCTCGGCCGGAACAAGTTCTTCCGGGCGGCCACCGCGCTCGTCGATCTCACCGACAGCAGGGAGTAGTCGACAGTCCCGCCTGGCGACGGCCGTTGTAGAAGATTTCCATGGCCTTATAGGTTGATGGAGGGTATCTACAAGGGAGCGGTCGTGGGGGCTCTGTTCGTCGGCGTGGACGGGGGAGGCACCAGCACGCGCTGCGTCGTGGTCACCGAGTCGGGCGAGATCGCCGGGCGGGGCCGGGCCGGTGGCGCCAACGCGCTCTCGGTCCCCGACCCGGCCGCCAACCTGCGCTCCGCGCTGCTCGGCGCGCTTGAGGGCCTGGAGCCGGCACGGGTCGCCGGAGGGGTGTTCGGGCTGGCCGGGGCGGCCCGCGCCGCGGAACCGGCGGAGCGGGCCTGGCGGGAGGCCGGGCTCGCCGGGCGGCCCGTGGTGGTCGCCGACGTGCTCGTCGCCTTCGCCGGGGCCACCGACGAGCCGGACGGCGCGGTTCTGGTGGCCGGCACCGGCGCGATCGGCGCCCGCATCCGCGACCGCCGGGTCGTACGGCGGGCCGACGGCCTGGGCTGGCTTCTGGGCGACGAGGGCTCCGGCGTGTGGCTGGGCCGCCGGGCCGCCGCCGCCGCGCTGAACGCGATCGACGGCAGGGGCGGGCCCACCGTGCTGGTCGCCCGGGTGGCCGAGGCCGTCCTGGGGCCGGGAACGGCGGGGGAGGACGACGGGCCCGCGCTCGCCCGGGCCCTGGTGGCGGCCGTGTACGCGCGGGTCGCCGAGTCGGGGCCCGCCTGGCTCGGCACGCTCGCACCCGTCGTGGACGCCGCCGCGCGTGAGGGTGACGAGGTGGCGCGCGGCGTCGTCGCGGAGGCGGCCCGCAGGCTCTGTCGTACGGCACGGGTCGTCGTCGGCGAGGGGCCTCGTGAGAGGCGGGCGCAGCGAGGCGGAGGGCCGCTGGTGCTCGCGGGGTCGCTGCTGACGGAGCCGACCGAGCTCGCCCACCTGGTCCGGGCCGAGCTGGGCAGGCGGGCCGTGCTGGTGCGTGCCCGGGACGGTGCGGCGGGCGCGGCGGCACTCGCGGTGCGCGCCGCCTTCCCCGGCGACCCGCGCGCCGCCGAGGCGCACCGCGCGCTGATCCGGCAGGGGGGCGCATGAGTGAGCTGGACCGGATGGCGATGGCCGTGCTCCAGCCCGGGTTCGACGGACTCGAGCCGCCCGGCTGGCTGCGGCGGGCGCTCGCGGACGGCCTGGGCGGGGTGGTCCTGTTCGCCCGCAACGTCGCCGGCCTCGACGGAACGGCCGCCCTGGTGGCCGAGCTGCGCAGGGAACGGCCGGACGTGGTGGTCGCCGTGGACGAGGAGGGCGGTTCCGTCACCCGGCTGGAGGCCGCCACCGGGAGCTCCTGGCCGGGCAACATGGCGCTGGGCGTCGCCGGAGAGGAGTCGCTGACCCGCAGGGTGGGGCGGCAGATCGGCCGGATGGTCGCCGCCGCCGGCATCACCCTCGACTACGCCCCCGTGGTGGACGTCAACGCCGACCCGCGCAATCCCGTCATCGGCGTGCGGTCGTTCGGCTCCGACCCCGAGGCGGTCGGCCGCCACGGCGCCGCGTGGATCGAGGGGCTGCAGAGCGCGGGGGTGGCCGCCTGTGCCAAGCACTTCCCCGGCCACGGCGACACCGTCACCGACTCCCACCTGGCGTTGCCCGCCGTACGGGCCTCCCGGGAGGTGATAGAACGGCGCGACCTGCCGCCGTTCCGGGCCGCCGTCGCGGCGGGGGTTCGCGCCGTGATGTGCGGGCACCTGCTCGTCCCCGCCGTCGACGTGCTCCCCGCGACGCTGAGCCGGGCCGTGCTGACCGGCCTGCTGCGCGAGGAGCTGGGGTTCGAGGGGCTCGTGGTGACCGACGCGATCGAGATGCGGGCGGTCGCCGCCCTGCATCCGCCCGGTGAGATCGCGGTGCGCGCGCTGGCCGCCGGGGCCGACGCGATCTGCGTCGGGGTGTCCTCGGCCAGGGGGGAGAGCGTGTACGCGCTGCGCGACGCGATCACCTCGGCGGTCCGCGAGGGGCGGCTGGCGGAGGAGCGCCTGGCCGAGGCGGCGGGCCGGGTGCGGGACCTGGCCGCGTGGTACGACGCCCAGGCGGAGGCCAGGGAGGCGGTGGCGCGCGACGCCGACGAGGGCCTCGGTCTGGCGGCGGCGACGGCGGCGCTGCGCGCGACCCCCGCGGAGCCGGCGGGGTCGCTCACGCGGGCGCCGCTGGTGGTGCGCATGGCGGCCCGCCCCAGCCAGGCGGTCGGCCGCGCGACCCCCGTCACCCTGGGGGAGGCGCTCGGCGAGATCCTCCCCGGGACGGCGACCATCGAGGTGGACGACGACGGGCACCTGCCGGATCTGAGCGAGGCGGGGCGTCCGCTCGTGATCGCCGTCCACGACGCCGTACGGCACGCCTGGATGCGGCGGCTTCTCGACGAGGCCCTACGGGCCCGCCCGGACGCGGTGGTGGTCGAGACCGGGGTGCCGGGACCGCCCGCCGGGCGGCTGTACCTCGCCACCCACGGCAGCTCCACGGCCTCGGCGCGGGCGGCGGCCCGCTGGCTCACCGGCGCTGCCTGACCGGTCCTTCGGCCCTCCCCGCGGGACGTCTTCCCTGGTAGCGGGCCTGGGTAAAAATTAACTCCATCGCGACGTCTGTCCGTGGAAAAAATTGACGGCCCCGCGAGAGCGCCCGTATTGTCCAGGCAATCGGGAACCAGGAGCAGCCCATGAAGCGACTCGCAGCGATCATGGCGGTGGCGTCCATCGCCACCGTGACCGCCTGCGGCACTACCGGGACGACGGACACCGCCCAGCAGGGCGGCGGCGTGTACACCACGATCGACGGCAGCAAGCAGATCAACGCGAGCGCGCCGATCAACCCGTTCAACCCCGTCGGATCGGTCTTCTCGGGATACAACGGCATGGCGCTGGCGTGGCCCAAGAACGACCCTACCGATCCCAACCAGTTCTACCCGGCCATCGCCAGGAGCTGGAGCGTGTCCCCGGACCGGTCGGAGGTCGTCATCCACCTGCAGCCGGACGCCAAGTGGTCCGACGGCGAGCCCGTCACCAGTGAGGACGTGCGCGTCTCGATCGGTCTCGCCTACACCCAGGGTGGCACGGCGTACGCGCTGGACCCGAAGGCGGCGGGCGCCGCCGCCGACATCCAGGTCGTCGACACCAAGACGATCAGGGTGACCCAGGGCGCCAACCGCAGCTCGACGTTCCTCGCCAACCTGCTGTCGACCGTGGTCGTGCCCGCGCACGTCTTCGGGAAACTGCTGCCCGCGGACTTCTGGCAGACCCTCAAGGTCGCCCAGCACGGCCAGGGCGCGGCGGCCGAGAAGGCGAAGAACCAGATCACCGGGCTGGCGGAGAAGGTCATCGCCTTCAACCCCGGTCACGACGTGTCGGCCGGGCCGTTCGTGCTGGAGCGGGTGAACCCGGGCGCGGCGCTGCTCAGGCGCAACCCCTACTTCTACGCCCGGCAGAACATCGCGCCGGACAAGGTGAAGATCCTGAACTACACCGGCAACGAGCAGATCTGGAACTACCTGATCGCCGGCCGGCTGGACAACGCCCCCTTCACCTCCGTGCCCACCGCCGTCATGGACCGGATCCGCGACGCGAAGGGCAGCAAGGTGGTCAAGGGCTACTCGCCGGTGGCGGTCTCCCTCGCGTTCAACCAGGCGCACAAGCCGTACGACAACGTGCACGTGCGGCGGGCGATGGCCTACCTGATCGACCGCGCCCAGGTCACGAAGATCGCCTCGCCGGAGGGCGGCACTCCCGCCGCCACCACCTCGGGCATCCACGCCAAGGCGGCCCGGGCCTGGCTGGGCGACGCGTTCGACACCCTCGAGCAGTACCGCGTGAACCCCGCCAAGGCCGACGCCGAGCTGAAGGCGGCCGGCATGACCAAGCGGAACGGCCACTGGGCCCTGCCGGACGGCAGCCCATGGAAGGTACGCATCCACGTGCCCGCGTCGTTCTCCGACTGGGTCGCAGCAGGTAAGTCGATCAGCAGCCAGCTCAGCGACCACGGCATCGACGCGAGCGTGGTCACCGCCGCCGACTACACGCTCTATCTTGGAGAGCTGGCCGAGGGCAAGTACGACCTCGGGTTCTGGCTGATCGGCCTCGGCCCCTCGCCGTACAACATCTTCCAGCGGCTGTTCGGGCAGGCGAACGGCTGGCAGATGTTCGGCGGCCGGCTGCGGCACGTCGCGCCGGGCACCGAGGGCAACTGGATGGGCGGGCCGGAGAAGGTCGACGCCGGCGCCGCCGGCACGGTCGACCCGGGCGAGCTCACCAGCAAGCTGAACTACGCGTCCCACGACGAGCAGCAGCGCATCGTCGGCGTCCTGGCCAAGGTCGCCAACGAGCAGCTCCCGGTCGTCCAGCTCTGGGACTACGTCAACACCCAGTTCGTGAACACCTCCCGGTTCACCGCGTTCCCGCCCGACGAGGACGAGTCCCTGCGGCTGTCGTCCGGGGTGTGGATGCAGCTCGGGATGATCAGAAAAGCGGAGAAGGGGCAGGCATGACGCACGCCGTTCCGGGGCGTCCCCGGCTGGGCGCCATCGCCAGGAAGATCGGCGGCCACCTGGTCCGCGGCCTGGCGATGATCTGGGTCGTCGCCACGATCAGCTTCGTCATCATCCGGGAGATCCCCGGCAACCCCGTGCTCGGGCAGTACGAGAGCCTGATCCAGAAGGGAATGTCGCCCGAGCAGGCCGAGCGGGCCACCGCCGTCCTGTACGGCTTCCTGCCCACCGGCAACCTGTGGCAGCAGTACGTCGGCTACATGGGCTCGCTGCTCCACCTCGACCTCGGGCGTTCGCTCAGCACGCCCGGCGTGGACGTGACCACGCTCATCGGTCACGCGGCCCGGTGGACCGTGCTGCCGGTCCTCGCCGGCACGCTGCTGAGCTTCCTGCTCGGCGTCACGATGGGCGTCTACGCCGCGATCAAGCGGTCGGGCAAGCTGGGCGACCTGCTCGCGCTGTCCGGATCGCTGCTGCACGGCGTGCCGGTGTACGTCATCGGCCTGCTGCTCACCGCGATCTTCGCCACCCTGTGGCCGATCATGCCGTCGGGCGGGCCGGTGGACGTCGAGTTCGTCCCCGGCTTCAACGCCGGCTACATCGGCTCGCTGGTGCACCACGCCGTGCTGCCGGTCGTCACGTACACGCTGGCCAGCTACGGCGGGTGGATCCTCGCGATGAAGTCCAACGTCGTTGCCGTGCTCGGCGACGACTTCATCCTCGCGGCCGAGCTGCGCGGCCTGCGGCGCGGCTTCGTGTTCCGGTATCTCGCGCGCAACGCGATCCTGCCGCTGTTCACGATCCTCGCCCTGTCGATCGGCATGCTGTTCGGCGGCTCGATCTTCATCGAGGAGATCTTCAACTACCCGGGCCTCGGCCTGCTGCTCGTCAACAGCATCAGCAGCCGCGACTACGCGCTGATGGGCGGCACGTTCCTGGTGATCACGGTGGGCATCGTCGTCGCCAACATCGCCGCCGACCTGCTGTACACGGCGATCGACCCCCGGGTCAGGAGCGGAGGCGTGGCATGACCGTCATCGTCAACCCGGAGGGGGCGATCAGCCCCGAGGCCGCGCCGGCCGGGACCACGCGGGCCACGCTGCGGCGCAACTTCTGGCGCGGCGTGTGGCGGGTGCTGCGGCGCAAGCCCAGCCGCATGGCCGGGGTGGTCATCGTCGTCCTGTTCGCGGTCATGGGCGTGGCCGGGCCGCTGCTCTACCCGGCGCAGCTGCCGCGCGACGACGACGCCCTGTACGCGCCGCCGAGCCTGGCACACCCCTTCGGCACGGACTTCGAGGGCACCGACGTGCTCGCGCTGGTCGTCACGGGCGCCCGCTACGTGCTGCTCACGGGCCTCGCCACGGCCGTCATCACGGTCGCGCTCGGCACGGTCATCGGGCTGGTCGCGGGCTTCCACCGTGGCCGGTGGGACATGCTGCTGATGCGGCTGACCGACATGAACCTCGCGATCCCCGGCCTGCCGCTGCTGCTCGTGCTGTCCACGGTGTGGAAGTTCGAGAGCCCGCTGGAGATGGGCCTGGTGCTCGGGGTGCTCGGCTGGGGCGGCATCGCCCGCGCCGTGCGGTCGCAGACGCTGTCGCTGCGCGAGCGCGGCTTCATCGAGGCCGCCCGCGGCCTCGGCCTGCCGACGCGGCACATCATCGGCCGCGAACTGCTGCCGAGCATGGCGCCGTACATCGCGATGAACATGCTCATCGCCGTCACCGGCGCGGTGTACGCCCAGGTGGGCCTGTTCTTCCTCGGCGTGCTGCCGTTCGAGTCGAACAACTGGGGCGTGATGCTGAACCTCGCGGTGTTCAACGGCGGAGCGCTCACCACTCCGGCCGCGCTGCCCTACCTGCTGGCCCCGCTGATCGCGATCCTGTTGCTCACCCTGGGCATCGTGCTGATCGTGGACGCGATGGACGAGATCTTCAACCCCCGGCTGCGGGAGGAATAGCCCCTATGACCGCTCACACGGCCGCACCTCATCTAGCAGCACCGGGGGTCCGGATCCGGGACCTCACGGTCGTCTACAAGACGCCCGCCGGCGAGCTGCCCGCCGTACGCGGCGTCGACCTGACCCTCGCCCCCGGCACGATCACCGGCGTCGTCGGCGAGTCGGGTTCGGGCAAGTCGACGCTCGCGCTGTCGCTGCTCAACGCCGTCCAGCCGCCCGGCAGGATCGCGGCGGGCAGCGTCGAGATCGACGGCCTCGGCGACGTGGTGACGCTGCGGGGCGAGGACCTGCGCCGCGCCCGCGGCCGCCAGGTCGGGTACGTCTTCCAGGCCGCGCAGAACTCGCTGAACCCGCTGAAGACCATCGGCAAGCAGTTGCTCGACCTCGGCCGCTCCCACGACGTGGAGGACCTGCGGGCGCTGGTGCGCGACGCCAAGGAGCTGCTGGCCCGCATGGGCATGGACGGCGCCCGGGTGCTCGACTCCTACCAGCACGAGCTGTCCGGCGGCATGCGCCAGCGGGTCGGCATCATGCTCGCGCTCGTCCTGAACGCCAAAGTCGTCGTTCTGGACGAGCCGACCACCGCCCTCGACATGATCACGCAGGCCACGATCCTGCGGATCATCCGCGAGGTGCACGAGGAGCGGGCGCTCACCACGCTCGTCATCACCCACGACGTGGGCGCGGTCGCCGAGGTCGCCGACAGCCTCGCCGTCATGTACGGCGGACGCGTGGTCGAGCACGGCCCGGTGACCGAGGTGCTCGGCGACGCCCGGCACCCGTACACACAGGGGCTGATCAGGGCGATTCCGCGTCTGACGGGCGACCTGTCGCTGGCCCGGGCGCTGCCCGGCCGCCCGCCGACGCTCGGGACGCTGCCCGCGCAGGGCTGCGTGTTCCGCGAGCGCTGCGATCGGCGCATGGAGGTGTGCGAGACCGACGAGCCGATGTCCGTCAACCGGGACGGCCGCACCGTCGCCTGCCACGCCACCGACCGCCACCTCACCCTGGTCAAGCGGAAGGAGTTCGTGTGATCACGGGAACCGGGATCACCAAGATCTTCAAGCAGCGCGGCGGCGTGCTCGGCGCCCGCGAGGTGCCCGCGCTGCGAGGCGTGGACTTCGCCATCGCCAAGGGCGGCGCCGTCTCGTTCATCGGCGAGTCGGGCAGCGGCAAGACCACCCTCGGCCGGATCATCGCCGGGCTGGAGACCCACGACGCCGGCGAGATCGTCATCGACGGCGTGCCGATGTCCACGCTCAGCCATCGCGCGCGGCAGCCGTACTTCCGCCGGGTCCAGCTCATCCACCAGGACCCCTACTCGGCGCTCAACCCCACCCGGACGATCCACCAGACGCTGGAGGCGCCGCTGCGGCTGCGCGCCAAGCAGACGGGCCGCCCGAGGTCGTGGGTCGACGGGCGGGCCGCGGAACTGCTGGCGATGGTCGGCATCGACCCCGGCTACGTGCTCCCGCGCTACCCGCACCAGCTGTCGGGCGGCATGCGCCAGCGTGTGGTGATCGCCCGGGCGCTCACCATGGACCCCGAGGTGCTCGTCGCCGACGAGGCCGTCTCGATGATCGACGTGTCGCTGCGCCTGGGCATCCTCGCTCTGCTGAAGGACCTGCGCGAGCGGCTCGACGTGGGCGTGCTGTTCATCACCCACGACATCGCCACCGCCCGCTACATCGGCGACGACGGCGAGTTGTACGTGCTCTACCGCGGCCAGGTCGTCGAGCGAGGCGCCACCGAGAAGATCATCGCCGACCCGGTCCACCCGTACACGCAGTCGCTGCTGTCGGCGATCCCGGTGCTGCACGGCCTTGAACGGCCGGGCGCCGAGCGGGTCGTGCCGCGGGAGATGCAGCGGGAGGGGCTGCCCGACGGCGGCTGCCTGTTCGCGCGGCGCTGCCCGTTCAGCACGGAGCGCTGCGAGAGCGAGATGCCCGTGTTGGGCCGCGACGGCGACACGGACCAGGAGCACGCCTGCTTCCACCCCAGGCGGCGCAGCGTGATCCCGGTGGGGGTGGGCGAGTGACGGAGATCCTTCCGGCCGAGGTGGACGAGCGGCTGGAGAACCTGGCCGCCGCCGCGCTGTGGGCGGACGCCGAAGACGCCGCGCTGGTCGTACGGCGGCTGGCCGACCCGCCGGGGGAGCGGACGTGGACGGTCCTGGCCACGCCGGACCGGGACGGCGTGGTGTTCGCCTCGATCGGCGCGGACGGCCCGGACAACAACATCACCGGTCACATCGACCTGATCGCCGTGGACCCCGCCGCCCAGGGCAGGGGGATCGGGCGGGCGCTGGTCGGCGCGGCCGAGGAGTGGATGCGGGCGCACGGCGCGGCCGAGGCGAGGTTCGCCGGCAACCCGCCCTGCTACGCCTGGCCCGGGATCGACGTGCGCTACACCCCGGCCGCGTGCCTGGCCGAGCGCCTGGGGTACGAGCGGTACCGCGTGGCCTGGAACATGACGGCCGGCCTGCCGGCCCGCTACGACGAGGCCGAACACGAGGCCGATCTCGCGAAGCTCGCCGCCGCCGGCGTGACGGTCGCGGCGGCGCCCCCCAGGGAGCGGGAAGCGGTTACGGCCTTCGTCCGCGAGCAGTGGAACGACAAGTGGGCCTGGGAGGCCGAGCAGGCGACCGGCCTGCACTATGCCTATCGCGACGGGGCCTATCGCGACGGGGCCTATCGCGACGGGGAGATCCTCGGCTTCGCCGCCTGGGGCGCCCGGCCGCTGTGGTTCGGCCCGATGGGCACGGCCGAGGCCGCCCGCGGGCTCGGCGTGGGCCGGGTGCTGCTGCGCCGCTGCCTCGACGAGCAGGCCGCCGCGGGGCAGACGTCCGCGCAGATCGGCTGGGTGGGCCCGCTTCGCTTCTACTCCCGGGCGGTGGGCGCCCGCGCCGAGCGGGTGTTCTGGCTCTACCGCCGCGCCCTGGACTGATGTCAGCAGTACAGCAGTTCGCCGGTGGGCGGGTCAGGCGGGGGGCACAGCCCCCGAGGGTCGCGGCCCGCCTCCAGGTGCTCGCGCAGCGACGCCGAGCCCCACAGCAGGTCGAGGAACGGCTCGCAGGCGAAGTCGCCCGGATAGAGGGTGCGCAGCACGTGCAGGACCGACACGCCCGTCAGCACTGGCAGGAAGACCTGCCGGCCGGTCACGTGCAGCTGCGCGCCGCGCACCACGACGCCCGCGTGCCTGCCGAACGTCGGGGTGAACCACGTGTCGCGGAAACGGACGCCGGGCAGGCCGAGGTCGTTCAGCGCGGCGGCGAACCGGCCGTCGGCGTACGGCGCGCCGACCAGCTCGAACGGCCGGGTGGTGCCGCGGCCCTCGGCGGCGTTCACGCCCTCCAGCAGCCCGGTGCCGGGGTAGACCAGGGCGGTGTCGAGGGTCGGCATGTTGGCCGACGGCATCACCCAGGGCAGCCCGGTGCGGTCGAAGTGCCACTCCCTGCGCCAGCCCTCCATCGGCACGATCTCCAACTCGGCGCCGATCGCGCGGTTGACGGACAGCGCGATCTCGCCGGGTGTGAGGCCGTGCCGTACGGGCAGGGCGGCGCGGCCGACGAAGCTCGCGAAGGCCGGGTCGAGCACCGGACCCTCGGCCACCGCGCCGCCGATCGGATTGGGCCGGTCGAGCACGGTGAACCGCAGCCCGAGCCGGGCCGCCGAGCGCATCAGGTCGTACATCGTCCAGACGTAGGTGTAGAAGCGCGCGCCCACGTCGCACACGTCGAAGACGAGCGCGTCCACCCGGGACGACGCGACCAGCGCGTCGAGGTCCGCGCCCGACCGCTGATAGGTGTCGAGCACGGGCAGGCCGGTGACCGGGTCGACGGTGTCGCCCTCGCCGCCGCCCGCCTGGGCCGTGCCGCGCAGGCCGTGCTCGGGGCTGAACAACGAGGTCACGGGCACCCCGGCGGCCAGCAGGGCCGGTGCGGCTGCGGTCAGATCGGGCAGGACTCCGGTGGGGTTGGTGACCAGGCCCACCCGTTCCCAACCGGCCTTCGGCGCGCTCACCAGTAGCTCGAGCCCCGTACGCACGCGATCCATAAAGCACTCCGAAGCTGAGGAATCATGACGCAACCACTTGCCGCTCTCGCCACAGAACAGAGCGATCCCCGCTACAGCGGGATCGACACGCTCCCGACGGAGGAGATCGCGCGGCTCATGAACGCGGCCGACGCCGCCGTCCCGGCGGCGGTGGGCCGGGCCGTCCCGGCGATCTCCGCGGCCATCGACGCGATCGCGGCGCGGATGGCCGGAGGGGGCAGGCTTCTCTACGTGGGCGCCGGCACCTCCGGACGGCTCGCGGTGCTCGACGCCTCCGAGTGCCCGCCGACGTACGGCACGCACCCCGATCTCGTCCAGGGCATCATCGCGGGCGGCGAGGCCGCGCTGGTTCGCTCCGTGGAGGGCGCCGAGGACGACGCGGAGGCGGGCGCCGCCGTGATCCGCGACAAGGCCGTCGGCCCTCGCGACTCCGTCGTGGGGATCTCCGCCAGCGGGCGCGCGCCGTACGTCGTCGCGGCGGTCGAGCAGGCCCGGCGGCTCGGTGCGCTGACCGTGGGCCTGGCCTGCAACACCGGCACCCCGCTCGCGCGGGCCGCCGAGCACGCCGTCGAGGTCATCGTGGGACCCGAGGTGGTCACCGGCTCGACGCGGCTGAAGGCCGGAACGGCCCAGAAGCTGGTCCTCAACATGATCTCCACGATCACGATGATCAAGTCGGGCCGCACGTACGGGAACTACATGGTCGACGTCGTCGCCAGCAACTCCAAGCTCGTCGACCGGGCCGCCCGCATCGTCTCCGACATCACCGGCGCTCGGGTGCCGGACGCCCGCGAGGTCCTGGAGAGCGCCGGGCGGGACGTGAAGACCGCCGTCGTCATGATCGAGCGCGGGGTGGGCGCCGACGACGCCCGCGCGCTGCTCGCGGCGCACGGCAACCGGCTCGGCCCGGCCCTGCACAGTGCCTGATAACGCGGTGCCTGACGGGGTGTCCGCGCTCGAAGACGTCCTGCGGGCCGCGGTGCCCGGGGTCGCCTCGGCGGCGGTCGCCGAGATCGCCGTGGACGGGCGCACGGTCGCCGCGGCCGCCGTGGGGGAGGCCGTGCGATACGCCGACGCGTCCGGGGAACTGCTGGCGGAGCGGCCGCCCGTGACGATGGACGCGCTGTTCGACATCGCCTCCCTGACCAAGATGTTCACGGCCGTGGTGCTGGTCTCGCTGGCCCAGGAGGGCGCGCTCGACCTCGACGAGCCGGTGGCCGTCCGGCTGCCCGGGTTCTACGGGCACCGCCCCGAGATCACCGTGCGGCACCTGCTGACGCATTCGGCGGGCCTGCCCGCGAGCCGCCGGGTGGAGAAGGAGCCGCAGGAGACCCGCTGGGACCTGGTCCTGTCCACCCCCGTGCAGGGGCCCCCGGGCACGCATCTGTACTCGGACGTCGGCATGATCACGGCCGGGCGGGTCGCGGAGGCCGCCGGCGGCGCGCCGCTGGACGTGCTCGTGCGCGAGCGGGTCACCGGGCCGCTCGGGCTCGGGGCCACGGCGTACGGGCCGGTCGAGCCGGGCCGGGCCGTCGCCACCGAGTTCAAGCGCGGCACCTGCGTGCGGGGAGAGGTGCACGACGAGACGGCCCACGCGCTGGGCGGCGTGGCGGGGCACGCCGGGCTGTTCTCCACCGCCGCCGACCTGGTGCGTTTCGGCGAGGCGCTGCGCACCGGCGGCGGCCCGGTCCTGTCTCCCGCCTGGACCGCCGAGATGCTGCGCGACCAGGGGGTGCCGGGCGCGGCCTTCCGGCAGGGGCTCGGCGTGCGCATCGGCGACCCGGCCATCGTGGGGCCGCTCGCGGACGCGTTCGGCCACTCGGGCTTCACCGGCACGTCGCTGGTCGTCGACCCCGCCCGCCGGCTGACCGTCGTGCTGCTCACCAACAACGTCCACCCGCTGCGGGGCCGGCCCGGCATCCGCGACCTGCGGCACGCCGTCGCGGCCGAGGCGCTGCGCCTGGCCGGCTGATGTTTGATCGTCCTCGTCCGGGTCAGTAGGGAGACGGTTCAGGCAGACCGATCCGTCCCCCCAAGGAGAGGAGCCGTGATGACGACCGCGCATCAGGCGGGCCGGCGGCTGGAAGGCACGGCCCGGAGAGCGGCCGACCATCCTGTCCTGGAGAAGCTCGCCAAGGTCGGGTTCGCCGCCCGGGGCGTCCTGTACGCGATCATCGGCCTGATCGCGATCCATATCGCGTTCGGCGGCGGCGGGGAGGCCGACAAGAGCAGCGCGCTTCAGATCGTCCGCGACGCGCCCCTGGGCGACACCCTGCTGTGGATCATGGCCGTCGGCCTGGCCGCGCTGGTGATCTGGCAGATCTCCGAGGCCGTCTGGGGCCGGCCCGGGGTCAAGGAGCGCGTGGAGGCCGTGGCCAAGGCCGTCGTCTACGCCGCCCTGGTGTTCTCGATGGTGGCGCTGCTCACCCGGAACAAGTCCGCCTCCTCGTCCGACAGCCAGTCCCAGGACGCCACCAAGACGCTGTTCGAGCTGCCCGGAGGCCAGTTCCTGGTCGGCCTGATGGCGCTCGGCGTGATCGCCCTCGGCGTGTACTGGATCTACGAGGGCTGGACCGAGAAGTTCATGAAGGACATGCACGTGACCGAGCCCCGGGCCCGCGGGGTCGTGGTCAAGCTCGGCAAGGCCGGTTACATCGCCCGCGGCGTCATCGCCCTGGCCGCCGGCGCCCTGATCGGCCAGGCCGCCCTCACCTACGACCCGGACAAGGCGGCCGGCATCGACGGCGCGCTGAAGGCGCTGGCCGGCACCCCGGCCGGTCCATGGCTGCTCGTCGTGGTCGCGCTCGGCCTGGTGCTGTTCGCCGTCTACTGCTTCGCCGAGGCCCGCTGGCACCGCGTGTGAGCGCCGGGGCGCCGCCTCAGGAAGGCGCGCCCGGCGCCCCGTGGCGCAGGCCGTCCATCAGCAGGTCGAGCAGGCGCCCGGCCTGCTCACGCCGGCCGGGCTCTCCCGTGGCCAGGCAGATGCCGTTCATCCCCACCAGCAGGTCCTCCGCCGTCACGTCGCCCCGCAGGATCCCGGCCCCGGCCCCGGCCCCGAGCAGCGTGCCGATCGCGCCGAGCAGCAGGTCGCGGCTGTTCTCGTACGGATTCGCGCCCGCGGCGATGACCACCCGCAACGCATCGGCCATGCCGCGCTTGGTCGCGAGATAGTCGGCCGCCCGGTCCATCCAGGCGCGCAGCGCCCGGTCGGGCGGCATCTCGTTCGCGAGCTCGGACGCCGCGTCGCACAGCTTCGCCAGCTCGTTGCGGTAGGCCGCCTCGATCAGCGCCTCCCTGGTGGGGAAGTGGCGGTAGAGCGTCCCGATGCCGACGCCCGCCTCCTTCGCGATCGCGTCGAGCGTGACGTCCGGCCCGTTCCGGGAGAACGCCCGCACGGCGACGTCGAGCAACCGCTCGCGGTTGCGCCGGGCGTCGGCGCGCAATGGCTTGGGTCCGGGGGCGGACACGGCTCCTCCACGTGGTCATGCGTTGCAAACCGGAGGGTCCTCCGGTTAAAGTCGCGGCATACCGGAGGTTCCTCCGGTTTTGCTGATTGTAGCGGCACGGGCTTCCAAGGAGCCCCTGCCGCCGTACGGGACGGGGACGGACATGACGACGAACATGACTCAGACCACGCGCATCACCACGCCGTTCACCGGGCAGAGCACCGCGGCCGAGGTCCTGGAGGGGGTGGACCTGCGCGGACGCCGGGCGGTCGTGACCGGCGGGGCGTCGGGAATCGGCGTCGAGACGGCACGGGCGCTGGCCGCGGCGGGCGCGGAGGTGACCATCGCGGTCCGCGACCTCGACGCGGGCAGGCGGACCGCACAGGACATCGCCGCAACCACCGCGGGCGCACCCGTCCTCGTCGCGCCCCTGGACCTCGCCGACCGGGCCTCCGTCGCGTCGTTCGCCGCAGGCTGGGAGGGACCGCTGCACATCCTGGTCAACAACGCCGGGGTGATGGCGTCCCCCGAGACGCGGACGCCCGAGGGCTGGGAACTGCAGTTCGCCACCAACCACCTCGGTCACTTCGCGCTCGCCACCGCGCTGCACCCCGCGCTCGCGGCGGCTGGCGGCGCCCGCGTCGTCTCGGTCAGCTCCAGCGCCCACCTGTACTCGCCGGTCGTCTTCGACGACATCCACTTCCGGGAGCGCCCGTACGACCCGATCCTGGCGTACGGGCAGTCGAAGACGGCCAATGTACTGTTCGCGGTCGAGGCCGCCAGGCGCTGGGCCGGTGACGGCATCGCGGTCAACGCACTGATGCCCGGCGGCATCCCCACCAATCTGCAGCGGCACCTGGAGCCGGGCTACCTCGAGCGCCGCCGGGCGTCGGGAGAGTCGGGCGACGTGACCTGGAAGAACACCGAGCAGGGCGCGGCCACCTCCGTGCTGCTCGCCGCGTCGCCGCTGGTCGAGGGCGTCACCGGGCGGTATTTCGAGGACAACCAGGAGGCGGAGATCGGCGAGCCGGGCGGTCGCCGGGGCGTCGCGGCGTACGCGCTCGACCCGGAGGCGGCCACCCTGCTGTGGCAGGTGTCGGTGGACCTGCTCGCCCTCTGACCGGGCGGCGGTCTCCCTCCGCGGGGCCCGCTCAGGGTCCACTCACCGCAGGTCCCGTCGCCTGCGCCGAATTACGGTGCTCGCGTGGTGAGATGCCGTAGGCGGCGCGGAAGGCGCGGCTGAAGGTCGAGGCGTCGGTGAAGCCCCAGCGGGCGGCGACGGCCTGGATGGGAAGGGAGCGCTGCCGGGGGTCGGCGAGATCGCGGTGGCACCGTTCCAGCCGGCATCGGCGGATCCAGGCGGCCACGGTGAGGCCCTGTTCCCGGAAGAGCGTGTACAGGTGCCGGACGGAGATCTGGTGTGCCGCGGCGATCGTCTCAGGGGTGAGGTCAGGGTCGCCGAGCCGCTGCCGGATGAAGTCGTGGATCAGCGACAGCAGGGCCTGACGCCGTGACTCGGGTGACAGCAGGGCGGTGGCCTCGACCCGGTCGGCGCAGGCGGCGGCGATCAGGTCGAGGGTGACGGCGGCCACCGCCTGCTCGTCGCGAGGGGTGAGTGCCTCGGCGTTCTCCGCGAGGTGCTTGAGGTGCCCGGCCAGTACGCCGGTGATGCCCTGCCGGACGGGAAACTCCGCGGCCACGAGCTGCCCGACGACGTCGGACCGCAGGCCGAGCGCGGCCCGGGGAAACTGGACGATCAGTGATTTCGCGGGATTGCCGTGAGCGCCCCGCCATCCCCGCAACGGCCGCGAGGAATCGATGAGGAGCAGCTGCCCCGCCTGGAAGGCGACATCCCGTCCCGCCTGAGTCATGCGGCCACGGCCCTTGAGAATAAGGTGCAACTGGAAAACTTCCGGATCCGACTGATGGATGAGCTTCGCGGGCCGGCTCGCTTGCAGCAAGTGGTGGTTCATCACCGACAGCTGCAGTGCGCCGAGATCGAATGCCTGTGCCGATCCAGCGAAGCGGGCGGGATGATCGGTGGTCAACCGCACGGGCACGAGCGTCCGCGACATGGTGTCGTCCCAATAGGAAAAACGATCCCGGACGGCCAGGTCTCTGGTGCTCCAATCGAAGATTTTCACAGGTGTCCTCGGCGGGTCGTCGTTATGGAAGGGCTGGTTGCCTCCGGCGCGAAGCGGTCGGCGCCACGTTGATATCGCGGCTGCGATGAGGAACTCGCGGTGTGTCAGAACGGAAAGAGGTCAGAACACCGCGGACTACCCCCACGCACCCGTCACTGGCCGATCGGTCAGCTAAGGTGTCTTCCATGGCACGTTCCGCAACCACCATGCGCGCCGACATCCTGGACTCGGCCCTGCGGCTGTTCGCCGCGCACGGCTTCCGCGGCACCTCCCTGCAGGACATCGCCACGGACGCGGGCTGCTCCAAGGCGTCCTTGCTCTACCACTTCACGAACAAGGACGCCATCTTGACCGAGCTGCTGGCGCCCGTCGGGCCGGAGTTCGCGGCGCTGGAAGGGCGACTCGCCGGGCTCGACGGCGAAGAGGCGGCCCGTGCCGCCGTGACCGGGCTCGTCGACCTGTCCCTTCGTTTCCGGCTGCAGGTGAAGATCCTCCTGCAGGACGTCGACGCGCTGATCTGCCGGCCGGAACTGCCGGACGTGGACGGTATCACCGAACGGCTGACGACCGCCCTGTCCGGCCGCTCGGCCGCTCCTCAGGCCCGCGTATGGGCCTGGATGGCGATGCTGGGAATCATCCTGACCAGCGCCGGGGAGCTCGCGCTCCCCGAGGAGACGCTGCGCGCGGAGCTGACCCGCGGTGCGTTGCGAACGCTCGGTCTGCAGACCGACTGACCTCCCGAAGAAAGAGATCTGCTGTGGCAACCCTGCTGTACCGGCTGGGCCGGTTCTCCTTCCGCAGACGCGGGCGCGTGGCCGCCGTGTGGCTGCTGCTTCTCGTGGTCCTGGGCCTGGCCGCCGCCGCCTTCCACGGCCCGACCGGCGACAAGTTCGCCATGCCCGGCACCGAGTCGCAGCGGGCGCTCGACGCCCTGGCCAAGGAGTTCCCGCAGGCCAGCGGTGCCACCGGCGCCATCGTCGTCGCCGCTCCGCAGGGCCGGAAGCTCGACCCCGCCGCGGTCGCGCCGGTGGTCAAGGAGGCCGCCGGCGTCCCCGGCGTCGTCGCCGCCCTCGACCCGTTCAAGACCGGCGCCGTCTCGGCCGACGGCCGCTACGCCCTGGTCCAGGTGCAGTTCGACCGCAAGGCCCAGGACGTGACCGAGGCCCAGCGCGCGGCGTACCTGAAGGCCGGCTCCTCGGCGAAGGGGCTGCGCGTCGAGCACGGCGGTGAGATCCTGAACGGCGCGCCGGAGGTCGGCGGGTCGGAGGGGATCGGCGTCGTGATCGCCGCGGTGGTCCTGATCGTCACCTTCGGCTCGCTGGTGGCCGCCGGCATGACCCTGCTGAACGCGCTGATCGGCGTGGGGGCAGGCATGGGCGGCCTGTTCGCGCTCAGCGGCGTCGTCGAGCTGACCTCCGTCACGCCGGTGCTGGCGCTGATGCTGGGCCTGGCCGTCGGCATCGACTACTCGCTGTTCATCACCTCCCGCTACCGCCAGTTCCTGGCCGAGGGCGTGACGCCGGAGGAGGCCGCGGGCCGTGCGGTCGGCACCGCGGGATCGGCGGTCGTGTTCGCCGGGGCCACCGTGGTCATCGCGCTCGCCGGCCTGTCGGTGGTGGGCATCCCGTTCCTGAGCGTGATGGGCCTGGCCGCCGCCGGCACCGTGGCCGTCGCCGTGCTGGTGGCCCTCACGCTGCTGCCCGCCTTCCTGTCGTACGCCGGAGCCCGGGTGCTGCCCCGCAAGCAGCGCACCGGCGAGAACGCGGACGCGGGCGGCCGTGGCTTCGGGTACACCTGGGGACGGGTCGTCACCCGGCTGCGCGTGCCGATCCTGGTGGCCGGGGTCCTCGCCCTCGGCGCGCTCACGCTGCCGGCGCAGAATCTGCGGCTGGCCCTGCCCGACGCCGGCACCGCCGCCCCCGGCACCCCGGCCCGCGAGGCGTACGACCTGACCAGCGAGGGATTCGGCGAGGGCTTCAACGCCCGCCTGATCGCCGTGGTCTCCGCCGCGGACCCCGCGGCCACGACCGCCGCCGCCGGTGAGGCCGCCAAGCTGATCCAGCAGACCCCCGGCGTGCTGGCCGTGGCCCCGCCGCAGCCCAACGCCGCGGGCACCACCGCGCTGCTGACCATCATTCCCAAGGCCGGGCCCACCGCGGCGGCCACCGAGGACGCCGTCCACGCCATCCGCGCCAAGGTCGCCGCGATCGGCGGCGCCGAGATCGCCGTCACCGGCGCCACGGCCGTGGGCATCGACGTCTCAGACAAGCTCGCCGACGCCATGCCGGTCTATCTGCTGCTGGTGGTCGGCCTGTCGGTGCTGCTGCTGATGCTCGTCTTCCGCTCGATCCTGGTCCCCGTCAAGGCCGCGCTGGGCTTCCTGCTCACCGTCGGCTCGACCTTCGGCATCACGGTGGCGATCTTCCAGGAGGGGCACCTGGCCGGTCTGCTGGGCGTGGACGTGCCCGGCCCGCTGGTCAGCTTCCTGCCGATCCTGCTCATCGGGATCCTGTTCGGCCTGGCCATGGACTACGAGGTGTTCCTGGTCTCGCGGATGCGCGAGGACTACGTGCACGGCGACACTCCCCGCCAGGCCACGATCAACGGCATGGGGCACAACGCGCGGGTCGTCACCGCCGCCGCGCTGATCATGACGGCCGTGTTCGGCGGCTTCGTGTTCATGCACGACCCGATCATCAAGTCGATGGGCTTCGCGCTGGCCGTCGGCGTGCTCGTCGACGCCTTCGTGGTCCGCATGACCCTCGTCCCCGCCGTGATGTCCATGCTCGGCCGCGCCGCCTGGTGGCTGCCCCGCGCCCTGGACCGCGCGCTGCCCGACCTCGACGTCGAGGGCGAACGGCTGCGCCACCACCTCACCACCGGCGCCGCCCCCCGGGAGCACGCCGAGGTGTCCTAGGGAGTGCCGGACACGACCGGGGCGGGGGCCGGAGGTCCCGCCCCGGCGGGACCTTCGGCGCTCGCACGCCCCGGCGGCGTGGCGGTCTCATGGAAGGACCGGCCGAGGGGAGGGCGTCATGATCGTGGTGGGTGTCGACGGATCGCACGCCGGTATGGAGGCCGCCTGCTGGGCGGCCAGGGAGGCCGGCCTGCGCGGCGTCCCCCTGCGCATCGCCAACGCCATTCCCGCCTGGGCCTGCTCGAGCGCGCGGCAGGGCCGCCACGCCGGCGTCGCGGCGTGGATGCGCGACGGCGCCGCGGCCGTGCTCGGCGCCGCCGCCGAGCGGGTTCACGCGGAGGCGCCCCGGGTGCCGGTCGACACCGCGATCCTGGCCGGCGACCCGCGCCCGGCGCTCGTCGAGGCGGCCATGGACGCCGATCTCCTGGTCCTCGGCAACCACGGGCTCGGCGGCTTCCGCGGCCTGCTGCTCGGCTCGGTCGCGTACGGCGTGGCGGGTCGCGCCCCGTGCGACGTGGTCGTCGTGCGGGAGGTGCCCTCGGCGCCGCGCCCGGAGATCGTGGTGGGCGTCGACGGATCGCCCGCCCTCGCCAAGGTGCTCGACTTCGCCTTCGCCGAGGCGGCGCTGCGCGGGACGGGACTGCGGGCGGTGCACGCCTGCAGTCCGCTCGAGGCGGGCGTCGGCTTCGCCCCCATCCCCGACGACTTCGACGACGAGAAGGTCGAGGTGCGGATGGTCAGGGAGGCCCTCGCCGGGCGCCGCGAGTTCTACCCCGACGTCAAGGTCGTCGAGGAGATCGTCCGGGGCCACCCGGTGGACGTGGTGCGGCACGCGTCGGTGGGCGCCGAGCTGCTCGTCATCGGCTCCCGGGGCCACGGCGAGTTCACCGGTCTGGTCCTCGGGTCGGTCTGCCAGGCCATGCTCCACTACGCGAGGTGTCCCATGGCCGTCGTCCGCGTGCCGGCGCCAGTCGGCTGAGCGGCCCGCGTCGACGGAATCTGTATCGACGGAGTCCGGATCACACGGACCGGACACGCGAACGCCCCCGGCGGCCCTGATCTCCGGGCCGCCGGGGGCGTGATCGGCGTCCTACGCGCTCTTGCGCCGCTGCTCGCGCAGAATGGCGAGGCGCTCGTTCAGCACCTCTTCGAGGTCCTCGATCGAGCGGCGCTCCAGCAGCATGTCCCAGTGGGTCCGCGGGGGCTTCGCCTTCTTCTGCTGAGGCTGCTCCGCGTCCACCCGCAGCGCCGGGCTGCCGCAGTGACGGCACTCCCAGGTCGTGGGGATCTCGGCCTCGACGGCGAGCGGAACGGTGGTGAGATGGCCCTTGGGGCACGTGTAGGACACCTCCTGACGCGGGGCCAGGTCGGTGTTGCGGTCGTTCTCGTAGCTGGTCGCGCCGAGCCGGGTACCGCGAAGTGCACGCTCGCCCATGTCTTTAAGCCTCCTGAGGTCCCCGCCTTCGAGGGGGTTCGTTCGCCACCGCGTACAACGCCTGATACCGTGTGTGGATTCCCAGCCGAGACCTGATCCAATCGCGCTTTTTCCGTCCCTCTGGTCTCAGATATGGGCGGGCACCTCGTTCCCCGCCTCACGGATGGCTCGCGGCAGGTTGACAACGGTGAGCAGAACGAACCCGGCGACGAAGAACACGACCAGCGAGACGATCGCGGTGCGGTAACTGTCGGTGAGCTGAAGCGCCAGCGTGAGCACCAGAGAGCCGAGGAACGCCGAGCCCTTGTCGCTGATCTGGTAGAGGCTGAAGTACTCCGCCTCCCGGCCCGGCGGGATCACCAGGGAGTACAGCGACCGGGACAGCGCCTGCGTGCCGCCCATGACGATCGCGATGGCGAAGGCGATCGCGTAGAACTGGACGGCCGAGCCTTTCTGCAGGAAATAGGCCACGCCCACCACCGCGGTCCACACGACCAGGCTGGCCAGGACCGTGCGCTTGGTCCCGATGCTGGCCGCGACCCGCGCGAGCCCGAGTGCGCCGCCTACCGCGATGAACTGCACCATGAGGATCGCGCCGATCTGGTGTGTCTGGCCCAGCCCGAGCTCCTGGTCGGCGTACGTCGCCGAGAAGGTGATGACGGTCTGCACGCCGTCGTTGTAGATCAGGTAGGCCGCGAGGAACAGCAGCGTGCGGGGGTAGCGCCGCAGGTCGGCGAGGGTCCGGCCGAGCTGGCGTACGCTGCCGGCCACGGCCCGGCCCGCGGTCGACTCATGGACGGGCACCCGACGGTTGCGCAGGCGCAACATCGGGATCAGGGCGAACGCGCCCCACCACAGGCCCGCCGAGGCCAGGCTGATCCGCACCGCCAGGCTCGTCTCGATGTCGGCGAACAGGTAGACCACGAGGTTGAGCGCGAGCAGCAGGCCGCCGCCGAGGTAGCCGAAGCCCCACCCCCTGCTGGAGATCGCGTCGCGTTCCTCCGCCCCGGCGATCTGCGGCAGGAAGGAGTCGTAGACCACGCGCGCCGAGCCGAAGGTCACGTTGGCGACCAGGAACAGCACGCCGCCGAGCAGGTAGCCGCCGCCGGAGACGAGGTAGAAGCCGAGCGTGGCCGCCACGCCCACGTACGCGAAGGCCCCCAGGATCTGCTTCTTGCGGCCGGTGTGATCGGCCAGTGCGCCGACGATCGGCATGATCACGATCTGCAGCAGCACCGAGATCGTCACCAGGGTGGTGAAGTACGCCTTCGGGCGCAGGTCCAGGCCGAGGAACGACACGAAGCCGTTCTCGCCGCCCGCCGCCGTCGTGGCCACCGACGTCAGGTACGGCCCGAGGAAGACGGTCAGGACGGTCGTCTGGAACGCCGAGTCCGCCCAGTCGTACCAGTACCAGCCGCGTTGCTCACGCCGCCGCGCACCGGGGATCTCCTCGTCGACGATCTGGGGGGCGGTCATGATCTCTCCTCGCCGGGGGTGGGCGGACGTGCGGATCGGTCAGGGCTGGCGGGGTTCGACGGACGTCACGGGGCGGCCGGGCGGGGATGCCACTGGCCGCGTGACTTGAGCACGTCACGCAGGCCGCTGACGTTGTCCGTCATGATCCCGTCGACGCCGAGATCGAGCAGGTGGGCCATCGTCACCGGGTCGTTCACCGTCCACACGTGCACCTGCATGCCGATCGCGTGCGCGGTGCGCACGAGGGCGCGGGTGGTCACCCGCAGGCCGCGGAACCCGATGGGCGCCTGGGCGCACGGCACCCCCGCCCGGGCCAGCCCGGACAGCAGCCTGCCGTACCCGCCTCCCATCGCGGCCGTACGCAGGGCGGCCAGGCCGCGTGGGCCGAGCGAGAAGCAGACCTCCCGGTCGATCGCGCGCCGGGCGCGTGCCAGCCGTGCCTCGGAGAACGACGTGAGACACACCCGGTCGTGGGCGCCCGTGCGCTGGATCGCCCGGGCCAGCGGCACGATCGCGGCGCTCTCCTTGACGTCGATGTTGAACCGCACGTCCGGCCAGGTGCCCAGCAGGTCCTCCATCAGCGGGATCTCGTGCCGCCCGCCGATCCTGGCCCCGCGCACCTCCCGGTAGGGCAGCCGCGAGACGCGGCCGGTGCGATCGGTGACCCGGTCGAGAGTGTGGTCGTGGAACGCGAGCAGGACGCCGTCGGCGGTCGCGTGCGCGTCGGTCTCCAGATAGGTGTAGCCGAGGTCGACCGCCCGGGAGAAGGCCTCCATGGTGTTCTCGCGCGCCTCCGCCGCCCCGCCTCGGTGCGCGAAGGCGAGTGGTCCGGGATGATCGAGGAACGCGAAACGGCGGTGCACGAGAGGAGTATGCCGGGTCCCGGCCGTACAGTCAGCGCGCGTAGGTGAACATTTGCGTCACAAGAGTCCCTTGTCATCCGTGGAGGGCCAACCCCAGGTCTCCGGTACGCAGCCAGTGGCCGTGCAGCGCCGGATCCTCGGCCAGAAAGGTGGCCCGGGTCTCCGCCGGGCGGCTCCGGTAACCGAGGGCGACGCTGGGGCCCGCCACCCAGACCTCCCCGATCTCGCCGTCGGCGACGGGGCCGGAGCCGCCCGGGTCGACGATCCGCAGGTCGAGCCCCTGAACCGGTCCGCACGCGACGAGGGGCGTCCCCCCGGCCGCCGGGACCGCCCGATGCCGTTCCAGCGCGGCGGGGTCGAACCGGCGCACGGTCACGCCCTGCCCCTGTAGCGTGCATGTGACCATAAGGGTGCATTCCGCCAGGCCGTAGCCGGGATTCCAGGTGGCCGGGCGGAAGCCCACGGGGGCGAACCGCCGCTCGAAATCGGCGAGCGTGGCGGCCCGGATCGGCTCGGCTCCGCTGAGGGCCATGGTCAGCGTGGACAAGTCCAGGCCGGTCAGTTGCTCGTCGCCGATCCTGCGCGTGCACCACGCGTACCCGAAGTCGGGGGACACCGCCCAGTCCGCGCCGTATCGGCTGATCAGCTCCAGCCGGCGCACCGGCCGTGCGACGAAGGCGGACGGTGACATGAACACCAGGTCGGCGCCCGCGTGGAGCGCCTGCAACTGGAGGCCGACCAGGCCCATGTCGTGGTAGTGGGGCAGCCACCCGGCCAGGCGCCGCACCGGCGTGTTCCGGGCCAGCAGGCGGAACAGTTCCAGGTTGTGCAGCAGATCGCCGTGCGAGACCTCGACTCCGCGCGGGTCGCTCGTCGACCCGGAGGTGTACTGCAGGTAGGCGATGGTGCCGGCGGTCATGGCGGGCGGGGTCCAGGCGTCCGCATCGGCGGTGGCGGGGTCGGCCACGCGGGCCGAAAGAGCGGACAGCTCGGACACGTGGGCCGGATCGGTCGGTGAAGGTGAGCCGGGCCGGAGTGCCGTCGTCCCGCACGAAGACGAACTGACGATCGTCGCTGAGGCGGCTTCGTACGTGTGTGACGAAGTCGGTCATTCGGGTAGCCCTTCACGGACGTACCAGGAGACCAGCCGGTCGAGGACCGAGGGAGTGACGGCGGGCGGGGCCGCCGGATCCCGCCACTCGAAGTCGTAGTGGTGCCGGAAATAGGTCGCGGTGTACTTGGCGCGCATGTTGACCACCGCCTCGAATTGGCTGAACGGCCTGTCGCGGATCTCTTCGGGTGTGGCGGGGACCAGTTCGATCGGCAGCCGGGCGTTGATCGCCTCGAACAGGTCGCGCACCGGCACCGTGGCTCCGTTCACCACATGGGAGACCGGGCGCGCCCGGTCCGAGGCGGCGAGTGCGAGCAACCGGGGGACCGTGGTGTCGACGGGGGCTAGATGGAGGTTGGCGTCCGGATGGCAGGGGAGACGGACCCGTTCCCCCGGTGTGCGCCGGGCGAAGAAGGCGATCACCCGGAGGAAGTCGTACAGACCGTAGTCGGTCAGCGCCCGGCCGGTGCGGGAGTGCCCCGTCATCACGCCCGGCCAGGCCACCAGCGCGGAGCCTTCGCGGACGGACCGCGACCGTGCGAGCGCGAGCTCCGCTTCGCGTTTGGAGTATTCGTAGAAGTTGCGGAACCGGTCCGGCGGAGCGGGCGACGGCCAGTCCTCGGGCACGCGCCCTCGTTGTCGAGCCCGCACTGGTAGGCCGTGCCGACGAAGACGTAGCGCGAGCCCGGCCGATCGCTCACGGTAACCGAACTCGGAAGGGTCCATGCTCAACGACCTGCAGCAGCGCAAGCTGGCGCATCTGTTCACGCTCCTGGACGTCGACGATGACGGGACCGTCGACAAGATGGACTACACCGCCTCGGCCGACCGGCTGGTGAACGCGTTCGGGTTCGCGCCGGGCTCCACGCAGTCGCGGCGGGTCCGGGACCGGTACGCGCGGCTGTGGGACGAGGTGACCCTGCCCATGGACGCCGACGGGGACGAGCGCGTCGAGCTGGGGGAGTTCGTGGCCGGGTTCCACCGCTTCGTCGCGCAGCCGGAGGCGGGCTACCACACGCACGTCGCGCCGGTCGCCGGCGCCTTCTACGACCTGATGGACACCGACGGAGACGGGAGGGTCACCCGGACCGAGTACCTGCGGATGGCGGGAAGCGCCTTCCGCATGTCGGAGCCGGACGCCGTGGCCGCGTTCGAGCATCTCGACCTGGACGGCAACGGCTCGCTGAGCCGGCAGGAGCTGCACGTGGCCAACGAGCAGTTCTTCCGCAGCCCCGACGCGGAGTGCCACGGCAACTGGCTGTTCGGCCCGCTCCCGCCGCAGGGCTGAACCGCCGGGTGGTGACGGCTACCCGGCGGTCGGGGCCCATTCCTGCCGCCGGGTCTCCGCCATCGCGATGGCCGCGGCGACCGCCACGTTGACCGACCCGACCCTGCCGACCTGGGGGATGTAGGCCACCGAGTCGGCCGCCTCCAGGCAGGCGGGGGAGCAGCCGTGGTCCTCGCTGCCGAGCACCAGGCAGACGTCGCCGCCGAGCTTGGCCTCGTGCAGAGGCACGGCGTCGCCGGTCAGTTCGACGGCGACCACCCGGTAGCCCTCCTCCCTGGCGGCGCGTACGGCGTCGGTCACCGGGACCGGCTCGTGCCACTCGACCAGCCGGTCGGTGCCGAGCGCGGTCTTCTGCACCTTGGGGTTGGTCGGCGGGGTGGCGTTGCCGGCCAGCCAGATCGTCTCCACGCCGAAGGCGGCGGCCGTACGGAAGATCGACCCGACGTTGAAGGGGCCGGTCACCGATTCGAGGATCAGCGCGAGACGGCCCTCGGTGTTGCGGCGCCAGGTGCGGTTGAGCCGCTTGACGTCGGTCGGCTTGAGCTGCCTGCGCGGGTTGGGAGTGCTCATCGGGCGCTCATCGCTCCTGCTCGTCATTCCTGGGTCTGTGTGTCGGAGGCGCGGGCGTCGACCCGCAGGACGCGGTAGGCCGACCGGGAGGCCAGCCGTGAAGTGGGCCGGCCCTGATCGCTCAGCCAGCGCTGCAGGGAGTCGGAGCCCAGATGCTTCTGCACGACCAGGTAGGCGCTGCCGTCGGGCGTGAGCCGGTCGAGCCACCGGGTGAGCATCTCGTGGAGCGCGGCCTTGCCGATCCGGATGGCCGGGTTCGACCAGATGGCCCGGAACCTCACGTCCTCGGGCATCTCGTCGACGTGAACTGACCTTACTTTGTCAAGGCCGGCGCTCTTGGCGTTCCGCTCGCACAACTCCACCGAGCGCCGGTTCACGTCCACGGCCCAGACCGTCGCACCGGGCGCCCGCGACGCCATGGTCAGCGCGACGGGTCCGTAACCGCAGCCCAGGTCGAGGAGGTCGCCCTCGGCCGGGGGCGGCGGGACGGTCTCCAGCAGCACCCGGGTCCCCGGATCGATCCGTTCGGGGGAGAACACCCCGCGGTCGGTCTCCAGCCGCAGATGCAGGTCAGGGAGGACCAGGGTGACCGAGCCCGGCCGGCTCGCCGCCTGGGGGCTCTCCTCGAAGTAATGGGCCACGTGCCCAAACGTACCAACGCCGCGGACCGCTGATCTCCGCGCCCGCGAGGATGTGAGAGGGCTGAAACACTTCCGGCCTTCCGGACACGTACGAGATGACGGAGAAAGCGGGTTAAGGGGGAGTTTCGTTGGCCCGGTCGGACCTGAGGCGTCGTTTCGAGGAGATCTATATGGCGCATTACGTGGATCTCCTCGGATACGTGCGACGACGCACGGAAACCCCCGAGGACGCCGCTGACGCTCTCGCCGAGACCTTCGCCACGGCGTGGCGGCGCATCGGCGACGTCCCGGCCGGGTCGTCCGCCCGATTATGGCTGTACGGCGTCGCCCGGCGGGTGCTGGCCAACGGCCGCAGGGCCGAGACCCGCAGGAGCGCGCTCGTCGAGAGACTCGGCGCGGAGCTCGGTCAACGGGACGAGCACGATCGGCCGCCGGATCATGAGGACCTCGACGCGGTACGTGCGGCGTTCGGGCGTCTCGGCCGCGACGACCGCGAGGTGCTGGCGCTGGTGAGCTGGGAGGGGCTGGGATCGGCGGAGATCGCCACGGTGCTGGGCTGCTCGCGCGGAGCCGCCCGACTGCGGCTGCACCGGGCGCGCAAGCGCCTCGCCAAGGAGTTGAGCTCCGCGGGAGTGGACGTGGCTCGGTACGGCGCGCGGATGCCGGCGCTGGCGGGAGGGGAGGCGTGATGATGCACGACCGCGATGACCTGCACCGGCTCGTCGCCGGGATCGCCCCGGACCGGGGCCCGGGGATGACGCCGGCCGCCCTGGACCTGCTGGAGGAGATCGTCTCCGGCCCGGTTCCGGAGAGCCACCGCCGACGGGTGACGGAGGCGGTCACCGGGGCCGCCCGGACCATCCTGCGCAGCCCCCGGCTGGTGCCGGTGATCGTCTCGCTCACCGCCGTCCTGCTCGCCGTGGGCTGGATCGTGCCCGGGGCGGCCGGCCTCGGTCCCGCACCCGCCTCCGCCGCGCTCGACATCAGGCGGGAGGGTGACCACTACGTCGTCATGGTGCGGGACCTGTTCGCCGCCCCCGCGTCCTACCAGCGCGAACTGCGCGAACGCGGCCTGGACGTGGAGGTGCGGCTCGTGCCGGTCTCGCCCGCCTCGGCAGGACAGGTGATGTATTTCGACGGCACCCGGCATCACAGTGAGATCACGGCGATCAAGGCGCGCGGCGAGTGCACGCGCTTCGGCGGCTGCGCGATCGGCTTCCGCATCCCGGTGCGGTTCCACGGGGAGGCGATCGTGCTCCTCGGCCGCGCCGCACGGGCGGGGGAGCGCTACGGCATCCTGGAGGCCGTCGACATGGAGGGCCAGCCCTTCCACTGCGTGGACTACGTCAACAAGACCGTCGCCGAGGTCCTGCCCCTGCTGCGGGAACGCGGCGTGCGGGTGGAGTTCACTTCGTACGCGACCAAGGGGCCCAGGCCGTCCGCCCCCGCCGACTGGTATGTCTACGAGGGGGTGATGGTCGCAGACGGACAGGCGCTCATGCTGGTCAACTCCACTCCGAACCCTCAGCCGCGTCCCAAGGACGCCTTCTGCACTGAACGTCCGTAAAACCCCGGCGTCACTGAGAACGCTTGTTGAGAACGGCCACTGAGAGTGGCCACGCGGTCCGCGCCCCGATCGCGGCGCGGACCGCGCCGGGCACCGCCCTGCGCGCCGCGCATGCTGCCAAGGCGGCGGCCTCGCGGCCGAGTCCGGCGCGGCGCCGCTGTCTTCACCTCCTCCCTCACCGGCCGGCCTCCCCGCGCTGACACCGGCGTGCCCGCAGCCGTGCCCGGCTGCCGCGCGCGTGCGCCGCCCGGCCGGATCTCCCCCTCAACGAATGGTTTCGTCATGCCCGCATACGCTCGTGCCCTGCTCCCGGTGCCCGCCGGGATGAGGCGCCACCGGGCCTTCACGGTCGTGCTCACCGCCGCGGCCGCGCTCAGAGTGGTCACGATGCTCGGCTACCCGCCCGCCCGGCTCTACTGGTACGACTCGTTCAGCTACCTGCACAACGCCGTTCATCTGCGGCCCGAGCAGGGGTTCCACCCCATCGGATACCCCCTGCTGCTGCGTGCCCTGCTGCCCTTCCACAGCGTCGAGCTGATCGTCGTGCTGCAGCACGCGATGGGGCCGGCGACGGGCGTGATCGTCTACGCCGTGCTCCGCGGCAGGGGACTGCCCGCCTGGGCTGCCGTGGCCGCCGCGGCCCCGGTGTTGTTCGACGCGTCGTTCCTCCGGCTCGAGCATGCGGTGCTGTCCGACTCGCTGTTCATCCTGCTGGTCGTCGCCGCCACGGCCCTGCTGGTCCGCCGGCCGGTGCCGTCCGCGCGCGCCGCCGCGACCGCCGGCCTGCTCCTCGCGGGCGCCACCCTCACCCGCACGATCGCGCTGCCACTGATCCTGCTCGTCCTGCTGGCGCTCGCCGTCCGCCGCGTGCCCTGGCGCCGGATCGCCGCGTACGCGACGTGGTACGGCGGCGTGCACGGCCGGTTCGGCGTCGGCGGCCTGGACGGAGTGGCGTTGTGGGCCCGTTCGATGACCTTCGCGGACTGCGCGGTCATCCAGCCTCCGCCGGATCTCGCGCCGCTGTGCCCGAACGGGACCGTCTCAGACGCGGCCGGAGAGTACGTGTGGGCGAAGGACTCCTCCCTCAACCGGCTCCCCGGCGGACACGTCGCGCTCAACGACCGGGCGCGTGCCTTCGCGCTGCGCGCCATCGCCGCCCAGCCGGAGGATTACCTGCGCGATGTGGTGAAGGACACCGCGCTCGCGTTCGCCTGGACCCCGTCGCCCACCCCGCGCGCACCGTCCCCGCGTTCGGCTTCACCCACGGAACCTGGCCGATCCCCGCCGATCAACCGCTCGTCGAGCAGGCCAGACGGGAGTACGACCCGGATCTCGCCGGGATGCGGTCCGTCCGGCCGTACGCCGACCTGCTCATCGCCTACCAGTACCCTGCCTACCTGCGCGGGCCGATGCTGGCCGTCATCCTGCTGCTGGGCGCCGCGGGCGCGCTGCGGCGACCTCGGACGGCGGCGCTGCCGTGGATGGTCGCGGTGGCACTGCTGGTCGCACCGGTGGCGGTGCTCGACTTCGACCACCGCTACGTGCTCCCCGTCGTGCCCGTGGCGTGCCTGGCGGCCGGGCTGGCGTTCGCCCGGCCTCCTCGGCGCGAGGAGACGGACAAGGCCGGTGCGCTGCCCCGCGAAGCGCCGGTCGGCTGAACGCGCCGGGTGGCACGGTCAAGGGGATGGGGTCAGGGGATGCGGGCGCCCAGCAGCATCGCCGCGGCGGCGGCCAGCAGGCCCGCGACGATCGCCGCCACGAGGAACCGCTGGGTGATCTCCTGGTGCACGATCTTGTAGCCGAGCGACGTGCCGATCTGCGCGTACACGTCGCGCAGCTCGCTGCCCGACTCCGCGGTGTACGCCCGGCCTCCGGTGCCGTCCGACAGCGACTTCAGTGTGGTCTTGTTGACCGGCACCTGCACCGGTCGGTTGTCGATCGTCACCGTGCCCTCGGGCGTGCCGTACGCGATCGTGGACACCGGCACCTTCGCGCCGACCGAGGCCTCGATGGCCTCGTTGACCGACCGCCCCGAGGTGTTGTCGCCGTCCGACAGCAGCACGATGGCGGACGGGGGCGGATCGGTGACCGCACGCTGGTCGAACGACCTGATCGAGTCGAGCGAGTTGAACACGGCCTCGCCGATGGCCGTGCCGGGCCGGGTGGTCAGGGTGGAGATCGCGGTGTTGACGGCGGCGTGGTCGGTGGTCGGGGAGATCACCACGGCGGCCGACCTGGCGAAGGCGACCACGCCCACGTTGAACCGTTCGGGCAGGTCCTTCACGAACTGCTGGGCGGCCTGCTTGGCCGCGACGAGCCGGGACGGCGGGACGTCGGACGACTCCATCGACAGCGACACGTCCACGGCGACCATGATGGTGGCGCGGTCGCGGGGCACCTTCACCTCGCCCGCCGGCCGGGCCGCGCCGAGGACCAGCAGGCTCATCATGACGAGGAACAGCACGGCGGCAACGTGCCGCCGCCAGGTGGGCCGCTCGGGCGCCACCAGCGACAGCAGCGCGAGGTTGGTGAAGCGCACCGTGTAGCGGCGGCGGGCGAACTGCGCCGCGACGTACGCCGCGACCAGCACGGCGACCAGGACGAACAGCCAGAGCCAGCCGGGGGACAGGAAGGTCATGCGCCCGCCCTTCTGTTCGCGGCCCTGCGCAGCAGATGGGAGGCCCGCCGCTGGCGCAGCACGAACTCGGCGATGTCGAACACCCAGTCGCGGTCGGTGCGCAGCACCAGGTGGGAGGCCCCGGCCCGGCGCAGCGCCGCCCGGGTCGCCAGGCGCTGCCCGGCCGCCGCCTCGGCGTACCGCTCCCTGAGCGCGCGCGACAGGCGGACGTCGCGGGAGCGCCCGCTCTCGGGGTCGGCGAGGGTGACGAACCCGACGTCGGGCAGTTCGAGCTCGCGGGGATCGATGATCTCCACGGCGAGCACCTGGTGCCGCGTGGCCAGGCGGCGCAGCGGCGGCTCCCAGGAGTCCGGCGAGTCGAGGAAGTCGGAGACGATCACTCGCAGCCCGCGCTTGCGGTGCGCCGTCGCCATCATCTCCAGAGCCTCCCCGAGGTCCACCGCGCCCTGCGCGGGCGGCGCGCCGAACAGCGAGTGCAGCAGAGCGTACAGCCGGGGCCGGCCGGGCTTGGCCGGATAGCGGTGCACGGCGTCGCCGTACAGGATGTAGGCGCCGAACCGGTCGCCGACCCGGCTCGCGAGGATCCCGACCGCTCCGACGGCGCTGACGACCAGGTCGCGCTTGGACATGTCGGCCGTGCCGAACTCCATGCTGGCCGACAGGTCGGCCAGCACCCAGGTCTCCAGTTCCCGGTCGGCGATCAGGTCACGCACGTGCGGGACCGTCGTGCGCGCGGTCACCGCCCAGTCCATGCGGCGCACGTCGTCCTCGCCGGGCACGTACACCCGGGTGTCGCCGTGCTCGCTGCCGGGCCCGGGGATCAGCCCCTGGTGGCGGCCCTGCAGCAGCCCGTCCAGCCGCCGCACCACGGTCAGCTCCAGCCGCCGCAGCGCCTGGTCGGGATTCCCGCCGCTCATCGCATGCCCTGGTTCCACACGACGAGCGGCGGCGGCACCGCCTGCAGGACCCGGCGTACGACGTCGTCGGGGTCCACCTCGTCGGCCAGCGCGTCGAAGGTGAGCATCAACCGGTGCGACATGACGTCGACCGCCACGTCGCGGACGTCGTCGGGCAGCAGGTAGTCGCGCCCGCGCAGCAGGGCCAGGGCCCGTCCGGCGGAGACAAGGCCCAGCGTCGCCCGCGGGCTCACCCCGATCTCGATCGTGTCCTGCAGATCGGCCAGCCCGTAGTCGGCGGGGGTGCGCGTGGCCATGACCAGCCGTACGACGTAGTCGGCCACGAGCTGGTGGACCGAGACCTCCTCGGCCAGGTCCTGCAGCCGCACCAGCGTGGCCGGGTCGAGCACCGGCCTCGGCACGGGCGGGCGCACGCTCATCCGCTGCAGGATCTCCAGCTCCTCGTGCGCGCTCGGGTGGGACACACGCACCTTGAACAGGAACCGGTCGCGCTGCACCTCCGGCAGCGGGTAGACGCCCTCCGACTCGATCGGGTTCTGGGTGGCCAGCACGATGAACGGCCGGGGCAGCGGGTGGGTGCGCCCGGCGAGCGTCACCTGCCGCTCGGCCATCACCTCCAGCAGGGCCGACTGGACCTTCGCCGGTGCGCGGTTGATCTCGTCGGCGAGCAGGAAGTTGACGAACACCGGCCCGAGCTCGACGTCGAACCGCTCCGAGCTCGGGTGGTAGACGCGGGTGCCGACGATGTCGCTGGGCACCAGATCGGGGGTGAACTGGATGCGGGCGAACGTGCCGCCCACGACGGTGGCCAGCGTCGAGGCGGCCAGCGTCTTGGCGACCCCCGGGACGCCTTCGAGCAGGCAGTGTCCCCGGGCGAGCAGCGCCACCAGCAGCCGCTCGACCATGTGCTCCTGTCCGACGATCACCCGCCGGACCTCGGCAAGCGCCTCCCGCAGGGCGTCCAGCCGGGGTTCGGCCTCCTCCTGCTCCGTCACGCCCTCGCCGGGCTCCGGGTCACTGCGTTCATCGGCAACGGTCATGCTCGTTATTCAATCGTGACTCGGCTGGAGAATCCATTTCTCTCCCATTTGCCCGTCCCGGCGCGTGCCACACCCCCTGCCACGGCCGGGTGTCTCGGATACCGGGGTGTGTTTTGATGTGGGAGATGGTCACTCCGCTGCAGTACGGCGACCCGCCCCACGTGGGGCCGTTCGTGCTGCAGGCGCGTCTGGGGACGGCCCCGGCCGGGCTGGTCTACCTGGGCCAGGCGCCCGACGGCCGGGTGGTGACGGTTGCCGTCCTGTCCAGCGGCGCCGCCCTCGACGCCGCGGCCAGGGACCGGTTCGTCACCGCGATCAAGGACGCGCAAAGCAGCGCGATCAGGGACACACAGGGCCGGACGGGAGTACGCGGGTGGGGCGCCTCTTTGGTGGACCGGGTGCGCGGCCGGGTGCCCCCCGGCACGCCGCCCGTGCTGGCGATGCAGGACGGGCCCGCGCCCTGGGTGGCCGTGCCGTACGTGCCGAACGGCCCGGGAGCCGAGCGGTTCCTCGAGCCGGTCCCGGTGTCCGGCACGCTGATCGGGCAGCGGCACGGGCCCGACTTCGCGCACTACTGGCTGGGCGACCGCACCCCCGCGCTGCCCGCCCCGCCCGCGCCGCCCCCGCCGCCGCTGGGCACCCGGCGGTCGGTCGTGCTCGCCTCGACGCTGCTGGCCACGCTCGTGCTCGCGTTGCTGCTGGTCACCTGGATGCTGCTGTTCCGCGGAGAGGAGGATTCGGAGCCGCCCCGGCCGCTGCCGAACACCCAGTTCGTCCCCACCCCGCCGCCCGAGCCCGCCACGCCCGAGCCACAACAGCCCACACCCGGCCCGTCCGGCAGCGGCGACGGCAGCGAGAGCCCCTGGCCTGACGACCTCTTCGGCGGCCGCGGCCCCATCTGAGGCCCGCGCCTCTCCAGCGAGCCCGTGCCTCCGCCTGCGCCGTGCCCGCTGCGGGGGCGCTCAGGCGGTGGTGAACACCAGGGACGCGTTGTGGCCGCCGAAGCCGAAGGAGTTCACCAGCCCGGCCGTCCACCGCCCCCGGCGCGGCGCGCCGGTCACGACGTCGAGCTTCACCTGCGGGTCGAGGTCGTCCAGGTTGCGGATCGCGGGGATCACCCCGTCGCGGAGGGCGAGGACGGTCGCGATCGCGCCGAGCGACCCGGCCGCCCCGCACAGGTGCCCGGTCATCGACTTGATCGCGGTGACCGCGGGATGCGTCCCGACCGCCTCGGCGATCGACGCGTTCTCGGTCAGGTCGCCCGAGGGGGTGGAGGTGGCGTGGGCGTTCACGTGCCCCACGTCGAGAGCGTCCAGCCCGGCGTCGGCCAGGGCGAGCCGCATCGCCCGTGCCTGTCCGGCCGCGTCGGCGGCGGTGATGTGGTGGGCGTCGGAGGTGACCCTGGCGCCGGCGAGGGTGGCGTGCACCCGGGCACCGCGGGCGGCGGCGAACTCCGCGCGCTCCAGCACCACCAGCGCGGCCCCCTCGCCCAGCACGAAGCCGTCGCGCCCCACGTCGAACGGCCGCGACGCCTCCTGCGGCGCGTCGTTGCGCGTCGAGACGGCCTTGGCCTGGGCGAACCCGGCCAGCGTCAGCGGGTGGACGCACGCCTCCGCCCCGCCGGCGACGACCACGTCGGCGCGGCCCAGGCGGATGAGGTCCAGGCCCATCGCGATCGCCTCGGCGCCGGTCGCGCAGGCGCTCACCGGAGTGTGGGCGCCGCCCCGCGCGCCGAGCTCGATGCTGACGACCGCCGCCGGTCCGTTGGGCATGAGCATCGGCACGGTGTACGGCGAGATCCGGCGCGGCCCGGACGCTTCGAGGATCTCGTTCTGCGTGAGCGTGGTCAGCATGCCGCCGACGCCCGTGCCGATCACGACGGCGAGCCGCTCGGGCTCGACGCCGGGCGATCCCGCGTCCGCCCACGCCTCCCGTGCGGCGACCAGCGCGGCCTGCTGGCAGCGGTCGAGCCGCCGCGCCGTCACCCGGCCCAGCACCTCGGCGGGGTCCACCGGCAGCCGGCCGGCGATCCGTACGGGCAGGCTCTCGGCCCAGTCGTCGTCGATCAGGCGGATGCCGGACCGTCCTTCCAGCAGACCGGCCCAGGTGGTGGCCACGTCGCCGCCCAGCGGCGTGGTGGCGCCCAGCCCGGTGACCGACACCTGCGCCCTGATCCCGTCTCCCATCGACGACCCCCTGCTCTGCGATGGCCGCACCGACCGGTCCTTCATGGCGGTGCGCTTTCCGGTTGTCACGCTGCCAAAGCGCCCTCGCTTCGGGCAGGCGTGATGATCGACCAAAAAGCCGTGGAAGATTTGTCGGCGCCGCGCAGCCCGCCGCCGCTTGTCACCGGTTCTCTCAGGGCCGTCTGTCACTCACGCCCGTGCGGCAGCGCGGGCGAGCCCGCCGTGCTCCTCGTCGAAGTGCTCTTCGTGCCCACACACGTCGATCACGAGGAGTACGTCGTGTCCACGATCCACTGGACCGAATCCCGCATCGCCCGATCCGCCCGCTGGCACTCCGAGAGCGCCGCCCCGCCACCCAGGCGGATCGTCGTCGCGGACGACCGGATGAAGGCCGGAACCGCCTACCGGCTCGCCCGCGAGGGCACAGCGCTGCTGTGGAGAGGCGACTACCACAACGCACGTCAGCTCCTGCGCAATGAGCCGCCGCATCGACCGGAAGCCCGTCCCTTCGGGGAATGACGCCCGTGAGACCTTCCGCGTTCACCGCCGGGCCCGCGGCGACCGCGCCCGGGTCCTGGGCAGGCTCGTCGTGGTGCTGGACGCTACGGCGTCTTCTCCCCGGTCAGAAGGGAGTACGTCGACCTGGTCGCCGGGGCTCCGCTCGGCCGCGCCCGCCGCACGGCGTTCGACCTCGGCACGGGGACCGGAGTGCTGGCAGCCGTTCTGGCCCACCGGGGGTGGATCAGATCGTCGCCACCGACATCAACCCGCGTGCGCTGGCCTGTGCCCGTGACAACGTCCGTCGGCACTCAGGACACGCGGTCACCTGCCGGCCCTGATCGAGGCGGCGGGCCTGCGCGTGGTGGACAGGATCGACGCCAGGCCGCGGCATCCACGGGCGACGGACGGCGCCGATCTCCTCCACGTCGCCCGCGCCGCGGAGATCACCTCGCTGTGGCGGCTGGCCGGAACGGGAGGAAACCGGCGGAGATCAGCCGGTCCAGCAGACGCTTCCAAAGCCACAGCGGGGCCGACCCGGAGGTCGGGGGGCATCGGATGAGCGCCACGGCGTGCCCGCGGTCGCCGGCACGGACGGCCAGACGTTCGCCCAGATGACTCCTGCCGATGCCGGACTCACCCGTGATAGGGGCGAACGGGTGGCGGTGCGGCCGGTGGGCCCGGCGGACGGGAACGGATCCGGCACCGGGACGAAGGGGGGACCGGCAGCGAGCTGCGGGTGCCCGGGGGCCGCAGGTGGGGAGACTGGCGGAGGATGTGCCGTTCCAGCTCGCGCAGCTCGTCGCCGGGGTCGATGCCGAGCTCCTCGGCCAGCGTCCGCCGCACGGCGCGCAGGACCTGTAGTGCCTCGCCCTGGCGGCCGCACCGGTACAGGGCCAGGGCGCGCAGGGCCCACAGCGGCTCGCGCAGCGGATGCTCGTGCGTGAGCGCCTCCAGCTCGCCGACCACTTCCCGGTGCCGCCCCTGCCTCAGGACGGCCGAGACACGCAGCTCGCGGGCGCGTTCCCTGGCCTCGGTCAGCCGCGCGACGGCCGCGGCCACGTACTCCTGTCCGCCCAGGTCGGCGTACGGCTCGCCGCGCCACAGCGCGAGGGCCCCGGCCGCCGCCCGCTCCACGGCACGGGGATCGGCGGCGTGCTCGGCCTCGGCGACCAGAGCCAGGAAGCGGGTGACGTCGACCCGCTCGCGAGCGACGGTGAGGCGGTATCCGGCGGAGTCGAAGGTGAGCACCCGGCTCGGGGTGCGGGGGAGGCGCCCGGGCTCCAGGAGCCGCCGCAGGTGGGAGACGTACACCTGCAGCGAGCCGAGCGCCTTGGCCGGTGCGCGCGGTCCCCAGATGCGGTCGACCAGCGTGGCCGCCGTCAGCGGGCGCCCCTCGGCGAGCACCAGGATGGCCAGCAGCGTCCTGACCTTGGGTGCGCCGAGGAGGAGGGGGAGACCGTCGCCGCCGGTGACCTCCAACGGGCCCAGCACGCGGATGTCCACGCTCGCGGGCCCGCCGCCGCCGGCGGCGGGCGTCGTGGCCGGCGGCATCAGCTCAGCCATGAGAACCTCCTGTCACCGGGTGGGCGAGTCAGCGGCCGTTCTCGTCGTCCGCGACCGTCAGTTCGGGACGCCGGGTGAGCAGCAGCCCGAGCAGCGCGTAGCCGGCGACGAGGTGGCAGCCGCCGACCCAGTTCGCCAGGGGGTCGCCGAACACGAGGTAGGTGGGGACGGTCGCCACCGCCCAGGTTTCGGCGACAAGCGGCCACCAGCGCAGCGCTCCCCGCCACCTCGCGGCGATCGCGAGCTTGACGCCGATCACGAACATGCCGAACATCGACAGCGGCCAGAACACGTCCACGAACCCCAGCCAGGTCTGGTCCCGCAGGTTGTCGGGCAGGACCCCGTGCAGCAGCGACCAGACGCTCGCCACCCCGAGCAACACCGCCTCGACCCGAAGCCCGATCACACCGCCGCGTGAGACGCCGATCGCCCGTGTTCGCGTCTGCACCCACAGCAGGCAGAACACGCCGAGCTGAAAGGCCAGGCCGGTGAGGTCGTGGATGCGCCCGCCCATCCCCTGGGCGTCGGTGCCGAAGACGAAGATGCTGGCGGCCCAGGCCAGCGTCCCGATAGTGAGCGCGGCACCCGCCAGGCGGACGGAGCCGAGGCGGGAGGCGCCGGCGGAGGGAGCCTCGGGCGGGGTGAGATCCGTGCGTGCCTTGGGGGCTTGCCTGGTGACGTGCGTGTCCATGTCATTCCTTCCGTGGTACGCGGCGCCGGTGCGCCGTGCGGATCCACCATCCGCGCCCGCCGCCCCGGCCCCACAGGGCCGCCGGTCCCGGATCCGGCCCCCACCGCCTGGCACCCGTTCCGGGACAGGAGTCCCGGGACTCCCGTCCCGGGACAACGGGGCGGCGAGCAGAGGACAATGCCTGTCGTGGTTGACGTGGAGGCGGCTGAGCGTCCGGCGACGGGCCGGGCGGCCGCGTGGACGGCACCGGCCGCTGCCGCGGTCGCGCTCGCGCTCGCGGCCGGCACGGTGGTCGTGGACATCCGCAACAGCGGAGTGGCGGCCTCGCCCGGTGCCGACCTCGACATCGCCAACTGGCCGTCGGCCATGGCCGGCCTGGCGCAGGCCCTGCCCGGCGCCCTGCTGCTGCGCCGGCTGCCGCGGCATCCCGTCGCCTGGGTGCTGATCGTCTCCGGACTGGAATGGGCGCTGAACGGCTTCCTCGGCGCCTGGTCGCTGTACGCGATCTACACGTCGCCGGGCGCACCGGGCGCCTCGGCCGTTTACTGGTGGTTCGAGCGTTTCGGAGCGGCGCTGCTGATGGGGCTGCCGCTGCTGATCCTGCTGTTCCCCCACGGACGGCTGCCGGCAGCCGGGGCATGGCGGTGGTTGTCCGTCGCCAGCCTCGTGCTGACCGCCTTGCTGCCGGCGTTGCTGCTGGTCGTGCCGATGGATGTGATGGCGCGATACAACGCCACCACCCTTCCCGCGGAGATCTCCCGTCTCGCGCTGGATCCCGTCAGCATCCCCCTGCCGTACGACGTCTGGGCGCCCGTGCTGGCCGTCGCGTACGCCGCCGAGCCGGTGAGCCTGGTGGTGCCGTTCGCGGTCATGCTGCGCCGATACCGCGTCGCCGACGCGGAGCGGCGTGCCCAGATCCGCTGGCTGACCTGGTCGGCGCTCGTGAGCATGTTCGTGCTGCTGCTCCAGTTCGTGGCGCCCGTCGAGGTCACGGCGATGCTCTTCTGCTTCGCGGTCGCGCTCACCTCCGCCGCCGTGCTGGTCGCGGTCACCAAATACCGGCTGTACGACATCGACCGGCTGCTGCCCGCGACCGTCCTGTACGGCCTGCTCGCCCTGTCGGTGGTCGGCATCGACGTCGCCGTCTTCACCGTCGCGGGGAGCACGCTGGGGGAGCGTGACTCGGCACTGGCCGCGATCGCGATCGTCGCGGTGGTCTACGCGCCGCTACGGGGCTGGTTGTGGCGGGCGGTACGCCGGCTGCTGCGCGGGGGGCGCGACGATCCGTACGGCATGGTCTCGACACTCGCCGAGCGGCTCGAACTGGCCACCGACCCGGACGACCAGCTGCTCGCGCTGGCCCGGACGGTGGCCGACGCCTTCCGGCTCCCCTACGTCAGGGTGGAGATCGAGCGGGACGGCGGCGCCCGGTCGGTGGTCGAGCACGGCTCCCCGCACGGGCCGTCGCTGTCGTTGCCGGTGGCCTACCGGGGAGAGGTGGTGGGCCGCCTCATGCTGTGCCGTGCCGACCTGACCGAACGCGACCAGCGGCTCCTCGGCGATCTCGTACGGCAGGCCGCGGCGGCGGCCCGGGCGAGCGAGCTCAGCGCCGACCTGCAGCGCATTCGCGTGCAGCTCGTCGGCGCGCGGGAAGAGGAACGCAGGCGGCTTCGGCGCGACCTGCACGACGGGCTCGGGCCGAGCCTCGGCGCCGTGGCGCTGCGCATCGAGACCGCGCGGAACCTGGCCCGCAGCGCTCCGGAGCAGTCCGATCGCATGCTGGAGCAGGCGGCCGCGGACGTCGCCGCCGTCCTGGCGGACGTCCGGCGGCTGGTGCACGACCTACGCCCGCCGGCGCTCGACGAGCTCGGCCTGCGCCGCGCCGTCGAGCAGCAGGCGGAGCGCGTCAGGTCGGGCCGGCTCCAGGTCGCCGTGTCCACCGAGGGAGATCTCGGCTCGCTGCCCGCCGCGGTCGAGGTGGCGGCGTACCGCATCGTGTCGGAGGCGCTGGCGAATGTGGTCCGGCATTCGGGCGCGGCGCGCTGCGCCATCACAATAGGCGTGCGGGAACGAGCGCTGGAGGTGACGGTGCGGGACGACGGCTCGGGCATCGGGGCCGATGTGACGGCCGGGGTGGGGATGCTCTCGCTGCGGGAGCGCGCGGCCGAGCTCGGCGGCGGCTGCGAGGTAGCCTGCCCGCCCGGTGGCGGGACGCTGGTCCGCGCGCTGCTGCCTCTTCAGGAGGCGACCGGAGCGACGGAGACGACGGAGACGACGGAGGCGGCGGGTGTCCGATGATCTGATCCGGGTGCTGCTCGCCGACGACCACCCGGTCTACCGTGAAGGGCTCGCCATGCTGCTGGCGTCGATCCCCGGCATCGAGGTGGTCGGCACGGCCGCGAACGGCCGGGAAGCGGTCGAGCGCGCCGCGGAGCTGCAGCCGGACATCATGGTGATGGACGTCACGATGCCGGAGCTGGACGGGATCGAGGCGACCAGGCGCGTCGTCGAGGACAGCCCGCACATCGGGGTCGTCGTGCTGACGATGTCGGAGGAGGACAGTACGCTGTTCGCGGCCATGCGGGCCGGAGCCCGCGGCTACCTGCTGAAGGGCGCCAGCCAGGCCGAGATCACCCGGGCCATCGTGGCGGTCGCCCACGGCGAGGCGATCTTCGGCCCTGCGGTCGCGCTCCGCGTGGCCGAGTTCTTCGCCGGCCCGTCGCCTGCGTCCCAACTCACCGCGTTCCCGCAGCTCACGCCGCGCGAACGCGACATCCTCTCGCTGGTCGCCGCGGGACGGTCGAACGCGCAGATCGCGAGCACGCTGTTCCTGTCGCAGAAGACCGTGCGCAACAACGTCTCGAACATCTTCGCCAAGCTGCACGTCGCCGACCGCGCCGAGGCCATCGTCCGCGCGCGCGACGCCGGACTCGGTCGCACCTGACCCAGAAGGGCCCGGCATCGCGGCGCACGCCGTGCCGTCCGGTCACGGCCTGTGGACGAGCACCCGCCACCCGTGCGCGGGCACGAGAGCGGGATCCTCGTCCGGGCCGACCGCCCCGGCCCGGCTCTCCACACCGACACAGCTGTCCGCGACGGTCAGACGGGAGACGTCCACGGGGAAGCGGTAGGCGTCGTCGCCGATGTTGAGCAGCGTGACGACTTCTTCCGTCCCCGCCTGGCTGCGCAGCGCGAGGGCCCTGTTGGTGATGTGCTGGGCCTCCGTACGTGCCCGGACCAGCCAGGGGTGCCGGCGGCGCAGCCCGGCCAGCCGCTGGTGGAGCCGGTAGACGGGCATGCCGTGCGGCGCCAGGTCGTCCGGGCCGTCGGGGAAGGCGGGCCGGATCGCGTCGTCGCCCCCGGCGCGTTCCTCCTTGACCCCGAGGAAAGCCTGCTCGTCGCCGTAGTAAAGGCTCGGCACCCCGCCCACCGTCATCAGGACGGCCAGCGCGTGCCCCAGGTGCCGCGGATCGGTGAGCCTGCTGGCCAGGCGCGTCACGTCGTGGTTGCCGACGAACGTCATCGGCGCGAACACCTCCAGCAGCCTGTTGTGCCGGTCGAGCGCCCAGGCGAGTTCGAAGAAGTTGCCGTCGTTGAGCGAGCTCCAGACGGCCTTCCACAGCTCGTACTGCGTCACCGAGTCGAGCCCGCCCTCGGTCACGTACGCCGCGTAGTCGCCGTGGATCACCTCGCCCACGAACCAGGCGTCCGGATGCTCCCGCCGCACCCGGGTGACGGCCTCCCGCCAGAAGGCCCGTGGCACCGCGTACGCCGCGTCGAGGCGCCAGCCGGACGCGCCGCGGCCGAGCCAGTGGCCCATCACCCGTACGACGTGGTCGAGGACGGCGGGCTCCGCGTGGTTCAGCGCGACCAGGTGGTCGTGACCCTCGAACACGGCGAAGCCGCCGGCGCCGCCACCGGGACGGAACCAGCGGGCGGCGGGGGAGTGCGGCCCTTCCGCGAGCGCCCGCGCGAAGACCGGAAACCCCCTGCCCACATGGTTGAACACCCCGTCGAGCAGCACCCGCAGCCCGCGCCGCCGCGCCTGCGCCACCAGGTGGTCGAAGTCGTCGTCGTCCCCGAGCCGGGGATCGACGCGGAAATGGTCCACCGTGTCGTACCCGTGCGTCTCGGACGCGAAGATCGGGCCGAGCTGGAGACCCGAACAGCCGAGTTCGACGGCGTAGTCGAGCCAGCTCTCCAGACGCCGCAGCCGGTGCCGGCCGGGCACTTCCCCGGACGCCGCCGTCAGCGGGGCGCCGGTGAAACCCAGCGGGTAGACATGCCACCAGATCGCGTGGTCGCTCCAGGACGTCACATCCGCTCCTCATCGTTCGTCCGTCTGGTCACAGTGTCGTCGCCGCCACCCCCTCTCGCGCCGCCACCCCCTTTCCGGGCCGGCGGCCCTCGGCGCCGGCGTGCCGTACGAAGGCGGGACGCCTCCGCCGGCCGAGGGCGACCGCGACGTTCGGTCCCGTGCCGAGGACGCCGGCCGGGACCAGCATCACGCTCCCCACGAAGGCGGACCCCGCACGGGGGAAAAGTCGCTTGAGCCTCACGTGGCGTGAGCTTCTAGCGTCGGCGGCATGGAGATCATCGTTCACGACACGGCCACCGCGATGGCCGATCTGCTGGCCGCCCCCCTCGCGGAACGGCCCACCGCGCTCACCCGCATGCTCCGCCCGATGTGGGACGCCGTGCCCTGGATGCCCGTCGCCGACGTCGTCGGCATGCACCACAAGGGCTTCGGTTTCCGGGTCGACCGGGACGACGAGCGCTACCCGGCCGCGTTGCGGCGGATGCGCGACGCGGGGGTGTGGGAGCAAATCGGCGACGCGCTCACCGCCGCCTGGAAGCACCAGCGCGAGGCCGTGCCCGGCATCCGGCACCCCGAGACGCTGCAGGTCTACATCGTGCTCGGCGACCCCGACGCGGAGCACCTGGTGCGGCGCAACCACGGCTACCTCGGCATGAGCGGCAAGGGCCTGGTCTACCTGCTCGTCTGGCCGACGGAGGACAACGTCGGCCGCCTCGGGCACTGCGCCGTCCACGAGCTCAACCACAACATCAGGTACTCGAACGTCGTCTGGGACCCCGCCACCGTCACCCTCGGGGAGCAGGTCGTCTCCGAAGGGCTCGCCGAGGCGTTCGCCCGCGAGTTGTACGGGCCGGAGGGGCTCGGGCCGTGGAGCACCTCCCTGAACGGCTCCGCGTTCGACGTCGCGTACGCCACGATCACCGGAGCCTTGAACCTGACCGGCATGCACAACTTCGCCGCGTACGTGCACGGGGACGCCACGGCGGAGTCGATGGGGCAGCAGCCGGTCGGCCTGCCCGACCACGCGGGCTACCCGGTCGGGCTGCGGATCGTCGACGCGCACCTCGCCGCCTCCGGCCTGACCGCGGCCGAGAGCACGACGTTGTCCCTCGAGGAGATCCTGGCCAACGCCGGGTTCCCCGCCGCGCGCTAGGCTCGCTCGTCGGACCATGGTCAAACCGGTGCAAAGGGGGACGGAGCCGTATGGGTGCCGGACAGGTCGTGCTCCTGCTCCTCGCCGCCGTGGCCGCCGGATGGGTGGACGCCGTCGTGGGCGGGGGAGGGCTGCTGCAGCTTCCGGTGCTGCTCCTGGCCGGTCTCACGCCGGTCCAGGCGCTGGCGACGAACAAGTCCGCCGCCATCTTCGGCACGGGGTCGGCCGCCGTCACCTACGCGAGGAGGACGAAGCTCGATCGGGCGGTGGCCGTGCCGGCCGCGGCGCTGGCCGTGGCCTTCGCCGGGCTCGGCGCCGCCTCGGCCGCCCTGCTCGACGCGAATGTGCTGAAGCCGCTGGTGATGGTCGTGCTGCTGGGGGTGGGGGCGTTCGTGACCCTGCGGCCGGGGTTCGGCCGCCTGCCCCACCCCCACCTGCGTACGCGGGCGCGGGCGGTGACGGGGGTCGCGGTGGCGGGTGTCGGCATCGCCTACTACGACGGCATCGTCGGGCCGGGCACGGGCACCTTCCTGCTCATCGCGTTCACCTCGATCCTCGGGATGGACTTCGTGCACGCCTCCGCCACGGCGAAGGTCGTCAACACCGGCACCAACCTCGGCGCCCTCGTCGTCTTCGCCGTGCAGGGCCACGTGGTGTGGGCGCTCGGCATGGCCATGGCGGTCTGCAACATCGCCGGGGCGCAGATCGGCGCGCGGATGGCGCTCAACCGCGGCGCGGGGTTCGTCCGCGTCGTCCTGCTGTGCGTGGTGGCCGCCCTGGTCGCCAAGCTCGGGTACGACCAGTTCTTCAGTCGATGAGATCGCACAGGCCGGGGCCGAGGTCGTCGTCCACCATGCGGAAGCGCGGTCTCCGCCCTCGACGCGAGCGCGAGCGGGGGTATCCCGGCCACCAGATGGGAGTGCGTGATGCGGTCGAGGGCCGCGCCGACCAGCGGCGCCGTGACCCGGAGGGTGGCGGGAAGCGCGACGCCGCCGGTGGAACCGCCGTGGAGCACGATGTTGCGGCACCGGTACAACCGGCGCAGCGACACCTCCAGGTAGCCGCGCACCCGCCCCAGCACGTGCCTGCGGTCGGTGAGCAGCGCCTTCATCCGGAAGACCGACGCCACGTCGCTGCCGGTCCGCCAGGACCGCACGAGCGGGAGCCCGTCCCGGCTCTCCAGCTCTGCCGCGACGAGAGTGGAACGTTCCCGGTTGGACGCGCAGGCCGCCAGCTTGTCCGCGAGAGCGTCACCCGGCACCTCACGTATCCGGTAGGAGAGCGCGGTGAGCTCGGCACGCGGCCAGGAGCAGGCGACGAGGGCGGCGGCGCGGGAGGCGGCCACCACCTTCTCCCGCTCGTCGGGGTCCCTGGCCTCGGTCAGCAGGGACTCCAGAGCCGCCCAGCCTCCCGCGATGGCGGGCGCGAGCGGCCCCTGGTTGAGCCCGGAAGCGATCTCCAGGGCCTCGTCGACCGTGCTCCTGGCCTGCTCGCCGAACCGCTGCACGTCCTGGCCGACGACGTACAGCTGCCGCTCGGCGGCCAGCGAGAGCACCTGCGCGCCGCGCGAGGGCAGCAGGAGGGGGAGCGGCCGGTCCTCGTCTTCGATGTACGCCTCGCCCAGCGGGACCACCACCCCCGCGGCCGTGAAGCGCGCCCGTGCCTGAAGCCGTTCGACGAGATCGGAGACGATCTCCACGGCGCGTTCGGCGTCCCTGGCCTCGACGGAGTAGGTGAGGCCGCCCACCACCTCCCGGTGCCGTTCGACGCTCGCGCCCGCCATCAGGGACCTCGTCTGCTCGGCCGTCAGCCAGTTGGGCAGCCAGCCGGCCAGCTCCTCGTGCCGGCTCAGCGCGCGGAAGGGGACGACGACCCGCCACTGGCGCGGCGGCCGGGCCAGCAGGGCGGACGCCTCGGCGATCAGGTCCGTGGCCGACAGGTTCAGATGGCCGGCGCGGAGCCAGCGCTGGACACCCGCCAGGCTGTGCCCGCTGTCGAGCAGGTGCGCGGCGACGGCCCGGGCCACGCGTTCGGCCCGGGGCGGCTCCTGCTCGGCGGCGCAGGACGACCAGCGGCCGAGGTAGCCGGGCCGCCCGATGTTGATGAGGTGACGCAGCTTGCGGCGGCCGTCGCTGGCCAGGGTGAGAGTCGTGCACAGGACCTCGCGCAGCTCACGGCGGTAGGCCACGGTGCCCAGGGCGGGGTCGTCGCCGAGCAGGCGCTCCAGCGCGTGGAGCTGCCAGTCGACCGCCGCCTGCGACAGCACCCGCCGGTCGACCCACACCCCGGCCTCGTACAGCTCCTCCAAGGCGAGGAAGGAACTGACGGTCCACAATCGGCGCGCCCATGGGGTGGCGGCGCTGGTGAAGTCGAGCAGCCGGGTGGTGACGTGCCGGGAGTAGGAGGACCGGGGGTCACGACCGGCGGGAATCGCATGCATGCTGACGCAACCTCGGGGGGTGTGCGGGACATCGGGGGAAATAAAGAGGGCGCGGCCCAGAAAGACCGCGCCCTCGGGGGCTACTGCCCCGGATTAGCCTGTGCTCGCTTGCGCGATGTTCAGAAGATACCCCGTGCCGCGCCCGCCGCACCGGGATTTCGCGAGGACTTTGACGCGTGTCGTGGCGTCTCTGTCGGTGCGGCTGTCAATTCGGCCATGTCTGCCCGTTATGGCGCGTCGGATCCTCGGCCGTGGGGTTCCACCACGACCTTGAGCCCGCGCCTTTTGACGGCGGCGGCGAAGGCGTCCGCCGTTGCCTCGAGCGGGAAGCGCTCGGTGACCAGCGACGACACGTCCACCGAGCCGCCGGCGACGAGGCGGATCGCGCGGGGATAGGTGAGGTTCATCCGCCGGACGAGTGCGAGTGTCAGGCCCTTGCGCCGGGCCAGGGAGGCGGAGAACGAGATGCGGTCGTCGTCGGGAATGCCCGCCAGTACCACCCGGCCCCCGGGCCGTACGGCGGTCATGGCGACGCGTACCGCGTCGTCGACGCCCGCCACCTCGAAGGCCACCCGTACGCCGAGGCCGTCCAGCCCGTCGATTCCGGCCCACGCGGCCGGTCCCGCGTCCTCGGGGGAGAGGGCGTGGCCGGCGCCGAACCGCAGGGCGGCGGCGCGGCGGTGCGGCAGGGGATCGACGGCGACGACCACCGAGGCGCCGGCGAGCCGGGCGAGCCGGACCACCAGCAGGCCGATCGGCCCGCAGCCGACGACGGCGACGGGCGCCCCGAGCCCCAGATGTCCCAGGTCCACGGCGTGGATCGCCACACCGAGCGGTTCGAGCATGGCCCCGTCGCTGTCGGAGAGCGCGTCGGGCAGCGGGTGGAGCAACTCGTCGGGCCAGGCGAGGAACTCGCGCAGGCCGCCGTCGAGCGTGCCGTGCCCGGCGAAGCGGACGTCCGGGCACAGGTTGCCGTATCCCGTCGCGCAGACCGCGCAGCGGCCGCAGGGGATGGCGGGGTCCACCGCGACCCGGGTGCCGTGCCGGGGGCCGCCCTCGACTACTCCGGCGATCTCGTGTCCCACGACAAGCGGCTCGTCCAGCACCGCGTCGCCGATGCCGCCCTCCGAGTACCAGTGCAGGTCGGAGCCGCACAGGCCGACGGCGGTGACGCGCACCAGGCTCTCGCCCGACCCCGGGACGGGCCGCGGCTCGTCGGCCAGCCGGATGTCGCCCGCCTTCCGCAGCCGGGCGGCCCTCACGCCCCCGCCCCCAGCGCCATCGCCGCCCCCTCGGTCGGTCCTTCACCTTGATCGTATCCCGGCCCTCGGTACGTTCCCACGGACCCCGCGCTATGAGCGGGCCTGCCCGGTCATCTGCCGCGCCTGGTCACGCGTCTGTTCGGTGACCTGCCGTGCCTGGTCGCGTGCCTCCTCGCCGGTGGCCCTGGTCGCCTCCGCGGCGGTGTCGCGCACCTGCTGGACAGCCTCTCTGGCGTCCTCGCCCACACGCTGCGCGGTCTCCTGAACGGCCTGCTTGACCGGCTCGACCATCCCTCCGGCCCGGTCCTTCACCTGCACGGCCGCGCGTTCCTCGGCGGAGGTCTTCGGCAGCAGGCTCGCGGCCAGCAGCCCCGCGCCGAAGGCGATCAGCCCCGCGGCGAGCGGGTTGCCCTGGGTGCTTCGCATGGCCTGCCGAGGCGTGTCGCGTACGGTCTGGGCGGCCTGCTGGGCGCCGTGCCGGACCATCTCGCCCGCCTCGGCCGCGGTCCCGCGGACGGCCTCGCCGGCGTGCGCCGCGGCCTCGCGCATGGTTCCCGCGGCCTCACCGGCCTGGTCGCGAACCGTCTGGGTGGCGTGTGCGGGCACTCCCATCACCTTCTCCCTCACCGACTGCGCCGTCTGGCGCAGACTGTCCGTACGGCGCCGCACGATGCGCGCCGGGCTCGTCCGGTCGGCGAGCCGGTCAACGTCGGCGGCGAGCTCCGCCCGCGTGACCTCGATCTCGGCCCTTATCTCCTCTGGGCTCGCGCCCATCGCACGTCCTCCTTCAGCGTCTCGATGGTCTGCTCGGGCGTGGGGTTCACCTCGCGCATGCGCTCCTTGCCCCGGGCGAACAGCACTCCGCCGATCACCGCCCACACGGCAGCGACGATGAGCGCGGCCCAGGCCAGGTCCATGACGTTGCCGAGCCCGAACACGACGGCCAGCGTGACGAGGAGCGCCACCATGTAACCGGCGAAGCCGGCGCCGCCGAGCATGCCCGCCGCCTTGCCGGCCTTGGCGGCCTCCTGCCGGATCTCGGCCTTGGCGAGCTCCACCTCCTGGCGGAACAGCGTGGACAGGTCCTCGCCGATCTCGCCGACCAGCTTGCCCAGTGAGGGCTCGGCCGGTGGGCTGGGGTAGCTCATCGCGGCCCACCTCCGTTGCCCGGCGTGCCGCGGTGGCCGTCGGTGTACCCGTCCGCGTGGCCGTCGGGACGGCTGTCGGTGCGGCCGTCCCGGATCTCCTCCGACGGGTGGCGCGCGCCGCTCGGGTAGCCGGTCCCGGTGCCGTTTCGCGTTCCGTCATCGGCCCGATATCCGTTGCCGTACGACGGCGAAGGGGTCACACCGGTTCCCGCGCCGTACGCCGGCGGGCGGCTGCCGTACGAGGCGGGTGCGGGCGACCCGGAACCGTATGCGGTGCCGCTTCCGTCACCGGAGGCGGAGCCGTATGCGGCGCCGCTTCCGTCACCGGAGGTGGAGCCGTATGCGGCGCCGCTTCCGTCACCGGAGGCGGAGCCGTATGCGGCGCCGGAGCCGAACCGCCTCGCGTCGCCGTCCGCCGTGACGTTCGTGTGCGGGTCCTCGGCCGAGGCGACGGCCTTGACGACCCGTCCCACGAGGAAGCCCGCCACCGCGGCCCCGGCGAGGAACAGCCCCGGACGGCGGCGAGCGAAGTCCTGCACGTCGCGCACCGCGCCGTGCAGGCCCTTGGTCTCCAGGTAGTCGGCGGCGCGGTGACCCTGCTCCGCGACCTGCTGCACCACACCCCGCATGGGGGAGTCGGGCGTGGCGTTGTCGCCGATCGCCTCGAGTTCGCCGGTCCACTGCCGGATCGCGCCGGCCGCGCGTCTGCTCTGGTGCCGCGCCTGCTCGTCGGTGTGCCTGCGCAGCTGGTGGAGGACGTGCCGGGTCTGCTCCCTGGCCTCGTCGGCCACCGAACGCGCCTGGTCCTTGGCGGTCACGGCCACCTCGCCGGCTGCCGTCCTGGCCTCGTGGGCCGTCTCCTGCGCCGCCTGCCGGACCTGCTGCGCGGTCCCCTGTTGCCCGGATTCCTGCCGTCCGGCCTGCTGCCGGCCGGAGTCCTGCGGCAGCTCGCTTCCTCCCACGTATGTTCGCGTCTCGCTATGGAAGTCGCTCACTGAAGCCTCCTTGGGTCGAAATCGTCCCTGGAGCGGCGAGCTACCCGTGAAGCTCGAACGGACGCACAAATTGCCCAAAAAAGTAAAAATGACCCATTGGCCAGGTCAAGTCCCGTGCGTACCGGCGGTAACGGCCGGGCCATGAGGGTCCGGGCGGTGGGAGACCGGGACCTGCCCGGCGTACGGCTGGGGGTCACTACCTCACTTGAATCGGGGACCGGGAATGTGGAGAGCGCTTTCCCGGAGCCTGGACTTCGTCGGAGCGGCTGTCAAGCCGGATCCGCGACTTCGCCGAAACCCCCCAGCTCACCCGGTGGTTCCCGGCGTAGCGACAGCCGCGCGCGCAATGCTTGGGGGGCGAGAGGGAGGGTCGCCCCTTGACACTCTTCGCCTTCCGCGCCACTCTCTCGTTGGAGAGCGCTCTCCCATCTGTGGCAGCGAGGAGAGCCCTGCTTCCGTGACGCTGCCGGCCACGTGCGGTGACGCCCGCACAGTCCGGCGGCGTCCGTGCCGCGCTGTCGGAAGACGGCGCTGTCGCAGGATCGCGCCGCCGCCCGTGCTGCCGCACAGCCGCACAGCCGCGCTGTCGCGGCGCACGGACCGTTCACCCCCCAGGCCGCCGCCCTCGACGGGCGGGCGGTCGCACCCGCAAGAGTGAGGACACCACACGTGCGCAGACGCAAGCCATATCTCTTCGCCGTCGCCGGAGCCCTCGTGCTCGCCGCGACGGCCTGCGGCGCCGACGACTCCTCGTCCACGGCCGGATCGGCCGGTGGGAGCGCGGCCCAGACGATCACCTACTGGGCGTCGAACCAGGGCACCAGCCTGGAGAACGACAAGGAGGTGCTCGGGCCCGAGCTGGACAGGTTCACCAAGGAGACCGGGATCAAGGTGAACCTGGAGGTCGTCCCCTGGGCCGACCTGCTCAACCGGATCCTCGCCGCCACCACGTCGGGCAAGGGCCCCGATGTCGTCAACATCGGCAACACATGGTCGGCCTCGCTGCAGGCGACCGGGGCGTTCGTGGCGTGGGACGACGCGCTGCTCAAGACGCTCGGCGGCAAGGAGCGCTTCCTCGGCCCCAGCCTCGCCGCGACCGGCGCCCCCGGCCAGCCGCCCACCGCCGTGCCGATCTACGGCATGACGTACGGCCTCTTCTACAACAAGAAGATGTTCAAGGAAGCCGGTATCGACAAGCCGCCGGCCACCTGGGACGAGCTCGTCGCGGACGGCAAGAAGCTCACCAAGGACGGCACGTGGGGGCTCGCCGTGGAGGGCGCGAGCGTCAGCGAGAACGCCCACCACGCCTTCATCTTCGGTCAGCAGCATGGCGCCGATCTGTTCGACGCCTCCGGCAAGCCGCACTTCGACTCCGACCAGGAGGTCGCGGCCATCAAGCAGTACCTCGACCTGCTGGCCGTCCACAAGATCGTCAACCCGAGCAACGCCGAGTACGCCAACGGCACCGAGGCGGTGCAGGACTTCGTCTCGGGCAAGGCCGGCATGCTCATGTGGCAGTCGATCGCCACGCAGCTCAAGCAGGCCGGCTGGAGCGAGGACGACTACGGACTCGCGCCGATCCCGCTGCCCGACCCGTCGCAGGGCGGCAAGCAGGTCAACGCGATGGTCGCCGGCATCAACCTCGCCGTGTTCAAGACGGCCGCCAACAAGGACGGGGCGCTGAAGTTCGCCCAGTTCATGACGTCCAAGCAGACCCAGCAGAACCTCAACAAGGCGTACGGCTCACTGCCGACCGTCACGGACGCCTACGACGACCCGGCGTTCGAGAGCGAGACGATCAAGACGTTCCAGCAGATCCTGTCCACCACGGCCGCGCCGCTGCCGCAGGTTGCGCAGGAGAGCCAGTTCGAGACGCTCGTGGGCAACGCGATGAACCAGTTGTTCGCGGACGCCGCGAGCGGCAAGCCGGTCACCGAGGAGGCCGTCAAGGCCAAGCTGACCGAGGCCAACCAGCAGATGGGCGGCTGAAGCCCCGCTCGTCCCGGCGCCGGGCGGATCCTCCGCCCGGCGCCCCCACGCGCCCCGGACGCCGCTGTCCGCGAGAGCCCGCGGCTGCCAAGCTCCCCTGACCGCGAGAACCACCGCCCTTCCAAGCTCCCGGCTCATGAGAGCCCCGGACCCGCGAAAGCCCCGGCTCGCGGAAGTCCCCGGAATCGCTCTGCCCGCAAGGCCCCCGCCCGCCAGGGCGCGCCCGCCTCGGCGGGCTCGTGCCCGACATCGAGAGGAAATTGATGGTCGTGTCCACCACGTCCCGGTCCGGCGCGGGACGGAGACCCGCGTCTCCTGGTGGCCCTCCGCCTCCGGGTGACCGGCGGCGCGGGATCGCCGATCGCGTCCCCGCGCGGCTGCGCCGCGTCGCCCTGCCCTACCTGCTGATCCTTCCGGCCGTGCTGCTCGAACTGCTCGTCCACCTGGTGCCGATGCTGATCGGCATCGCGATGAGCTTCCTCAAGCTCACCCAGTTCTTCCTGCGCGACTGGTCGGCCGCGCCGTTCGCGGGCCTCGGCAACTACAGCGTCGCCGTCGACGTCGACGGCGCGGTCGGCCGCTCGCTGCTGCACTCGTTCCTCGTCACCGTAGGATTCACCGCGCTCACCGTCGGACTGTCGTGGCTGCTCGGCATCTGCGGCGCGGTGCTCATGCAGGGCTCGTTCCGGGGCCGGGCCGTGCTGCGCGCGCTGTTCCTCGTGCCGTACGCCCTGCCGGTCTACGCCGGGGTGATCACCTGGAGCTTCCTGCTCCAGCGCGACTCGGGGCTCGTCAACCACGTGCTTGTGGACCAGCTGCACCTGTTCGGGGAGCGGCCGTTCTGGCTGATCGGGTCCAACAGCTTCTGGTCCCTCATCGTGGTCTGCGTGTGGCGGTCGTGGCCGTTCGCCTTCCTCGTGCTGATGGCCGGGCTGCAGAACATTCCCGCCGACCTGTACGAGGCGGCCGCGATCGACGGCGCGGGCTGGGGCCGGCGGCTGCGCGCGGTGACGCTGCCCATGCTGCGCCCGATCAACCAGGTGCTCGTGCTCGTGCTGTTCCTGTGGACGTTCAACGACTTCAACACCCCGTACGTGCTGTTCGGCAAATCGGCCCCGCACGAGGCGGACCTGATCTCGATCCACATCTACCAGAGCTCGTTCGTCACCTGGAACTTCGGCTCGGGCTCGGCCATGTCGGTGCTGCTCCTGCTGTTCCTGCTGCTGGTGACCGCCGTGTACCTGGTCGCGACGTCCCGGAGGAGGAGCGATGCGTGAGCCCCGCTGGCTGCCCTGGGCGCGGTGGGCCGGTCTCGGCCTGCTCGGCCTGTTCACCCTGACCCCGCTGTACGTGATGCTGACCTCGGCCATCAAGCCGCTGCGGGACGTGCAGGGGGACTTCCACTGGATCCCCACGACGATCACGCTGCGGCCGTTCGCCGACATGTGGCGGACGGTCCCGCTGGCGCGTTATTTCGCCAACAGCCTGATCGTGGCGTCGGTGGCGGCGCTGGTGTCGGTCCTCATCGCGATCTTCGCGGCGTACGCGATCAGCCGCTTCCGCTTCCCCGGCCGCCGGATCTTCTCGGTCACCGTGCTGTCGACGCAGATGTTCCCCGGCATCCTGTTCCTGCTTCCGCTGTTCATGATCTACGTGAACCTCGGGACCGCGCTCGGAGTCGAGTTGTACGCGAGCCGCACCGGCCTGATCATCACCTATCTGACCTTCTCGCTGCCGTTCTCGATCTGGATGCTGGCCGGGTATTTCGACTCGATTCCCACGGCGCTGGACGAGGCCGCCCAGGTCGACGGCAGCGGCCCGGTCGGGGCCCTGCTGCGGGTCGTCCTGCCCGCCGCCACCCCCGGTATCGTGGCTGTCGCGATCTACGCGTTCATGACGGCGTGGGGGGAGGTGCTGTTCGCCTCGGTCATGACCGACGAGTCGAGCCGGACCCTCGCCGTCGGCCTGCAGGGGTACGCCACGGAGAACGACGTCTACTGGAACCAGATCATGGCGGCCTCCCTGGTCGTCAGCGTCCCCGTGGTGGCGGGGTTCCTGCTGCTGCAGCGCTACCTCGTGCAGGGCCTCACCGCGGGCGCCGTCAAGTGACCCGCCCGTAACCCATCACCCTCGAACCAAGGAGAACCAACGCATGGAGCCGCAGCGCGGCCACGTCCCCGATGTAACCGCTTTCGATGACTTCGTCTGGGGCGTCGCCACCTCGGCCTACCAGATCGAGGGCGCGGCCCTCGAGGACGGCAGGCTGCCCTCGATCTGGGACACCTTCTGCCGGGTGCCCGGGGCGATCGACGGCGGCGATACCGGGGACGTGGCCTGCGACCACTACCACCGGTGGCGCGAGGACGTCGGCCTGCTCGAACGCCTCGGCGTGGACGCCTACCGCTTCTCGGTGGCCTGGCCGCGCGTGGTGCCCGACGGCACGGGCCCGGTCAACCCGCGCGGGCTGGCCTTCTACGACCGTCTCGTGGACGCCCTGCTCGACGCCGGCATCCGTCCGTTCGTGACCCTCTATCACTGGGACCTGCCGCAGGCGTTGCAGGACCGCGGCGGGTGGCCCGAGCGCGACACCGCCCAGCGCTTCGCCGAGTACGCCGCCGTCGTGGCCGAACGGCTCGGCGACCGCGTCACCGACTGGACGACGCTCAACGAGCCGCTGTGCAGCTCCTGGCTCGGGCACCTGGAGGGCTCCATGGCGCCCGGGGTGAGGGACCTGGAGGCCGCCGTCCGCACGTCCTACCACCTCCACCTCGCCCACGGGCTGGCCACGCAGGCCGTACGGGCGGCGGCGCGGCTGACGCCGTCGATCGGGATCGTCAACAACCTCAGCCCGTGCGACCCGGCGACCGACAGCGAGGAGGACCACGCCGCCGCGCGCCGCCTCGACGGGCACGTCAACCGGTGGTGGCTCGACCCGGTCACCGGCCGGGGCTATCCCGAGGACATGATCGCCGTGTACGGCGTCGACCTGCCGATCCGGCCCGGCGACCTGGAGACGATCGCCACGCCGCTCGACTACCTCGGGATCAACTACTACTTCCGGCAGGTGGCCGCGGCCGACCCCGAGGGGCCCGCGCCGTACGCGCGCCAGGTGGAGGTGCCGGGGGCGACGACCACGGCCATGGGCTGGGAGGTCGACGCGGGCGGCCTGGAGCGCCTGCTGCTGCGCGTCACCCGGGAGTACGGCGCGCAGCGCCTGTACGTGACCGAGAGCGGGTCGGCCTGGCCCGACACCGTCGGCCTGGACGGCGCCGTCGACGACCCCGATCGCGTGGCGTACCTGGAGGACCACATCGCGGCCTGCGGGCGGGCGATCGAGCAGGGGGCGCCGGTGGCGGGCTACTTCGCGTGGTCGCTGCTGGACAACTTCGAGTGGGCCTACGGCTATGACAAGCGGTTCGGCCTGGTGCACGTCGACTACGAGACCCAGGCGCGGACGGTCAAGTCGAGCGGGCGCCGCTACGCCGAGATCATCGGCGCGAGCAAGCGGCTGCGGGTGGCCTGAGCGGCGTGAGGCGAGCGGCGCCGGTGGTCCGTCAGGCGGACTCGCGGACCACCAGCGTCGGCTGGACGATGACCGAGGTGACCCGGAAGCCCGGGTCGGCGACGTGCGCCAGCAGCAGGCGGGCCATCTCGGCGGCCATGTCCTCCATCGGCTGGCGCACGGTCGTCAGCGGCGGTCGGCAGGCGGCCGCCGCGCTGTCGTCGAAGCCGACCACCGCGACGTCCTCGGGCACCCGGCGCCCGAGGTCGCGCAGCGCGAGCAGCGCGCCCTGCGCCATGAGGTCGTTGGCGACGAAGACGCCGTCGATGTCCGGGTGCTCCTTGATGAGCCGGTGCATCCCGGCCTCTCCGCTCGCCGGCATGAAGTCGCCCTCCACGGCCGGCACGTACGGGTGGCCGTGGCCGGCCATGGCCTCCTGAAAGCCCGACAACCGGTCCTGGGCCGCGGGCACGTCGAAAGGCCCGCTGATCGTGGCCACCCGGCGGCAGCCGCGCGCCACCAGGTGGTCGGCCGCCAGCGCCGCGCCCGCCCGGTGGGCGAGGTCGACGTAGCTGATCGGGATCGGCCGGGCGGGCCGCGCCCACAGCACGGCGGGCAGCCCGGCGTCCACCAGCAGCTTCGGCAGCGGGTCCTCGCCGTGGGTCGAGACGACCAGGGCGCCGTCGGCGCTGCCCTGCCGGAGGAAGGACACGACGTCGTCGCGGGTCTGCGCCGAGTCCGCCAGCATCAGCACCGGGTGGATGCCCCGCGGCCGCAGGTAGCTCACCACGCCGCTGGCCACCCGGCCGAAGAACGCGTCGGCGAAGACCCGGGACTCGAACGACTCGCCGCCTCTCGCGTCACCCGCGCCGGAGACGACCAGCGCGACCGCTCCCGTACGGCGGGTGACGAGGGACCGGGCGGCCCGGTTCGGCACGTAGCCGGTCGTCGCGATGGCCCGGTGCACGGACTCCTGGATCTCCGGCGCGACGTTGCGAATGCCGTTGATCACGCGCGAGACGGTCGCCCGGGACACCCCCGCCACGCGGGCCACGTCCTCCAGTGTGGGAGCTCCCGATAGCGGCGGAAGGTCGCTGCTCATGCAGCCATTTATAGCATGGGACGGAGAGCGCTCTCCGCGCCCGATTGCAGGGGTGACGCCGATCCGGTCACCGGCGTGCGGCATGCGATGATCGGGCACGCGCCCGCCGTTCTGTACGGATGCCCACCGCTCCTGGACGGGCGAGGCGAACGCCGCCCCGCGTGGCCGGGCGCCCGGCCGCCCGCACTGGACCGATCGTGAGGAACGACAGGAATGCCCGATCACCTGGCACTTCGACCCGTCACCGAAGCCGACCTGGACGCCTTCGACGCGGCCTTCCAGAGCGAGAGCGGAGCCACTTCGTACCAGTGGTTCGGATTCACCCCGACCGTCGCGCTGCGGGAGGCCCTGCGCGCCCGCGGGCTCCTGGCCGGAGCCGACAACATGCTCGCCGTCACGGTGGACGGCGAGCTCACCGGGCGGGTCGAGTGGCTGGAGCGGCGCTGGGGCCGCCGTGACACGTCGCTGTGCTGGGAGATCGCCGTCGGCCTGCTGCCGGACTGGCGAGGCAGGGGGATCGGGACCCGGGCCCAGCGGGAGCTCGTCCGCTACCTGTTCACCCACACCCGGGTGGAACGCGTCCAGGCGACCACCGACCCGGAGAACACGGCCGAGATACGGTGCCTGGAGAAGATCGGGTTCCGGCTCGAAGGCGTGGTCCGGCGCGCCCAGTGGCGCGGCGGGCGCTGGCACGACCAGCTCCTGTTCTCCATCCTGCGGGACGAGTTCGACCTCACGTCCGGATGAGTCCGGAAATTCGCTGCGAGGAAGGCGCGGCGGCGGGCAGGATGAGGCATGCCCATCGACGATCTTCCTGGTGCCATCCGGCTTCCCGACGGCACCGCGGTGCGGGGCCGCGGCCTCAGACGTCCCACGCCGCCGGGCGTTCTGCCCGACCACGGCCTCTACCTGGGCAGCCGACGGCTCAGGCACAAGCATGACCACGGCCTCACCTGGCCGCACGAGTGGATCGACTGGCCCGACTTCCTCCTGCCACGCGACCCGGAGCACGCGATCGGCCGCATCCGGGCGCTGCACGCGCACGCGCGCGCCGGCCGCCGGGTGGAGGTCGCCTGCGGCGGAGGAGTCGGGCGCACCGGCACGGTGATCGCCTGCCTGGCCATCCTGTCGGGCCTGCCCGCCGACCGGGCCGTCGCCTGGACCCGGGCCGAATATCACCCGCGAGCCGTGGAGACGCCCTGGCAGCGCCGCTGGGTGCTGCGTTTCCCTTCGTCCTGACCGTCGCGCGCGGCGAAGGACACCGGCCGGCGGTTCACCAGACCGAGCCGGGCACGCCCGATCACGACGCGATACTGCCGCTCGAAACGGGATCGGGCACGGCCTCAGCTCGGATCCAGCGAGTGCGGCGGCGCCCGGCCTCGTGCGCCCGTACGGGAGGGCCGGTGCCAGGCGTCCTGAAACCTGTGTGGTTGGGTGCCTTTGTGCTTTTGGACGTGCTGGGACTGGCCGCGGTCGGCTTGGTCGCGGGAGTGGCCAGCACAGTGGTGAGCCTGGCCTCGATCGTGTCGTACCCCGCGCTGCTGGCCTTCGGCCTGCCGCCGCTGACCGCGAACGTCACCAACACGGTCGCGCTGTTGTTCACCGGTGTGGGAGCGGCGGCCGGCTCCCGGCCCGAACTCGCGGGTCAGAAGCCTCTCATCGGCCGCCTCGGCCTCGCCACCGCGCTGGGCGGGGCGACGGGCGCGGCGCTGCTGCTGGTCACGCCGTCGCGGACGTTCGAGGCGGTCGCCCCGTGGCTGATCGCGGGCGCCTCACTGCTGCTGTTGTTGCGCCCGCCCCGCCCGGGACGGGTGCGTCTCGGCGGGGAGAACGGCCTGGCCCTGCGCGTGGGCGTCTTCTGCGTCGCCGTCTACACCGGCTACTTCGGCGCCGCCGGCGGCATCATGATGTTCGCCGTGCTCGCCGCCGCGCTCGACCGCCCGGCGGCCGGCGTCAACGCGGTCAAGAACGTCATAGGAGCGTTCGCCAACGCCGTCGCGGCCGTGTGGTTCGCCCTGTTCGGCCCGGTCGACTGGGCGGCGGTGGCTCCACTGGCCGTGGGGTTCCTCGTGGGCGGCTGGCTCGGCCCGGCGGTCGCGCGCCGCCTCCCGGGCGAGACGCTGCGCCTCGCCGCGGCCCTCTGCGGTCTCGCGGTCGCGGTCAAGCTCGGCTTCGACGTCTACCGCGGCGGCTGAGCGGAGGAGCCGCCGCGGGGAACCTCCGCCGCGGCCACGGCCTCGGCGTGCCGGGCGCGCAGGCGCTCCCGGATCTCCTCCGGCGTGTACGCACGCCGCCGGCGCTCGGCCCGTGCGAGCACCACACCGGTCGCCGCGACACCCGCGAAGGCCGCCAGACCGAGTATCTTCCACCAGCGCATGTGCCTAGGCTACTGCCGTGGCTCATACGCGGATAAGCCTCGACAAGGCGCTCGAACTGGCCCGTACCGGCGACGTCTGGGTGTTCCGCGGACGCAGTGTCCCGGACCGCGCCATCCAGGTCACCACCAACAGCCCGGTCAACCACGTCGGCATGGCCGTCGTCATCGAAGACCTGCCGCCGCTCATGTGGCACGCCGAACTCGGCCGGTCGCTGCCCGACATGTGGTCGGGCACCCACCAGCGCGGCGTCCAGCTGCACGACATGCGCGACGCGGTCTGCGTCTGGGCGGCCAGGTACGGCCAGCGTGCCTGGCTGCGGCAGTTGGAGCCGTCCGCCGGCAGGGAGATGGAGGACGCCGTCCTGCGGACGATCGCGCGGCTGGACGGCACGCCGTTCCCGTCCACGGCCCGCCTGGCCGGGCGCTGGGTGCGCGGGCGGCTGCCCTCGCTCCGGCGCGGAGCGTGGGACGGCGAGCGGACCGGCGAGCGGTCCCGTGGGCGGGATGGCGAGCGGGACGGTGCGCCGGACCGTGCACTGGACCGTGCGCTGGAGACGGCCTACTGCGCGGAGGTCGTCGCCGTGACCTACGAGGCGATGGGTCTGCTGCCCGCAGGGCGCCGCCCGAACTGGTACGACCCCGGGAGGTTCTGGAGCGGCGACAACCTCGTTCTCAGCGGGGGACGCCGGCTGGGCGGCGAGATCGCGGTCGACGTCCCCGGCGGCGAGGCGCCCTGAGAAGACATCGGGAGGACCGGTGACACCTACTCGCCGGTACGTGCTCGCTCCGAAAGTTTTGCCGCGGCGGTCAACCTAGCGCCGCCGAGGCGCGTCAGGTGTAGGCACCGTTCGTCCAGACCCGGAGGGCAGAGCCCCATGCCTACTCCTGAGATGAGACGCGAGGATCTCGCCGGAAGTCCCGACCGAGAGCGGCTGGCGCGCCTCGCGCTCGACGCCATACGCCGCCAGGGCCCAGAGGCGGTGCAGGAGGAGACGCTCCGCATGAAGTCCGAGTTGTTCCGGTTGTACGGCTGGGAGGGGTACCAGCGGGTCATCGCCAAGATGGAGAGCGACCTGGCGCGGCTGCACGAGTCCCGCTGAAGCACGCACCGCGGCACTCACCGCGCGGCACTCACCGCGCGGCACCGCCGAGCGTCAGGGCTGGAGATCACCACGGCTGAGCACCGCTGAGGTGTCAGCGCCGTGAGTCACCCGGAGGAGACGGCGGTCAGGTGCCGTCCGAGCCACTCGGTCACCCGCCTCACGAACATGGTCCGGTTGGCTCGCCGCCGGATCTCGTGCCCCTCGTCCTCGAACAGCAGCAGTTCGCAGGGCACCCCCCGGGCCCGTGCCGCGCGGACGACCTGCTCGGCCTCGTACACCGGGACGTTGGTGTCCCGCGCGCCGTGCACCACGAGCAGGGGAGCCGTCAGGCGGTCGAAGGCGTGCAGAGGTGACAGGGCGTGCAGCAGGTCGCGGTCGGTCTCCGGATGGCCGTACTCGCTCACGGCGGCCGCCGCGATCCACGGCTCCGTGCGCTCGTAGAAGGTGGCGAAGTCGGCCATCCCGCACACGTCCACTCCGGCGCGGAAGAGCCGCGGATACGTGACGAGCGCGGCCAGCGTGAGGTAGCCGCCGTACGACCAGCCCATGCAGGCCAGCCTGGCGGGGTCGGCGAGCCCTGCCCGCACCAGGTAGGCGGCGCAGTCGGCCACGTCGTCGATGGCGTGGAAGCGCAGCGCGTGGTTGTCGGCGTCACGGAAGGCGCGGCCGAACCCGGCCGACCCGCGCACGTTCGGCGCGAACACGCCGATGCCGGCGGCCACCAGGCACTGGTACAGCGGGGTGAACGCCGGTCGCTCCTGGTCCTCGGGCCCGCCGTGCAGGAAGATCGCGTACGGCGCCGGGCCCAGGACGCCGGGTGGCCGGTAGAGCCACCCGCTGAGCTCCAGCGCATCGCGGGCCGGGACACGCACGAGTTCGGCGTCCACGGCCCCGGCGATCCGGGCCGTTCCGGCGACCGGCAGGTATCGGCCCTCGTCCAGGTCGCAGAGCACGACGTGCGACGGCTGGGCCGGTCCCTCGACGGCCAGCGCGGCCATCCGGCCGTCCGGCGACAGCCTGACGGAGGAGACGACCTCACCGGGCGGAGCGGGGAGCGGGCGCCGCACCCACCCGGAGCCGCCGCCGAACCCCGCGCCGGGCCGCGCACGGGACTGCGCATCGAACTCGGCACCGGACTGCGCACCGGACTCCGCGCCGGGCCGCGCCCCGGACTCGGCACCGAATTCCGCACCGGACTGCGCGCCGGATTCGGCAGCTTCGCCGTCGATTCCACCACCGACCGTGCCCGTGTCCCCGACGCCCCCGGCGCATGTGGCGCCCGTGGAGGGCTCTGAGGCCCCGCGCCCAGGGTTCACAGGGTCGGTGTCCGCACGCACGGCGTTGCGGGCACCGCCGCCGGTGTCGTTGCCCGTCTCCAGCATCTCCAGTTCCGAGCGTCCCGCCGCGTTCCACACCAGCACCAGGCGACGGCCGTCCACGCTGAGCGCGAAGCGGTCCAGCTCGGCGTCCGGACGCTCGGCCACCACGACCGTCAGGCCCTCCCGGGCCCCGGCGAGCGGTCCGGCGAGCGGTCGGCCGCCCTGTCGGCCGCCCAGTCCGCAGGTCAGCCCGTCAACCGGCACGGCGACCAGCGCGGCACGGTCGCGGCCCGCGTCGGTCAGCAGGTAGGCGGTCGCCCCGCCGGGGGAGAGCACGCCGTGCTCGGTCGAGCCGGGCAGGCCCGCGAGCAGCGACCGCTCGGTGACGCCCTCGGACAGTCCTGCGCCCCCGGACAACCCCGCGCCCCCGGACAGGCCCGCGCCTCCCGGGAGGTGCGGGCCGTCCGGGGAGAGGTCCTTGACGTACATGCGCCGGACTCCGCGCGGGCCGTGCCGCAGCAGCACCCTCGCGTGGTCGCGGCTGACCGACTCCGGGAGCAGCAGCGGTCCGGCGGCGACCGTTTCACGGCTCCCGGTGGCCGCGTCGATCAGCAGGGCCTCGGTCAGCCCGGACGCCGAGACCTCGGCGACCAGGAGCAGGTCGCCCCGGCCGGTCCAGTCGACGAACCACGCCGATCCGCCCTCGGGCGCGGCCAGCGGGCGTAGGCCGCCGCCGTCGGCGCGGACCGTCCAGACCTGCGTGTGCTCGCCGCCGCCCGGCGCCACGAGCACGGCCAGCCGGCCCCCGGCCGGCGACCAGCTCACGTCCGTGACCGGCTCGGGCCCGGTGCCGACGACCCGCGCCCGCCCGCCCGGCCGCAGCGGCTCGACCCAGACCCGTGGCACGCCGTCGCGGTCGCTGACGTACGCGACGGCCCGGTGGTCCGGGGCCAGTGCGGGCGCCCAGCAGCCCCAGGCGCCGAGGACGTGCTCCGCCATTAGATCCCTTGCGCCTGCAGCCACATCTCCAGCAGCCCGAGCTGCCACAGCATGTTGACCCCTGTCGTGGTGCGGTCGGCCTGGGGGTTGTCCAGCAGCTTCCCGACGTACGCCGGGTCGAACAGGCCGCGGGAGCGCGCGGCGGGCGCGGTGAGCGCGTCGCGCACCAGATCGAGGAACGGCCCGTCGATGTGCCGGATCGCGGGCACCGGGAAGTATCCCTTCGGCCGGTCGACGACCTCGCGCGGCAGCAGCGCCCGGGAGGCCTCCTTCAGGATGCCCTTGCCGCCCTCGGCGAGCTTCAGCTCCGGCGGGCACGCCGCCGCGAGTTCGACCAGCTCGTGGTCGAGGAACGGCGTGCGTGCCTCCAGACCGTGGGCCATCGTCATGTTGTCCACCCGCTTGACCGGATCGTCGGCGAGCATCAGCCGGGTCTCCAGGCGCAACACCGCGTCGAGCGCGGTCTCGGCGCCAGGCCGGTCGAGGTGACGGCGGACGAGGTCGGCACTCACGTCCTCCTCGACCAGATGGTCCGGTGCGACGATGCCGGCGAGGTCCTCGTGCGGCCGGTCGAAGAACTCCCTGGCGTACGTCGCGAAGGCCTCCTCGCGTGGCACGGCGGCGAGCGGGGGGAACCAGCGGTATCCGGCGAACACCTCGTCGGCGCCCTGCCCGGACTGCACCACCTTGACGTGCCTGGCCACCTCCCCGGACAGCAGGTGGAAGGCGACGCAGTCGTGGCTGACCATCGGCTCGCTCATGGCCCGCACCGCCTCCGGCAGGCCGGAAAGCAGGCGGGAGTCCTCGATGAGGATGCGGTGATGGTCGGTGCCGAACCGTTCGGCGACCAGGTCGGAGTAGCGGAACTCGTCTCCGGCGTCGCCGCCCGCGGCGTGGAACCCGATGCTGAACGTCGACAGGTCCCGCTGCCCCTCCTCGGCCAGCAGCGCCACGATGACGCTGGAGTCCAGGCCGCCCGACAGCAGCACGCCCACGGGCACGTCCGCGACCATGCGCCTGCGGACGGCGGCGCGCAGCCGGTCGAGCACGGCCTCGCGCCAGTCGTGCGCGTCCATCCCCTCGTACTGCCGCAGCCGGGTGAAGGGCGGGTCCCAGTAGACCGTGTCGCGGGACGTCCCGTCGGCCTCGACCGTGCGTACGGTCGCCGGGGGCAGCTTGCGCACACCGGTGAGGATCGTGCGATCGCCGGGCACCAGCGAATGGAAGGTCATGTAGTGGTGCAGCGCGACCGAATCGACGTCGGTGCTCACCTCGCCCCCGGCGAGCAGCGCCGGCAGGGTGGAGGCGAAGCGCAGCCGCCGCCCGTCCCCGGACACGTACATCGGCTTGATGCCGAGCCGGTCGCGGGCGAGCGTGAGCCGTCCCGTCGCCGTTTCGAACACGGCGAATGCGAACATGCCCGCGAAGCGGCGCACGCAGTCGGGTCCCCAGTGGTGGAACGCCTTGACCAGGACCTCGGTGTCGGAGCCGGAGAAGAAGTGGTACCCCTCGGCCCGCAGCTCCTCGCGCAGCTCACGGTAGTTGTAGAGACAGCCGTTGAAGACCGCGGCCAGGCCGAGGGAGGAATCCGCCATCGGCTGGGCCGCCTTGTCCGACAGGTCGATGATCTTCAGGCGCCGGTGGCCGAGGGCGACCGGGCCCTGTGACCACAGGCCCGACCCGTCCGGGCCGCGATCGTGCATCGCGTCGGTCATCCGGCCCACCGCGCCGATGTCGGCGCGCCGGCCGTCGAACCGGATCTCGCCGGTCAGTCCGCACATGTCCTACCTCCCGGCCGCCGCGAGTCGCCGGTTCCCGGACCTCGTCTCCTCCAGCAGGAGGTCCACCACGTCGGTCAGCCGGCCGCCGCGCCGGAACGCCTCGCGCTGCCGCGCGGCCGACCCGCCGTCCGCCAGCGTCCGCCCGGCCAGCGACGAGACGAGCGCCCAGTCGCCGGACTCCTCCAGCTGCGGCCGCAGCTCCTCCAGCATCCGGCCGACGACCGTACGGGCCGGCCTGGGCACGCCCTCGACGGGGTCGATCAGCTCGCCGTCGAGCCCCGAACGGGCCGCCCGCCAGGAGGCCGCCCGCACGAGCTCCGTACGCACGGGCTCCTCGGTTGCGGGGGGCGGGCCGCCGGCGGCGAGGGCGTCCAGCTCCCGCCGTACGAGCGCGCGGAACAGCCCGGCGATCAGCACGATGTCGTCCACCCGGGGCAGGCGTCGCACACCCGCAGCTCGACGGTGGGCACGTGCGCCGACGGCCGGACGTCGAAGTAGAGCATCCCGGGATCGCTGATGACCCCCGACCGCACGAGCTCGTCCACCATCGCGTCGTACTCCTCGGCCGACTCGAAGTGCTCCACAGGCCCGGCGGTCGGCCAGCGCTGCCACACCATCGACCGGAAACTCGCGTAACCGGTGTCGGCTCCCATCCAGTACGGCGAGCTGCAGCTCAGCGCCAGCAGCGGCGGCAGCCAGGGGGCCAGCCGGTGCGTGACGGCCACCGCGAGGTCGCGGTCGCGCACCTCGGCGTGTACCTGGGTGCCGCAGATGAGCTGCTCACGGGCGAGCGCCTGGTAGTCCGCCAGCATCTGCTCGTAGCGCGGGTCCGGGGAGATCTTCATCGTCTCGGCGTCGACCAGCGGGACCGCCCCCGCGGCGACCACGCCCAGGCCGAGGCCGTCCGCCGCCGCGACCGCTTCGGCCCGCAGCCCGGTGAGCTCACGCGAGAGGTCCTCCAGCCGCGTGCACGGGCGGGTGTTGGCCTCCACGACCGAGCGTTGCAACTCCTGCGTGAACCGATCGGGTGGCAACTGCTGGAGGAGCAGACCGGCGCGCGGGACGAGCTGCCGGGTTTCCAGGTCCACGACATGGAACTCCTCTTCGACGCCGACCGCCATATCCCGCGCCAACTCCGTCATATGGTCGCTCCCCAGGCTGATGAGTGCTTTCGTGTCCTCTGCCCCGAAAGTCGGCTTACGCACGTCTCTGGTTTCGCATGGTGATGAAAGTTACAGGCCCTCACCGGAGGGTCGCCCAGCTCACCGGCTCGCCGACGAGGGCCGCCCTGACCCGACCCTTGACGGAGGAGGGCTTCGCCGCCACGATCGCCGCGTTCCGAGCCGACCGTGAGCGCAGGGAGCCCGATGAACGGCCGCAGCCTTTCCTTCCGACGCCGCATCTGGGCGGCCGCCGTCGCCGCGGTGCTGCTGACCGCCTGGCCCGCCGCCACGCCGGCCGGGGCGGTCGACGACCCGCCCGCGCCGGTGACCGGCAGCGCGACCTATTTCGACGGCCTCGGCTCACCGTACGGCGGTTGCGGCATGCCGCAGTCCGAGCTGGACTCGCAGGACTTCGTCGCGCTCAACGTGTACGACACACCGGGTGACTACTCCTTCTACCCCCGGCCGCTGACCGGTGCGAACGCTTCAAAAGCGGGGCTGTGGAACAACGGCCTCAACTGCGGCCGGTACGTGAAGGTCACCGTCTCCGACTACTGCACCGGCGTGAACGACGGCGCGCCCGGCCAGGCGTTCTGCCGCAACGGCTCGTGGGTCTCCGACGCCTACAACGGCGCCACGCTCACCATGATCGTCGCCGACAGCTGCGGCGACTCCAACGGCTGGTGCCGCGACGACCGGTATCACCTGGACCTGTCGAAGCCCTCGCTCAACAGGTTCGTCAAAAACGGGGCGCCGGTCGGGGACATGTACCCGAACCACTGGAACAACCGCCACCTGACGTGGTCGTTCGTCCCGGCGCCCGGCTACAGCGGCGACATCAGGATCGGCTTCATGAAGGGCGCGCAGGCGTGGTGGCCCGCCATCGCGGTCTCCCACCTGCCCAACGGCATCCACGGAGTGGAGTACTACGCCGACGGCGCCTGGAAGCAGGCCCAGATGAACTCCGACATGGGCCAGTCGTACATCATCGGCGGGCTCACACAGGGCGCGACCCGGTTCCAGATCCGGGTGCGTGACGCGTCCGACGCGCTGGTGAACGGTGGCCGCGTCTACAGCTTCGCCCTGCCCGCGTCCTGCGGATCGCAGTGCGGCGCCGACTACACGGAGGCGAGTTACACCACGACGACGCCCAGCGGGTCGCCCTCGCCCTCGCCGTCCGCCTCGCCGTCGGTCTCTCCGTCCGTCTCGCCGTCGGCGTCGCCGTCCGTCTCACCGTCGGCCTCGCCCAGCCCCAGCCCGTCCCCCTCGGCGAACCCCGGCAACTGCCAGGTGACCTATCAGGTGGCCAGCTCCTGGCAGGGCGGGTTCACGACGAACGTCACGGTCAAGAACGCCGGCACCGCGGCCTTGTCCGACTGGACGGTCACCTGGGACATGCCGTCCGGAGTGAGCCTCGTCAGCGGCTGGAGCGCGACCGTGACCTCCAGCGGCACGCGCTGGACGGCGAAGGCGCCCTCGTGGGCGAGGAACCTCGCGCCCGGCGCGTCGGCGAGCTTCGGCTTCCAGGCGTCCGGCCCCTCCTCTCCGGGAGCGAGCGGATTCACCTGCTCCTGACATCCGCCTGCTCCCGACTCTCCGATCTGCTCCTGCCGCTCCGGTCTGCGTCCTGACCGTCCAGTCCGGTTCTGATCTTCCGGCCGGCTCGCGGCACCAGCGGCACGCGAGCCGGCCGGCCCGAGCCCGCTCGCGATCTCCTGGCTCCGACGCACCGGCCCTGCCCCGAGCGCCGCACCCGCGGAGGGAGGAAGGTCCCGCGGGGCAGGGACCAGCGGCCCTGCCCCCGACGTCGCGCAGACGGTCGGATAGGGGCAGGAGCAGAAGGAGGAGTCATGACCGGACCCGTCATCGTCGGCACAGACGGCTCGCGCGCCGCGGCCGCCGCCGTGGAGTGGGCCGCGGGCGACGCGGCGCGCAGGGGCCTGCCGTTGCGGGTCGTCCACGCGGTGGACCGCCTGCCGTACGAGATCGCGCGCTATCCCATCCCCGTGGAGGACCAGCTCGACCGGGCCGGCCGGCGGATCCTGGAGGAGGCCGAGCAGGCCGTACGGGAGACCCACCCGGCCGTCCGCGTCACCCCCGCCCTGATCGAGGGCGACCCGTCCCGTGTGCTGCGCCAGGAGGCCGCGAACGCCGCGGAGATCGTGATCGGCAGCAGGGGACACGGCGGATTCGCCGGCATGCTGCTCGGATCGGTCGGCATGCACGTCGCCGGGCAGGTCGACGTCCCCGTCGTCGTGGTGCGTCCCGGGGTGTCGGCGCCCCACGGGCTGGTCGTCGTCGGCGTCGACGGCTCCGCCGAGGCCGACGCCGCCCTGACCTACGCGTACGAGCAGGCACGGCTGCGCGAGTGCCGCCTGCTCGCGCTGTACGCCTGGCAGCTTCCGGTGCACTCCTTCGCGCCCGAGATCGCCTATGACCTCGACGAGGTGCGCACGGCGCAGGAGGACTACGTGGCGGACGCGCTGCGCACCCACCGGGAGCGGAACCCGGGCGTCCCCGCCGAGACGCGGGCCGTCTGCGCGCACCCGGTCACCGCGCTGGTGGAGGCCGGGGAGAAGGCCGATCTGCTCGTCGTGGGGTCGCGGGGGCGTGGCGCCGTCGGCGCGGCGGTGCTCGGCTCGGTGAGCCGCGCGGTCCTGCACCACGCGCACTGCCCCGTCGCGGTGGTACGGGTTCCCCGGCCGTCCGCCGAGGACGTGTGAGCCGCAGGTTGAGAGTTCACGAAGGTCCGGCTGCGAATTTCCCGAAAAAGCCTCACAGGGAAGTTCAATGAAACACTCGAAGGAGGAAATCCGCCGAGAAAGGGACCTCGTGTGACCGAGAACGACGTCATCGAATTCGTGACCGGCCTGCCGGGCGTCGTCGCCTTCACCGCCGGCGAGGACAACGGCGCCCCGCGGGCGGCGTGGGGAGACACCTTCTTCTACTACGACCCCGACGACCTGCCCTCGAACCGGCAGATGCCGTTCGCCACGATCGTCGTCACGGATTACGAGGGGTTCGACACCGCCTCCGACCTGAACCGGCCCGGTGTCTTCCGGGTCAACATCGGGGTCGGCCGCGCCGTGTTCGAGGAAGTGCTCGGCTATCCGCCTGCCGCGCACGCCGGCCGTCACGAGGCGGTGGACTATCGCGCGCTCGACCGGATCCTGCCGCATCCGGTCTACGCCGCCCAGTCCTGGATCTGCGTGCTCAACCCCGGCGACGCCACGGCCGATCGGATGCGTACCCTCCTGACGGGCGCGCATGCCCGTGCGGCCGCCCGCCACAGGAAGGGTGAGCACACCACCCGCACGTGACAAGGCGGGTGTTAGCGTGACCCCGCAGATGTGATCTTCGAGGAGGGTTCATGTCGGTTCTCGTCGCGTTCAGCGTCACGCCGATCGGCGCCGGTGAGGATGTCGGCGAGGCGGTGGCGGAGGCGGTGCGCGTGGTCCGCGCGTCCGGGCTGCCCAACCGCACGGACGCCATGTTCACCACCGTCGAGGGGGAGACCTGGGACGAGGTGCTCGGCGTCGTCAAGGACGCGGTCGCCGCCGTCGAGGCCCGCTGCTCCCGCGTCAGCCTGGTGCTCAAGGCCGACGCCCGGGCCGGGCAGGGCAGGCTCGACGCCAAGGTCGCCTCCGTCGAACGCCACCTCGCCGAGCGCTCGTCCTGACCACGGCCCGGACGTGCGACGGCGCGTACGCCGGGGGAGTTCGTCAGCGCGTCGTCAGGTCGTCCGTCAGGGGGAAGCGGCCAGGGCGGCCTTCAGCGCCGCCCGGCACAGGCGGTCGGCGGCGCGCGTCGTCTCGGGGAGCCGGTGACGGGGGGTCAGAGCGAGGACGTCGTGGCAGGCGGTCTCCAGGTCGACGCGGTGGCCGACGGAGACGAAGACCGGCTTGACGCCGTCCCGGGTGCGCAGCACGCGACCGACCACCTCGCCGTCCAGGAGCAGTTCGCTCCACGCGCCGCGCTCCCGGCCGGGCTGCTCGAAGGAGCCGACGAAGGCCGTCTTGCCGACGCCGATCGTGGGCAGGCCGGTGAGCACCCCGAGGTGGCAGGCGAGGCCGAACCGCCGCGGGTGCGCCAGGCCGTACCCGTCGCACACGAGCAGGTCGGGAGTGACGGTGAGCCGCTCCAGCGCCTCGACGAGGCTGGGCAGTTCGCGGAAGGCGAGCAGTCCGGGCACGTAGTCGAAGGCGCGCCGTCCCGGCACCGTCACCTGCTCGACCACGTCCAGGCTCGCCCCGTCGAGCACCACGACCGCGGCGGCCAGCAGGTCGTCGGCGTAGGCCACGTCCACCCCCGCGACCAGGGCGGGGTCACGGGGACCTGGACCGGTCAGGTCCAGCCGGGGCCGCAGGGCGTCCTGGATCGCCTCCGCCTCCTCGGCGGTGGCCGGAGCGGTGATGGGACAGACCTCCATGCGGAGACGATAGACGCCATCGGCGACCGTGCGGGCGCCCGGTTCACGTGACGTGAGCGGGTCTTCGCGCGGGTGCGGGTCGCCTCCCGCGCCCGAGGGTGACCGCGTCGGGCCCCTCGCGCGCCCGGTCGTCGCCCACGCCCCGGCTCATCGCGGGCAGACGGGAGTGATCAGCCCTTCGTCGGTGTGGGGGCGCCGGCTTCCGAAGCGGCGGCCGCTCCGGCATCGTGATCGGCCGCGGCCCGCCGGGCCCGCAGCAGTGGAACGGCGGGGGCGAGCGCGGCGACGGTGGCGAGTGCCGCGGGAGCGACGCCGCCCAGCTCGGCCAGCCGCTCCGCGGGCCACTCCAGGAGGTCCGCCCCACCGTCGGCCACGGTGGTGAGGACGACAAGCAGGGCGCCCGTCCGCCCGAGCAGCCGGTGTGGCGTGACGGCCTGCCGGTGGCTGAGCAGGGCGACGGCGGCGATCACCGTCCCGGCGGCGGGGACGGCGCTTCCGAGGACGTACCAGATCCGCCCCGGTCCGGTTCCGGACAAGGCGAGCAGCAGGGTGAACGGCGCGCTCGCGAGCAGCGCCCACCACGCCAGGCGGAAGGTCCCGAGCCTGCGGTGCAGCAGCACGGCGAGCAGCGCCCCGATGACGGACGGGCCGTGAACCCGCGCGATCCTCAGCCACCAGGGAAAGCCGGTCTGCGTCCCGCTCAGGCCGTTGAGGGCGGTCTCCCACGCCGCGCCCGCCGCCGCGTCGACGATCCCGGCGAACAGGGCCGACAGCACCAGATAGAGGGCGATCGCCCGCAGCGCCGGATGCCGGGCCGTGAAACGAATCGCCTCCGCCGTCTCCCGCCACAGTCCCGTTCTGGGCGGCGGCGACCTCTCCGCGGCGCGGACGCCGCGGAACAGCGCCGCCGCCGCGGCCAACGCCAGGCCGATGGAGAACAGGAACGCCCAACCCCACCACAGGACCCGCGCCAGCGTCACCGGCACGACGACGATCTGCGGCAGCAGGATCAGCAGGGCGTTCGCCGGAAGCAGGCGCTCACGCCGTACGACGGAGGGCAGGTACGCGTCCGCGCCGAGCCCCGTCACCATCGTCAGGACACCGGACGCCGTGATGACCACGAGGAGGTGAGGCAAGGCGGATGTCCCGGCGGCCCCGGCCGCCGCGACGGACGTGACCACCGCCGCTCCCAGCAGCGCGGACACCACCAGGACGGACCGGCGTCGCGTCCGGTCGATCAGCACTCCGAGCGGCAGCGCCAGCACGAGGATCGCCACCGGCACCACGTTCCGGTCGACCATGACGAGGATCTTCAACGAGAGTCCCCGGTCGGCGGTCCACAGCGCCGGTTCGGCCAGCGGGAGGCAGACACAGACGACGGCGGCGGCGAGCGCGAAGAGCGCGAACCGCCGTCGAGCCGGGCTGGGGGAGGTCATCCGGTGATCTTCGCCGCCACCGCCCGGTGCACGCAAATCCGCCCCCGGCCCGCGTCGAGCGTCGTGGATCCGAGAGAGCCCGGAGGGCCGTGCAGCCGGCCCCCGAGGCCCGGCCCGTGCCCGGCGGAGGGGCGTCTCCCGCTCCGATCAGGTTCTTGCCGCCTCAGTAGCCCCGCGCCGGATCGATCAGGCCCAGCAGCGGTTCGCCCCGCAGGTAGCGGGCGACGTTCTCGCGCACCCGCTCGGCGAGGCTCTCGGTGAGGCGGGCCTGCGGGTTGGCGCTGTGCGAGGTGATCAGCACGTTCGGCTCGGTCCACAGGCCGTGCCCGTCGGGCAGCGGCTCGGGGTCGGTGACGTCGAGGGCGGCGCCGCCGATCTCGCCGGCGCGCAGCGCGGCGAGCAGGGCGCCGGTGTCGACGAGCTCACCCCGGGCCACGTTGACCACCCACGCGTGCGGGCCCAGGGCGCGCAGTTCGTCCCGCCCGACCATCCGGTACGTCTCCGGGGTGGCGGGCGCGGCGAGGATGACGTGGTCGGCCCGCGACCAGACGGCGGGCAGGCCCTCGAACGGCACGGTCTCGGCCGCGCCCTCGACGGGCTCGCCCGAGCGGTTGACCGCGAGGACGCTCGCGCCGAGGGCGCGCAGCATGGGGATGACCGCCCTGCCGATCCCGCCCGCGCCGACGACGGCCACCGTGCTTGCGCGCAGCGTGCCGGGCTGGTCGCGCTGCCACGTGCGGCGCCGGGCGGCGGCGTGCAGCCGGTGCACCCCGGCCAGCAGCAGGGCGAGGGCGTGCTCGGCGACCTGCGGGGCGTAGGCCCCCGCCGCCGAGCACCACACGCGCGTGGAGTCGACGAGCCCCTCCCGCGTCCAGCGTTCCACACCCGCGGAGGGCAGCTGGACCCAGCGCACGCTCGGTGTCAGGTAATCGCGCACGCCCTCCGGCCGCGAGTCGGTCCAGACCAGCGCCTCCGCCCGGCGGGGATCGCCGACGACCTCGCCGCCGGCGGCGCGAACCGACTCGACGATCAGCGGCGGGTCCGCAGGGGCCACGCAGACGGTGAGCACGCGCCTGGTCCTTCCTGGTCGCGCCGGGCGCCTCCACTGCCGCGGCTTTCCATCACAACAGTACGGTCCGCCCGCTTTCGCCGATCACCGGCCCGGCTCATCGCGATCAGCGCGGCCGGGGCCGCCCGGACGCGGCCGCCAGGCGCTCAGCCGGCCTTGGTGGGATGCAAGACCACCTTGGTCCAGCCCTGTTCCCGCGCGTCGAAGTGCTGATACGCCCCGGGCGCCTCGTCGAGATCCAGCTCGTGCGAGACGATCCAGGACGGCCGGGCCCCGGCCTCGTGGATGAGGGCGCACAGCTGGCGGTTGTAGTTCTTGACGTTGCACTGGCCGGTGCTCATCGTCTGTCCCTTGGACCAGAAGGTCCCGTAGTCGATGGCGACCTTGCCCCCCTTGGAGAGGGTGTCCCCGCCGCCGGGGTCGCGGGGGACGAAAAGCCCGACGACGGCGATGTTCCCCGTGAACTTCACCGATCTGACCAGGTTGTTGAGTGTCATGTTGGGACGCTCCGCACCCTCCGGGTCGTGCGCCTGGAAACCCACGCACTCGCAACCCCGGTCGGCGCCCATCCCCTGAGTGAGCTCCAGGACCTCGTCCACCGGGCAGGACCGGGAGTCGTCGATCGCGATCGCGCCGATCTGTTCCGCCTTCTCGAGACGGTCCGGATGGTGGTCGATGACCATGACGCCGCTCGCGTTCCTGAGCACGGCGGAGTAGGCGGCCATCAGTCCGACCGGGCCCGCGCCGTAGACCACGACGGTGTCGCCGGGCTGCACGCAGGCGAGCATGGTCGCGTGCCAGCCGGTGGGCCAGACGTCGGCCAGCATGACGTAGTCGGTCTGCCTCTCGTGCGCGTCCTCCGGCAGGATCAGGCAGTTGAAGTCGCCGTACGGCACGCGCAGCAGCTCGGCCTGGCCGCCGTTGTACGGGCCCATGTCGGCGTAGCCGTACGCGGCGCCGGCCAGGCCCGGCTCGGGGTTGGTGGTCAGGCAGAAGGCCGTCAGGCCCCGCTCGCAGTTGGCGCAGAAGCCGCAGGAGATGTTGAACGGCATGCACACCATGTCGCCGACCTTGACCCGGTCGACGGCGTCCCCGATCTCGACGACCTCGCCGAGGTTCTCGTGCCCGAGCACCCGGCCCGGCGCGAAGCTGGTCCTGCCCTCGTACATGTGCAGGTCGGATCCGCAGATGTTGGACGTGGTGACGCGGACGAGCACGTCGGTGTGCCGCTCGATCCGGGCGTCCGGCACAGTGGTGACGCTGACCTGTCGGGGGCCTTCGTAGACCACTGCTCTCATGACTGTCCTCAGCAAACCCGATCGTGACGGCGGACGCGTGTATTGGCGACGCAGCACGCCGCACTCCGCCTCCGGCGACGGCGGCCCGGCGCCGGTGCGTCCCGGGCCCACGTGCTCGCGCTGTACCGGTCTGAAGGGCGTACCCCTGTAATTGGGGCGAAAACCGGTCCGCCCGTGTGACGGCCCGCTTCAGCCGTCCGGCCGCCGGAGGGGGAGCCGGGCGGCGAGCACGAAGCCGCCCTCCGGGGTCGGCCCGGAGACGAACCGGCCCTGCGCGAGGCAGACGCGCTCCCGGATTCCGGCCAGCCCGTACCCGCCGCCGAGGGAGGGCGCCGCCCTGACCGTCTTCCCACCGGCATGGGCGGGGTGCGGCGTGTCGATCACGGAGACGGCCACCTGGTCGCCGGTGACCTCGCAGGTGACCTGCACGCGGGAGTCCGGCGCGTGCTTGCGCACGTTGTTGAGTCCCTCCTGCACCAGGCGATAACAGGCGTGCGAGACCTGCCTGGGCAGCCCTCCCGGGGGCACGTCGAGGTGGAGATCGATCTGGAGTCCGCCGGCCTGGGCCTCGCCGACCAGCCGAACGATGGCCTCGCTGCCTTCGGCGAGATCCCCGTCCTCACGCCGGAGCACGGTGAGCAGCTCACGCAGCTCGCCGAGCGCCTGCACGCCCTTGTCCTCGATGGCCGCCGTCAGGTCGCGGATCTCGCCCGGCTCGGTGGTGTCACGGGCCATGCCCGCGTTGAGCACCATGGCGGTGACCGCATGGGTGACGGTGTCGTGCATCTCCCTGGCGATCTTGCGGCGCTCCTCGGAGGCGGCGATCTCCTCGCGTTCGCGTACGCCGACACGCAGATCCCGGATCAGCCGCCGATAGGCGTGCACCCAGGTGCCGACCACCGCGGGCAGGTAGATGAGGGTCAGCGCGCGCACGATGTTCAAGTAGACCGAGTGGTCGGTGTGGGGGTTCACGTAGTCGACGGCGAAGTAGATGACCGTCATGGCCAGGGCGACGTACTGCCACCGGCGCACCCGATGCTCGGCCGTCATGGAGAAGACGGCGAGGATCATCGGCACGACCTGCCCGGTAGCGCAGGCGCACGCGGCTGAGGCGACGATCGCGGGCCAGGGGGTGCGGCGCCGCACCAGCATGGTCGCCGCGGTGATCACTCCTATCGCGATCTCGAGCCCGCCCGGCGTGCTGCCCCAGAGGGAGAAGCTGTAGCCGGTGAGCGTGGTGGGGATGGTGAACGCGATGACGGCCGCCGCGAGCGCCGCGTCGACGAACCAGGTGCGATGCCTGATTGATACCCATTTGCGCCACATACTGCAAGTCTGCGAGATTCACTTTGCGACCATCACGCCGGCATCGTTCTCGCCGGCGGTGCCGGCGACGGCTCCGCTTCGGAATCCGCGGCCGCCGGGAACGGAGGCCCGGCTCCTGCCGGAATCCCAGGTGGCATTCATGGGAAACTTTTTCCTTCGCGGCCCGCGGCACGGCTTGACGCAATCAAATGAACAATCATTTAATTTCGGCATGGGGCGGATCGCGGGCGTCACCGCCGCCGAGACGCGTGAGCGGCTGTTGAGTGCCGCCGCCGACGTCTTCGCGAGCCGTGGCTACGACGGCACTCGTGTGGCCGACATCGCCGCCGCGGCCGGGGTGAGCAACGGCGCCCTGTACGCGCACTTCGGCTCGAAGGCCGAGCTGATCGTGGCCGCGCTGCGCGCCCACGGGCCGCGACTGCTGGCCGACCTGCTGGCCGCCGACCCGAGCAGGCCGGTCGCGGACCTGCTCCTGGCCGTCGGCCGCAAGCTTCCGCGCAGTCGTGACGCCCGCGGTTCCCTGATCGTCGAGGCGCTGGTCGCGGCACGGCGTGACGAGGACGTCGCCCGGCCGATGCGGGACTACGTCGGCGAGCGGGCGGACTGGCTCTCCGGGCTCGTCCGCGCCGCCCAGGACGCCGGACAGATCGACCCCGCGTTGTCGCCCGGCGCGCTCGCCCAGTTCTGCCTCCTGCTCTCGATGGGCAGCGCGCTCGTGCCGAGGGACCTGCACGCGGTCGGCGACGAGGAGTGGAGCGCCCTGCTCACCCGGCTCGTCGCCGCACTCGCCCCGACCCGACCTCACTCCGCGAAGGGGAACACCACAGTGAGAGTTCAGATCGACCCCGAGCGCTGCCAGGGACATGGCCGCTGCTACGACCTCGCCCCCACGCTGTTCACGGAGGACGACGAGGGCTACGGACAGGTCGCCGGCGACGGCGTGGTGCCGCCGGGCGAGGAGCGCGCGGCGCGCGTCGCGGCCTCCAACTGCCCCGAGCGGGCGGTCGCCGTCGTCGAGGAGGCCTGAGATGACCGTCGACGACCGTTTCATCCGCGACTTCCGGGACAGCGAGGAGCCGCCTGCCGGCACCCGCAACGAGATCGTCACCGGGCCGGTCTCGGACTGGGCGACGGACTTCTCTCACCACGAGCCCGAGTGGGCCGCCGATCCGTACCCGATCCAGGACGACCTGCGGGGGCGCTGCCCGATCGCGCACACCGGGAGGTACGGCGGCGGGTGGCTGCCGACGCGATACGAGGACGTCGCCGCGGTCGCGTACGACACCGAGCGTTTCTCCTCCCGGTCGATCATCATGAGCAACTACCGGCCGCCCAAGGACATCGCGCCGGTGGGATCCGTACCGCCGATCTCCTCCGACCCGCCGTTCCACCACGACGCGCGCAAGCTGCTGCTTCCGGCGTTCACGAAGAAGGCGGTCGCGAGGCGGGAGGAGGCGACGAGGGCGTTCTGCCACTCGCTTATCGACACGCTGGAGGGACTCGAGGTCGTCGACGCCGCGCGTGATTACGCGCAGCACATCCCGATGCGGGTGATCGCCGACATGCTGGGCTTCCCGCCGGAGGACGGGACGCGGTTCCGCAAATTCGTCGAGACCGCGCTGGAGAGCGTCAACCTGCCTCCGGAGGAGCGGCTGGCGCTCATGGAGGAGCTGTTCGGCTACCTGTACGCCCAGATCCGTGACCATGTCGCCAACCCCCGCGACGACCTCACGACCTATCTGGTCGACGCGGAGCTGTACGGCCGCAAGCTGGAGCCGACGCACGTGGCCGGCACCATCGCCCTGCTGCTCATCGCCGGAATCGACACGACGTGGAGCGCGATCGGCGCCTCGTTGTGGCACCTGGCGAAGACCCCGGCCGACCGCGAGCGCCTGGTGGCCGAGCCCGAGCTGCTGCCGACCGCCATGGAGGAGTTCCTGCGGGCGTACGCGCCCGTCACGATGGCCCGGCTGGTCAAGGAGGACATGCACTGGCGGGGCGTCGACATGAGGGCCGACGACTGGATCCTGCTGTCGTTCCCCGCGGCCAACCGCGACCCCGCGCAGTTCGACCGGGCCGACGAGGTGATCATCGATCGTGAGGTCAACCGGCACGTGGCGTTCGGGCTCGGCATCCACCGCTGCGTGGGTTCGCATCTGGCCCGCATGGAGCTGCGGGTCGCCCTGGAGGTCTGGCTGGAGCGGATCCCCGTGTTCGGCCTCGCCGACCCCTCGGCGGTGACCTGGGCCCCCGGCCAGGTGCGGGGACCGCGTACGCTCCCGCTCCGCATCGGCTGACCGCCCCGCGGGGTCCCCGCCCGGGGGTGATCACGCCCCCGGGCGGAGACGCGCCGCGTCGGCGTACGCCGCGAGCGTGCGGCGGGCGGTACGCGCCCAGCTGTAGCGCTCCCGCACGTACGCCGCGCCCCGCAGCGCGAGCCGGTCCGCCTCCCCGGCGTCGCCGAGGACACCCAGCAGGGCCGCAGCCAGCTCGCCGGGATCGTCGCGCGCGCAGCGGACGGCGCCGTCGCCGACGACCTCGGGCGAGTAGCCGGGCCCGACGACCACCGGGCTGGCGAGCGCCATCGCCTCGACGGCGACCAGACCGAACGGCTCGTACACCGAGGGGAAGACGCAGACGTCGGCGGCCAGGAAGTGCGCGAACACCTCGTCCGGGGCGAGGAAGCGGTTTTCGGCGACCACGTGCCCGGAGGTCCGCGTCCGCTCGATCAGCCGGGCCACCGCCACGGCGTCGCCGGACTGCGGCGCCTGGGCGCCGACGAGCACGAACCGCGCGTCACCGTGCTCGGAGACGACCCGTGGCACCGCCCGGATCAGCGTCCGGACTCCCTTGTGCGGCGACGGCCGCCCGGCGAACACGACGAGCCGGCCCTGGCCGCCGGGCAGGTAGCGCCGCCGCACCTCCGCACGGATCCGGTCGCGCTGGTCGTCCGGCAGCGCGCAAAGCCGCAGCAGGCCGGGCTCCTCGAAGCCGTGCGGCACGACGAGCAGCCGGTCCCGCGGCCAGCCGCGGGCGGCGAGGTCGTCGCGCATGCGGACGCTCGGCACCAGGATCAGCCGCGCCATCCTCGCCTGAGCCGTCTCCAGCAGGTCGAGCAGGACGGCGTACGCCGAACGACGCGGCGCCGGCCCATCACCCGCGGGGGCGTTCAGCTCGCGGGTGTGCACGTGGAACACGACCGGCAGCCGTCCCAGCACCCGGCACACGATTCCGGCCGCGCAGCCCATCCAGTCGTGCACGGCGACGACCGCGCCGGTCCGTCCCGCCTCGGCTCTCAGGATCCGGGCGGCCGCCCGCACGTTGAACACGAACAGTCCGGCGACCCTCAGCAGCCGACGTACGCCCGGCGGGAGGACCGATCCTCCACCGAGGCCGGGGGTGGGCAGCCGGTGCAGTGTGACGTCACCCAGGCGTTCCGTCCCGGGCGCCCGGCCGCCGCGGGGTGCGGCGCCGAAGACCACGACCGGCACCCCGGCGTCTCGTAGCGCGCCCGTCATCCTTTCGGTGTACCTGCCGAGGCCGCCGACCACGTCGGGCGGGACCTCCGAGCAGACGGTGTAGACCCGGACGCCGGGGGAGGGGTGATCAGCGGTGGGCACGGGCGGGAACCTAGTCCCTCACGCCGCGCGTCGCCAGGACATTCGCCGAAAACGTGATCGCCTGTAGTCTCGGCGCGTGCGGCACCAATCACCGGACGGCGGTGCGGGCCTGCGCCGGCATCTGCCGGCCGGCGGGACCCTGCCCGGCCACCGGCTGCGGTTCGGCTCCGGCGCGGCGGGCGTCGAGCGGCTCGAGGCGTCGCTCGTCGGCGAGGGGTTCGCCACCCACCGCCACGACACGTACGCGATCGGGATGACGCTGCGGGGCGTGCAGACGTTCCGCTACCGCGGTGAGCCGCGGCACTGCCTGCCCGGGGAGTGGCACGTCCTGCACCCCGACGAACCGCATGACGGCGTGGCGGGCACCGACGAGGGGTTCGGCTACCGGATCATCTACCTCGCCCCCTCCCTCGTCCAGGAGGCGCTGGGCGGGGCGCCGCTGCCGTTCGTCGCCGACCCCGTGATCGGCCGGCGCGACGCGGACCCCGCGCTCGCCACGTGGCTGCGGGACATCGACGAGCCGCTGGACGAGGTCGACCGGCTGACGCTCACGCTGCGGGTGGTCCGCACGCTCGTGCGGCACTCCTCCGTACGGAGCTCCTCCACGGGAAGCTCCACGCGGCCGGGCGGGCGGGCTCCGCTGGCTCTGGAGGCGCTGGCCCGCGTGCGCGACCTGATCGCCGGCGACCCGGCGGTGAGGCACACGCTCGCGGAGTTCGAGCAGGTCTCGGGCCTGGACCGATGGACGCTCGCGCGTCAGTTCCGCGCCGCGTTCGGCACCAGCCCGACCCGCTTCCGCACGATGCGGCAGCTCGACCTGGCCCGTCGGCTGCTGCGCGGCGGGGCGCCCCTGGCCGTGGCGGCCCAGCTCGCCGGCTTCGCCGACCAGGCGCACATGTCACGCATGTTCAAGCGGGCCTACGGCCTCACGCCCGCCCGGTGGACCGCCGCGCTCGCCTGAGCCGCCCGACGTGGTCAGCCGCGGTAGCACTCGGCCAGGGCGGTGAAGGCCGCCTTGGGTTCCCAGAGCATGTCCGGGTAGGTGTCGCCGTGGCCCCTGTCGAGGACCTTCACGATGCCGGGGCTCGCCAGGTCGAGGTCCGCGGTGGGATCGCCGCCGGGGCGGTGCGGGAAGTTGCCGAGCGCGAAGAGGAAGACGAAGGCGCTGTCGACGCCCGCGGCGTCGAAGGTCTCCAGCAGCTCACGGAGGTAGGCGGCCTGACCGGCCTCGTCACGCTCGTAGACGCCGTCCAGCCGGATCGGGACGCCGTCCTCGGCGTACTCGACGATCTCCATGCAGCGGCCGCCCCGGTCGCCCGCGCCGCGGTAGGCGGCGGTGCCGAACTCGGTGATCGCGACCGGTTTTCCCTGCGCGACGAGGGCGCGGACGCCTTCGCCGAACCGATCGGCGATCTCTGCCGACCGGTAGAGATCGACGCCGACGATGTCGAAGGGCGCCCAGTCGACGCGCTCCAGCGGGATGGCGGCGTAGGTGATTCTGCCGCCGAACCGTTCGCGCACGACCGCCACGGCGCGGCCGAGGAAGTCGTTGACCCGTGCGGGCAGCTCACCGATCAGCTCCCGCAGGCGGTCCGGGTCCCGCTGGTGCAGCAGCGGCCCGAGACGGTCGTCCAGGGTGTCGCCGGGCAGGAACCCCTTGTTCATCAGGCTCAGCTCGGCCCCGGCGACGAACACGACCTCGGCTCCGCGCAATCGGATCCGCTCGGCCCGCTCGGCGCAGTCGGCGAACAGCGACAGCGTCTCCTCGGGGGTCAGTTCGAGCGGGTAGGGCGAGAACCAGACTTCCAGGCCGAGGCCGGCGGCGTAGGCCGAGGCCAGCTCCAGCCGCTCGGGGTCGCCGCCGATGACACGGACGGCGGAGCAGTGCAAATCATCACGGATGATGGTCAGTTCGCGCCTCACCGCGTCAGGGTCGAAGCGGTCACGGGAGATCTCTCCGTCGCGGACGAAGCCGGTGTCGTAGCTGATGCCCTTGGCTCGCATGGGTCTGGCCCTCCCTGTCGGATCCGGGAGGCTCAGACTTGTACAAAAAGTGCGTGCACGCAAGTTTGCGCTCACGCAAAGGATCTGGAACGGTGGGACGGTGACGGCACGACAGACGGGGTTGCGTGAGCAGAAGAAGCAGGCCACCCGGCAGGCGTCGCGCTGCTGTCGATCCCCGCTCGGCCCGCGCCGCGCGACGCGTTCGTCGACGCCGCCGCCGCGATCGAACGGGGCGGATCGATCAGAGTCCGCCGTCGACGTTCAGCACGGCGCCGGTGACGTAGGAGGCCCGGTCCGACAGCAGCCACGCGACCGCCTCGGCGATCTCCTCCGGCCTGCCGGGGCGCCCCATCGGGATCCGGGCGGCCACCCGCTGCGCCCGTCCGGGCTCCCCGGCGCGGGCGTGGATCGTCGTGTCGATCGTCCCCGGCGAGACGGCGTTGACCCGGATGCCCGCCGGGGCGAGCTCCCGGGCCAGGCCCACCGTCAACGTCTCGACCGCCGCCTTGGTCGCGGCGTACGCGACGTACTCGTGCGGTGAGCCGGTGCGCGACGCGACCGAGGAGACGTTGACGATGACAGGCCCGGTCGCCGTCGCCGTCGCCGTCGCCGTGCGCCCGGTCCAGCGCCGCGCCGCCTCCCGGCACAGCCGCACCGGAGCCATCAGGTTCACCTCGACGACCCGCCGCAGGTCGGCGTCGGTCAGGTCGGCGAACGGCCCGATCCTGCCGGTCACGCCCGCGTTGTTCACCAGGCCGGTCACCTCGCCGACGGACTCGGCCAGCTCGAACAGCCTCTCCGGCGCGTCCTCGCCGGTCACGTCGAGCCGTACGCCGCGGACGAGGGCGCCGGAGCGGCCGAGCTCGCCCTCCAGCGCCTTGGCGTCGGCGTCGGAGTCCGAGTGCGTGAAGACGACGCCGAACCCGTCCGCGCACAGGCGCCGCACCGTGCTCCGGCCGATCCCGCGCGTTCCTCCGGTGACGACGACGACCGGGCGAGAGGTCATTCGCAGGTCCCTTCCTTGTTCGTCCTGGCCTCGATCGCGTGGACGACGGCGGCCATGTCCAGGTCGGCGTGGCCCAGTGCGAGGGTCTCGCCGAACAGAGCGTGACAGACGTCCAGCAGCGGCGAGGCGATGCCCGCCCGCCGCGCGGCCTCGGCGATGAGCCGGTTGTTCTTCAGCACGTCGGCGATGGCGGCCTGGGCGGCGAAGTCGCGCCCGGCCAGCTTGGTCGCCTTCACCCGCGAGACGTCGCTCGCCATCTGACCAGAGTTGAGCACGTCGACGAGCAGCCCGACATCGAGGCCCTGACGCTCGCCGAAGTGCAGCGACTCCGCGAGGCCGGTGACCGTCGTGATCAGGAGGATGTTGACGGCGAGCTTCATCAGCAGCCCCTTGGGCGCGGTCCCGCACACCACCGTCTTGGCGCACATCGGCGAAAGCAGCGGGCGGACCTCCTCCACGGCGTCCGGCCGGCCGGCCAGCATCGCGACCAGCCGCCCCTGCTCGGCGGGCACCCGGGAGCCCGAGACGGGCGCCTCGACGTAGCGGCCCCCGGCCGCGAGCACGTCGGCCTCCAGCGCGGCCGAGTAGGCGGGGGAGGTCGTGCCCATGTGGACGACGACCCGGTCCGCGACGGTGCCGGCGAAGGCGGGCGTGCCGCGCTCCAGCACCGCGTCGATCGCGGCCTCGTCGGCCAGCATGAGGATCACCACCCGCGCCCGCCGGAACACCTCGGCCGCGCTTGCGGCCACCCGCGCGCCCGCGGCGCGCAGCGGCCCGCTCCTGGCGGCCGTGCGGTTCCACACCACCAGCGGCGTCCCCGCGCGGGCCAGGTTGAGCGCCATGGGCTGTCCCATGATGCCGAGCCCGACGAAGCCCACATCCATTCGTTCGCCTCCGCGCACACGTTCTCGTGCCGCCCTGGCGGCACGCCGGGGACCGTTGTAGCCGATGGCGTGATGGCGGTCTTGAACGATTGTGCCCGGCCGGGCTCCCCGTCGCCCGGGCGGGCACATCGGGGTCTGCCGGAGTTCAGGTGGCACGGAACCCGGCGGCCGGGAGCCGGTTGATGGCCTGGCCGGTCGCGGCGTCGTCGCTAGAGCGCAGAGCCGCTGGCATCGCGACCACGTGCGTCTCCATCGCCGGCGCTCAAGACGTCTCGCGAAATCCCTCACATGCGAGCCTGCCCCGATCGCGGTCGGTTATCGCAAACGCTCACAGTGGTGAAGGCGGGTCGACTTGTGGTCGCGTCGTGATCGCGGATAGTTATTCGCCGACTACTCATAGTGAGGACGGCAAGTTGAACCGCACGCCACGCCCCCAGGCGGCCCGCCTCGCCGGCCGGGCCAAGGCCGTACCGACGGCAACCCTCGCCGGGGCCCTCATGATCCCCCTGCTCACGGCGACCCAGGCGCAGGCGGTCGCCGACGCCACCCTGCGCAACGCGGATCAGGCCGCCGTCGCGCCCTGCGTCCGGCAAGGGCAGGCGAACTATCCGGTGGAGTACTACTGGAAGAACATGGTCGGCTGGCGGCTGGGCAACGGGTCCATCTCGGTCACCACTTCACCCGGCCTGTGGGGCGGGCAGATCGCACCGGGCAGCACCTTCACCCTCAGACTGAGGCACCACACGGCGCAGTGGCCGGCCCTGGTCCGCACCTACACCACCATGTGGGACCTGTCGTCCCTGCTGGCCGGCGCCACCGTCGTCGGGCCGGTCAGCAACGGCACCCTCAGCGGCAACACCCTGAGCGTCCGGTCGCCGGGCACCAAGACCGACCCGGGACCGACGGTCATCACCTTCCGCGTCAACCCCGGCACCGTCGGGCGCAGCATGACCATCCGGCCGAGCGGCATCAGCAGCGTCATCGCCTTCCCGGGCCAGCTCGGCGACAACACCGCCGCCCCGCCCATCCGGATCGTCAGCGGAAGTTCCATCTCGCCTGCCAACGCCGCCGACGACACCGCCTCCACCACGGAGAACACGGCCGTCACCGTGCCCGTGCTGGCAAACGACACCGGGACGTCACCGACGATCAGCGGTGTCACCCAGCCGGCCTACGGCAAAGTGACCATCTCGGGCGACAAGCTGATCTACACCCCGGACAAGGATCGCGCCGGCACCGACACCTTCACCTACACCATCGACACCGCCTGCGGCACCAGCACCGCCACCGTCACCGTCGCCGTGGTCTGCACCCGGGCGCCCGTCAACCTGGTGAACGGCAGCTTCGAGACACCTGCCGTGGCCCGCTACGACTGGAACATCCCCGACGCCTCCACCAACCCGGGCGTCGGCTGGCACACCACCGCCTCCGACCGCAAGCTGGAGTTCTGGAACAGCGCCAGTGGGGTCCCGGCCGCCGACGGCGGGCAGTTCGCGGAACTCAACGCCAACGAGCGCTCCACGCTCTACCAGGACGTCCCCACCGTTCCGGGGACCGTGATGACATGGTCGCTGTATCACCGGGGCCGGGCGGGAACCGACGTGATGCAGGTCCTCATCGGCGCGCCGGGGGCCACCACCGCGCAGACCCCCGACGGGGCCGCCTCCCCTGACATCTCCGACGGCGACACCGCCTGGGGTCACTACACCGGCACCTATGTCGTGCCCGCGGGGCAGACCGTCACCCGCTTCGCCTTCGAATCGGTGTCGGCTGCCGGCGGGAACCCGGCGGTCGGCAACTTCCTCGACGGCGTCGTCTTCAAGACGCCGTCCTGTCTGCCCATGTCCGGCGACGCGACGTCCAAGAACGGGAACTGACGCACACGGTCATCGGTCAGTCCCGCGGCCGGGGTGGGGGCCGGCCGCAGGCGGAGGGGCGGGGTACGCGGACACCGCCCAGTCTTCTTCACAGCCCCCTTCACGGCCGCCGTCACGAACCGGCCAGCTTGCGCCGGCGCAGCCCCTCATAGACGAGGGTGCCGGCGGCCACGAGGGCGACCACGCCACCGTAGACCAGTGAGGTTCCCCGCAGGCCCTGCGTGGTGATGGCCACCCCGGCGATCAACGCCGGGATACTGAAGGCCAGGTAGCTGACCACGTAGATCGCCGAGATCAGCGCGGCTCGCTCATGCGGTGCCGCGAGCTGGCTGACCGTCCGGAAGGCACCGAGGTAGGCCGGCCCCCACCCGACGCCGGCGACGAGCACCGCCGCGACGAAGACGGTCAGCGAGGACGACGCCACGGCGAGGATCAGCAGGAGCGTCCCGAGGAGGAGCAGCAGCGTTCCCTCACGCTGCAGGCGCTCCGGTGCGCGCTTCCTGAGCAGCACGGACGCCAGCGCCGAGACTGCGGCGAGCGCTCCGAGCGTGAGGCCGACCGCCGCGTGGTCGTGCTCGTCGAACACCGCGGCGAGCAGCGAGGCCCCGACGGAGAAAATCAGTCCGCCGAGCATCCAGGTGGAGATCATGACGGGGGCCGCGCGCAGGAACGCACGCCTGGCCGGTGCGGGGACGAGCACCTTCGGCCGTAGCGCGGCGGCGGCGCCGGGGGTCCGAGCGACGGTCTCGGGAAGCACCGCCGTCGCGACGGCGAGGCCGATGAACGCCGCGGTGAGAACCACGAAGATCAGCCGGGTCGGGTGCGGTGCGTACTGGATCAACACACCGCTCCCGATTGTGCCGATGCTCAAGCCTCCGGTAGTGGCTGCGCCGTTGACGAGCGATCCCAGCCGCGAGCCGTCGGCGGGTTGCAGGTCGAGCAGGTACGCGCCGACCACACCGACAGCGGCGCCGGTCGCGAGGCCCTGGATGACGCGGGCGGCGAAGAGGGCGGTGACGCCGTGCGCGTCGAGGAAGACGGCCATCGCGGCCGCTTCGGTGACCAGCGCCGCGGCGAGGACCGGACGGCGGCCGAGGAAGTCGGAGAGCCGTCCGACCGTGAGCAGGCTGACCAGCAGCGCGAGCACGTAGACGGCGAAGATCGCCGTCAGCGTGAGGGCGCTGAAGCCGAACTCGGCCTGGTACACGGGATAGAGGGGGCTCGGCGCGCTCGAGGCGGACAGCAGGATGGCGGTGGTGCCCGCCACCAGCCAGAAGGCGGCGGAGCGCGGCAGCGCCGCGAGCCTGCGACGTCTCACCGCCGGGGTGTCGAGGGCGTGCTGTCGTTCGTGCAAGCGACTTGTCATCGTGGCTCCAACCGGCTTACCGTTCGAGATGTATCGAACGGTTGCAACCGCTTGGCCCCGCATTTAGTTCCAAAAATTTCGAAATGTTCGTACGGTCGGGACGTGTGTGCTTCCTCACTCAGAGGCTGAATCGGCAGAGCTCGCACATGGTTCGTTCCACGACCCTCGGGCCCGCTGGGGTGAGCATTTTTGCCATCCGTAATGTGCCGTTCGTCGGGTGGCTGTCCGAACGCGTTACAGATAAGCGGCATGACCTCCCTTGAGAGAAGAACGCTCCTTCGCGCGGGCATCGTGCTCGGTGGCGGCCTCGCCGTGCCGCCCGTGCTGGGGGCCGTGCCGGCGCGCGCCACGGCGCCCGCGTACGTCGTCTCCGGCCGGCCCGAGCTCGGCCACGGCGTGCAGAGCGGCGACGCGACGATGGACTCGGCGGTTGTCTGGGGCCGGGCGGATCGGCCGGGGCGGCTCGTCGTCGAGTACGGCATCCGTCCGGACCTGCGCAACGCCGAGACCATCCGGGGACCCTGGCTCACTCCGGACACCGATCTGACCGGACGGGTGCGCCTGGGTGGACTGCCCGCGGGCCGGCGGATCCACTACCGCGTGCGAGTCGAGAACGAGCGCGGCGCGGCCGGCAAGCCCGTGAGCGGATCGCTGGTCACCGCGCCGAGGGAGAACCAGCGCGCCGATGTGCGATTCGTCTGGTCCGGGGACATCGTCGGCCAGGGCTGGGGGATCAACCCGGACATCGGCGGCATGACCATCTTCGAGGAGATGCGCCGCCTGGGCCCGGACTTCTTCCTGTGCAGCGGCGACACCGTCTACTCCGACGGCCCGCTCGCCGAGACCGTGACGCTGCCGGACGGCCGGGTCTGGCGCAACGTCACGACCCCGGAGAAGTCCAAGGTCGCGGAGACGCTCGCCGAGTATCGCGGGCAGTTCGCGTACAACCTGCTGGACGCCAACTATCGTGCGCTCGCCGCCGAGGTGGCGCAGATCAACCAGTGGGACGACCACGAGGTCCGCAACAACTGGTACCCCGGCCAGATCCTCGACGACGCCCGCTACACCGAGAAGAACGTCGACGTGCTCGCCGCCCGCGCCCGGCAGGCCTTCCACGAGTGGGTGCCGATCGGCGACGACCGGGTCTACCGCACGCTGTCCTATGGCCGCCACCTGGACGTCTTCGTCCTGGACATGCGGACCCACAAGGACCCCAACGACGACAACCGCTACGCCGACCCGCGCCGTGGCCTGCTCGGCGACCGGCAGCGGCGCTGGCTGATCGACGGCCTGAGCGGGAGCCGCGCGACCTGGAAGGTCATCGCGGCCGACCTGCCGCTCGGCCTCGTGGTCCCCGACGGGGCCACGGCGCAGGAGGGAGTGGCCCAGGGCGACGCGGGCGCACCGCTCGGGCGCGAGCTGGAGTTCGCCGAGGTGCTGCGCACGGCTCAGCGGCGCGGCGTAAGCGGGATCGTGTTCGTCACCGCCGACGTGCACTACACCGCCGCGCACCACTATGACCCCGCGCGCGCGGCTTTCACGGACTTCGACCCGTTCTGGGAGTTCGTATCCGGTCCGCTCAACGCCGGAGCGTTCGGGCCCAACGTGCTCGACGGCACGTTCGGGCCCCGCGCCGAGTTCGTGCACGCGCCGCCGCAGGCGAACGCGTCCCCGATGGAGGGCTTCCAGCACTTCGGCGAGATCGAGATCGACGGCCCGAGCGGCGACCTGACGGTACGGCTGCGCGACGCCCGTTCCGCGGTGCTGTGGAGCACGACACTCCGCCCCGAGCGCGGACCGAAGCAGAGCCGGGGATAAGGGCACGGCCCTCACGACAGCAGTTCGTTGAACTTGTCGCGGGCCACCGTGGCGAGGGTGCCCACCTTGTGCGGCTGGCCGCGCAGGAACGCCTCGGTGAAGTGCTTGGCCTGCTCGTACTTGACCTTGCCGGGCATGGGCGGCTCGTTCGGGTTGACGTCGCAGTCCACCAGGGCGGGCCCGTCGTGCGCCAGGGCCTCGCGGACGGCGCCCGGCAGGTCCTTCGGGTCCTTGATCTTCGCGCCGTACGCGCCGCAGGCGCGGGCCCAGGCGGAGAAGTCGGCCTCGGGCTGCCGGTGCCGCACGGCGTACTCGGGGTAGCCGAGGATGATCTGCTCCCACAGGATCTGCCCGTAGCTGTTGTTGTTGTTGATCACGACCTTGACGGGCAGGTCGTGCCGCACGGCGGTGAGGAAGTCGGCCATGAGCATGGCGAATCCCCCGTCGCCCACGAAGGCGATCACCTGACGGCCGGGAAAGGCGTGCTGCATCCCGATGGCGTACGGCAGGCCCGGGGCCATCGTGGCGAGGTTGCCCGACAGGTAGAACTCCCGCCCGCCGCGGATCGTCCAGTGCCGCGCGGCCCACGTCGCGATGGTCCCGGAGTCGCAGGTGAGGACGGCGTCGTCGGAGGCCGCCTCGTCGACGCAGCCCATGAGGTACTGCGGCGCGACGGGCTCGCGCGAGGGGTCCTGCAGCGCCTTCATGTCCTCCCGCCAGCTGTCCATCCTGTGCTGGTACTTCTCCAGGAACGACCGGTCCTTCGCCGGTTCGAGCATCGGCAGCAGCGCCTGCAACGCCAGTTTGGCGTCGGCGGCGACCGGGGCCTGGGTGGGCCGGCGGATGCCGAGCAGGGTCGGATCGGTGTCGATCTGTACCACCCGGGCCTGGCCGTCGGGCGGCAGGTACTTCCCGTACGGGAAGGACGTGCCGATCATGATCAGCGTGTCGCACTCCTCCATGAGCTCCTCGCTCGGCGCGGTGCCGAGCAGGCCGAGCCCGCCGGTGGTGAGCGGGTGGTCGTCGGGCACGACGAACTTCCCGGGGAGGGTCTTGACGATCGGGCTGGCCAGCGTGTCCGCCACGGCCAGCACCTCCTCGCGGGCGTGCCGCGCGCCGACGCCGACGAGCATGGCGATCTTCCGGCCCTGCCGCAGCACCTCGGCCGCCCTGGTCAAGTCCTCCTCGACCGGCCGCAGCGGCGGGAGGGAGCAGGTCGTCAGGCTCGCGGGCGGGGTACCGGGACCGATGTGCCGGTAGGGGTCCTCGCTCGCGGGCGCCACCTGGATGTCGTTGGGGAAGGTCAGGTGCGACACCGTCCGCTTGGTCAGCGCGTTGCGCACCGCCAGGTCCACCACGCCGGGCATCTGCTGCGGATTGGTGATCATCAGGTTGTAGGCGGCGAGGTCCTGGTAGAGGCGGTCGAGGTGCACCTCCTGCTGGTAGTGGGTCCCCAGCACCGAGGTCTCCTGCATGCCGGTCAGGGCCAGCACGGGCACGTGATCGAGCTTGGCGTCGTACAGGCCGTTCAGCAAATGGATGGCGCCCGGCCCCGAGGTCGCGGCGCACACCCCGAGGCGGCCGGTCGCCTTCGCGTAGCCGGTCGCCATGAACGCGGCCGCCTCCTCGTGGTGCACCAGGATGAACCGCAGCTTCTCCCGGTGCCGGCGGAAGCCCTCCATCAGGCCGTTGATCCCGTCACCCGGGAGCCCGAAGATCGTGTCGACCCCCCACTCCACCAGCCGCCGGGCCAGACTCTCACCCACGATCTCGGTCATCTGCGCCTCCTCTCAACGGCCCCGCACTCCGCGTCCCCCGGGCGCGGATCTATGACCGCACCGCCAGCCGAGGGCGTACGCGGCGACCAGGGCGGCGGCGACGGCGAGCGGCTTCGGCGACGACATGACCGACTTGGCCTGCTTGAGGGCGCCCTTCGGGTCGGCCACGGCGCCCGCGACGCTGCCGATCGCCGACGCCAGGGTGTCGCCCGCGTTCTTCACCGCGTTGCTCTGCACGTTCATCATCGACTCCGGCATGGAACGACCCACGGCGTCCGAACGACCCACGGCATCCGGACGGCTCGCCCGGTGGGCCCTTCCCGCCCGCCATACGCGTAAACGAAAGCCCAGGTCACAGCGGCTTTGTGTGGAGCAGACCCGCAGCACCCGCATTGGGGAAATCCCCGCCGCGCCTTTACCCGTCACCGCGGTCCTGCCCGCGCTCGGCGGGAATGGTCGCGCGGGAGGCCGCCGCACACGCTGCCGCCGGGCCGTGGCGCACGCGTCCGCCCGGCCAGCGATCCGCGAGGAGGCGGACATGACCCGTGTCTTCCCGAGACCGGAGCCGTCGGCGCCGTCCCGGGCGTGGCCGGGGGCGGGGGAGGCCAGGAACCCGCCGCTGCCCGCGTACGCCGTGGAGCTGCGCGACCGGCTCGGCGAGGCCGTCGCGGGCGAAGTCGGGTTCGGCGGCGGCGACCGGGCCATGTACGCCTACGACGCGTCGGTCTACCGGCAGGTGCCGATCGGCGTGGTGACGCCTAGGGACGCCGCCGACGTCGAGGCCGCACTGGAGGTGTGCCGCCGCTTCGGCGCCCCCGTGCTCGCCCGCGGCTGCGGCACCTCGCTGACCGGGCAGACCGTCAACGGCGCCGTGGTGTTCGACTTCACCCGCCACATGGACCGGATCGCCGAGCTCACCCCCCTGCGCCGCACCGCGCGGGTGCAGCCCGGCGTCATCTGCGACGAGCTCAGGGACGCCGCGGCGCGCTATGGCCTGACCTTCGGCCCGGACCCCGCGACCCACGACCACGCGACGATCGGCGGCATGGTCGGCAACAACTCCTGCGGCGTCCACTCGGTGACGGCGGGCAAGACCGTCGACAACGTCGAGGAGCTGGAGATCGTCACCTACGACGGCACCCGCATGCGGGTCGGCGCGACCGGCGAGGACGAGCTGGAGTGCGTCATCGCGGCCGGCGGGCGGCGTGGCGCGATCTACGCCGGGCTGCGTCACATCCGCGACACCTACGGCGACGCGATCCGCCGGGGCCTGCCCGACATCCCCCGCCGGGTGTCCGGCTACAACCTCGACGCGCTGCTGCCGGAGAACGGGTTCCACGTCGCGCGGGCGCTGGTGGGTTCGGAGGGCACGCTGGCGCTGACCCTCGACGCGACCTGCCGGCTGGTGCGGCTGCCCCCCTTCCGCGCGCTCGTCGTGCTCGGCTACCCCGACATCCCCTCCTCCGGCGACGACGTGCCCTGGCTGTTGCGGTTCGGGGCCATCGGGCTGGAGTTCACCAGCCGCCACGTCGTGACCAATCTGCAGGCCAAGGGTTTCCGCCTCGGCGGCGAGGACCTGCTGCCGCCAGGCAGGGCCTGGCTGCTGATGGAGTTCGGCGGCGAGACCCAGCGCGAGGCCGACGCGCGGGCCGCGCGGCTGGTCCGCGCCGTACGGTCGCGCCCGCACGGCCCGAGCTGCAGGTTCTACGACGACCCGGCCGACGAGACCGCGGTGTGGGAGATACGGCGCCACTCCGCCGGTACCGCCCGCATGCCCGTCGGCCTGGGCGGCCACGGCGGCTGGCCCAACTGGGAGGACGCCGCCGTCCACCCGGACGTCCTCGGGCCCTACCTGCGCGACTTCCTGCGCCTGCTCGACCGGCACGGCTACGACGCCGTCTTCTACGGTCACTGGGGCCAGGGATGCGTGCACAGCCGCATCGACTTCGACCTGCGCAGCCTCGGCGGCGTCCGGGCCTTCCGGCGTTTCATGGAGGAGGCCGCCGACCTCGTCGTCGCGTACGGCGGGTCGCTGTCGGGGGAGCACGGGGACGGGCACGGACGGGCCGAGTTGTGGCCGCGCATGTTCCCACCCGAGCTGATGCGGGCGTTCGAGGAGTTCAAGCGCGTCTGGGACCCCGACGGCCGGATGAACCCGCACAAACTCATCGACCCCTACCCGCTGGACGCGCACCTGCGTGAGGGGCCGGCGTACCGGCCGCGCGACCTGGAGCACGTCTTCGGCTACCCGCTCGACGGCGGCAGCTTCACCGAGGCGGCCGGCCGCTGTTTCGGCGTCGGCAAGTGCCGTCACCTGTCCGGCGGGGTGATGTGCCCGAGCTTCATGGTGACCCGGGAGGAGAAGCACTCGACCCGGGGCCGGGCGCGGCTGCTGCAGGAGATGGCCGAGAGCGCGGGCCCGGTCGAGGGCCGCTGGCGCAGCGAGGCCGTACGCGAGGCCCTCGACCTCTGTCTGGCCTGCAAGGGATGCAGGAGCGACTGCCCGGTGCAGGTGGACATGGCCACCTACAAGGCGGAGTTCCTCCACCACTACTACGCCGGCCGGCCGCGGCCCCGGCAGGCGTACGCGCTGGGGCTCGTCGACGTGTGGGCCCGGCTGGCCTCGCGGGTTCCGCGCCTGGCCAACGCCGTCACCCACGCGCCGGTGCTCGGCCGGCTGGCGAAGCTGGCCGCCGGGATCGCGCCCGAGCGTGACGCGCCGCGTTTCGCGCGCCGCACGTTCCGCCGGACGATGGCCGGTCACGTGCCGCGCAACCCGGGCGGGCCGCCGGTCCTGCTGTGGCCGGACACCTTCACCGAGCACTTCCAGCCGGAGGTGGGGGTCGCGGCCGTGGACGTGCTGGAGGCCGCCGGATTCCACGTCATCGTGCCCGAGGGCCCGCTGTGCTGCGGCCGCCCGCTGTACGACTACGGGATGCTCACGCTCGCGCGGCGCTACCTGCGCCGGGTGCTCGACGCGGTCGGCCCGCTCGTCGAGGCCGGGATCCCGGTGGTCGGCCTGGAGCCGAGCTGTCTGGCCGTCTTCCGCGACGAGCTGACCAACCTGCTGCCCGACGACCTCGACGCGCGGCGGCTGCACGCGAACAGCTACCTGCTGTCGGAGTTCCTCACCCGGCACGCGCCGGGCTGGCCGCTGCCCCGGCTGCGGCGGCGGGCGCTCGTCCAGGTGCACTGTCACCACCACGCGGTGATGGGCTTCGACGCCGAGCGCGCACTGCTGCGCGACATGGGACTGGACATGGAGATCCCGGACTCCGGATGCTGCGGCATGGCCGGCGGCTTCGGCTACGAGGCCGGCGAGCACTACGCGGTGTCGATGGCGGCGGGGGAGCGGGTGCTGCTTCCGAAGGTGCGCGCCGCCGATCCCGGCACGCTGATCGTCGCCGACGGGTTCAGCTGCCGCGGCCAGATCACCTCGGGCACCGGCCGCAGGCCCCTGCACCTGGCCCAGGTGCTCGCGCTCGCGATCCGCGAGGGCGAGCTGGGGCCCGCCGGCCACACCGTCGACGGCGCCGTCGGCAGCGCCGCCGATCATGCCGCCGGAGACGGAGGCGGCGGACATCGGGGCCTGCGCGCGCTTGTCGCCGGCGGCGCGGGCGCCGCCGTCGCCGTCGCGGTGGCACTCGCCGCCAGGCGGCGCGTACGCGTTCCATCGAGGGAGACCCATCATGGGCGATGAGCTCACCGCCGCGGACGTCCTCGTCGACCGGCTGATCCAGTGGGGAGTGGACGTCGTCTTCGGGCTGCCGGGCGACGGCATCAACGGCCTCATGGACGCCCTGCACAACCGCAGGGCGGACCTGCGCTACATCCACTGCCGCCACGAGGAGGTGGCCGCGATGGCGGCGGTCGGCTACGCCAAGTTCACCGGGCGGCTCGGCGTGTGCTTCGCGACCTCGGGTCCCGGCGCGGCCCACCTGCTCAACGGGCTGCTCGACGCGCGCACCGACCAGGCGCCGCTCCTGGCGATCAGCGGCATGACCTATCACGACCTCGTCGGCACGAGCTATCTGCAGGACGTCAACACCGACTACATGTTCGACGACGTCGCGTTGTACAACCAGCGCATCATGGGGCCCGCGCACGTCGTCAACGTCACCGACTACGCCGTGCGCACGGCGCTGACCCAGCGCGGCCCGGCCCACCTCACGTTCCCGATCGACTACCAGGCGGCCCCGGCGAGCTCGGGCAGCCGCTTCCGGCGCAACGTCGAGGGCCACACCTCCACCGCGTACCGTCCGCCGATCCGGGTGCCGCGCCGCCAGGACCTCGACGCGGCCGCGCGGGTGCTGTCGGGGCGGAGCAGGCCGGTCATCCTCGCCGGAGCGGGTGCCCGCGGCGCGGTGGACGAACTCGAGGCGGTCGCGGAGAAGCTCGGCGCGCCGATCGTCAAGGCCCAGCTGGGCAAGGACTGCGTGCCCGACGACAGCCCGTACACCACCGGGCCCATCGGCCTGGTCGGCAGCCGTCCGAGCGAGGACGCGATGGAGGAGTGCGACGCGCTGCTGATCGTCGGGTCCACCATGCCGTACATCGAGTTCTATCCCGCGCCGGGGCAGGCCGCCTGCGTGCAGATCGACGACAGGCCAGAACGGCTCGGCCTGCGCTACCCGGTGGACGTGCCGCTGGCCGGCGACGCGCGGGCCACCCTGGCCGAGCTCCTGCCGCTGCTGACCCGCAACGAGGACAGGTCGTTCCTGGCCAGGGCCCAGCAGGGCATGCGCCAGTGGTGGCGGCTCATGGAGGAGCGCGGCACTCGCACCGACACGCCGATGAAGCCGCAGGTGCCCGCCTGGGCGCTGAACGGCGCGCTCAGGCCGGACGCCATCGTGTGCGGCGACTCGGGCACGGTCACGAGCTGGGCGGCCCGGCAGATCAAGATCCGCCGGGGGCAGATGTTCAGCTTCTCCGGCACGAACTGCTCGATGGCGGCCGGCCTGCCGTACGCCATCGGCGCGCAGGTCGCCTACCCGGGACGGCAGGTGGTCGCCTTCACCGGGGACGGGTCGCTGACGATGCAGCTCGGCGACTTCCTCACCGCCGTGCAGCACGACCTGCCCATCAAGATCGTGGTGGCGAAGAACAACTCCCTCGGCCTGATCAAGTGGGAGCAGATGGTGTTCCTCGGCAACCCGGAGTATGGCGTCAACCTCGCCCCGATCGACTTCGTGAAATTCGCCGAGGCGTGCGGCGCCCGGGGCATGTGCATCACGGACCCGAGGAGTTGCGCCGACCAGATGTACGAAGCGCTGTCCTGGGACGGCCCGGTCATCGTCGAGTGCCTGGTCGACCAGCACGAGCCTCCGCTGCCGGCCAAGGTGAAGAGCCACCAGGTGCAGAAGCTGACCGAGGCCCTGGTGCAGGGCACACCGAACCGCAACCGCATCGCCCTGCAGATGGTCAAGGACATACTGGACGAGTCGAGCTTCGCGGCCAGCCCGGCGCACGCCGTGCCCCGCAGGGTCGGCCAGGCCGCCGCCACGCTGGTGGGCAGGCTCCGCGACCGCGCCAGAGGTGAGCACCCCGAGTGAGGTCGCGGCTCGGCCCGGGGTGCCGGGCTCATCCGGGGTGCCGGGGTCGTACGGGATGGCAGGTTATCCGGGGTGCCGGCTTATCCGGGGTGACGGCGCAGCAGGAGCATGGCGGCGTCGTCGGGGATCGGTCCGCCGACGTGGCGCAGCAGGTCGCCGCGCAGTTCGTCGAGGGCCGCCTGGGGATCGTCGCCCCGCAGCATGTGCGCCCGCTCCTTGAGCGGATAGAAGCGGCCGTCCCGGTCCCGGGCCTCCACCACGCCGTCGGTGTAGAAGAGGATCTGGTCGCCGTCCCCGAACGGCACCCGGTGAGGCTTCGGGCGAGGCGCGCCGAGCATGCCGAGCCCGAGGGGAAGGGCCTCCTCCTGCGGCTCGGCGAAGTGGACGCCGCCGTCGCGCCGCAGCACCAAAGGGGCGGGGTGGCCGCAGTTGAGCAGGGAGATCTCCCCGTCGTGGACCTCGGCGAATATGGCGGTGACGAACTTCTCGCCGCTCAGGTGCCGGGCCAGGCTGGTCTCCACGCGCTCGACCACCCCGGGGAGTTCGGACTGGTCGTAGGCCGCCTCGCGGAAGGCGCCGAGCACCCACGCCGCCGTCTCCACCGCCTCCAGGCCCTTGCCCTGCACGTCGCCGATCAGGATGCGTACGCCCTCGGGGGCGGTGACCACCTCGTAGAGGTCCCCGCCGATCTGGGCCTCGGCGGCGGCGGAGGTGTAGGAGAGCGCCACCCGAAGGTCGCCCGCGCGGCGGGGGACCGGGCGCAGCAGCACGCGCTGGGCGGCCTCGGCGACCAGGCGGAGGTTGGCCAGCTCGCGCTCGCGCCGGTTTCGCAGCCTGCTGGCCAGCATGCTCGCGGCGGTGACGCCGACGATCGCCGCGATGGTGAGGTTGTTCTGGCGCCTGCCGAGAAGACCGTCGTACTGGGCCAGGGGGAGACAGATGACCAGGGCCAGCACCCCTACCAGGGCCGTGCGGCGCACGCCGCCCGCAACCGAGGCGAAGGCCGGGCCCAGGGTGAGGAGCGGCAGGAAGCCCACACCCGGCCCCGTGATGAGGTCGACGATGATGACGAGGAGTATCGCGATGAACGGCAACGCGCGCAGGAGGCTCTGGGAACTCATCGCGACTCCATTGCCGGCCCCCACGTCAGCACATGATTCCTTTTCTGATGGCTTTACTCCTTCCCGTTTTGTGACCGGGGCACTCCCGATCATCCGCGACTGATCCACCAATTCGGGCCGGTCGGTCGGGTCGTGGCACGCCCCCTGATCACTATGAGTAGTGAGGTTACTCCATTTCGTGGCGTGCTGGCCGGTAAAGCCGGACATCCGGCCTTCGCTCCGCACCGTCACGGTGCTGTCACGGCAGTTCCGCGAAGCGTTCGACCCGGTCCGTACGGCCCGACACGAGGATGACGTCGCCATAGCTGAGCTCGGTCTCGGCGGTGGCGTAGGTGAACTCCTCGCCCGGCCGCTTGACCGCGACCACCGTCACCCCGTACTTGCGGCGCAGGCTGGACTCGCCGAGGGGAACTCCGACGTACTCCTTGGGCGGGAGGGTCTTGACCAGCGCGAAGTTCTCGTCGACCTCCATGTAGTCGAGCATCCGCCCGCTCACCAGGTGAGCCACGCGCTCGCCCATGTCGTATTCGGGGAAGACCACGTGCTGGACGCCGATCCGGCTGAGGATGCGGCCGTGCTGCTGGCTGACGGCCTTGGCCCAGATGTCGTCGATTTCCATTTCCACCAGCAGCGACGAGGTGAGGATGCTCGCCTCCAGGTCGCTGCCGATGGCACACACCGCGCGGTAGAAGTCCGGCAGGCCGAGCTGGCGCAACGCCTCGGGATCGGTGGCGTCGGCCGTGGCGATGTGGGTGATCTGGCCCGAGAGGCTCTGCACCACCTTGGGGCGGTGGTCGATGGCCAGCACCTCGGTGCCGCGCCGCACGAGCTCGAGGGCGAGCGCGGTGCCGAAGCGGCCGAGACCGATCACCGCGACGGGGTCGTTCCTCATGTCAGCCAACGATGACGTCCTCTTCCGGTAATTCATAGCGGCGGATGCGCTCCTTGAGCGCCAGTGCGGAGCCGAGGGTGAGCGGGCCGATCCGGCCGACGAACATCAGCAGGGTGAGCAGCACCTGCGCGGCGGGAGAGGCTTCGGGGGCGACGCTGACGGACAGTCCGGTCGTGCTGAAGGCGGAGACGACCTCGAACAGCACCCGGTCCAGGGAGTGCGGGGTCAGCACCAGCAGGACGTAGGTGAAGAGCGCGACCAGGCTCACGCTCAGCACGGTGAGCGAGACCGCCTGTCGCTGTGCGGCCTCGGTGAGGCGGCGGTGGCCGATGTTCACCCGGCTCTCGCCGCGCAGCTCCGCCCAGACGATGAACGCGAGCAGGCCCAGGGTGGTGACCTTGATGCCGCCCGCGGTGCCCGCGCTGCCGCCGCCGACGAACATCAGCAGCTCGGTGGCCAGCCAGCTGGAGGGGTGCATCTGCGTGATGTCGATGGTGTTGAACCCGGCGCTGCGCGGCATGACGGCGGTGAAGAAGGAGGCCAGCAGCTTGCCGTTGCCGTCCATGGGGCCGAGCGTGCGGGGGTTGGTCCACTCCGTGACGAGGAAGACCAGCGTGCCGCCGGCCAGCAGGACGGTGGTGACCGCGAGCGTGATGCGGGTGAGCAGCGACCAGCGTTTGGGGCGGCGCCAGGACCGGCGCAGCTCGAACACCACCGGGTAACCGAGCCCGCCGACGATCACCGCCGTCGCGACGGTCAGGCAGATCCACGGATCGACGGCGAATCTGACCAGGCTGTCGGGCCACAGCGCGAAACCGGCGTTGTTGAACGACGAGACCGCGTGGAACAGGCCCAGGTACAGGCCGCGCCCGACGGGCTCGCCGTACCCGAGCACGAACCTGAGTGTGAGGACGGTCCCCACAACGGCCTCGCAGAGCAGGTTGAATACGACGACCTTGCCCACCACGCGCCGCAGGTCGCCGGCGTTGAGCACCTTGGCCTCGGCCTGCGCCGACAGCCGGGCGCGCAGGCCCAGCCTGCGGGAGACGAGCAGGGTGAAGACGGTCGCGAGGGTCATGATGCCGAGACCGCCCACCTGGATCAGGGCGGCGATGACCACCTCGCCGAACGCCGACCAGTGCATGGCCGTGTCGACGACGGTCAGCCCGTTCACGCACACCGCCGAGGTCGCGGTGAACAAGGCGGTGATCCAGTCCGCGGGCTCCCCAGAAGTGGTGGCGAGCGGACTGGACAGCAGGGCGGTCCCCAGGAGGACCGCCGCCCCGAATACCGTCGTGATGACCTGCGCCGGATGGTGGAATCGCCCCAGGGCGGCCCAGAACAATTTCATGTCGGTCGCTCCGCGCCTGCGCGGCTGTCCTCGCGGCCGTGTCCGCCGCCCTGCCGGGCCGTTTGCAGTACCACCGAGAACCTCCGTGCGGGCAACGCGATCACCTCGCCGACCCGACTTCCCGGCACACCGCGGCCTACCGTAACAGCACATTTCCCGCCGGGCACATCAGGGCGGGAGTCCGGTCAGCCGGTCGTGACGGCGAACGGGCCGCCGGCGCCGAAGACGAGGCGGGCGAAGTTCTCGCCGATTCGGCGGTGTCCCGCGGGGTCGGGGTGCACCTCGTCGGGCAGCGGCAGCTCCGCGTAGTCCGCCTCGCCGTAGAGGTCGCGGCCGTCGAGGTAGTGCAGGTTCGGGTCGTCGACCGCCCGCTGCCGGACGATCCGGGCGAGTTCGTCGCGGATGACGTTGAGCGTGAGACGCCCGGCGGCGCGCTCGGCGGGATCCCCCGTGGCCTTGAATCGCACGGCCCCGCCATCGAAGTCGGGCGCGAGCGGGCCGGGGGTGTCCTCCTGGACCGGGCACAGGATGGAGGACACGACCAGCAGCGGCGTGGCGGAATGCCCCTCGCGGATGGTGTCGAGGAAGCCGTGGACCGCGGGGGTGAAGGCGCGCAGGCGCATCACGTCGCCGTTGACGATGTTGATGCCGATCTTGACGCTGATCAGGTCGGCGGGGGTGTCCCGCATCGCGCGGGCGGTGAACGGGTCGAGTAGCGCGCTGCCGCCGAACCCCAGATTGATCAGCTCCACTCCGCCCAGGGCGGCGGCCAGGGCCGGCCAGATGGCGGTCGGGTGGGCGGCGTTCGAGCCGTGGCTGATGGAACTGCCGTGGTGCAGCCACACCCTGAGTCCGCTGTCCGGCGCCGGCTCGATCGGGGCGTCGGTGCGCAGCGCGATCAGCTCGGTGATCTCCGTATGAGGAAGCCAGATCTCGACGTTCTTGTCACGCGCCGGAAGATCGGCGAAGCGGGCGGTGCCGGGAGGTCCTTCGCGCAGCTCGGCCGACTGCGTGGCCATGTCGATCACGCGGACGTTGCCGCCGGTCACGGTGGCCTGGGCCGTGAGGCGGCCGTCGACGAGCAGGTCGTATACGCCGTCCGCCGGGGCCGGGAGACCCCGGTAGGCCCTCTTGGTCGGCAACGTGTCCAGTTCGATGGTGGTGGCCCGAGTCCGGAACGCCAGGCGTACGCCGGACGGCTGGGCCTCGGCCATGGCCAGTTGCCCGTCGGGGATCTGCCGGCGAGCCCATGCGGGCAGCCGGTGCGGCAGCAGGCCGTGCGCCGTGCGTTCCAGGTCGAGGACGCCGCGCAGGACGTCCTGGGTGACGGGGGTGGTGATCCAGTCGTGCTCGATGCTCATGTCCTCAGTCTGTTGATCGAGATTCCCGGGGGTGTTCCGCCGGGTCGGTGCGGGTCCCCGGCGGTCAGGGCATGGTCCGGTTGCGCAGCAGAATGTCGAGGGAGTCCACGATCCAGGACCAGGATTCCTCCGGGTCGACGGGGGTGTGGCTGAAGCCCCCGCTCATCTCCAGGCTGACGTAGCCGTGGAAGACGCCGCCCAGCATCCGGACCGCGTGTGTCTGGTCCGGCTCCGCGATGTCGTAGCCGCGCAGGATGGCCCGCGTCATCTGTGCGTGCCTGACGCCGGCACTGGCGGCCGCCGTCTCGGGGTCGAGCCTGAGCCGGGCGGCGTCGTAGCGGCCTGGATGCTCCCGGGCGTAGCCGCGGTAGGCGTCCGCGAAGGCGGCCAGGGCGTCCTTGCCGGCGCGCCCGGCCAGCGCGTCGGCGGCTCGGTCGGCGAGCTCCTCCAGCGCGAACAGGGCGATCCCGGTCTTCAGGTCCTGGGAGCTCTTCAGGTGTGAGTAGAGACTCGCGACCTTGACGCCGAACCGCCGGGCCAGCGCCGAGATCGTCACCTGGTCGAAGCCGACCTCGTCGGCCAGCTCCGCCCCCGCCCTGATCAGGCGTTCCGTGGTCAGCCCCGCCCGCACCATAACCCTCTCCCTGCTTTGCCTAAATTTATTATGAATCTGCCTAATGCATTTAGGCAAATCGCCGATGGTTCTCGAGGTGATGTACGGCGCGCTTGAATATCATGTCTTCCGATATATTCTGAAGGCATGACAGCACGAGCGATGACGGAACCCGCCTTCCTCGTTCTCACCGCACTGGTCGACGAGCCGCGGCACGGCTACGGCATCGCGCAGGAGGTCGAGCGGCTATCCGGAGGGCGCGTCCAGCTCAAGGTCGGCACCCTGTACGGCGTGCTCGACCGGCTCGCGGCCGACGGGTTCGTGGAGGCGGACCGCGAGGAGGTGCGGCAGGGACGGCTGCGCCGCTACTACCGCCTCACCGACGAGGGGGCGGGGGCGCTGGAGGAGGAGGCCGTGCGGCTGGCCGACAACGCGCGCCGCGCCGTCGAGCGGCTGCGGCTGCGGCAGGCGGGAGGTCTGGCATGAGCGAGCGGAGCGAGCCCGTCGACAGGCACGGCGCGAGCCGCGAGGCGAGGGGTGGCATGAGCGTTCTCGAGGAGCGTTACCGGTGGTGGCTGCGGCTGCTGCCCGCGTACTACCGCGCCGAGCGCGAGGAGGAGATGGTCTCGGCCTTCCTCGAAGGCGCCCAGCCCGGTGGGGCCGGGCACGACGACCAGCGCCCGCGCTTCCTGGAGATCGCCAGCGTGGCCGCGCTCGCGCTGCGGCTGCGGCTGGGCGGTCCGGGGTCGCCGCCCCGGTCGTACCTGTGGGGCGAGGCGGTCCGCCGGGCCGCCCTTCTCGGCCTCGTCTTCTGGACGATGATCGGTTGCGTCTTCGCCGGGCAGGCGGTGCTCACGTACGCAATCCCCGCGGACGCGCTCCCCGGCGGTGTCATGGGCATCGGCGACCCCGGGTCGCCCGATCGAGTGCGGCTCGTGCTGGCCGACCTGACGCCGCTGCTGTGGGCCGCCGGCCTCGGCGCGCTCGTGCGCGGGCGACCCCGCGTGGCCGCGGCGGCGGCCGCGGCGGCCCTGGTGGTGCCGCACGTGCTGGTGCCTCCGCCCCTTTCCGGGTGGGAGAGCGCGGTGCGCTGGGCCTGTTCGGTCCTCCCGGCCGTGATCACGGTGCTGGCTCTGGCGCTCGGGTTCCACCGCGACGCGCCGCCGCCCGGCCTGCCCGTGCGGCGGGCGCTGCGCCTGCTCGCGCTTCCGGTCGCGGTGGGCCTCCTGCTCTCCCTGGTCGTCGGTGTGCTCGGAGCGACGACGAGGGCCGGGACGGCCCCGGCGCCGGTCCTGATGCAGGCCTGGATGTGGGTCGACATCCCCGGTCTCGCCTGCCTGTCGCTGCTGGCGCTGACGGTGTGGTGCGTGGCCGTGGGCGGGGCGGTGAGGCGGCCCGGGCCTACGGCACTGGCGGGAGCGATACTGGCCGCACCGGCCGTCGTCGCCCGGGCGGGCACGTTGTCCCCGGACACGACCGGCGTGACCGGTTTCGTGGCGACCCTGCAACTGGCCGTGCTCCTGGTGAGCGGGATCACGCTCTTCGTCATCGGCATACGTGCGCTGCGGGCGACGGATGACGCCGGGGCGCTGGGCGGGCAAGCGCGGTGACACTTCGCGGGCTCCGGCGCCGTCGCCCTCAGGCCGGAGAGGCGACGTACCGCTGGACGACCGGGCCAAGCCAGTCGACGAGTTCCTGGCGGGTCATCGTGCCCAGCGAGGGAAGGGCGAGCACGTAGCGGCACAGTGCCATGCCGAGGATCTGGCTGGCGGCCAGTGCCGCGCGCTTCCGGGCGGCGGCGTGATCGCCGGAGATCTTCGCCGCCACCGGCACCAGCTGGGCGGAGAATATCGACCGCATCCGTTCGGCGACCGCCTCGTTGGTGACCGCGGTCCGCAGCAGGATCACCAAAGTCTCGTCACGTTCCCATCGGTCCAGGAAGTGGGCGACGAGCGTCGCGCCGACGTCGTCGCCGGGGACCGACGTCAGGTCCGGAAGTTCGAGGTCGAACTCCGCGGCGGCCGCGAACAGCCGCTCCTTGGTGCCGAAGTAACGCATCACCATCGACGGGTCGATGCCGGCGTCCGCCGCGATGGCGCGGATGGTCGCCCGGTCGTAGCCGTCGGCGGCGAACCGCTCACGGGCGGCGGCCAGGATGAGCGCCTTGGTGTCCTCCGAGCGTCTCCTCATGCCAACGACTGTAGGCCAACACGTGTTGACGCCTGGAGCTGCTGGCGCCGTACGGCGTGACGCCCGCGCTGGTGGAGCGGGGACTCCGCGCCCCGCGCTTCACGATCAGGGACCGGGACACGATCCTGGTGCCGGTGCCGTTCGGTGGCCTGCCGACGAGGTATCCGTACACCTTGATGATCTCGCAGGCGGACACCGAGGCGTTCCTGCTGGCCCGGCTGCGGGAGGAGGGTGGAGGCGTGGAGCGCCCCGCCGTCGTCGCCCGCGTCGAGCAGGACGACGAGGGGGCCGCGGTGACCCTCGCCGACGGCCGCCGCGTCCGGGCCCGCTACGTCGTCGGCGCGGACGGCCTGAACAGTACCGTGCGCGAACAGGCCGGCATCGCCTTCTCCGGCGGGACGTACGCCGAGTCGTTCGCCCTCGCCGACGTCCGGCTGTCGGGCGCAGTGCATCGCGACGAGGTGGTCCTCTACTTCTCCCCGGCGGGCATGGTCGTCGTCGCGCCCCTGCCCGGTGGCCTGCACAGAATCGTGGCCGCCATGGGAGACGCCGGGGAGGCTCCACGGCACCCGGACGCCGCGTTCGTCCAGGACCTGCTCGACGCCCGCGGCCCGGAGCGGCGCCCCGCGGTGGTGCACGAGGTGATCTGGGGATCGCGGTTCCGCGTCCACCACCGGATCGTCGAGCGATTCCGGTCCGGGCGGGTCCTGCTCGCCGGAGACGCCGCTCACGTGCACTCTCCCGCAGGTGGCCAGGGCATGAACCTCGGCGTCGAGGACGGCGTCGTCCTGGGCGAGACCCTGGCGCGCGTGCTTGCGGGCGCGCCGGACGACCTGCTGGACGACTACGCCGCGAGCAGGCGGCCGGCCGCGGAGGGCGTGGTGGCCCTGGCCGGTCGCCTCACCGGCCTGGCCACCGCCTCGGCCGGCCTGCGGCGCGTCCGCAACCTGGCCCTCGGCCTGGCCGGGCGGCTCCGGCCCGTCCAGCGGCGTCTGGCCTGGCGGCTGTCCGGGCTCGACCGCCGCTGACCGGCGAATTCCGCCCGCCGCCGCGGGGACATGTGATCATCGGTAGTCCCCCTACCGACAGGACGGTCTCATGAGACACCTGCCCCGGATCGCCGCGACCGCGCTGGCGCTCGCCACCGCTTTCGTCACCGTCACCCCCGCGTCCGCGGCCGCCGACCGGCCCTTGAGTCGTACGCAACTGAAGAAGGTCCTGCTCACGAAGAAGGACCTGGGCAAGGGCTGGGGCGTGATCGACATACCCCTGAGGCGGATCGACCTGACGGGCCTCGACGTGAACGACGCGGCCTGCGTGACCGCCGCCAGGGAGTTCGACGCCGCGTTCGAGACCGCGGGGAAGAGCCAGTGGATCCTCGGGCGGATCTCCGGCGCCGAGCGCGTCTACACCGGGAGCTCCTCGAAGATCGAGCGGATGACCTCCGCCGCCAGACGGGTGGCCGCCGCCTGCGACGGCGCGGGCGACGCCCGCAACATGGTGAAGATCACCAAGCGTTCTCCCGGCGACCTCGGCGACGCGGCGTACGGTTTCGAGGTCCGCGACGAGAACCCGCCGTATCCCGGGCAGGGCTCGCAACTCGTCCACTTCGACTACGTGGTGATCCGCTACCGGTCGGTCGTGGCCCTCGTCCAGGGCGCCGGCGGCGGCAGGAACCGCTGGAAGGACACGCTCGAACTCGCCAGGAAGGCCGCGGGCAAGCTCGCCTCGGCCTATCCCCGGCGCGCCTGACGCGCGACGGCGCGGCCGGGGGCGGCAGGCGCGTCTACCGCCGGGACCACACGACGTGCCGGTGCCCGGCGTGGCGGCGGGCCTTGCCGTGGTGTGGGGGCTTCGGGTGCTTCGCATGCCGCACGGGTCTCGCGGGCCGCACCGGCGCGGTCGCCGCGGACGTCGCGACGCCCGGCTCGTAGCCGCGGGCGGACGCCGTCACCCGTACGGACAGGCGGGCGCCGCGGTCGCGGCTGCTGACGTGGTAGGTCCGCCCGGTCGCGCCCCCGACCTCGGCGCCGTCGCGCAGCCACTGATAGCGGATCCGCGTGGGCGACGGCGTCCAGGCGCCCGGGGAGGCGCTCAGCGTACGGCCGGCCTTCGGGACGCCGCGCACGGCCGGGGGCGCCGTGTTGGTGACCGTCGTCGGCCGCGCGTCGTGCAGGTCCACGTCGGCGGCGCGGACGAAGACCTGGCGATGGGCGTACCAGAGCTGGTAGTAGCGGTCCTGTCCCTTGAGGTCGGTGCGGTCCCCGGGAGCCGACCCGTCGAACGTCGTGGCGCGGTAGTAGTCGGTGACGACGTCGTCGTCGCTCACGGCGTACGCCTGCCCGCCGGGGAGGGCGTACTCCAGGGGCGAGATCGCCTGCACGGGGATGCCGGTGCCGCTGTAGGCGGACGCCTCGGGGTAGGCCCGGCCGTACACGGCGGCGGGGGCGGTCGCTCCCGCCTTCACGGTGACCGTCCTCGCCGACGCCGGGACCACGACGGGCCGGTCGGCGGGATTGTGCAGCCAGGCCAGGGAGCCCGCCCACCACACGCCCAGCCAGTCGCCCTGCACCTGCGCGACGACGAGCTTGTGTCCGGAGACGACGCGGGCGCTGATGTCGCTGACGTACGTCGTGCCCGCCTCCCCGCCGGGCTTCCACGCCGGATCGGCGGCGAGCGGCGCGGTTTCGGACGGCGACTGACGAAGCGGGACGAAGTTGGTGCCGGCCCCCGCGACGCACTCCGGCGAGGGCGGCGACGCTTCGGCGCAGCCGGTCAGGGGCTGCGGGTTGTCGTGGTAGCCGGTGCGGACCTCCACCACGTCGCCGGGCGCGACCCGGGCCGTGGCCGCCCGGCCGCCGCCGATCGGCGCGCCGAGCAGCTCGAAGTAGTGGTCCCAGTCCCAGTACGGCCCCGGGTCCCAGTGCATGCTCTTGGTGGCGCCGAGGACGGTCCCCGGCACCTGGTCGTGCCCGATGACGTGCGCCCGGTCGAGCGGGATGCCGTACTTCCCGGAGAGGTGCTTCACCAGCGCGGCGGAGGTCTGGTACATCGACTCGGTGAACCAGGTGGCGCCGCCGGCGAAGCCCTCGTGCTCGACGCCGATGGAGTGCGCGTTCACATACCAGTTGCCGGCGTGCCAGCCCACATCCTTGGCGTCGAGGTGCTGGGCGACGTGGCCGTCGGAGGAGCGGATGGTGTAGTTCCAGGCGAGGTACGTCGGGTCCTGCACGAGCCGCACCGAGGGGTCGTAGTAGCCCTCGGTGTCGTGGATGACGATGTAGTCGAGCTTCGGCCCGCCCGGCCCGGTCCGGTCGGCGATGTCGTGGTTGCCGTAGTCGGTGGTGCCGTCCGGGGCGGTCGGGTCGTGCTTGGCGTACGGCGCCGGGATCGGTTCGCATTCGAGATCGGCCGGGCAGTCGGCGCCGGGGTCGGCGGCGGCCTTGGCCTGCGGGAGCGTGACCGACTCGTCGGCGGCGAGCGTCACGGTCTGGCCGTCGGCGGTGACCCGGCTCTCGCCCGTGCGCAGGGTCTGGTAGACCTGCCGGGTGAAGTCGTGCTTCGCGCCGAACCGCGTCACCGCGTCCCGCCAGGAGGTCAGGTCGTCGCCGCCGTCGTGGTAGGACGCCAGCAGCGCCGCGCCGCCGCAGATGTTCGCGTTCGGCTCCCGGCGCAGCACGTCGGTCGCGAGGCCGGTCAGCTCGGCGGCCGCCGCCAACTGGCTCTTCACCCCGTTGCCGGCGGCCCGGCCCTTGCCGGCGCCGTCTCCCGTCACCGGCGTGTCGTCGCTCAGGTCGAACACGCCGTAGCCGCCGTCGGAGCTGGGACGGCCCTTGTGGTCGTCCCAGCGGGACAGCATGTACGCCACCGCCTTCAGCAGCGGCTCGGGCACGCCCGTCGTCCGCGCCGCCTCGCCGAAGGCGGTCTCCCGGGACGGCGCCGACAGCGTCGCGGCGCAGGACACCCGGGGCCCGGCGCCGTCCTCGGCCGAGGCCGGCCCGGGCAGGGCGGCCGGCAGCAGCATCGCCGCGGCGGCGCCGGCGACGGCGACCGTGGTGGTGCGCGGTACGAGTCTCACGGGGGTGGGCCCTTTCCCTGCGGGGGCGTGGGGAAGATCGGACAGGGGTCATCACATCGCCGCGCGAGGGCCGGACGCCAGGGAATCGGGTGAATCTCGGCGAGATCGTTAACTGAAACCCGACAGAACAAGTCAAGTAGGCATCGACCGCCCGGATGTCGGACGTAGCGGCCCCGAAAGCCCCCGCGGAGGCTAGGTCCGGGCGCCCTCCCGCAGCCGGGCGTCGGCCTCGGCCTGGACCGCGTCGAGGTCCTCGGCGATCTCGGCGCCCGCGACCGCGTCGGGCAGCGCGTCCTCCATGCGCCGCAGCGGCCGGAACCACAGGCCGAGCGCGCCCCACAGCATCAGCAGTGCGCCGCAGACGGTCAGCAGCAGCGCGACGCCGCGCCCAGGCCCCACCTCTACGACATCGCCGACGACCGTGTCCGCGAGCGCGCCGCCCGGGACGAGCAGCGGCCCGAAGACGTCGTCGGCCAGCGCCGGCGCGGTGAGGAACGCCAGCGGCGTCATGGACACGGCGAGCATCTGGTTGGTCGCCAGCACCCGGCCCTGAAGCTCGAGCCCGACCTTGAGCTGGATGATGGCGAGCCAGTGCGCGTTCAGCATGCTCAGGAACGCCCACGACACCAGCCCGCCGAAGGCGGCCAGCGGGAGCGAGGGCCGCAGGCCGACGAGCAGCACCCCGGCTCCGAACCCGATCACGAAGCCGACCATGCCGATCGCGCGCCGTTCCGTGCCGCCCCAGAACACCATGGCCAGCGAGCCGAGCACGGCGCCCAGGCCCTGCATCGCGGTCACCGTGCCCACACCCGCGACGTCGCCGAACGACAGCACCGCGGGCACGGTCACGGCCTGGGCGAGCATGCCGAGGTAGTTCTCGACGACGAAGAACCCGATCATGATCATCAATGCGCGCCGCCGTACGAGGAAGCGCCACCCTCCGGTGATGGCCTGCCAGAAGGACTCCTCCAGGCGGCGGAACAGCCGGTCGGGGAAGCGGACGAGCAGCAGCGTGCCGAGCCCGAAGAGGAACGTGACGACGTCCACCGCCACCACGCCGTGCAGCCCGACCGTCGCGACGAGCGCGGCGCCGCCCAGCGGGCCGATGAGCATGCCGAGGCCGGTGCCGAGGTTGGCCAGCGCGTTGGCCTGCATGAGATACGGCTTGGGCACCAGTTGCGCGACGGCCGCCAGGTACGCCGGCCGGTGGAATGCCGTCACCAGCGACAGCAGCCCCGCGATGATCCCGACCTGCCAGATCTCCAGCCGTCCCAGCCAGAGCAGGATCACCAGGGCCGCGGTGGCCACGGCCGAGACGCCGTCGCACGTCAGCATGACCAGCCGCCGGTCCACCCGGTCGGCGACCGCGCCGCCCAGCGGCGCCGCCAGCAGCGACGGCAGCAGGGCGAGCATGCTGACGAGGGCGTAGTCGAGCACCCGGCCGTTCTGCTGGTAGGCCCACACGCCCAGCGCGAAGGAGGTCAGGGCGGCGCCGAGCAGCGACACGGTCTGCCCGGCCGCGACGGTGTAGAAACGGCGCAGGTCCCGCCGGGCGCTTCGCCCCGCGACCTCGACCGGCCCCACCGGATCGGGCAGGGCGCCGCCGGCCCAGCGGTCCAGACGCTCGCCGACCAGCCGCGCCAGCGTCTCGGCCTGGTGCTTGAGGAAGTAGTGACCGGCCCGGGGGATCGTGGCGAGCTCGACCCGTTCGGCGAACGCGCCCCACTCGCGGTAACGCTCCCGGTAGAGCTCGGTCGACCGGTCCCGCTCGCCGATCACGCACAGCAGCGGCGCCTTCAGCCTGCGCTCCTCGTACGCGGGGGAGTCTTCAGTGGAGTCCTCGGTGGAGTCCTCAGTGGAGTCCTCGGAGGAGTCGAGGTGGCGGCTGAACCACGCCTGCGCCTCCTCGACGTCGTGCCGCAGGGCGCGCAGCATGATCCCGGTGTCGCCGAAGTCGTCGTCCACGGCGCCGAGCGTGCGCAGGAAGTCGCGCTGGGCGCGGTCGGAGGACCAGCGGTGGGCGGGGAACCTCCGGTTCCACCAGGCCGACAGCCGTCCGGGCAGCCGCGCGTCGGGGAAGCTGCCGCCGACGACGACACCGGCGACCGACGTCCCCGCGGCCTCCAGCCGCAGCGCCAGCTCCATCGTGGCGGCGGAGCCGACGCAGTGGCCGTACAACGCGACGGGCCCGCGGATCGCGGCCAGTTCGGCCGTGAGGCGGCCGGCCAGCTCCGGGATCGGCAGGGGGTCCTCGTCCGGCCGCGCCGAGTCGTGCCCGGGCAGCTCGACGGCGACCACCGCGGTGCCGGGCGAGAGGCGGGCCAGCTCCTCGGCGAGCGGCCGGAAGGCGGCGGCCGAACCGCCGCCGTACGGCAGGCACACGAGGGTGCGGGTCGCCGTACGCGGGCCCGCCAGGTGGTGCAGCAGCCCGGCGGGGGCCTGTGCGCCGCCGTCGAGGTGGGCGGCGAGCTCACGCACCGTGGGCCGGGTGAACAGGTCGATCACCCGCAGCGCCGGGTCGATCTCCCGGACGGCGCGGACCGCGCGGAAGGAGTCGCCGCCCAGCGCGAAGAAGTCGTCGTCGACGCCGAAGTCCGCCACGCCGAGGACATCCGCCCACACTGCGGCGATCCGCAGCTCTGTCGGTGTGCTCGGCGCCACGCGCTCCCCGGCGGGCGCCGCCTCGGGCACCGGCAGGCGGGCCCGGTCGATCTTACCGAGCGGGGTGAGCGGCAGCTCGTCGAGGACGACGATCGCGGACGGCACCATGTAGTCGGGCAGCCGCTCACGCAGCCCGGCCCGCACCGCGGCGAGGTCCACGGTGGCGGGCGCGACCCAGGCGGCCAGCCGCCGCGCGTGTCCCTCGCCGACCGGCAGCACCGCGGCCTCCCGGACGCCGGGCTGCTCCTGCAGCGCGGTCTTCACCTCGCCCAGCTCCACCCGGAAGCCCCTGATCTTGACCTGGTCGTCGACCCGGCCGAGGAACTCCACGAGCCCTTCGGCGTTGAGCCGGACCCGGTCGCCGGTGCGGTAACAGCGGCGCGTTCCGGTCACCGGATCCGGGACGAATCTCTGGGCGGTGAGGTCGGGGCGGTTCAGGTACCCGCGGGCCACGCTGGGGCTCGCCACCCACAGCTCGCCCGGCACCCCGGCGGGCAGCGGACGGCCGGCGGGGTCGACGATGTAGCAGTCCACTCCGGGGAACGGGCGGCCGAGCGGCACCGACCCCGCCCCGGTGGGCGTGCCTGGCGCCCGGCCGCCGAGCACCGAGACCGTCGTCTCCGTCGGCCCGCAGTGGATCTGCAGCTCCAGGTCGGGGCGGGCCGCGCGGATGCGCTCGGCCAGCTCCCACGACGTGGCCTCCCCGGCGAGGATCAGCAGCCGGCGCGGCAGCATCCGCGCGAGGTCGCCGTGGGCGGCCAGCAGCTCCAGATGACTGGGCACCATCTTGATCACATCGACGGGACGCGCGGCGAGATAGGCGGCGTACGCCTCCGGGTCGGTCGCGGTCTCCTGGTCCACGAGGTGGACCGCGGCGCCCCGGAACAACGCGCCGTACAGGCAGGTCAGCCCCAGGTCGGCGGCGGTGGTGGAGACCACGCCGTACGACTCGTGGACGTCGGGCACCAGCTCGGCCAGGCCGTGCAGGTAGTGCAGCGCCGACCGGTGCTCGATCCCGGCGCCTTTCGGCCGTCCGGTGGAGCCGGACGTGAAGATCACATGGATGAGGTGGTCCGGGGCGACCTCGACGTCCGGAGGATCCTCGGGCCCGGCGGCGAGGAGCTCGGGCAGCACCAGCGCGCCGGGGAGCCGGCCCGCGTGCTCGGGGTCGGCCAGCACGACCCGCGCGCCGGCCGTCTCCAGCATGTGGCCGAGGCGGTCGTCGGGATAGAGAGGGTCCATCGGCAGGTAGGCCCCGCCCGCGCGCAGCACGCCGACCAGCGCCGGAACCAGCCCGCGGTGGCGGCCGACCAGGACGCCGACCGGCTCGTCCGGCCGCACCCCTGCCGCGACCAGGCGGTTGGCGAGGCGGTTGGCGAGCCGGTCCACCTCGCCGTACGTGAGCGAGCCCGTGGCGTCGGCCACCGCCGTCGCGCCGGGCGTGCGGCGTGCGTGGTCGCCGACGACCGCGTGCAGCGGCCGGGTCAGGTCCATCGGCGTCCGCGTGCCCGAGACGACGGGCCCGGTCACCGGTTCCAGCGGCACGGCCGCCGCGGGCGCGTCGAGGCCGGCGAGCATGCCCTCCAGCAGGGTCGGGTACCAGCCCGCGACGCGCCGTGCGGTCGCCTCCTCGAACAGGTCGACGCGGTAGGCGAGCTCGCCCTCGTACGTCTCGCCCATGTTGTCGAGGGCGAGGTTGAGGTCGTACTTGGTGGTCCGCAGGCCGAACGGCACCTGCTCGGTGGTCAGGCCGGGGAAGTCCGGCGTCCGCGGGCCGTCCTCCAGCACGTTGAGCAGCACCTGGAAGATCGGCGTGGTGGCGAGGTTGCGCTCGGGGTGCAGGTGCTCCACGATCCGGTCGAAGGGCACGTCGCGATGGGTGAGCGCGTCGAGCACGGCGGCCTTGGTCCGGGCCAGGAGCTCGCGGCCGGTCGGCTCGCCGGACCTGTCGCCCCGCAGGACGAGCGTGTTGACGAAGCAGCCGAGCATGGGCGCGGTGCCGGGGTGGAGCCGTCCCGACTCGGGCACGCCGACCGGCACGTCGTCGGTGCCGCAGACCCGGCCGAGCAGCTCCTGCCAGGCGGCCAGCAGCACCATGAACGGCGTGCAGCCGGTCTCTGCGGCGGCCTCCCGCACCCGGGCGGTCAGCGCGGGCGCGAGCCGCACCGGGACGGTGGCGCCCGTCCAGTCCGCGACCGAGGGCCGTGGCCGGTCCACCGGCAGATCGAGGACCGGTTCGAGCCCGGCCAGCCGTCCGGTCCACCAGGACAGGTCGCCCTCCGGCTGCCCGGCGAGCCAGGCCGCGTAGTCGGCGTACTGGACCTGCGGCGGCTCGGGCGGATCGGCGAGCCCGAGCCGTGCCGCGTACAGGGCGGCGAGCTCGTTCAGCGCCAGGTTGCGCGACCAGGCGTCGAAGGCGATGTGATGCACGGTCAGCGCCAGCACGTGCTCCCGGGCGCCGAGACGCAGCAGCAGGGCGCGGGCGGGCGGCTGCGCGTGCAGCGCGAAGGGGCGGGCGAGCTCCTCCTGCAGCCGTGCTTCGAGCGGAGTGTCGTCGTCGAGGTCCTCGACCGTGACCGGCACCCGCTCGGCGTCGACGGGGAGCGCACCGGCGTCGGTGAACAGGCTGCGCAGCACCTCGTGCCGGTCGGCGAGATCCCGTACGGCGCCCAGCAGCGCCGGGACGTCCAGCGGGCCGCGCAGCCGTACGACGGTCGGCACGTTGTAGGCGGCCAGGTCGTCGAGTTGCGCGAGGAACCACAGCCGGGCCTGCGCGGGCGACAGGGGAGCGGGGCCGCCGTCCCTGTTCCTGACGGGGATCGCCGGGACGGCCCGGGCGGCGGCGCGGCGGGCCGCCGCGAGCCGGCCGGCGAGGGCGCTTCTGCGCTCGTCGCTGATGGTCACGGCGTCTCCTCCAGGCGCGGCGTCTCAAGGCGCGGTGTCTCCTCCAGGCGCGGTGTCTCCTCCGGATTCGGCGTCTCCTCGATGTCGGCCAGGAGCAGAGCCTCGATGCCGGCGGCGTAGCCGGCCAGCGTCCTGTGTTCGAACAGCAGGCGCACCGGCACGGTCAGGTCCAGTGCGTCGCTCAGCCGGGCCGCGACGAGAGCGGCGGTGGCGGAGTGCCCGCCGAGGGCGAAGAAGTCGTCGTGCAGGCCCTCCACGGGGCGATCGAGCACGGCGCTCCACACCTCGGACACCAGCAGTTCGGCCTCTGTGCCGGGCGGCTCCGGTGGAGCGTCGCCGCCGGGTTCGGGCAGGGCGGTGCGGTCCACCTTGCCGGAGGCCGTGACGGGCAGGGCGTCCAGGAGCACCCAGCGGCGGGGGACCATGTAGTCCGGGAGCCGGTCGCCCAGCCGCCGCTCCAGCTCGCGGGTGTCGACCCCCTCCGGAGCTGCGAGGTAGCCGACCAGATGGTCGCCGCCGCGCACGGTCACGACCGCGTCGGCCGCGCTCTCGTGGGGCACCGCCCGAAGCAGGGTCTCGCGGAGCACGGTCTCGATCTCGCCCAGCTCGATGCGGTGGCCGCGGACCTTCACCTGCCCGTCGCGCCGCCCGAGGAAGTCGAGCGTGCCGTCGGTCCGCCAGCGGGCCAGGTCGCCGGTGCGGTAGCGGCGCCCGTATGCCGGATCGTCACCGGGAGCGCCGAGCGGGTCGTCGGTGAAGGCGGCGGCGGTCAGGTCCGGCCTGCCGCGGTAGCCTCTGGCCACCCCGGCGCCGCCGATCCACAGCTCGCCGGTCACCCCGGCGGGCAGCACGCGCCCCGCCCGGTCGAGCACGTACGCCCGTTCCCCCGGCAGCGGCAGGCCGATGGACACCCGGTCGCCGACCGGCGCGGTCACCCGGATCATCGTGGAGTAGATCGTGGTCTCGGTGGGGCCGTAGGCGTTCCACAGCTCGACCCCGCGGTCCAGCAGCTCGCCGGCGAGGGCCGGGTCGAGCACCTCGCCGATGCTGATCGCACGCACGTGCCCGCCGCGTCCGGAGGGAGCACCCCGCCAGCCGGAGGCGGCCAGCATGCGCAGCGTCGTCGGCGTCGCGGTCATCAAGGTGACCCCGGTCTCCTCGATCCGCCGGGCGACGGCCCGCCCGTCGAGCGCCTCGTCGCGGCCGAGCAGCTCCAGCCGCAGCCCCCCGCACAGGCTCACCCACACGTCGAAGCCGAACACGTCGAACGAGAACGGCGTCAGGCCGAGCATCACATCGTCCGGCCGGACCCCCGGAGTGATCGTCATCGAGGCGACGAACGCCGCGAGGTTCGCGTGGGTGATCTCCACGCCCTTGGGCCTGCCGGTGGAGCCGGAGGTGTAGAGGACGTAGGCGAGATCGCCGGGGTCCACCTCCACGCCGTCCGGCACCACCTCCGGCGAGGGCAGCCGAGCCAGGTCGACGACGACGCCGCCCAGCTTCCGGGCCACCGGCAGACCCTCGCCCGCCGCGACGATGACCTTGGCGCCGCAGTCGTCCACCTGCTCGCGGAGCCGCCGAAGCGGGTGCCCGGGGTCGAGCGGGACGTACGCCGCGCCGGCCAGCAGCACGCCCAGCAGCGCGGCGGGCAGATGGCGGTCGCGGGGCAGGCACACGCCCACACAGGAGCCCGCCGCCTCCGGTCCCAGCGCCGCGGCCACCCGCCGCGCCCAGCCGGCCAGCTCGCCGTAGGTGAGAACGCCCTCGCCGTCGGCGACCGCCGGGGCGTGCGGGCGACGGGCCGCCTGGTCCAGCACCGCCTCCACGACCGTCGGCGGCGCGTCCGCGGGCAGCGGCGCACCGGTGCCCGCGGCCAGCAGTGCCGACCGTTCCTCCGCGCCGATCACCTCGAACGCCGACAGCGGCCGGTCGGGGTGTGCCAGGGCGTCGTCGAGCAGGCGGACCAGACGGCCGGTCAGGGACTCGGCCGCGGCCCGGTCCAGATGCTCCAGGTCGTACTCGACCTGCAGCTCGGGCCCGGCCGCCGTGGCGTTGACGTAGACGATCAACGGCACCTGGACGCTGCCCGCGTCGAGCTCGCCGATCAGGTCCACCCCGACGTCCCCGTGGTCCAGGCGGAGGGGCACCTCGGGCGGCTGCATCGAGAGCACGACGGGGGTCGACACCCGGCCGGGCGGGCGCTCGACGCCCGCGGCCTCGGTCAGCTCCTGATCGCTCAGCCCCCTGTGGTCCATCGCACGGGCGGTCGCGGCCCCCGCGTGCCGTACGGCCGCGCGCAGCGACAGCCCGTCGTCCAGGCGCAGCCGCACCGGGAGCACGTCGACGAGCACGCCGACCACGCCCTCCAGACCCGGGGCGGCGCGGTCGGCCACGGCGGCGCCGAGGACCACGTCCCGCCGGTCGGTCAGCCCGGCCACCAGCATGCCGAGCGCGGTCAGGTAGACGGCGAACGGCGTGGCGCCGCAGCCGGCCGCGAGCTCGCCGGCCCGCGCGGCCGTCGTCGCATCCAGCCGGCGCACCAGGCGCTCCCCGCGCAGGCGGCTCGGGCGGTCGTCCCCGCGGGGCAGCAGCTCGTACGGCGGGACCGCCCCGGCGAGCTCCTCGGCCCAGAAGGCCCGCAACGCCTCGGTGTCCCGTGCGGTCTCCTGCTCGCGCAGCGCGACGTCGCCGAACTGCAGCGGCGGCTCCGGCAGGAGGACATCGCCGTCGTGGGCGAGCCCGTCGAGGATCTCCCGCATGACGACCCCCAGCGACGCGCCGTCGAACGCGGTGTGGTCGGTGAGCAGCACCAGCTCCGCGCTGTCCGGCCCGGACCACAGCAGGGTGGCCCGCAGCAGCGGCGTGTCCCCGGCGAGGTCGAAGTCGTGGGCGACCGCCGCCCGCCGCAGCTCGTCGGCCTCCGCGGGCGAGGCCGGGCGGTGCTCGTCCAGCGGCACCGGCGCCGGGGGCCTGACCTCGGTGGCGACGTCGTCGACGACGACGGAGCGGAGGGCCTCGTGGCGCCGCACGATCGCGTCGAGGGCGGCCCGCAGCGGCTCCGCCGAGGTGAGGCCGCGCAGCCCGAGCCGGAAGGCGATCGCGGTGGCGTGCGGGTTCTGGCTGACCTGGCGCAGCATGAGCTTGTCGCGCTGGGAGGCGAGCAGCGGATAGCGGGTCCGGCCGGCGTGGCGGACCAGCGGCGTCACGGTGCCCGGCGTGCTCTCGGCGACGTATGCCGCCAGCTCGGCGACCGTGGGCCGGGCCAGGAACGTCGTCAGCGCGACGCGCACACCGAACGCCTGCTCGATCCCGGCGCAGATCCTCGCGGCGGCCAGGGAGTGCCCGCCGAGGTCGAGGAAGTGGTCGTGGACGCCGATCCGTTCGACGCCGAGCGTCTCCGCGGTGATGGCGGCGATCCGCCGCTCGACGTCGTCGCGTGGCGCGACGTGGCCCCGCCCTTCGATGTCGTCCCGCTGCCGCTCGGTGTCGTCTCGCTGCCGCTCGGTGTCTTCGTGGAAGAAGACCTCGGGCAGGCGGGAGCGGTCGGCCTTGCCCGTGGGGCCGATCGGGATGGCGTCGAGGAACACGATCCTGGCGGGGATCATGTAGTCGGGCAGCCATTCGCGCAGCCAGGACCGCAGCCGCGCGTCGTCGAGGCCGGGCCCGGCCGGTTCGACGTACGCGACGAGCCTGCGGGTGCCCTCCTCGTCGGCGGGGGCGAGCACGACTGCCTGGTTCACCAGCGGGTGCCGTTCCAGCCTGCCCCGCACCTCGCCCAGCTCGACGCGGAAACCCGCGACCTTCACCTGGTCGTCGATGCGGCCCTCGTAGAAGTAGAGGCCGCCTTCCCTGCGGACCAGGTCGCCGGTGCGGTAGTGGCGCACGCCCCCGGCGTCGGTCACGAACCGCTCGGCGGTCAGCTCCGGCCGGTTCAGGTAGCCCCGGCCGACCAGCGGCCCGGCCACCCACAGCTCGCCGAGCTCGCCGTCGCCGAGCGCCTCGCCGTCCGCGCCCCGCACCGACAGCTCCGACCAGGCGTACGGCGTGCCGATCGGCGGCTCGCCCGGCTCGTCCCTGGCGATCTCGTGCGCGCAGCAGTGCACGGTGCACTCGGTGGGGCCGTACAGGTTCACCATGCGCCGCACGCCGGGGTTGGCGAAGACGCGGTCCGCCAGGGCCCGGCTCACCGGCTCGCCGCTGGACAGGACCGTGCGCACGTTCGGCGGCAGCGGCTCACGCAGCAACGCGGTCAGCGCCGAGGCCGCGGCGCTGATCATGGTGACCTCGTCCCTGGCGGGCAGGGTGTGCAGCGCGAGCGGGTTGTCCGCCATGATCACCGTGCCGCCCAGCAGCAGCGGGAGGTAGAGCTGGGGGACCGACGGGTCGAAGCAGACCGACGTGGAGGCCAGGAATCCGGACAGCTCCTCGGCGGTGAAATAGCCGGCGTCCCAGCGCAGCAGCGTCATGACGTTGCGGTGCTCGATCGCGACGCCCTTGGGGCGGCCGGTCGATCCGGAGGTGTAGATCACGTAGGCCAGGTCGGCCGGGTCGCCCGGCAGGTCCGGATCCCGGTCCGGACGGTCGCCGATGTCGTCGAGCAGGACGAGTTCGTGCCGCGGCAGCCGCCCGGCCGGCTCGGCGGAGGTCACCGTGTGCGTCACCCCGGCGTCCTCGACCATGAATTCCAGCCGGTCGGCCGGATAGGCCGGGTCCAGCGGCACGTACGCGGCGCCGGTCTTCCACACCCCCAGCAGCGCCGCGATCAGGTTCTCGTCGCGGTGCAGGCACACGCCGACGGCCGAGCCCCGCCCGGCTCCGCGGGAGAGGAGTTCGTGCGCTATCCGGTTGGCCTGCGCGTTGAGATCGGCGTAGGTCGTGCGGGTCGTTCCGGAGACGACCGCGATGCGGTGCGGGGTTCGTCGCGCCTGCCGTTCGAAGGCCTTGTGGGCCGGTTCGATCGATGCAAGGGTGCCGGCCACCTGCGATCTCCTCTTGTTGAAGGAAGGCGGTGCATGGATCGCACGCGGGCATCGTCACAAACGGCGCCTCGGAAAAGTTAGACCGAAGATCGTTCTGTTATCCCAGTGATATCGGAACGAGTCGGACGCGTTACCGTCCGATTCTCTGACTGTGGGGCGTAACCCCAGCGCCGAAGGCGGGAAGCCGTTCAGGGCGAGCGCTGCGGCCGGCGCGCCGCGGCCGGGTTCGCGCTCGCCGCCGGTTCCCCGGCCGAGTGCTCTGCTCGCTGGTTCCGCTGCTGCCGGGCCTGGCGGCCGGGGCGTGCGGCGATCCCCGGAGCTCCTAGCGAATGGCCCGCCCGTAGGATTCGATAATGCTCTTCGCCTCGTGTATGACTCGATTCGAGCACGGCCTGGTCATCGCTGCCGCGCCCGGTAGTGTCGACACGCACGCGGGCTGGGATGCTGCGGCTGAACCGGTTCACGGTGGTCCGGACTCTTTGTTCGTTTCGGTCCGGCAAGCCGCCAGCGGTCCGGCGTCGGTCCAATGCGTGCAGGGGCCTTTCCGGCCGAGCGGAAAGGCCCTCGTGGTGACCCACCCGACGGTCGCCTCCCGTGCGTTGGCCGACGCGCGGCCGGGTGCCCTGCCGCGCGTGGCCCAGGCGGTGCCTCGCCGCGTTTGCCGCCCGCGGAAATTCCGTCGCAGGTTCGGAACTTCCGCGGGCCCGGGTCGTCGTCGGCCGGAGGCTCCGCTCCGACCTCCTCTTCCGTCTGGCGACGCATCCACCTGGATCTACGCGTGCGACCGGCGATTATCTGTCAGAAACTCCTATGCCCAGGGCTGGGAGACGACCCAGCTGACGTCGTCGTTCCACGCGGTGGAGTTGTCGAAGGAGTTCGAACCGCCGTTGCTCGCGATGTAGACGGTGTTGTTGTAGTGACGGATGAACCGGCTCGGGAAGTTGTACGACGCGAACGACGTGCCCTGGCCGTTCTTCCCGGACTGCGGGCAGAACGTCGCGTCGGAGGCGAAAAGCGAGCTGCCGTCGTTGTGCTGCCGGTAGAGCTGGTAGTTCTGGTGGCGCAGGTAGTCGCCTGGGTAGTTCCTCGACTCGAACGACACGCACGAGCCGCTGGCCAGGCCGCTGCGCACGATCCAGGTGGCGTCGTTCTTGTCCAACGTGGAGCTGGACGAGGTGATCACCGACGTGACGACGCTGTCGTTCTGGTGCCGGATGTAGCGGTCGGTGTAGCCGGAGGTCGTGGCGCGCAGTGAGATCGACGAGCCGGGCGTGAGGGTCCCGGTTCCGGGGTTGCCGCCGCCCGACGTCGAGTATCCGGCGGCGACGATGTTGGCCTGGACGGCGTTCTCGGTGGCGTCCGACGGATAACCGGAGGTCATCACGCCCTCGTAGAAGGTGCCCCGGGCGCCGACGCTGTTGTCGCCGCCGATGCCGAGGATGATGGCGCCTTCCTTCTTCATCGGGTTGTAGCCCGCGACGTTGGGCCGCACCCCGTTGTAGAAGGTCGACAGGGCGCCCGACTGGGCGTTGCCGCCCCGGATGGCCCAGTGGTTGGGCTCACCCTTGATGATGGCGGTCAGGAACCGGTGGCTGATGCTCGGGTCATTGGCGTTGTAGTGCTGGTTCACGCCGGAGAACAGGCCGTTCTCCAGGTCGGCCATGATCCAGGGACCGTTGCC
>NZ_JBFBIP010000028.1:0-116939 GCF_040685655.1 Microbispora sp. NPDC088329
CACTGGCTTTTAGCACACTGTTGAGTTCTCAAGAAACGGACGCGACCACCATCACCCGAAACCTTCCGAGAAGGTCCCACGCTCCGGGGCGTTTCACCGTTTGTTTTTCTTTTGTCTTGCTGGTCTTAATTCTTCCCGACCGGCTCTTCCGTGTCAAATCCGCCCCACCGGGACTTATTTGACCCGAAACCCGCCGACCGACAGGAATTCGACCACCCCGTTTCCGGGGCAACCCCTCTAACTTACCCGAACCCCCAGCCCGGCGCAAAACCACCGAACCAGAAGATCCACAAAGAAGAGAAGCACCGGCGACCAGCCCGCACACACAACACAACCACCGAAGTGATCGAGAAGGAGTGCGCCGAACCGCGCCGACACCAGAAGATTACCAGGGTCCGGCACCGCCATGACCCAACTTGAGAACGACCGGCCCCGCTGCGGCGGCTGTTCCCCTTCGCACCGGCGAGGGAGGCCGGGCGTCGAAGCGTTCAACACACCGCACGACTATTCCCGCCTGGCCGTCCCGGGGAGGGCCGGGCATCGTTTTGTCCCAACACACCGGCCGCCTGCGGGTATTCCCGCAGGTCATCGTCGCGATGCTCCTCCGCGTGCCGTACACCGCAAAACGTACGAGCGGGTAGGGACAACCAGATCCCGCTCTCAGGCATCTACTTAGCGCCGCGGCGATCACGCCGGCATGGCACGGAAGATCGGGGAGGCACGACGTGAGGGACGAAAGCCGTGGGTGGCCGTCGTCCCCCGCGTTCCGCGACGGCTCTGGTGGGCCGTCGCCTTCCCACGCAACCGAACGTCAAGCCGCTCGCAATCGCCCCGCGCTACGAACACGATGCGGAAGTCCCCGTACGGCGCCAACCCGGCCGCCCGGACTTCCGTCGCTGGAGGTGGCCATCATCATGCGGTCGGAGTTCGACGACATCCGCGCCCACATCACCGCCGAGCCGCCGCGCCCGGGCGACCTGCTCGAGCTCGTGCACTCCCTGTTGGACGACTTGGAGCAGTTGCGATCGCGCGAGTCGATCCTGCGCTCGCACTATCTCGCCCTGCTGGTCGCCGCTCGCGCCACCGTGGCCGCGGACGCCGGCGGGCACCCGGCACCGCTCACCTTCCTCCGGCACGAGCTGGCCGAGCATGGTCAGCTTCCCGATCAGCTTCCCGATGACGAGCAGGCGCAGCGGGTGTTGTCCGACGCCGCGGCCGCGCAGGCCATGCTCTCCCCCCTCGACGAGACGCCGCCGCGGCGGCCCCGCACCGCCCGCGGTCCCCACTGCAGCGGAATGAGCCGCAGGTTGCGGGGCTGACCCCACCGCCCGCGGCTCAGCCGCCGGGGGTGAGCTCGTGCACGAAGACGACCCCCGGGTAGGCCGGGTTGTCGGTGAGCCCTTGGACGTTGCCCAGATAGGCCCGCCGGTAGGTCAGCACCCACGGCACCGCGACCACCGCCTTCTCCTGGATGAGGCCACGCTGGAGGTCGGCGTACGCCCTCTCGGCGGAGGATCGGCTGTTCGTCGCCAGTGACGGCAGACGATCGATCTTGGCGTCGACGTCCCCGCTCTTCAGGTAGGCGAGGTTGGAGGACACCGGTCCGGCGCTGTGGAAGAAGTTGAGGAACAGCGAGTACGCGTCGGCGTAATCCGGATACCAGTACATGACGAAGATGTCTTGACTCTTGGCCTGGTCGGCGGACTTGCCTTGGTCTCGCTGCTCCTCCCAGCGCATCGCCTTGGCATCGAGCTGAATGTTCAGCTCGGCGAGCGCGCGCTTGAGCGTACGCACCAGCAGTTCCTCGTCGTCGTCCCCCTGCGCGTAGGTCAGCGTGAGCCGCAGCGGCTTGCCGCCGGGGCCGTATCCCGCCTCGGTGAGCAGCGCGGACGCTCCGGCGAGGTCCTGCTTCTGGGTCAGGCCGGGCGTGTGACCGAGCAGTCCCTCGGGCACCAGACCGGGGGCCGGCGCCACCGCCCCCTGCAGCTGGGTGATCAGGCCGTCGTAGTCGACGGCCTTCTGCACCGCCTTGCGTAACCGTATGTCGGCGAGTGGGCCGGAGGCGGTGTTGAACAGCATGAGCAGGTTCTGGAACGACGGCACCTGCAGCGTGCGAACGCCCGGGGTCGCGCTGACCCGGCGGAACAGCTCGGGGCTCAGCCGCTGAACGTAGCTCGCCTCGCCGCTCAGCAGCAGCCGGTACGCCCGGCCGGGGTCGGGGGTGACGCGGAACTCGATGTTGCGGTAGTGCGGGCCGTCCCAGCCGCCCCAGTAGCGGTCGAAGGCGCGCAGCATCAGTTCCTTCTCCCGCCCCTTCTTCCAGCTCGCCACTGTGTACGGCCCCGAGCCCGCGTCACGGCCGGCCTGGAACCACTTCTTGAGGTCGCCCGAGCCCGCCGCCCGCGTGTCGTAGATGTACGCGGCGTAGTCGGCCGAGGCGATCAGGTCCAGCGGGGCGGCGTACTCGAGCCGGAACTCCACGGTGAGCGGGTCCTTGACCGTGATCCGCTGGACGGGGTCCCAGATGTAGGCCGCCCCGGCGCCCATCCGCTTGGTCCGCTCGATGGACGCCTTCACCGCGTCGGCGTCCACCGGCCGCCCGGTGTGGAAAATTACGCCGCTGCGCAACGTGAACGTCCAGACCTTGCCGTCGGGCGACGTCTGCCACCGCTCGGCCAGGCGCGGCGCCGCCCGCCGCGTCCTGGGGTTGTACGTCGTCAGCGAGTCGTAGATGTTCTCCATCGCGACGACCTCGCCGGAGTACGAGCTCGCCGGGTCCCAGTCGGCGACGATGCCGAGATGGTGCAGGTAGACGAAGGTGGAGTCTTTCGCCGACGGGAGGTTGGGTGCCGAGATCTCCTGGACCTCGTCACCCCCGCCGCAGCCCGCGAGGGCCAGCACGGCCATCATCCCCAGCACGAGAAAACGGCGCATGCGTGCGGGTCCTTTCCATGTCCACCATGATCGACGCTACTGCAAGATCACGATTGGACACGATATTTTCGGCCATCCGATCACAGAGCCCTCAACCGGCTCACGCGCTGCTAATCTCTATCTCTGTCGCAAAAAAGGTTTATGTGAGGCTTCTGCCTCACTGGGCGAGGTGCCATGAGTCCGCGCAGGCGTGACCGGCCGATCAGGTCCCGGCTCGTCGGCCTGCTGCTCGTCCCCCTCTTCTCACTGATCGTCTTGTGGGTCGTCACCGCCGGCGTCACGATCGGCGACAGCCTGAGCCTGCGTACGTACGACACGCTGTGGTCCACTCTGCGGCGGCCCGCCGACACTCTCATCGTCGATCTGCAGGCCGAGCGCCTGACCACGGCCCGATACCTCGGTTCGCACCAGACGAGCGACCGCGACGTCATGGTCCTTCAGCGTCAGCGGACGGACAAGACCAGGGAGAAGGTCCGGGCGCTGGCCCTGTCCGACCGCTCCCGCTCGGCCACGACAGCGGCGATGCGCAGGCGCGTCGACGAGATGCTGACGGGACTCGGCCGCATCGACGAGATCCGCACGGAGATCGACGAGAGGCTCGCGTCACGGCTGCGCGCCATCGAGACCTACAACCTGGTCAGCGACGCGATCTACCGCATGCACCACAGCCTGGCTCTGATCGACGACATCCCGCTCTACCAGCAGTCGCGTGTGGTGATCTCGCTGGGATACGCCAACGAGCTGCTGACCCGGGAGCAGGCGCTGGAGGCGGGCGCCGCGGCGTCCGGCGGTCTCACCGACGAGGAGCGCAAGCTGTTCACCCAGCTCGTGGGCAACCGCCGGTTCCTCATCGACCAGGCCCTGCCCGAGCTGGACGCCGGTCTGCGCCAGCTCCACGTCAACCTGATCACCACTCCGCTCTACCAGCGGCTGCGGCTGCAGGAGGAGCAGATCATCTCGGCGCCCAAGCTCTCGGCGCGTACGCAGAGGGTGTGGCAGTCGACCTCCGACGACCTGGCCGAGTCGTTCCAGAAGACGCAGACCGAGGCGGCGGCCCTGCTCGCCCAGCGCGCCGCGCCGATCGCCGACGCGATCCTGCGGCGGGCCGTGCTGGCCGGGGGCTTCGGCCTCCTCGCGGTCATCGCCTCGATCCTGATCTCGCTGCGGGTCGGCGGACGCCTCGCCCGCGAGCTGGCCGGCCTGCGGCAGGCCGCGCTCGACCTCGCGAACAAGCGGCTGCCGGAACTGCTGGCCAAGCTCAAGCGGGGCGACGACGTCGACGTGGCCGTCGAGGCGCCCCCGATCCGGACCACGGGCGGAACCGCCGAGATCCAGGACGTGGGGCGAGCCTTCTCGACCGTCCAGGAGACCGCGGTGGAGGCCGCCGTCGGGCAGGCTCGCCTGCAGCGGGGTGTCAGCCAGGTCTTCCTCAACCTGGCGCGGCGCAGCCAGACGCTGCTGCACCGGCAGCGGGCCCAGTTGCACGGCATGCAGCGCCACACGACCGACCCGGACATGCTGGAGGAGCTGTTCCGGCTCGACCACCTGACTACCCGCATGCGCCGCCACGCCGAGGGCCTGATCATCCTGTCCGGCAACGCCCCCGGCCGCGCCTGGCGCAAACCCGTCCCGATGTACGACGTCGTGCGCGGGGCCGCGGCCGAGGTGGAGGACTACGCCCGGGTGAACGTGCTGCCCATGGAGGACCACGGGCTCGACGGCTCCGCGGTGGCCGACGTCATCCACCTCATCGCCGAACTGATCGAGAACGCCACGGCCTTCTCGCCGCCGCGCACGTCCGTGCTGGTACGCGGCGAGGTCGTCGGCATGGGCTTCGCCGTCGAGATCGAGGACCGCGGACTCGGCATGACCAAGGAGCGGCTCGCGGAGCTCAACGAGCGCCTGGCCGACCCACCGGAGTTCGACATCGCGGACACCGAGCGCATGGGGCTGTTCGTCGTCGCGCGCCTGGCCGCGCGGCGGGACATCCGCGTGACCCTGCGGCTTTCGCCCTACGGAGGAACGACCGCCATCGTGCTGATCCCGTCCACGCTCATGGTCGGTCCCAAGGATCCCGACCTCGCCCGTCTCGTCTCGGGAGAGGTCACTCCGGAGGACATCATCCTCGCCTCGTTGAAACGAGGGCCGCAGGAAAACGAGAACACCGGCGAGGAGGACCGGAAGTGACGGAACGCATGCAGGACCAATGGCTGGACGAGGAGGCCGGGCCCGTCGTGCCGGCCTACGCCCTGACCCGCGGACGCGTGCGACCGTCCAGCCAGGAGATCGACCTCGTCGCCATCGTGACCGCGACCGGCGGGCCCACGCCCGTGAGTCTCGGCCCCGAGCAGTGGATGATCCTCAGCCTGTGCGCCCGCGCGGCGTCGCTGGCGGACATCGCCGCGGCGATCGACCTGCCGCTCGGCGTCGTGCGGGTGCTGGTGGGCGACCTCCACGAGCAGGGTCTCGTACAGGTGCGCCCACCCGCCAACGTCGCGCGTTTCCCCACCGAGAAGCTCCTCGGCGAGGTGATCAACGGCCTGCGGGCCCTGTGATCCGGCCGATCACAGGGCCCCCGGGTGGTGCCGCTTCCCGCTGGGACGCGATCAGCGCAGCGGGTCGAACTCCCGCAGGGCGGCCGGCTGCTTGCCGGTGGTGATCTGTTCGGCGACGAGCCGTCCGGTGGCCGGGCCCTGGGCCAGGCCCCACATGCCGTGCCCGCCCGCCACGTAGATCCCCGGGGCGTCGGTCGCGCCGATCAGCGGACGCCCGTCCGGCGTGACCGGCCGGGGGCCGACCCAGACGTCGGTGCGTTCCTCCCAGCGCACGCCGCGCAGCAGGGGGCGGGCCGAGGCGATGATCGCCCGCAGCCGGGCCTCGACGGCCGGGGCGTCGGGGTCGCGGAACTCCATCGTGCCCGCGACGCGCAGCCCACCCTGATAGGGCGTGCACGCCACCCGCACGTCCGGCAGGTAGATCGGGCCGGGAACGGGGTGGTCCACCGGGACCGTGAACGAGTAGCCGCGGCCGGCCCGCACGGGGACGCGTACGCCCCAGCGGCCCGCCAGCCGGGACAGCCAGGCGCCGGTGGCCAGCACCGCCGCGTCGGCGGACAGGGCGGCGCCGTCGCGGGCCACCACGACGACCTTCTTGTTGTCGGTGCGCACGTCCGCGACCTCGAAGGTCTCCACGGAGGCGCCCCGGGCGACGACGGCTTCGCCCAGCGCGTGCACGAAGCGGCCGGGGTCGACGTAGCGCTGCCCGTCGATGCGCACACCCGCGGTCAGGGCCTGCGAGGCGAGCGGCACGGTCTCGGCCAGCTCCCGCGCGCCCAGCGGGGTGTGGTCGACCGGCTGCCCGGCCTCGGCCATCCTGCGCAGCTCGTGCAGCAGGCCCTCGGCCTGGCGCGGCGTGCGGAACCCGGCGGTGATCGGCGCGTCTTCGACGGGGGCGGCCACGCCGTTGGCGGCGAGCACCTCGTACGCCTCGACGCACTCGTCGTTGAGCGGCAGGTTGGCGCGCACCGCCCGGGTCCACGACGACCACCGGCAGTTGGCGGCGAAGCGGGTCAGGAACGCCCACAGTCCCGGGTCGACGGTCGCCGGGATGTGCAGCGGCGCGGCCGGATTCACCAGCGAGCGCAGGCCGTAGCGCAGCACGGAGGGCTCGTTCAGCGGAATGGCCAGGCCCGGCGCGATCCAGCCCGCGTTGCCCCACGACGCGCCCGCCGCCACGCCGCGGCGGTCGACCACGGTGACCTCCACACCGCGTTCCTGCAGAAACCACGCGGTGGACAGGCCCACGATGCCGGCACCCACCACGATCACCGACCGCGGCCAGCCGTCGATCCGCTCGGCGCCGGTCATGCCCCACCTCCACACCAGGAGACTGTTCTCCCCGTCAGGATGGCCCGTACGGCGGCGCGGACGGTTGTGGCGGCCGCACAATCGCGGCGCCCTTCTTGTGGGCTCCGGACAACCTCCTAGTCGTCCTCCGCGGCCAAGGTGATGACCATGGCGAGGCGCTTGCGCGGGTCGTCCAGGTTCAGCGGGGTCACCTCGCCCATCCTGCGCAGCCGGTTGCGCACCGTGTTCGCATGCACGCCGAGTCGTTCGGCCGCGACGGCGAGATCGCCCTGGGCCTCCAGCCACGCCCGTAACGTCGCCACGTAGTGGGTGTCGTGGAGGGCGTCGTGCCGGCGCAACGCGCTCAACGGTCCGCGTGCGGGGACGCGCCCCGCCCGCGCCGCCGCGCGTAGCCGCTGCAGCAGGATGTCGTCCCAGGACTCGTCGTACGCCGGCGGCCCATCTATAGGCCCGGCGGGGGGCCTGTCCCTCTCGTGCAGCGCCAGGCACTCCTCCGCCTCCCGGCGGGCGGCCGGCAGATCCGCGGCCTGCGCCACCGCGCCGATCCCGGCCGCGACCCGCACCCGGGGCGGCAGCCCGGCCCCCAGCGCGGCCACCCATTCCCGCGCGGCGGCCACCCCCGCGTCCGGCAGGATCGTGTAGAGCGTGTCGCCGAGCAGCGTGCTCCTCCCCGGCCTGGACCAGCCGAACCCGGTGGTGGCGCGTTCGAAGGCCAGCAGGAGCATGGCGTGCGGCTCCTCGGCGGTGTGCGTGCGCACCGCGACGACCCGCATCTCGCGCGCGGGCAGCCCCAGCCGGCTGACCAGGGTCGCGGCGTCGGCGGTGCCTTCGAGCAGCCGGACGACCAGGTCGGACTCCACCTGACGTTCGAGGTCCGCGCTCGCCCGGGAGCGCAGCAGGTGCAACGCCACGGTGCGCGCGCCGTTCGCCAGGGCGCTGTGCCGGGTCCCGGTGAGGGGGCTGCCGCACGTCACCCACACGGATCCGAGCAGCTCGCGGCCGGCTCGCACCGCCACCGCCATCCGCCCGGTCATGCCGTGCCGCGGGTCCGGCTCGACGAAGATCGGCTCGTCCGTCGCCGTCAGGCGGGCGAACACCCCTCTCGCCCGGAAGACCTCACGCAGCCGCTCGGGCACTTGCCGCACCAGGATCGTCTCCAGCCGCGCCGGGTCGCCCGCCTGCTGGGAGCGGGAGTACGCGAGCACCCGCGACAGCGGGTCCTCGATCGTCACGGCGCCCCCGACCGCGTCGGCCAGGCTGTCGGCCAGCGCGAACAGGTCCGTGGGCCCCCGCCCCGACTCGGTCTCCCGCCCTTCCAGCACCAGGCCGTAGACCACGCCCACGAGCTGGCTCCACGAGACCGCGGGGTCGACCAGGAGCACGGAGACATCCAGGCCCTCACCGGCCGCGGCGGCCTCACGCTCGCTCCCGGCGCCCGCCCGCACCAGGACCACCGTGGCCTGCGCCGCGGCCGCCCACCGCACCGCCTCGGTCACCGACCCGGCTCCCACGGCCACGAGCACGTCACCGGTGACCCGGCCGTCGGTGGCGTCCGGTATCGCCACGCTGCGCAGCCGCGCCGAGCGCCTGTCGGGCCGTCCGCACAGCCGCACGCCGTACGCGCCCAGCACGTTGACCAGGCGATCCAACGTGATCATGCGCTACTCCTGTCGGGAGGCCGGCGGTTGTGCCGGACCGGACCCGCGAAAGACCGAAGGCCCGGTCTCCGTTTCCGGAGGCCGGGCCTTCGTCTCTTGGTAGCGGGGACAGGATTTGAACCTGCGACCTCTGGGTTATGAGCCCAGCGAGCTACCGAACTGCTCCACCCCGCGTCGTTGTGTTCACAACCTTACCCGCCGCCGGGCACAGGTGCCAAATCGTTTGACGGAACCGCGCCGCCGGCCGCGGGGCGGACGTCCGGAGAGGCCGCGTCGACGACGGCCTGGAGCAGGCGTTGCGGGTCCTCGGCCAGCCTGTTGCACACGTAGAGCCACCACTCGGTGCCGAAGACGACGTACTCACGGGTGGGATGGCCCTTCGCCGCCATGGCGTCGAGGCGGTCGCGCCCGAGGCCGAGCAGGGTCTCGAACTCCCACGGCGCGCCGTCGTGCCCCGCCCCTCCGAGATGCCGGTCGATTCGCCCGATGAGCTCCCAGTCGTGGGTGGCGAACGAGCACGGGTGCTCCGAGTCGGCCAGCAGTTCCGCGTAGCGCAGGTAAGCGGCGCCCAGCGCCGGATCCTCCCGCCTGTAGGCCACGCTCTCCGGCTCCAGGAAGGCGCCCTTGACCAGGCGGATGCGACCGGGCAGGTCCAGCAGTGCCCGCAGGTCCGCGTCCGTGCGATGCAGCCGCGCCTGAACCGTGATCCCCACGTGGGCGAAACGCTCGCACAGGCGGCGGTGCACCGACAGGACGGCGTCGGTGCGGCCGGTGCCCTCCGCCGAGATCATCAACTCGCGCCCGGTGTCCGCGGCGGCCTCGGCGATGCGGGCGGCGTTGTCGAAGGCGAGATCCTCGCCGACGGCCAGGCCGATGTGCGAGAGGTCCAGGGAGATCGAGACTCCCGGGGCGAGCCTCATGGCGGCGTCGACGAACACGCCGGTCTCGGCCACGACTCGCCGCGCATCGCGGCAGCTCTCGCCCATGTACTCGAGGCTCGCCCGGTGCCCGCTCGCGATGACCTCCGTCACCCGCTCCAGCGCGGCCTCGACGCTCTCCCCGGCAACGAAGCGCCGGGCAACCCTGCGGGCGAGCGGGCCGAGCACGGGATCCGCCGGCACCCGCCACTTGAGGTCCTCGTCGAGCGCGAGCCCGCGCAGGATCTGAGCCGCCTTCGCGGACGTCTCCTCGGTAACGGTGAAGGTGTCGCTCATCGGTTCCGCCCAGCTGTCGATGGTGAGAAGGGGCGCGTCCACGGCTTCGCCGCTCCGCGTGCGGCCGGTGGGCCGGCCTCCTGGGCACCACCCTCCCAGCCGCGATCCCGGCCCGGGGAGAGGCAGGAATGCCCAGTAGGCTGAAATTCCTGCCATTCCGCGACGCGGGGGCGCCGCGGCCGTATCCCCGGAAGGAGCAGCCCGATGCTGCGTGACGTGGCCGTGCTCGCCCTCGACGGCGGGCACGCCTTCGAGCTGGGGGTGTTCTGCGAGGTCTTCGGCATCGACCGCAGCGACGACGGCCTGCCCGCGTACGACTTCGCGGTCGTCTCCCCCACGGGGACGAGCGTGCGGACCAGGCACGGCTTCGGGGTCGAGACGCCGCACGGGCTGGAGAGGCTGGCGTCGGCCGACCTCATCGGCGTCCCGGCCCACGATCCGCGCACACGGCACCCGGAGGAACTGTTCGAAGCGCTCCGAGCCGCGGTGCGGCGCGGCTCCCGCGTGCTCAGCATCTGCTCCGGCGCCTTTCTGCTCGGCGAGGCCGGTCTGCTGGACGGCCGCCGCTGCACCACGCATTGGCGCTACGGCGACGAACTCGCGCGCCGCTTCCCGCGGGCCCGGGTGGAGCTGGACGTCCTCTTCGTCGACGAGGACCCGGTCATCACCGGCGCCGGCACCGCGGCCGGGATCGACACCTGTCTCCACCTGGTGCGCAAGGAGCAGGGCAGCGCCGTCGCCAACGACATCGCCCGGCGCATGGTGGCGCCGCCGTACCGGGACGGGGGCCAGACGCAGTACATCAAGCGCGCGGAGCCCGAACGGGGTGCGGGGGCGCTGGCGTCGCTGCTGGTGTGGCTGCAGGCCAACCTCCATCGCGAGCTGACGGTGGAGTGCATGGCCAGGCGCGCGCACATGTCACCCCGCACCTTCGCCCGCCGCTTCCAGCAGGAGATCGGCACCACGCCGCTCCAGTGGCTCACCGAGCAGCGCCTGCTGCTGGCCCAGCGGCATCTGGAGAACACCGACGAGCCGATCGCCACCATCGCCGAGCGGTCCGGGTTCGGCTCGATCGACACCCTGCGTCACCACTTCGCACGGCGTCTGGGCATCACGCCCCACGCCTACCGGCGCACCTTCCGCGGCAGGACCGCGACCACGCGTTGACGACGGCGGCTCACCGGACGGGTCAGAAAATCACGGCAGACAGCAGGAAACCCCCGAACCCATGGGTTCGGGGGTTTCCATTTGGTAGCGGGGACAGGATTTGAACCTGCGACCTCTGGGTTATGAGCCCAGCGAGCTACCGAACTGCTCCACCCCGCGTCGACACTTCGACCCTATCCCGGCATCGCGCGGGAGGCAAACCGGAGCCCCGCGCCCGTGGGGACGCGGGGCTCCGGAAGGGGTCAGCCGCTCGGTGCGGGGCTGGGAGTCGCGCTGACCGGTGGACCGCTCGGACTGGCGCTCGCACCCGGGCTGGGACTGCCGCTCGCCATGGCGGCGGGCGAGGGCGTCGCCGCCGGGGCGGCGCCTCCCTGCAGCTTGCCCAGGTCGTCCAGCGCCTGCTTGAGCGCCTTCTGCGCCTCGCCGTACGCCTGCCAGTCGGGCGGGTTGGCCGACAGCGCCTTCTGCGCGTCCGCGAACGCCTGCTGCGCCTTGGCGGCCACCGAGGACAGCGCGCCGGTGTCACTCGTGGACGGTTTCTGCGGCGTGGTCGGGGTGTTCGGAGTGGTCGGGTTCTGCGCCCCGCCGAAGACCTGCTTCAGCGCCTCCTCCAACGTGTCGGCCGAGCCGACCCGGTCGCCGAACATCACCAGCACGCGGGCCAGGATCGGGTACGGCTCCTGCCCGGCGCCCGCCGGCGCCTGCACGTACACCGGCTCCACGTAGACCAGCCCGCCCGCGTACGGCAACGTCAGCAGGTTGCCGTAGAGGATCTGCGCCTTACCGAGCCCCAGGATGTTGAGCTCCCCGGCGAACCGGTTGGCGAAGGTGTTCTGCACCTGGCCGGGTCCGGAGATCGTGGTGTTGGCCGGCATGCGCAGGATCTGCAGGGCGCCGTTGCCGTCCGGCGTGGCCTTGACCGCCATGAACGCCGCCAGGTTGGGCCCCTGCTTGGGCACGAAGGTGGTCGTGAGCGAGAACGACGACGTCGACTCGCCCGGCATCGTGACCGACAGGTAGTACGGCGGCTGCTTGACGTTCTTCTCCGTCGGCGACGGGTCGTCGGGGACGTTCCAGAAGTCCTGGCCGCTGTAGAAGGACCGCGCGTCGGTGATGTGGTAGCGGGACAGGATGTCGCGCTGCACCTTGAACAGGTCCTCCGGGTAGCGCAGGTGCTCCTTGAGCTGCTCCCCGATGCGGTCCTTCGACTTGACGAGGCCGGGGAACGCCTTCTCCCACACCTTGAGCACGGGGTCGGCCGAGTCCCACTCGTACAGCGTCACCGTGCCGTCGTAGGCGTCGACCGTGGCCTTGACCGAGTTGCGGATGTAGTTGATCTGGTCGCGCGGCTGCGGCGTGATGGCACGCGGGTTGGTCGCCGTGTCCTTGATCATGTCACCGAGGCTGCGGCTCTGCGAGTACGGATACTCGTTGCTCGTCGTGTAGCCGTCGACGATCCACACGATCCTGCCGTCCACGATCGCGGGGTACGGGTCGGAGTCGAGGGTGAGGAACGGCGCCACCTTGGCCACCCGCGCCGCCGGGTTCCGGTCGTACAGGATCCGCGACTGGTCGTTGATGTCGCCCGACAGCAGCAGGTTCTTCTCCCCGTACTTCATGGCGTAAAGCACGCGGTTGAGGAACGAGCCGAGCGGGACGCCGCCCTTGCCCGTGTAGCTGGTGTCCTGCTGGCCGGTGCCCGCGCTCTCCGGGTAGTCGAGCTCCATGGGCTTGTTCGGCGAACCCCCGACGACGACGTAGTCGGTGCCCTCCTCCCCGAAGTACACCCGGGGCTCCTTCAGGCCGGCGGACGCGGGGAGGGACCCGGCGACCGGCATGTCCTTGGCGTCGAAGGCGGGCAGGCCCTCGCCGTCCACCTCGTTGCCCGGGGCTGCGACGAAGCCGTAGCCGTGGGTGTAGACGAGGTGGCGGTTGATCCAGTTGTCCTGCTCGCCCGGCGGCCCGGTCAGCTCGCGCACGCCCACGACGTGGTCGCGCACCGTCCCGCTCGCGTCCTTGTAGCGATCGACGTCGAGCGGGTCGGGGAAGTCGTAGAAACCGCGGATCCGCTGCTTCTGCTGGAAGGTCTTGGCCACCAGCGCGGGGTCGAGCAGCCGCACGCCCGACACGGTGGTGTCCGTGGCGGCGCCGTCCTTCGGGGGCGTCCCCTGGGCCTGGTACTGCACCACCTTCGCGTCCTGCACGCCGTACGCCTCGCGGGTCGCGGCGATGTTGCGCGCGATGAAGGTCTCCTCCTTGCCCTGCTGGTTGGGCTTGACCTGGAACTGCTCCACGAGGGCCGGATAGACGCTGCCGATCAGGATCGCGGACAGGACCAGGAGCCCGAAGGCGACGCCGGGGAACATCCCGCCCGGCCTGACGACCCCCGCGAAGAAGATCAACGCGCAGATCAGGGCGATGACCGCGAGGATCCCCTTGCCCGGCAGCACGGCGTTCACGTCGGTGTAGGAGGCGCCGTGCACGAAGCCGCGGGCAGAGAAGACGAGGTCATACCGGTCGAGCCAGTAGGCCAGGGCCTTGAGCAGGACGAACACGCCGAGCAGCACCGACAGGTGGACCCGGGCGGCCCGGGTCGCGTGCGCACCGCCGGGAGAGGAGATCCGGAACCCGCCGTACAGGTAGTGCACGACCGCGGCCAGGAGGATCGACAGGATCACGGCCGTGAACAGGAAGTTCAGCAGCATCCGCAGGAACGGCATCGTGAACACGAAGAACGACAGGTCGAGGTGGAACTGCGCGTCCTTCTCGTCGAACGGCGCGCGGTTCACGAACTGCAGCCAGATCCTCCACTGCCCGGACGTGGACGATCCGGTGAACAGGGCGAGCACGCCCATGCCGACCAGGAAGACCAGCCGCCGGTGCGGGTCGAGGGCGACCCGGTAGCGGTCGGCGCCCTGCGGCGCCCCGAACATCCCCGGCCCGAACATCGGGCGGGTCCGGTGCGCGAGCACCATGTTGCCGCCCACGATGGCGATCATCAGGACGGCGCCCACGACGAACAGCAGCACCTGGGTGAGCAGCATCGTGGAGAACACCGAGGAGAAGTCCACCGAGTCGTACCAGAGGTAGTCGGTGTAGATCCCCGAGAAGACCAGCAGTAACACGACGATCGCCACGACGGCGATCAGCACAGGTATCAGAAGGCGCGGCCGTCGCGGCAGGCGCACCGCCCGTCCGGCTCCGGGGCTCCGGAAGCTCAACGCTCAACCCCTTGTCTCAGATTGTCAGGGCCAGGATTGTCGATGGGGCAACGGTCCGTGCTTGGAAACCTACACCGCGACGGGCGTGGTCGTGGTAACGGATCTGATCGTTATAACGACGCCGCGCACGGCAAGACGGGCAGGTCAGGACCATCGTGCCCGAGGTGTACGGTCAAGCGGCCGGGCAGGAGGGGACCTCGCCCGAGTGGTCGCGCAGGGAGTCGATCGCTCTGATCGCGCCGTCCAGCGTCTCGACCCGAACCAGGCGCAGGCCCGCGGGGGCGGCCTTGACGGCGGCGGCGCAGTTGTCCGCGGGGGTGAGGAAGACCGTGGCTCCGGCCCGGCGCGCGCCCACCATCTTCTGCTCGATCCCGCCGATCGGGCCGACCTTGCCGGCCGGGTCGATCGTGCCGGTGCCGGCGATCGACATGCCTCCGGTGAGCGCCCCCGGCGTGAGTTTGTCGTAGATGCCCAGCGAGAACATCAGGCCCGCGCTCGGCCCGCCGACCTCGCCGACGCTGATGTCGACCTTGAAGGGGAACCGGTAGCCCGAACGCATCTGGACGCCGACCCTGGCCTTGCCGTCCTTGCCCGCCACGGTGCCGACCGGCACCTCGGTCGTGGCGCCGTCGCGTTTCACCGTGAACGTCACCTGCTCGCCCGGCTTGTGGCCCTGCACGGACGCCGCGACGGACTCGAGCTCGCCCACCGCCGTGCCGTCCACCGCCGTGATCTCGTCGCCCGGCTTGAGCTTCCCGTCGGCGGGCGTCCCCTTGTCGGTCTGGTCGACCGTGACCACCTTCTCGATGGGCACCTTGAGCGCGTTCAGCGCGGCGGCGGTGGCCGACTGCTGCGAGTCGGTCATCTCCTGCGTGTTCTGCTCCTCGACCTGCTTGGCCGAGGTGGACTTCGGGAACAGCGTCTCCTCCGGCACCACGGCGATCGTCGGGTCGAGCCAGCCGCGCAGCGCCGTGAGCAGGTCGAGGCGGTTGTCCGGACCGCCCTGGTACGCGACGGTGACCAGGCTCAGCCTGCCCTGCGTGGGGTAGGTGTCGTGGCCCGAGATCGTGATAACCGGTTTGCCCTTGACATCGCCGATCGTGTTCTCGGTGGGGCCGGGGCTCAGCACGACGTACGGCACCGGAAGCATGGCACCGATCACGGCCAGCGCGAGGGTGAGGAAACCCGCGACCAGCAGGGTCAGAGCGCGTCGGGACATGGACGAACTCTATGCGTTCCGGCCCCTATGCGTTCCAAAGGCGCTAGTCGCAGGCGCCGACCCACTCGGCGCCCCCGTCGGCGAACACCTGGTGCTTCCAGATGGGCACCTCGTGCTTGAGGTCGTCGATCAGCCTGCGGCAGGCCTCGAACGCCTCGCCGCGGTGGGGGCAGGCGGCCGCCACGACGACGGCGATCTCCCCAAGCCGCAGGTCGCCCACCCGGTGGACGGCCGCAAGGGCGGTGATCGGGAAGTCCCCCGCCACCTTCTCCGCGACCCTGCGCAGGTGCTCCTCGGCGGACGGGTGCGCCGAGTACGACAGGAGCGTCACCGGCCTGCCGGCGTCCTGCTCGCGCACGGTGCCGACGAAGACCGCCGTGCCCCCGGCGGCGTGGTCCTCCACCGCGCGCAGCACCTCGTCCACGGACAGCGGGGTATCGCGAATGCCCAGCAATCGGATGACGTCCACGCCACCGAGGTTAGTACCTGAGCCCGGTCAGGTGCGGCGCTTGCGGCGGGCGGCGCGGACGATGGCGGCCGTGCCGATGACCGCGACGGTCGCGCCCGCGGCGGTGATCGTGGCCTCCTTGCCCGACAGACGGCGGCCGACGACCGCGTGCCTGCCCTCGCTGAGTTCGAGCAGCTCCCGCAGGGCCGCCTCGTTGGTCCAGGCCGGCTTCCAGCCCGCCTCCCGCAGTGCCACGCCGTCGACCACCCAGGGGTAGACCACGTAGTGCAGGTCGGTCGCGGCGGTCGGCGTGATGCCGAGCCGGTGCAGCCGCTGCGCCGTGCCGAACGTCACACCCGCCGGCAGCTCGAACCGCTTCAGGCCGGAGATCTCCTCCACCTGCTCCATCTCCAGCCAGCCCTCGGAGCCGACCGCCACGACCCCGCCGACCCTGCCCAGGGCGGCGGTCTCCAGCGCGGACACCAGGTCGTCGACGTGGCAGAACTGCCAGCGCGGCAGGCAGCCCTTCACCACGAGCAGCCGGGGCGCCTCGAAGTGGCGGGTGATGACGGTGTCGACGCCCGGCCCGACCAGCGCGGCGGGCCGCAGCACGGTCACCTCCAGGCCGGGGTGCGCCCGCAGCGACCGCCGTACGAGGGCCTCGATTTCCAGGTGGTCGCCCACCAGGCCGGTGTCGGGCTCGGCCGCGACCGGGGCGTCCTCGGGCAACGGCACCGGGTTGTCGGCGGCGGCGCCGTACACCATCGCGCTCGTCACCAGCACGACCCGCCGCACCCGCGCCGCCGCGCAGGCCGTGAGCACGGTCTGGGCGGCCCGCAGGTTGTAGCGGCGGCGCTCGGCGGCGTCGGAGTCGAGCGACTCGTCGGTGCCGAGATGAACCAGGACGTCCACATCGGAGATCCGGTTCGCCAAGAGCGGATCACGAATGTCGAGGACCCGCCAGGTGACGTCGGGGGTGTCGCCGCGCTGGTCGTCGATGGCCACCACGCGGCGGAAATCCGCAGACGAGGCCACCTTCGCGAGGAACGCCCGGCCGAGACCGGAGGCGGCGCCGGTGACGGCGACGACGGGGGGACGCGGGCGTTTCGAGGTAGGCACGAGGTCCTCACTTTGCACTGATCCGCCCCACGGCGGATAACGTGGCGGATGTGGACTCCTCCATCCTGCACGAGGTGGCGCGGTGACTGACCTGCCAGGTCGCGAAAACGACCCCAACGACAATCCGTTCGCCATGTTCGGCAGCCCGGAGCAGATCGCCGCGGCCATGCGGCAGTTCGCCGACATGCTGTCGGCCTCGCCGGAGGCCGGGCCCGTCAACTGGGACATGGCGAAGAACATCGCACGGCACGCCGTGGTCGCCGAGGGTGATCCGAGCGTCATGGAGGGCGAGCGACGCCAGATCGTCGAGGCCCTCAACCTGGCCGACCTGTGGCTCAACGAGGTGACCACGCTGCCGAGCGGCGTGACCACCCCGCAGGCCTGGAGCCGGTCGGAGTGGATCGAGAAGACGGTCCCGGTCTGGAAGCAGCTGTGCGATCCCGTCGCCGCCCAGATGGTGGAGACGATGGGCGGCACGCTGGGCGGGTCGGGCCTGCCGCCCGAGGCGCAGGCCATGGCCGGTCCGCTCATGGGCATGCTCAAGCAGATGGGCAGCATGATGGTCGGCCAGCAGATCGGCCAGGCCCTCGGCTCGCTCGCCCGCGAGGTGGTCGGCTCCTCCGACATCGGCCTGCCCCTGTCCGACACCGCGGCCCTGCTGCCCGGAGGCGTCGCCGCCTTCAGCAGCGGCCTGGAGACGCCCTCGGACGAGATCCGGCTCTACCTCGCGCTGCGCGAGGCCGCGCACCACCGGCTCTTCCAGCACGTCCCGTGGCTGCGGGCGCATCTGCTCGGCGCGGTCGAGGAGTACGCCCAGGGCATCACGGTGGACGTGTCGGCGCTGCAGGACAAGCTTCAGGGGCTCGACCTCAGCGACCCCGAGCGGATCCAGGAGGTCCTGGGCGGCGGCGAGCTGCTCAAGCCCGAGGAGACCGAACGGCAGAAGGCCGCGCTCAGCCGGCTGGAGACCGCGCTCGCGCTGGTCGAGGGCTGGGTGGCCACGGTGGTCGACGCCGCCGCGGAGGGCAAGCTGCCGTCCGCCGCCGCGCTGGCCGAGACCGTACGGCGCCGCCGCGCCACGGGCGGCCCGGCCGAGCGCACTTTCGCCACCCTGGTCGGCCTGGAGCTGCGCCCGAGACGGCTGCGTGAGGCGGCCGCCCTGTGGAGGGCACTGGGCGACGAGCGCGGGATCGAGGGCAGGGACGCCGTCTGGGGTCACCCCGACCTGATGCCCACCGCGGACGACCTGGACGACCCGCAGTCGTTCGTGAAGGGCGAGGCCGAGTTCGACCTGTCGGCCCTGGAGGAGTCCGCGGAGCGCGAGGAGCCCGGGGAGCGCAAGGAGCCCGGCTCCGGCGGGGAGACCGGCGATTAGGTTCGCCGTCTGCCGGTAGGCTGCGCCGGTGAGCCTGCACCGTGACGCGCAAGCCGTACTGGCCGGATGGGTCGCGCCCACCCCCGAGGAGGAGCGGCTCCGTGAGGAGTTCCTGACGCACCTGCGCGACCACGAGGACGCGATGTGGCGCGAGTGCGTCCCCGGCCACCTCACCGCGACGACGGCCGTCCTGTCCCACGACGGCGAACGGGTTCTGCTGACCTTGCATCCCAAGGCCGGGATGTGGCTGCCGATGGGCGGGCACTGCGAGGTGTCCGACACCACGCTCGCGCAGGTCGCCCTGCGCGAGGCCACCGAGGAGTCGGGCATCCCCGGGCTGACCCTGCTCGACGGACCGCTCGCCCTCGACCGGCACAAGGTCTGGTGCCACCCGCCGCACAGCTGGCATCTCGACGTCGAGTACGCCGCGGTCGCACCGCCGGAGGCCGAGGCGGTGATCAGCGATGAGTCCCTCGACCTGCGCTGGTTCCCGGTGGAGGAGATCCCGGAACTGAGCGACGAGGCGACCCGGCGCCTGGCCCGCCGCGCCCGATCACTCTGCCGCGCCTGACGTCTGCACCGTTTGTGCACGGCACCCTGACACCGTCTTTCGAGATCGGTGGCTAGTGTCGCCTCATGACCAAGCTTGACGTGGGCGGCGAGATCGTCTCTCCCCCGCGCCGGAAGCTCCGGGTCTCCCCGCTCCTGGCGTGGGTCGCGGTGGCGCCGTTCGCGGTCTGGGCCGCGGCCCGGCTCGCCGGTCTCGACGGCGCCGGTCGCCTCTCGGCAGCCGGCGTCGCGCTGATGACGGGCACGCCGTACGTCGCGGCCGCGTCGCTCCTGGCGGTGCCGATCGCGCTGGCCGCCCGCCGCCCGGCCGTGATCGCGGTGGCGGGGGCGGCGTCGGTGCTCCTGGCGGCCGTGGTCCTGCCTCGCGCGGCCGGCTCGACCCCCACGGCCGGCGGGCCGTCGCTGCGGATCCTCACGGTCAACCTCTTCTTCGGCGCGGGCGACGCCGCGACCGTGGTGGACCTCGTACGCAGGCTCCGGCCGGACGTGCTCAACACTCAGGAGCTCACTCCGAAGGCCGTCGAGGCGCTGGACGCGGCGGGCGTGGAGAGGCTCCTGCCGTACCGGCGTCTGGAGGCGGGGCCCGGGCCCTCGGGCAGCGGGATCTACGCGCGTCACCCCCTGACCGAGGCCCCCGACTTCGCGCCCGAAGGCGGCCACAACATGCCGAGGGCTCGGCTCGCCCTGCCGTCGGGGCCGCCCGTGGAGATCGTCGACGTGCACACTCTCGCGCCCCTGAGCGGTGCGGACGCCGCGCAGTGGAACGCCGAGCTGGCGGCGCTGCCCGCCGCGTCCCCCGGCGTCGTACGCGTCCTGGCCGGCGACTTCAACGCGAGCCTCGACCACGCGGCCCTGCGCGCGGTGCTCGGGCGGGGCTACGCCGACGCGGCCGACGCGACCGGCGACGGCCTGGCCACCACGTGGCCGGCCGGCAGGCGTTATCCGCCGTTGATCACGATCGATCACGTGCTGTACGACGAGAGGGCGTCGGCGGTGAGCACCGCCGTCCACACCGTCCCGGGCAGCGATCACCGGGCGTTGTTCGCCGAGCTCCGCCTGCCCCGGAGCCTGTGACTCCTCCGGGCAGGACTCAGGTCAGCAGGGCGCGGGTGTTGTCCCAGCCTTCGAGGCCGGGGTCGAGGCGGGCCACGTCGCGCGGTCGCCTGAGCCGGTGCCAGCCGGGACCGGTGGCGACCATGCGCGGTCCGGGCGCCCGGCGGCGCATCGCCGCCACGATGTCGGGTTCGTCGAGATCGGGCGCGGCCCACTCGGGGACCGGCAGTCGCGCCGCCACGGCGACCGCGCCGCCGCCCTCCGCCGGGCAGACCGCGAGGTGGGCCCGGCCGAGCTCCCGGAAGAGCTTTCCGATCAGCAGGGGAGGCAGGTCGGGCGCGTCGGCGCTGACGACCACCGCCTCCTCTTCCGGAGGCAGCGCCGCGAAGGCGTCGGCGGGCGAGGCGATCGGCAGGACGGGCGTGCCCGGCCAGGCGATGTCCTCGAGCCCCGGCACGCCGGCCGACAGGATCACCGGCCGCACCAGTTCGAGCCCGGCGACCATCTCGTAGGTGTCCTCGGCCATCGCCGTCAGGAACCCGGCGGGGTCGACACCGGGGGGAGCCGCGTCCGCCATGCCCGGCGTGACCAGCACCGCGGCGATCCGGGTCAACACTCCTCCGGGGAGCCGTTGGCCGCCATCGAGAAGCCCTCCAGGAAGCCCCTCGCGCGTTCGGCCCGGGGGTAGCGCTCCACGAGGGCCCAGAAACGCGGGCCGTGACTCGGCACGAGCAGATGGACGAGCTCGTGCATGATGACGTAGTCGACCACCCAGGCCGGCATGCCCCGCAGCCGGGCCGACAGCCTGATCGTCCCGTGGTCGGGCGTGCACGACCCCCACCGGTGAAGCTGGTTCTCCACCCACCGCACACTGGCCGGCACGGCCTTGCCGTCGAGGTAACGCGCGGACAGCTCGGTCGCCCGTTCGAGCAGGTCGTCGTCGCTCGGGCGTCTTCGCTGCTCCTTGGCCGCAAGGCGGTCGAGCATGCGGCGCACCCACTGCTCCTCGTCGGTCGTGCTCAGACCAGCCGGAAGCAACACGATGGTTTTGTCTCCATCGCGGTACGCGGAAACGGTTCGCCGCCGTCGTGCGCTCCGACGAACCTCGACTGTCTCGGGGGGCACATATGAAAGGTAGCCGACACGCGCCGAATTCCACAGGGGGTGATAGACGTTCTCCCTGGTCAATCGGGCGAACGTGACCTTGCGGGCGTGAAAACTACGGGGTTGCGGATATTCATCAACCACGATCACCCCGGTAATTATCCACAGCCCCGCTGGTTCCGGCGCCCGGCGCGTCCGGCGTATGGCAAGGTCTGGCGACTATGAGACCTCGACTCAAGCCCGTCCTGCGCCGGGTCGAACGAGACGGCCGCACGCTCCAGTTCGGCGTCCATCCGCTGCGGGCCGTCGTGCTCACCGGCGTCGAGCCGCCCGTACGTCGCCTGATCGACGGCCTGGACGGCACCCGCACCCTCCGGCAGGCGGTGGCCGGCAGCGGCCTCGACGAGGCGTCCGCCGAGGAGGTGGTCGCCCGGCTCGCCGCGCACGGCCTGATCGAGGACGCCGGGGCCCGGCCGGAACCCGTCGCCGACCTGCCCGCGGCCGAGCGGGACCGGCTGCGTCCCGAACTGGACCGGCTGTCGCTGACCTCCACCGACGGCGGCATGAGCGCGTTGTCGGCGCGGAGGGCGGCCCGGGTCCGCGTGTACGGCGCGGGCCGGGTCGGCGCACGGGTCGTCACCCTGCTCGCCGCCGCCGGCGTGGGCCACATCTGCGTGGTCGATCCCGGCACGGCCACCGGCGGCGACGTGGTCCCGGGCGGAATCGGCCGCTCCGAGACGGGGATGACCCGCGAGGACGCCGCCGTGCTCGCGGCCCGGCGGGTCTCCCCTGCCGTCAACGCCTGGCCCGGCCGTGCGGCCTCCCGCCTGTCCGACGGCGGAGTGCGCCCCGACCTCGTGATCCTCGCGCCCGCCGACCCGCTCGACGCCACGCTGGTCCACGAGGTCGTCACCGAGGGCGTGCCGCACCTGCTCGTCTGCGCGTTCGAGGGACACGGCTCGGTGGGGCCCTTCGTCGTCCCGGGGCACACCCCCTGCCTGCGCTGCCTCGATCTCACCCGCAGTGACCGCGACCCGTCCTGGCCGCTCGTGGGCGCCCTGCTCGGGGGTTACCCGGCGGGCGAGATCGCCTGCGACGTCGTGCTGTCCTGCCTGGTCGCGGCGCAGGCGGCCGGTCAGGCCCTGGCCTACCTCGACGAGGGGCGCGTGCCGGACGGCCTGCTGGAGGTGTCGCCCGGGTGGCGCTGGCGGCACCGCCGGCTGGACGCGCACGACCGGTGCGGCTGTGTCCGGAGCGACCCGGTCCCGGCCGTGTTCGCGCCGCGCGCTCCCGGCCGGACGGCGTGAACCGCCGTCACCGCCGCTTCACCTCCCAGGACGGGCTACTCAGACGGCGCAGACCTCCCGGACCACCTCAAGGAAGTTGCGGATCACGGCGGTGCGACGCGCTCCGTTCCAGGCGACGCCGATCCGCCAGACCGCGGCCGGATGGTCGATCGGAGTGATCGTCACCGTCGGCGGCGCGATACGGGCGGCGCCGGCCGGCACGAACGCGACGCCGATTCCCGCCGCGACCAGTGCCAGCACGGTCTGCAGGTCATGCGCCTCCTGCACCACGTCCGGGCGGACGCCCACGGCGGCGTGGAGCCGGTCGACCTGCCGGTCGAGCCCCGGCCCCCGGGCCGCGGCCAGCCGTATGACGCCGTGCGTCGCGGCCCACCCCGGAAGGTCCGCAGCGGTGGAAGGCGGAGGACCGTGCCGCTCGCTCACCGCGAGTGCGAGCCGGTCGGTGCCGATCGTCAGGTGCTCCCACTCGTCGCCGACCGGGAGCCGGACGAAGCCGACGTCGAGCTCGCCCGTTTCCAGCCCCTCGATCTGGGCCTGCGAGGACATGTCGTCCAAGGTCACGCTCACCTGCGGGTGACGGCGCCGGAAGACCGCCACGGCGCGAGGGGCCAGGTCGATGCTCGACAGGCCGAAGCCGACCGCCAGCCTCCCGAGCGCACCGTTCGCCATGCCGGCCATCCGCGCGGACAGGGCGTCGGCCCGGCGCAGCAGATCGTGCGCGTCCGGCAGCAGGAGGACACCGAGATCGGTCAGCGTGGCCCCGTGCCGCCCCCGGTGGAACAGCCTGCCGCCGACCCGCGCCTCCAGCGACTGGATCTGCTTGGTCAAGGTGGGCTGGGTCACCGAGAGATCCCGCGCCGCGCGGCCGTAGTTGCGGTGCGCGGCGAGAGTGACGAACGCGCGGAGCAGGCTCAGATCCATTCCCTGATCCTATGGAAGTGCGAAGAACATTCATTGGACGAATCGAAGCGGTCTGGGATGTCCTGGTGGTCCCGAGACGATCAGGAGGACGAGATGGGACAGGTCACGGAGGACGGGACCGCTGCGAAGACGGTGCGGTGCGCGACCGTGCAGTTCGAGCACCGGCCCGACGACAAGGCCTACAACCTGAGCAGGATCGAGCACTTCGTCCGCTCGGCCGCGGCCGACGGGGTGCGGATCATCACCTTCCCGGAGATGTGCGTGCTGGGCTACTGGCACCTGCGCCGGCACACCGCCGAGCGGCTGCGTGAGCTGGCCGAGCCCCTGACAGGACCGTCGGTCGGCGTCGTGCGCGCGCTGGCGGTCGAGCACGGCATGGCGGTGGGAGCGGGCTTCCTGGAGATCGACGAGAAGGGCCGGCTGTTCAACAGCTACGCGGTCTGTCTGCCGGACGGGCGCGTCCACCGCCACCGGAAGTTGCACGCGTTCGAGCACGAGGCCATCGACAGCGGTGACTCCTACACCGTCTTCGACACGCCCTGGGGCTTCCGCGCGGGCGTCCTCATCTGCTGGGACAACAATCTGGTGGAGAACGTCCGGGCGACCGCGCTGATGGGCGCCTCGGTGCTGCTCGCGCCGCACCAGACCGGCGGCACCGCCTCCCGCAGCCCCCACGGCATGCGGCCGATTCCGGCGGAGCTGTGGCGGCGCAGGCTCAGCGATCCGGAGGCGATCGAGGCCGAGCTGCGCGGGCCGAACGGACGCGAGTGGCTGATGCGGTGGCTGCCCGCGCGCGCCCACGACAACGGCCTGTTCGTCCTGTTCAGCAATGGGATCGGCCAGGACGACGACGAGGTACGCACGGGCAACGCCATGATCCTCGACCCGTACGGCAGGGTCCTGGAGGAGACCTGGGCCGCCGCCGACGACATGGTCGTCGCCGATCTCGACCTCGGAATGCTGCCTCTGTCCACCGGCCGCCGGTGGCTGCAGGGACGGCGGCCGGAGCTGTACGGCGTCCTCACCCGGCGCTTCGGGGACGAGCGGGACCCCCGGACCGCCCGGTTCGCCGAGGAGCCCGTGCCGGTCACGCGCACCCCCGGTCGCACGGCCCGGGCCGGCTCCGCCTGACCCGGCTCGCGCGAACCGCGGTGCGGCCCGGCACACCTTTCACCGGAAACTCCCGTCACGACAGCGACGCTGTGACCAATGTCATAGACCGCCTATTTCCCCGAGAGGCTCGCCACTGCCGAAGCCGGGGCGGTCGGGCGATCGGAAATTGTGGTCGAAAGCACTCTTCATCGCCGACAATGGTCATGTGAGTGACCTTCCCCACCGTGCCGTGACCCGCTCGGCAAAGCTCGCGACGCTCCCCCTCGGGTTCGCCGGTCGCACCGCGCTCGGACTGGGCAGGCGGCTCGGTGGCGCCTCCGCGGACATCGTCACGCAGGAGATCCAGCGGCGCACAGCCGACCAGATCTTCAAGGTGCTCGGCGAGCTCAAGGGCGGGGCCATGAAACTCGGCCAGGCCCTGTCGATCTTCGAGGCCGCGCTGCCACCCGAGATCGCCGGGCCGTACCGGGCGACGCTGACGCGACTGCAGGACGCCGCGCCGCCGCTTCCGGCCGCCACCGTCCACCGGGTCCTGACCGAGCAGCTGGGCGACGACTGGCGGGAGAACTTCCTGGAGTTCGACGACCGGCCGAGCGCCGCGGCGTCCATCGGGCAGGTGCACCGCGCCGTGTGGCACGACGGCCGCCCGGTCGCCGTGAAGGTCCAGTATCCGGGGGCGGGCAAGGCCCTGATCTCCGACTTCAACCAGCTCGCGCGACTCGGCAAGCTCTTCGGCGCGTTGCTTCCCGGGCTGGACATCAAACCGGTCCTGGCCGAGCTGAAGGAGCGGGTGTCCGAGGAGCTCGACTATCTCAAGGAGGCCGAGGCTCAGCACGCGTTCGCCGAGGAGTTCCGCGACGACCCGGACTTCCACGTGCCCGCGGTCCTCGCGGCCAACGAGCAGATCCTCGTCACCGAGTGGATGACGGGCACCCCGCTCTCCAAGATCATCAGCGAGGGGACGCAGGAGGAGCGCAACCACGCCGGCTTGCTGTTCGTCCGCTTCCTGTTCTGCTCTCCGGCCCGGGTCGGCATGCTGCACGCCGACCCCCATCCCGGCAACTTCCGGCTGACGGAGGACGGGCGGCTCGGGGTGCTGGACTTCGGCGCGGTCAACCGCATGCCCGACGGCTACCCCGTCGCCTTCGGCAGGCTCACCCGCATCTTCAACCAGGGCGACATGGACACCGTCGTACGCGGGCTGCGCGCGGAGGGGTTCATCCGCCCGCACATCGAGGTCGACGTCGACGCCCTGCGGGCCTTCCTCGCGCCGTACGTCGAGCCGACCCGGGTCGAGGAGTTCGCCTTCAGCAGGGAGTGGCTGCGGGAGCAGGCGGCGACCGTGGCCGACCTGAGACCCAACAACGTGGTCCGCCAGCTCAACCTGCCCGCGTCGTACGTGCTGATCCACCGCGTGCACGCGGCCGGCGTCGGCGTGCTGTGCCAGCTCGGCGCCACGGCACGCTTCCGCGACGAGGTCGTGCGCTGGGTCCCCGGCTTCGGCGAAGAGACGGGCGAGTCCGAGGACAACGCTCTCGCCCTGACCTAGGGAGTCCTATCCGGCGAGCGTGGCTCCAGGCGGCGCATCGCCGCGCGGTCGTCGTCACCGGCGACGCGCGTCACCTGCCGGTGCCGCCGCGGCTCTCGACCGTCCGCAGGTTCTGGTTGATGACGCAGCGCTTGATCCCTCTCTTGCAGTTGCCGTTGAGGGTGTTGGTGAAGACGCTGACGCTCGACACCTGCTGGACGCCCGCGAACGTGACGGCGCTGTTGGCCGCGGGGGCGTTCACGTTGCCCCGGCCCGCCGAGATCTGCCTGACCGGGCTCTTGATGGCGGGTGAGTTCGAGGTATTGGTCCCCCCGCTGACCTGGGTCGCTCCGCCGCCGTCCCCCCCGCCGTGACCGTGACCGTCGCCGTGACGGGCCACCCGGGACGCCGCGGGCATCGGCGCGGCATCGGCCTCCGGCATGGCCGGCCCCCACACTCCGACGACCCCCCACAGTCCGGCGACGAGCGCGGCGACGGCGAGCCGCCGCGCGCGCGTCGCGAGATCAAGCGCGCCTGATGTCCGGTCGCCCATCCGAGTCCCACCCACCGCTCACGCATTGTTTCGCCTGCCGCCCGTGACCATGCGGCGCCGGGGGCGCTCGGCTCATACCCCGTGGTCCTGCCGAGATCCCACGGCAGGCGATCTCCTGTGCGTCCGATGATCGCTTGTTTACGGGCCCCGGCCTTGGCGCGGACGCCCGGCGGCCCTGGTCAGGGACGCCGGAGGACGACCGGCACCACCCACGGCAGGGCGGGAACGACGATGGGCGGTCCCTGCCGGGACCGCCCATCTCAACGAACTTCCGACGACCCCGCGTCAGACGATGCGCGCCAGCGCGGAAGTCAGCCGCCGGGACGCGCGCTCGGCCTGCCGGCGTGCCTTTTGCACGCTCCTGATCCGGCCGGCCAACCGCTCCTGCGCGGCCTCGCTCTGCAGGGTCCGTATTCGCTCATGCGCCAGTTCTTGGTTCAGATACAAGGCGGAGATCGGGGAGATGGTCATCTGGATCGGTTCCTTCCGGAAGTGCTGTGGTTGCTGGTCAGGCGGCGACGGGAGACTTGCGCGGGCGCCCACGGGGGCGCTTGCGGGGCACGACGACCCCCCGGAGGATGAGCTCCCCGCCCCAGACGCCCCACGGCTCCTCGCGCTCCAGCGCGCGGGCCAGGCAGGCCTTCTGGATCGGGCAGCCGCCGCAGAGCGCCTTGGCGAACTCCACGTCCTCGGGAGACTCGGCGAACCACAGGTCGGGGTCGGTACGACAGGGGATTTCGGCTTCGATCAGGTCCATGACCGGGGCCGCCATCTGCGTCACCTCTTCGAATGATCTGGTCTGGGTGTCCTCGTTCTGGGGTGTGGATTCGTGGCCGACAAACAAGAAGGCCGCGGATCCTGGTGCGGATCCGCGGCCCGGAGGTGGAGACCGGTCAGGGTATGACTGGTCCTCTCCAGGCGTAGTGCGGACCCTGTGCACCGCCGCGAGCGGCGGTGCGGATCTGCTCATCGCTCATCGGCCGGTTGACATACACCGGTCGGAGAGCGGGGGTGCCATGGGCGGCCGGACGGGCGGACACGCCGAAGGCGGCCAAGCCCGCGACTCCGGTGGCCAGAGCCTGGGCAGGGGCGGCCTCGCCACGCCGCAGTTTGGTCGGCATGACAATGGCGGCCGGGCATGCGGAGGCGAGCCACAGCGCGCGGGACATCGTCGTGTTCCTCACGGGACTCACCTCCATTTCAGTGCGATCTCGCCGGACCGAAGCGTCCGGCTGACTTGTCCAAGACCCTAAACTGCCGCGGCAGGGCGGGCAACCTATTTTCTACCTGCGATTTTCACGATGTCGTGACATCCGGATGCAGCGCGGGCGACACACGGATCAAGCATTCCTGGACCACGGAGACGGCCAGGTCTCCGGCGGCGGTGAACATCTGCCCGCGGGCCAGTCCGCGCGCCGCCCCGGACCAGGGCGACTCCTGGGCGTAGAGCAGCCACTCGTCGGCGCGGAAGGGCCGGTGGAACCACATCGCGTGATCCAGCGACGCGCCGGACACCGCCGAGGAGCCCCAGGCCAGCCCGTGGGCCAGCAGAACGGTGTCCACCAGGGTGAAGTCGCTGGCGTAGGCCGCGAGCACGACGTGCAGCAGCGGGTCGTCGGGCAGGTCGGCGTCGTAGCGGAACCACACGTTGTTCTCGGGCGTGACCAGGGCGGGGTCCTGGGCGGCCTCCCAGGTCAGCGCGTTCACATACCGCGCGTCGACAGGCCGCGGCTTGGCCAGCAGCTCGCGCCATCCCGGCTCGTCGCCCACGACGTCCAGCATCCGCTGCTGGAACGTCGGCAGGGTCTCGGGGTGCGGCACCCCCGGCATGCGCGCGGCCTGGTGGCTCACGCCCGGCTCCTCGATGTGGAACGACACCGACATCGAGAAGATCGCCTTGCCGTGCTGGATGGCCGTGATGCGCCGGGTGGTGAACGAGCGGCCGTCCCGCACCCGCTCCACGTTGTAGACGATCGGGACGGCCGGGTCTCCCGGCCGGATGAAGTAGGCGTGCAGCGAGTGGACCATCCGGTCGGACGGCACCGTACGGCCGGCCGCCACGAGCGCCTGCGCGGCCACCTGGCCGCCGAAGACCCGCTGGATCCGCTCCTCCGGGCTGCGCCCCCTGAAGATGTCGAGCTCGATCGGTTCGAGATCGAGCAGGTCCAGCAGCTCCTTCAGGGCCGAGTTCACAGGGGCCTCCAGCGCACGCGGGTATTACTCGTCGGTAACACTATCGGCGCCGCGGCAGAGCTCGAGAACCGCGTCGCCGTACCGCTCAAGTTTGACGCGTCCGATTCCGGCGATCGCGAGCAGGTCCTCCTCGGAGGTGGGCGCCCGCTCGGCGATGGCTTGGAGGGTGACGTCCGTGAAGACGACGTAGGCCGGCACCTTGGCCTCCTTCGCCGCCGCCGTGCGCCACGTCTTGAGCCGTTCGAGCAGGGCCTCGTCGTAGTCGGCCGGGCAGGTCGCGCAGCGGCCCAGCTTCTGCTCGGCCGCCGCCGACAGCGTCTTGCCGCAGATCCGGCAGTGCAGCGGCGCCGCCGCCCGCTTCGCCCTGCCGCCCGCGCCTCCCGGTCGCTCGGCCCGGACCGGGATCGCCGTACGCGGGGACAGCCCGTCGAGGAAGCGCGACGGCCTGCGGGCACGGCGGCCCCCCGGCGAGCGGGCGAGCGCCCACGACAGGTGCAGGTGTTCGCGGGCCCTGGTGATCCCGACGTACAGCAGCCGTCGTTCCTCCTCGACCTGGTCCGGCGTCTCCGCGTACACGATCGGGACCATGCCGTCGGTGAGGCCGACGAGGAAGACGGCGTCCCACTCCAGGCCCTTCGCGGCGTGCAGCGAGGCGAGCGTCACGCCCTCGACCGGCGGCGCGTGCTGCTCCATCGCCCTGCGCTCCAGCTCGCCGACGAACCGGGGAAGGTCGGCGCCCTCGGCCGCCATGTCCTCGGCCAGGTCGGCGAGCGCCTTGAGCGACTCCCACTTCTCCCTGGCCTTGCCGCCGCCCGGCGGCTCGGCGGTCAGCCCGATCCCCGACAGGATCGCGTGCACGGCGGGGGCGAGCGGCTCGTCGCCCGCCGACCGGGCCGCGCCGCGCAGCAGCACCACGGCCTGGCGCACCTCCGGGCGCTCGAAGAACCGCTCCGCCCCGCGCAGCAGGTAGGGCACGCCCGCGTCGGTGAACGCCTGCTCGTACGCCTCCGACTGGGCGTTGACGCGGAACAGCACCGCGATCTCGCGGGTGGGCGCGCCGTCGGCCATCAGCTTCTTCACCGTGAGCGCGACGCCGAGCGCCTCGGCCTGCTCGTCGTCGTACTCGGTGAAGACCGGCTCGGGTCCTTCGGGCCGCTGGGCGACCAGCTCCAGCCGGTGGGGCGAGCGCGCCATGACGCGGTTGGCCAGCGCGACCACCTGCGGGGTCGAGCGGTAGTCGCGCACCAGCCTGATCACGGCCGCCGAGGGATGCTCGACGGCGAAGTTGGTCAGGTAGTGGGGCGTCGCGCCGGTGAACGAGTAGATGGTCTGGTTGGGGTCGCCCACCACGCACACGTCGTCACGCCCGCCGAGCCAGGTGTCGAGCAGCAGCTTCTGCAGCGGGTTGACGTCCTGGAACTCGTCGACAACGAAGTAGCGGTACTGCTGGCGGATCTGCGCCGCGACCTCACGATGTTCGGTCATGACGGCCGCCGTGAGCTCCAGGATCGTCTCGAAGTCGATCAGGTTGCGCTGGCGGCGCAGGCTCTCGTACCCCTCGTACAGCCGCGCCACCTCCTCGGGCGCGATCGGCGGAGTGCGGCCCGCCTTGACGGCGGCGGCCGGGTAGTCCTCGGGACCGACCTGGGTGACCTTCGCCCACTCGATCTCGCTCGCGACGTCGCGCAGCTCGCCGCGGTCGGGGTTCCTGCGCAGCCGCCGCGCCGCCTCCACGAGTAACGGCAGCTTCGACTCGACCACCTGCGGCGGGTCGCCGCCGATCACCCTCGGCCAGAAGTAGCTGAGCTGCCGCAGGGCCGCCGCGTGGAAGGTGCGGGCCTGCACGCCGGGCGCGCCGAGGCCGCGCAACCGCTGCTTCAGCTCGGCCGCCGCGCGGGTGGTGAAGGTCACGGCGAGCACGCCCTGCGGCTCGACGATCCCGGTGTGCACGGCGTAAGCGATGCGGTGCGTGATCGCGCGGGTCTTGCCGGTCCCCGCTCCCGCGAGCACGCACACCGGTCCGCGCACCGCCTGGGCGACCTCGCGCTGCTCGGGATCCAGACCGTCCAGGACGTCCAAGGAGCGGCTCCCAACATGCGTTGCGGACGTTGTTACTGGCATCATCCTTCCAGCAGCCGGCCGAGCGTGTCCCGGGGACGCCCGTGGAGCGGCCGGCGCACGACGCTACATCGGGGAGGAACACGCCGTGGCCACCGCGGTCCGAACTGCTCTGGGCATGGGCACCGCCGCCCTCGCCACCCTCATGCTCGCCTCGACCTCCGCCCGGGCGGCCACTTCCGCGGGCCATCCCGCCCACCGGCCCTCCGCCTCTCCGTCCCCGTCCGCGACGCCTTCCGCGCCCCCGGCGAGGCCCTCCGCGAGGCCCTCCGCGAGCCCGTCGCCCTCGCCGTCCCCGTCGGCCTCGGCCTCCCCCTCACCGGCGACCATGCCGTCAGGCCCGCGGATCCGCACCTACGCGTACGGCTCGCACGCGCGCCAGATCATGGACGTGTGGTGGCACACCGACGGCCCGCGCCGCCCGATCGTGTTCGTCATCCACGGCGGCTGGTGGTCGGGGGGCGACAAGAAGTACATGACCTCGATCAGCCGCAGCTACTCCCAGCTCGGCTACACCGTGGTCAACCTCGACTACCGGCTGTCGGGTGACGCGGCCTGGCCGGCCCAGCGCACCGACGTCATCGCCGCCGTCAACGCCGTGCGCAGGCACGCGGCGATGTTCAACGCCGATCCCGGCCGCTACGTGCTGCTCGGGTTCTCCGCGGGCGGCCACCTCGCCACCGCCGTCGGCGCGTACGGCGACGGCCGGCCGGGCCTGCGCGGCGTCGTCGGGATCTCTCCGCCCGTCTCGCCGCTGTCGGCATTCGAGGACGGCAGCGCGTTCGGCACCAAGGAGCAGCAGAAACTGCGCAAGGCGGCCATCAAGCTGGCCGGTGGATGCGCGCCCGCCAAGTGCCCGCGCGTCTGGTCGAGCATGGAGGTGCCGTTCCACGCCTCGGCCGGCGACCCGCCCATGCTCACCGTCCACTCGTCCGAGGAGTTCGTCCCGCCCTACCAGAGCGAGATGCTCAAGGAGTCGCTGGAGAGCGTCGGAGTCCGGATGACCGTCAAGACGATGGCCGGCACCCAGCACAGCTCCCCGTTGTACCGGGAGCCGGGGGTCGCCGAGAGCGTCCAGTCCTGGATCACTGCCAGGCTGGGACACGTCGTGCCGCCCGCGGCGGTCCCGCCGGGGCGATAGGCGGGAACACCCGGCACGCGCGCGATGTTGCCATGACTGCTCGCCGAGCACTCATGCGCACGAAAGGGACGACAGATGGCGCTGACGGTTTACACCACGAGCTGGTGCGGCCCCTGTAAGCGGCTGAAGAGCCAGCTCACGCGGGAGGGCATCGTCTACAGCGAGGTCGACATCGAACGCCACCCCGACGCCGCCGATTTCGTCGCCAGTGTGAACAACGGCAACCAGGTCGTCCCCACCGTGGTCGCCGACTGCCACACCATGACCAACCCCTCGGTCGCCGAGGTGAAGCGGCACCTCGCGGGCGCCTGCTAGGTCCTGTCCGGCACTCCCCGAATCACCAGCCGGTGTCGGGGATCGGCGCTCCGTACCAGGTCTCGATCAGCCGCCGGGCGATCGAGACCTGGCCGGGCAGCACCAGTTCACCCGAGCGTACCTGGGCCTCCAGCTCCTCCCGGGACAGCCAGCGGGCCTCGGCGATCTCCTCCAGGTCGGGACGCAGGTCGGTCGTGACGGCGCGGGCGAAGAAGCCGAGCATCAGGCTGCGCGGGAACGGCCAGGGCTGGCTGCCCAGATAACGCGGCGCGGTGACGGCGACGCCCACCTCCTCCAGGACCTCGCGGACCACCGCGTGCTCCAGCGACTCCCCCGGCTCGACGAACCCGGCGAGCACCGACAACCGGCCTTGCGGCCACTGCGGGCCGCGCGCGAGCAGGATGCGGCCCTCGTCGTCGTGCACGAGCATGATCACTGCGGGGTCGACGCGCGGGAAGTGCTGGCTGCCGTCGCGCGGGCACACCCGCATGTGCCCCGACGCGGTGACGTCCGTATGGCTGCCGCACCTCGGGCAGTACTCGTGGCTCGCGTGCCACGCCTCCAGGGCCACCGCGTAGACGAGCAGCCCGGCGTCGCGGTCGTCGAGCAGCACCGCGGCCTCCCTCAGCCCCGCCGTGTCGCCGGCGCCCTGACCGGGCTCGGGCAGCGGCGCGTTGACCGCGAAATACGGCACGCCGTCCTCGTCCACGCCCAGCAGGTAACGGGTGCCCTCCGGCGTCTCGGCCGGCGAGGTGAGCACCAGCGCCGCGCCGTCGGTGAAGCGGCGGACCAGCGTGCGGCCGCCGTGGACGAGGAGGACTCTCGTCTTCTCCGCCTCCCACGCTCGCCGCAGCCACTCCTCGTCGCCGCGCAGTGCCGCCGATCGGTCGATGGCGCTGCGCGCCAGGAGCAGGGGGCCGAGCAGTCCTTCGGGGATTTCCACGCCGTCATCCTTCCACTGCCGCCGCCCCGGCAATCTTCCCGCCAAGAGATCGCAGTCCGGATAGGATGCAGACCACTTAGGTTAGCCTTACCTATGGAGGCCCGGTGCGGCTGTACCTCACCACGCTCAACCCGACCGATTCGGTGACCGGCGGGTTCCTCCCCGCCGCGGCCGCGCTGGGCTGGGACGTGACGATACTCACCGACCAGCCTGATCGGTATCCGGGGTACGACGTCGTGGCCGCCGACGTCCGCGATCCCCGGGCGGTGATCGACGCGGTCGCCGCCCATCACCGGCCCGATGTGATCTTCTCCAACTCCGACCACCTCCAGGCCGCCACCGCGCTCGCCGCCGAGTATTTCGGTCTGCCCGGCAAGGACTGGCGGGCCTGCGTCACGGCCAAGAACAAGGTGCTCACCCGCCGTGCCCTCGCCGCCGTCGAACCGGTCAGGTCTGTACGGATTCCTCCCGGCGTGAACCCGCCCGGTGACCTGCCGTACCCAGTGGTGGTGAAGCCCGCGCAAGGCGTGGCCAGCGAGGACGTCGTGCTGGTGGACGGCGCGGACGCCCTGGCCGCCGCCGTCGCGGCCATCAGGGAGCGGCGGCCGGAGGAGGTCCTGGTCGCGGAGGAGTTCCTGGAAGGGCCGGTCCGCACGCTGGAGACGCTCGGCGACGGCACCACACGGGAAGTCGTCGGCGGATTCGCCACCACGCTCGGCCCGCTGCCGCACTTCGTGGAGGAGCGCCTGGACTGGCGGCCGCCGGACACCGGCCACCTGCCCCATCTCGCCGCGGCGCTCGACGCGGCCGGGGTCGGCTTCGGCGTGTGCCACACCGAGTACGCCGTCACCCGCGACGGTCCCCGCGTCATCGAGATGAACTATCGGCTGATCGGCGACAACTGCGACTTCCTGCTGGCGGACCTGCTCGGCGTGCCCCTGCACCAGTGGATCCTGCGCGTCCACGCGGGCGAATCGCTGCCGGCGTTCGATCCGGGCGGCCTTCGCGCGGCGTACGGATCCGTGGTGAGCCTCGTGGCCGAGCGCTCCGGCACGGTGACCGCCGCGCCGCCCGGCCTGTCCGCCCAGGAGGCGGAGGGCGGCGTACGCCTGTGGCACCGGGCACTGCGAGGAATCGGCGATCATGTCGAGGTGACGGGCACCAACCGCGACTACCTCGGCCTGCTCCGGGCCGTCGGCCCGGACGGCGCGAGCGTCGACGCCGCGATCGACACCTTCAGGAAGGAGCACCCTTGGGTGCTCGCATGACCCGGCCGGCCCGCCGGGAGGCCCAGCGGGAGGGCACGGGCCGGGAGCACTACCTGGCCGCGCGGGTGCTGAACGCGCTGCTGCGGGAGGACTACGCCGGGATCTCGGCCAGGGTCACCCACGACAGGGACGGAGTGGCGATCGTCCTCGCCTCGGGACGGCGGGTCGGGCTCGCGGCGGGCGACCCGTTCCACGACTTCGCCACCGCCCCCTGGGAGCGCCTGCGCCTGGCGGAGGTGCTGGAGACGTTGCGGGCCGTCGCCGACCCGGCGGACGCCGAGGGGGTCGCCGCCTTCGAGCGGGAGTGCGGGGAAGCCCTCGCGGCACTGGAGGCCCACCACCGCCGGCGCGGCGAGGTGGCCCGGCGGCTGCGCGGGCGTCACGGCCTCATCCGCTACGAGTCGCTGGCCGCGACGGTGGACCACCCGCTCTATCCGACGGCCCGCTGCCGCCTCGGGATCTCCCCCGCCGACCTGGCGGCCTACGCGCCCGAGTTCGCTCCGGAGTTCGCGATGCGGTGGACGGCGGTGCCGCGCGAGCGGGTGACGCTCTCGCGGCCGGGCCTGCCCGGCTGGTGGCCGTCGCCGGGCGAGGTGGGGCTGCCGTCCGGTCTGGCCCGCACGCACGTGCTCTTCCCCGTCCATCCGCTGGCGGAGCCGCTGGTGGGCGGGATTCCCGGGCTCGTCGCGGGGCGCGAGCCGTACCTGACCGTGCGGCCGACCCTGTCGGCCCGCACGGTCGAGGCCGGCGAACGCGTCCACCTCAAGGTGCCGCTCCCGGCCAGCACGCTGGGCCTGCGAAACCGGCGGTCGATCAAACCGGGCACCCTGCGGGACGGCGCACTTGCCGAGTCGCTGCTGTGCGAGATCCTGGCGCGCGAGCCCGGCCCGCGCGTCACGCTCGCGGACGAGCAGACCTACGGGCACGCGGAGCACGAATACCTGGGCTGGCTCGTCCGCGGCCTGCCCGAAGGCGACATCGTGCCGGTCGCCGCCCTGCTCGCGCCGCTCCCGGACGCGGACGGGCGGCTCGTCCTGCACGAGGTGGCCGAGCGCCACCACGGCGGCGACGCGGAGGCGTTGCTGCGCGACTACCTCGCGGCGCTGCTGGAGTGGAACGTCGCGCTGTTCGTCCGGTACGGCGTCGCTCTGGAGGCCCACCAGCAGAACCTGGCGCTGCTGTTCGGCGACGGGCCCATGCGACTGCTGATCAAGGACAACGACGGGCTGCTGGCCTCGCCGCGGCGGCTGCGCGCGGCGGGGATCGCGACACCGGACTTCGGCGACGAGCGCATGCTGACCGACGACCCCTACGCGCTCGCCGACGTCTTCGTGACGATCACCCTGCATCTGGCCGCCATGGCCGTGGTCCACGGCGCGCTGCCCGGCTCCGCCGCCACGCTGGTCGGACGGGCCCTGGCCGCCGCACTGGAGCCGTACGGGGACGACCCCATGGCCCGGCTGCTGCGGGCCCGCACGCTGGAGGCCGCCCGTCTCACCGGCAAGTCGATGGTCGTCGCCGGGACGCTCGTGGCCAAGGAGCGCACCGGAGCCAGGGACGTCAACAAGTTCTACGGCACGACCGGCCCCAACTATCTGAGGGGTGCCTGAGCCATGGACCGCCTTCTCCTCGGCCCGCACGCCCCCGAACCGCATGCCTCGGACCCGCACGCCGGCCCGGCCGAGGAGGCGGCGCTCGGGGCGCTGCTGCGGTGCTGGCTGCGCGAGGTCGGCGGCCCCCGTGGCCATGTGAGGGCCGTAGGGCCTCACCTGACGCTCCGCGTGGCCGGGACACCGGTGCGCGTACGCGCCCGTGGCGGAATCGCGCTGCGCTTCGACGGCCCGCCCGAGCACCTCGTCACCGGTGAGGGGGCGGAGGGCCGGTGGCGGCCCCTGAACCTGCCCGCGCTCGTCGCTCTGCTGGAACGGGAGCTCGACGGCGGCAACGAGGAGTTCGCGGCGCAGGTGCGCGCAGGCAGGGAGGCGATCGCGGCGATCCTGGCCGCCCGCGAGCGGTCCGTCCCCCCCGCCGACCCGTGGCTCGCCTCCGAGCAGGCCCTCGTGGCCGGGCATCCGTTCCATCCGGCTCCAAAAGCCCACGGAGGCGACGGCTGGCTGGACTACGCGCCCGAGACGCACGCGCGGTTCGCGCCGCGGCTGCTCGGGGTGCGCGCCGATCTTGTGGCCCAGGAGGGGGACACGGCGGCGCTGGACGCGTTCGGCGGCGCGCCTGCGGGATACCTCCCGCTGCCCGCCCACCCCTGGCAACTCGACCTGCTGGCCGCCGACCTGCGCGGGCCGCTCGCGGACGGGCGGCTCGTCGACCTCGGGCCCGGCCCCCGCGCCGTCGTGCCCACGTCCTCGGTCAGGACGGTGTACGACCCCGGCACCGGCATGTGCCTGAAGTTCAGCCTGAACGTGCGGATCACCAACTGCGTGCGGAAGAACGCGTGGTATGAGCTGTCCGGCGCGGTCGAGCTGACCCGGCGGCTCTCGCCCGTCTTCGACCGGCTGGCCCGGCGCTTCCCCGGCACGCGGTGGCTGCCGGAACCCGGCTACCGCTCGGCCGCCCTCGGCACCCGGCTGCTGGAAGGGCTCGGGGTGATCGTGCGTACCGGCCCGTGGGGGGTGTGCGGGCCGGGGACCACGCCGGTCCTCGCCGCCGCCCTGGCCGCCGGTGCGGACGGGGTGCCCCGGGCCGTCCTGGCCCGCCGCGCGGCCGACCCTGTCGCATGGTGGGAGGCGTACGTCGAGCGCGTGGCGTATCCGGTGCTCGACGCCTTCTTCCGGCACGGAGTCGTCCTCGAAGCGCATGTGCAGAACGTGTTGGTCGGGTTCGACGCCGCCGGGTGGCCGGTCGAGGCGGTCTTCCGCGACCTGGAGGGCACCAAGCTGGTGGCCGGCCGCCACGACCTGACCGGCCTGCCCGGCGAGGTGGCGGCCCCCCTGTCGTACGACGCCGCGGGCGGCTGGAACCGGGTCGCCTACTGCCTGTTCGTCAACCACCTGGCGGAGGTCGCCGCCACCGTCGCCGGCACGGTCGACGACGTTTTGCGCGCGTTGTGGGCGGCCGCCCGTGCGACTTTGAGCCGCTATGTGGAGGACCACGCCGCCGGTCCGGCCGAACCGCTGACGCGGCTGCTGGCCGGGGCGCCGCTGCCGGCCAAGGCCAACCTGGGCGTGCGCTGGGCGAGGGCGGCCGACCGGACCGCCGGATATGTGCCCGTCCCGAACCCGCTCGCGCAGCCCGGCCCGCGCGTGATCGGCGGGCAGACGGGCGTGGAGACGTTGACCGAGGTGTGCGGGGAGCGCGGATGAGCATCGATATTCCGGCGGGCGTGCGGAAGGTCGCCGAGTCGCTGGACGACGTCCCCGCCTACGTCTACGACCTGGCCGGGCTCGCCCGCCACGCCGCCGCCGTACGGGCCGCCCTGGCGGGCACGGAGATCTGCTACGCCGTCAAGGCCAATCCCGACCCGGAGGTGCTGCGGACGCTCGCGCCGCACGTGGACGGCTTCGAGGTCTCCTCCGGCGGCGAGTTCGCCCACGTCAGGGCCGTGTTGCCGGAGGTCCCGCTGAGCTTCGGCGGGCCGGGGAAGACCGGCGCCGAGCTGGCCCTCGCCCCCGCGGCGCACCGCTGGCACGTCGAGAGCCCGGCCGAGTTGCGGCGTATGCGGGAACCCGCGGACGTCCTGCTGCGGGTCAACCTCGATGTGAACGTCACCGGCGCGGCGCTCGCGATGGGCGGCGGCGCCACGCCGTTCGGCATGGACCACGGCGGGGTCGCCGAGTGCCTCGCCCTGCTCGGGTCCTCACCTGTGCGGCTGCGCGGCGTCCACGCACACCTCGCGAGCGGCCTGGCCGCCCCCGGCCTGCTCACCCTCGCCGAGGCCGTCCTGGCGTACGGCAGGAGCCTCGGGCTGCGCGAGTTCAACGTGGGCGGCGGCATGGCCGTCTCCTACGCCCGCCCGCAGGAGCGGTTCGACTGGGCGGAGTACGGCGCGGGGCTGCGGGCGCTGGCCCTGCCGGGCGAGACGCTGCGCGTGGAGCCGGGACGCGCCCTGACGGCCTACTGCGGGTGGTATCTCGCGACCGTGCTCGACGTGAAGCGCGTCCACGGGGAGCGCTTCGCCATCCTGTCGGGCGGCACCCACCACCTGCGGACGCCGGTGACGAAGGGACACGACCAGCCGTTCGCCGTGCTGCCGAGGGACGAGGAGGGCGAGGACGGGCCGGTCACGCTGGTGGGGCGGCTCTGCACCCCCAAGGACGTCTTCGCCCGCCGCGTGACCGCCTCGCTCGCGGTCGGCGACGTCGTGGCCTTCGCCATGGCCGGGGCGTACGCCTGGAACATCTCGCACCACGACTTCCTGATGCACCCGAAGCCGACGTTCCATTACCTGCCGCCGGCCGGTTAGAGCGCCACCAGTCGTCCGCTGCGTCCCCTCAGGCGTCCCACGGCCAGGGTGCCGCAGGCCAGCGCGACGGCGAGGAGCACGCCGCAGACCTCCGCCACGGTTCGCGCGTCGCCGACAAGCGCGGCACGCAGCCCGTGCACGGCCCAATAGCCGGGAGAGACCGGGGCCACGACCGCGACCCAGCGCGGCAGCTCGCCGAGCGGGACGAGCGCGCCGCCGAGGCTGCTGAGCAGCATGCCCCCGATGTCGTACGCGGCCGACAGCTCGCCCAAGCCGCGTACGAGCACGCCGAGCAGCGCGCCGAGGGCGAGCAGGGTGCAACTCCAGCAGAGCAGCACGCCCAGCAGGAGCAGCGGATGGGGAACCCGCAGGTCCAGGACGAACACGCCGAAGCCGACGACGAGCAGTTGCTGGGCGAGCAGGGCGCCGAAGACGGGCACGGCCTTGCCCACGAGGATCTCCGCGGGGTGGAGCGCCGTGCCGCGCAGGCGGTCCCAGGTGCGGCCGAGCCGTTCCGTGAGGATCGCGCTGCCCGAGATGCTGAGCGCGAGCAGCGAGAAGGTCACCAGCGTGGCCACGACCGCCTGCTCCGTGCCCGCCGCCCCGCCCTGCGCGGCCGCGTACAGCGGGCGCAGCAGCGTGAGGAAGGCGAGCGGCAGAATCATCCGGCTCAGGAGCGGGCCGGGTTCACCCCGTATCAGCAGCAGGTTGTGGCGTATCAGGACGCCGATGCGGCGCACGGACTCACTCGGCCGCATCGCGCGCCTCCATGTCCTGCCCGGCGACGTCCTTCCCTGAGACGTCCTTTTCTGCGACCGGGGCTTCCAGCGAGCGGTAGAGGTCGTCCAGGCCGGGGCGCCGAACGTCGACCGAGGCGGGCGTACGGCCCGACGCGAGGAGCGCGGCGAGGTCGGCGGCGGGATCCGTGGTCGGCAGGCGCAGTTCGGGCTCGGCCGGGTCGTCGAAGGTGACTGCGAGCTCGCCCGGCAGACCTCGGGTGAGCTCCTGCTGAGTGCCGCGCGCGATGACGCGCCCGGCGCGGGCGAGCGCCACCGTGGCGTCGAGATCGACGAGTTCCGGCAGGTAGTGGGTCGTGTAGAGGACAGCGGCCCCCGCTTCGGCTCGGGTCCTGACCGCCGCCAGCAGAGCCGCCCGCGTCTCCGGGTCGGCGCCCGCGGTCGGCTCGTCCAGCAGGAGCAACGGCGGTGAGCCCACCATGGCCGTGGCCGCCTGGACGCGGCGGCGCTGACCGCCGGACAGGGCGCCGACGGGCCGGTCCGCGAGCGAAGCGAGGTGGAGCTCGTCCAGGACACGGGCGATCTCCACGGTCCGCCGCCGCCCGCTCAGCCCGGCGAGTCCCGCGAACAGCCGCAGGTTCTCCCTCACGCTGACGCGGTTGTACAGGGCGAGTTCCTGGGGAGCGACGCCGAGCAGACGCCGTACGCCACGGCCGGCGCGGAGCGCGTCACGCCCGGCGACACGAAGACGCCCGGCGTCAGGGCGAACCAGGCCGGTGACGACCTCGACGAAGGTGGTCTTGCCCGCGCCGTTGTGGCCGATCAGCCCGGTGATCTCGCCGGGCGCGACCGTGAGGTCGAAGCCGTCGAGCACGCGGCGCGGACCGTAGCGCTTCACCAGATTCTCTGCGGTGAGCATTCGATCTCTCCGGAGGGTATACGGCGTATACGTCTACACTGTATACCCGTGGGCGGCAGACGGGAAGAGATTCTGGACGCGGCGCTGGCCATCGCCGACGAGCGCGGGCTCGACGGGGTCTCGATGCGTGCGGTGGCCGAGCGTGTCGGGGTGACCCCGATGGCGCTGTATAGGCATGTCAGCGGCAAGGCCGAGCTGCTCGACGCCATGGTCGGGCACCTGCTCTCGGCGCTCCTGCCACCGGACGCGGGCCCGGACCAGGGGCCGGCCCAGCGGTGGGAGGAAGGGCTCGCCGCCCTCGCACGCGGCTTCCGTGCGATGGTCCTGCGGCATCCCTGGGCGGCGCCCCTGCTGTTCTCCCGGCCCGCCGTCACGCCGGACGCCGCACGCGCGGTGGACGCGATCTACACCGCGCTCACCGAGGCCGGGGTGCCGGATCGCGAAGTGCCCCGGCTGGAGCGCCTGATCACCACTTTCGTGATCGGTTTCGTCGCATCCGAGGTCTCCGGCCGCTTCACGAGCGGCAGCCTCGATCCGCGCGGGCGTCGCGGCCGTCTTCCGGAGGGCGACCTTCCCGGTCACGCCAGGATCAAGCCCTGGCTCCACCTGCCTGATGACCTCGCCATCGAGTTCGAGGCCGACCTGGACGACATCATGCGGCTGATCGAGGCGGCCGTGCACCCACGGACGGACAGCGAGAGCGGGTCGTCCACGCCGGACAGTTCCGCCTGACGGACGTTCCGGTCACGTCGGCTGGGGATCATCACCAGCCGCGGACTGTGTCCGCACACGCGGTAATCGCTCTCGCGGAAAAGTTCAATCCCATCGTGGGACATTTGCGGCGGGTACGGCACTTATGACCGATTGGCAGACCCGGTTTTCCCTCACCCGGTAGGGCTTTCCTTCACCTGCGTCGCCCCTTCCAGGAATCTCCCTCCCATCATCCCCCTGTTACTTTCCGTGGCGATCCGGAAACCTTCCGTACCATCGATGGAGGAGCAGGAGAGGATGACGACATGGCCCTCACCAAGCCGACCAAGCGCGGCAGGCACGACCGCTCCGTCCCGCAGAAGCAGGACGACCCCGTCTCCGACGAGCACGAGCCCCCAGACGCCGGGAAGCCCGAAGAGCACGAGTATGAAGAACCACAGGAGCTCCCTGACGAGGTGCTGCACCTGTGCATGCAACTCAACGACGCCGGTTACCGAGCGGAAATTCGTCTCGGGCAGGTCGTCGTGAGCCCGTGGATGAGTGAGGAGAGCAACGAGGTCGTCGACCGGGTCTCAAAGCTCCTGCTTCCCCTGGGGATGGCGAAGGGCTGGCGCTTCTTCTGCAACTGGGCGGTCCACATCCCGCCGATGCTCGATCATCGGCTACCCGACCTGCTCGTCCTGCCCAAGAAGGCCGAACGGCTCGATCGGATGCGGGTGCACGGGCGCAGCGTCCTGCTTGCCGTGGACGTGTGCTCTCCCGGCAACCAAGAGGTCGACTGGCGGGAGAAGCCGCTCGACTATGCGCGGGCGGGCGTGCCGCTCTACCTGATCGTGGACCCCGTGGCGTCTCCGCGCAGAGTGACGCTGATGAGCGATCCTCTCTCCGACCTCGAACCCTTCGATTATCACCGGCAGGCGTACCGGAAGATCGTCACGGCGGAGGAGGGTGAGGTCCTGAAGCTACCCTGGCCCTTCAAGATCAAGATCGAGACGAGCGCGCTGTTCGAGCAGGACGAGCCGGTGATCACTCCTCAGGAACCCGCTGAATGAGGGTGGTGAGGCCGTCCGCGTCGAGGAGGTCGACGGGGCGGACGGTCTCGTTCGAACGGACGTAGTGGAACGCGGCCCCGACCTTCTCCAGCGGCACCCCGGACAGCGTCGCCCAGGCCACCCGGTAGGCCGCGAGCTGGACCGACGCGGTCTCGGCTGCCCTGCCCTGCGGCCGTTCGCCGGTCTTCCAGTCGACCACCACGTAGCCGTCGCCCTCGCGGAATACCGCGTCCATCCGCCCGCGCAGCAGGCGGTCTCCGATCATGGTCTCGAACGGGACCTCCAGATCGACCGGCTCACGCGCGGCCCACTCGCTCTCCTCGAACCGCTCCTGCAGCTCGGCGAGCTGGACGTCGGTCTCCGAGATCTCGTCGGCGGCGCCGGGCAGCTCCAGGTCGTCGATCAGGCGCTGCTGGCCCCAGCGCGACTCCAGCCACCGGTGGAAGGTCGTGCCTCTGCGAGCCAGCGGGGCGGGCCTGCGCGGCACCGGACGCCGCACCTGCCGGGCGAACGCCGCCGGATCCTGGGCCAGCGTGACCAGCGACGACACCGACAGCCGTGACGGCAGCTCCACGACCGCCCCGGCCCGCCGGCGGTTCATCTCGCGCTCACGCAGCAGGAGGTCGGTGTCGCGCGCCCAGGCCCGCATCCGCTCCCACTCCCGCATGCTGAGCAGGACCTGGTCGTCGGCCGCCGCGGGGGCGACGCCGGTCATCGCCTCCTCGACGAGGCGGGCGCCGTCCTCGACGGCGGCAGGCACCTCGATCGACGGCCAGTCGGCCGAGGCGGGCTGGGCGAGCAAGGGGTTCACGGCGTCTTCCGTGTCCTCCGCCTCGCCGGCCCAGCCCGCGACCTCGGCCCCGGCGTCCCTGATCTCCTCCAGGAAGCGGGACGGCGCGAGCGGCCTGGACGAGGTCCCCCAGCGGTAGCCGCTCGCGATCAGCAGATAGTGCGCCCGGGTCACGGCGACGTACGCCAGGCGCCGCTCCTCCATCAGGTCGCGGTCGCGGCACCGCTCGTCGAACTCGGCCAGCGCCTCCTTCTCCAGCCCGGCAAGGGCCGGCAGGTCCGCCGCGTCGCCGCGCAGCGGGTACGGCAGCTTGCGGGGGTTCTCCGTCCAGCGTGAGTTCGTCACCGGCGCCGCGGGGAACAGCGTGCCCTTCGTCGGCGCCCCGTCCTTCGTCGTGAGCTCCGACAGCCCGGGCACGATCACGACAGGCCACTCCAGGCCCTTCGACGCGTGCACCGTCATCAGCTTGACCGTGTTGCTGTCGCCGACCCGTCCCGCGTCCAGCCCGAACTCCTCGGTCTCCGCCGCCTTGAGGTACGCCAGGAACGCGCCGAGCGTCGGGTCCTCGGAGTCGCCGGCGAAGCGGAAGGCCGCGTCGAGGAAGGCGTCCAGGGCGGCACGGGCGGCCAGCGGGCTGCCTCCCTTGGCGGCCACCTCGACGTCGAGGCCGAGTCTGCGTTCGATCTCGCTGACGAGATCGGGCAGCGGCTGCCCGGTGTGGGAGCGCAGCAGGCGCAACTCCTGGGCGAGCGCGGGCATCCGTTCCCGCGCGGCCGGGGAGAAGCCCTCCAGCCAGCCCGGCCGGTCCGGCAGCTCGTCCAGCGCGTCGACGAGACTGCCGCGCTCCTCCGCGAGGTCGGCGACGACCTGGTCGAGCGGGTCCTGTGGCCGCGGCTCATCCCGGCCGCCGCGAAGCTCCCTGTTCAGTTCGCGGGCCCTGTCGCCGAGCAGCTTCAGGTCGGCCGGCCCGATCCGCCAGCGCGGCCCGGCGAGCAGCCGGACCAGCGCGTCGCCGGCGGTGGGGTCGTAGAGGACCCGCAGCGTCGCCACGATGTCGGCGACCTCGGGCACGGTCAGCAGGCCGCCGAGCCCGACGACCTCGACGGGGATGTTCCTCTTCTCCAGCGCCCGGCGCAGCGCGGGAAACTGGGACCGCTTGCGGGCCAGGATCGCGACGTCCTGCGGCTGCAGGACGGGGCCGCGTTTGCTCCGCTCGCCCTCGCTCCAGGGCAGGCCGTCGGGAGCGTGCCCGGATCCGAGCAGGTCCCCGATCTGTCCGGCGATCCACGCCGCCTCGTCCTCGGCCGTACGGTGGAACGCGCATCGCACCCGTCCGCGGCCCGCTCGGTTGCCGCCCGGCACCAGCACCGGCACCTGCCGGGCCTCCCGGCGCAGGGGCGCCTGGATCCGGGCCGCCACGTCGAGCACGCGCTCACCGTTGCGGAAGCTGACCGACAGCTGCCGCACCGGCGCGGGCTCCCCGGATGCCGTGGGAAAGTCGTGGGGAAACCGGGACAGATTGCCGGCCGACGCGCCGCGCCAGCCGTAGATCGACTGGCAGGGGTCGCCGACCGCGGTGACCGGGTGGCCCCCTCCGTACAGGGAGCGCAGCAGCACGAGCTGGGCGTGGCTGGTGTCCTGGTACTCGTCCAGCAGGACGACCGAGAACCGGGACCGCTCCGACATCCCGACCTCCGGATGCCTGCTGGCGATCCGCGCGGCCAGCGCCATCTGGTCGCCGTAGTCGATGACCTCACGGCTCCGCTTGAGCCGTTCGTACGCCTCGACCATCGGCAGCAACTGCTCGCGTACGGCCTGGGTGTCCACCGGCTTGCGCTGGTCCTTGGTGACCCGTCCGGTGAGCGCGGCCAGGCGCTCGCGCAGCCGGTCGCCGACCTCACGCACGTTCTCGGGGCCGCACAGGTGTTCGGCCATCTCCCCGGCCAGCTCCAGCACCGCGGCCGTGACGGTGGTGGGGGCGTAGTCGACCCGGTCCATCGGCCCGTCGTACCGCCCGACCACCCGTGCCGCCATCTGCCAGGCGACGGCGGGAGTGACGAGCCGCATGGTGGGCTCCAGCCCCTCCCGCAGTGCGTGGTCGGTCACCAGCCGGGCCGCGTACGCGTGGTACGTCGAGATCGTCGGCTCGGAGTCGAGCACCTGCTCGTCCTCGACGACGCCGGCCTTCGCCAGGCCGGCCAGCCGCTGACGCACCCGCTCGGCGAGCTCGGCGGCCGCCTTGCGGGTGAAGGTGAGGCCGAGGATCTGCTCGGGCCTGGCCACGCCGTTGGCCACGAGCCAGACCACCCGTCCGGCCATCGTCTCGCTCTTGCCGGACCCCGCGCCCGCCACGACCACCATCGGCTCCGTGGGCGCCTCGATGACCACCGCCTGCTCCGGGGTGGGAGTGCGGATGTCCAGCCGTTCGGCGAGCTGCCCCGGCGTCAGCACACCTGGCCCCCCTTGTCGTTCACCGGGCAGGCGATTCTGGCCGCGCACGTGCGGCAGCCGTCGTTGACAGTGGCCTGGAACACCTTCGCCGACATGCCCGTCGCCACGGTTTTCACCAGTTCTTCGGCCCACTTGGGCTCCGGGTCGTCCGTGAGCGCCCCCTGCACCTGCTCCTTGGCCTCCTTGGTCCCCGCCGCCTTGCCCACGTGCAGGAGCGAGGCGCCGCCCGGCTCGGTCAGGCCGAGCTTCTCGAACGCCTTCAGCGTCGTGGCGAGCTGGTACACCCCGAGCTGCGGGTGCCTGTCGATCTCGCCGTCCTTCGGTTTGGAGGTGCCGGTCTTGATGTCCACGATGACCGCCCGGCCGTTCCCGTCGCGCTCGACCCGGTCGACCCGGCCCTTGATGCGTACGCCGATCTCCGGCATCTCGACGGTGAACGCCTCCTCGGTCCTGACGAGATCGCGGTCGTTGTTCTTGTGCCACTGCACGAACCGTTCGACCATCTGCTCGGCGACGAGGCGCTGCTTGCGGTTGAACCACACGCCGCCGAAGTCCAGTTGGTCCCAGACGTCGTCCAGCCGCCCGAACAGGTCGCTGCCGTCCTGCGTCGCCAGCACGGCGATCGCGTGGACCACGGTCCCGAGGCTCTGGACGACGCTGGTGTCGCGCGCGCCCACCGCCGTCTCCAGCACCCACCGCAGCCCGCACCTGGTGAAGCTCTCCACCGCCGAGGGCGAGATCTGCACCACGTCGTCCGGCCAGCCCAGCGGCCGGTCGTCGCTGATCGGCGTCAGCGCGTACCACTCGCGGGGGTTCGCGCCGGGCACCCCGGCCTGCGCCAACCGGGCGAGGTGCCCGGCGGCCGCCCGGCGCATCGGCTCGGGCCTGTCGGTGTCGCACACGACGGAACGCAGGTCCGCCACGAGCGCGGACATGCTCAGCCACCGGGCCCGGTCGTCGGTGGTGGCCGGGGCGACCCCCTGCGGCAGCAGCTCGGTGAGGAACCGGGAGGGCCGTTCGTCGGTGTCCTCGCCGCCGACGGCGGTGACGACGAGCCTCCTGCGGGCGCGGGTCGCCGCGACGTAGAACAGCCGCCGCTCCTCGGCGAGCAGCTTGGAGGTGATGGTCGCGGCCGTCACCTTCTCGGTGGCCGCCTCGGAGCCCGAGACGAGTTCGACGAGGGCCTCGGTGCCCAGCAGGGATCCGCGCAGGCGCAGGTCGGGCCACAGGCCCTCCTGTACGCCGGCGACCACGACCACGTCCCACTCCAGGCCCTTCGACCGGTGCGCGGTCAGGATCCGTACGGCCTCACCCTCGGGGGCGGACTCGGCGAGCGTGTCGCCGGCGATCTCCTGAGAGGTCAGGTCGTCGAGAAAGACCTCGACTCCGGCCTTGGGCAGCCGGTCGGTGAAACGGGCCACGTGGTCGAACAGCGCGACGACCGCGTCGAGGTCGCGATCGGCCTGCGCGCCCCGCGCCCCGCCCGCGAGGCTGGCCTCGGTCCAGCGCTCCGCGAGCCCGCTGGCCTGCCAGATCTCCCAGAGCGTCTCCTCCGCGCCCCGGCCGTGCCGTACGGCCTCGCGGGCGATCGCGATGAGCCGCGCGAGGCGTTCGGCCGGGGCCGCCACGTGCGGCTCGACGCCGCCGAGCTCGCGGGCGTCGAGCAGCGCGGCGACCAGCAGCTCGTCCGACGAGTGGAGGGTGAAGGGCAGGGCCGGCTGCCCGCTGTCCTCCTTCGCGGACTCCGCCACGGCCGCCTCGTGCTCGGCGATCCGCAGGGCGCGGCGCAGCCGTCGTACGCCGATCATGTCGGTGCCGCCGAGCGGGCCGGTCAGCAGTTCCTCGGCGGTCGCGACGTCGAGCGCCGACGGCGAGACCGCCACCCGCAGCAGCGTGACCAACGGCCGGACGCCGGGCTCCTGCACGAGCGGCAGCTCGTCGCCCGCGACCACGACGGGCACCCCGGCCGACACCAGCGCCCGGCGCAGCATCGGCAGCTGCCGTACGGCGCTGCGCACGAGGACCGCCATGCGCGACCACGGCACCCCGTCGAGCAGGTGGGCACGGCGCAGGGTGTCGGCCACCACCGCGGCCTCCTGGCTCGCGCTGCCGGCCACCAGGACCTTCGCCTCGCCCGGGTCGGCGTCCCCGACGGGGATCAGATCGCGATGGCCTCCGGTCTTGTTCTCATGGCCCGGTACGGCCGGGAGGCGGAAGGCGACGCGGCGCGAGGCCTCCAGCAGGGCCGGGCCGCTGCGGCGGCACACGCGCAGCGCGATCACCGGGGCGTCCCGTCCGTCCGGGGCCGGGAACCGTTCGGGAAACCGCAGGATGCCCTGCACGTCCGCGCCGCGAAAGCCGTAGATGGACTGGTCGGGGTCGCCCACGGCGATGAGGTCGCGGCCGTCCCCGGCGAGCTGCCCGAGCAGGAACTCCTGCGCCGGGTCGGTGTCCTGGTACTCGTCGACCAGCACCATGTCATAGGCCGCCCGTTCGCGCCGCCGCACCTCGCCGTCGGTCAGCAGGCCCGCCGCCTCCCGGATCAGCTCCGAGTAGTCCAGCGCGGGCACCGGGTCGAGGTCGAACCGGTCCTGGTAGCGGAAGGAGAACAGGCCGGCGGCCTCCCAGTCGGCCCTGCCGTGCTCGCGCCCCAGCCGCACCAGCGCATCGCCGTACAGGCCGCGCTCGGCGGCCCGGGACAGGAAGTCGCGCAGCTCCTCGGCGAACCCCCGGGTCTTCAGCAGCTCCCGCATGTCCGGGGGCCAGTGCCGCGCGCCGTCCTCCAGCTCGCCGTGTAGCAGCCGCCGGATCTCCAGCAGCTGCTCGGGCCCGGTGAGCAGCCGCGGCGGGGGTTCGCCGGCCAGCACCGCCTCCCGGCGCAGCAGCGCGTACGCGTAGCTGTGGAAGGTGAGGGCCAGCGGCGTCCTGGTGGTCCTGCGCATCCGGGCCGTGATACGTTCGCGCAGCTCACCGGCGGCCTTGCGGCTGAAGGTGAGGACGAGCACGCGCTCGGGGTCCACGCCGCGGCGCTCCACCCGGTCGACGACGGTCTCCACGATCGTGGTGGTCTTGCCGGTGCCCGGCCCGGCGAGCACCAGCAGGGGTCCGCTCTTGTGCTCGACGACGGCGCGCTGATGTTCGTCCAGCACCGGGGCCGCTCGGCGTCCCACGCCCCCACGACGCACCAACCGGTAGTTCTGACCACTCACAGCACAGCATTCCACCAGATCACTGAGGCAGATCGTGCCCGAACGCCCAGTCCGTGACACGATTGGGCGGATCAGCCCCGCACGCTCAGGCCCTGGTCCTGCCGGAGCCGGGCCAGCGTGCGGCCGGTCGGGGAGGCCGGATCGGCGGTGTACATGACCACCAGCAGGTCGGGGTCGCCCGGCAGAGCCAGGGTCTCGTACGCGAAGTCCAGGTCTCCGAGCTCCGGGTGCCGCAGCAGCTTGGCCCCGAAGGTCTTCTCGGCCACCCGGTGCTCCTCCCACAGGCGGGCGAAGTCCGGGTCGGCGGACAGGTCGGCGACGAGCGGGCCCAGCAGGGGGTCGTCGGGGTGCCTCCCGGCGTACAGGCGCAGATGGGCGATGATCTCGGCGGCCACAGTCGCCCAGTCGCGGTAGAGCGAACGCGCACGCGGCGACAGGAACGTCTGACGGGCCATGTTGCGCTCACCCTCGGGCATGGCCGAGAAGCCGGTGATCCGGTCGGCGAGGGCGTTCCAGGCGAGCACGTCCATCCGGGGGCCGAGGACGAACGCCGGCACGCTGTCGGCCGCGTCCAGGAGCATCCGCACTCCGGGCCGGACCTGGGAGGCAGGAGCCCGCCGGTCCTCGGGCGGGCGCAGAAGGCGGCGCAGGTGTGCCCGCTCGGTGCCGTCCATGCGCAGCACCCGGGCGACCGCGTCGAGCACCTCGTCCGAGACGTTGCGTACGCGCTGCTGCTCCAGGCGGATGTAGTACTCGGCGCTCACGCCCGCGAGCAGCGCGACCTCCTCGCGCCGCAGCCCGCTGACACGCCGCCGTCCGTGTGCCGGGAGCCCCGCGTCCTCCGGCCGGATCCGGGCCCGGCGAGAACGCAGGAACCGTCCCAGATCACCATCCATGACGCACAAGACTAGTACTGCCGTTACCAGGAAAAGGCGTGGCCTGGGTAGGCCCGCCCCGCCCCGCCAGAGTGGCTCTCGTCAACCTCGAACGCGAAGGAGTCACAATGAGCTACGAGAACCTGGCCGGACGCGTCGCCGTGGTAACCGGGGCCGCCAGCGGCATGGGAGAGGCGACGGCGCGGCTGCTGGCCGCCTCCGGCGCGAAGGTCGCGCTGCTCGCCCGCCGCGCCGACCGGTTGGAGGACCTGGCCCGGAAGATCGCAGCCGACGGCGGCACCGCGCTGGCCGTGACCGCGGACATCACTCGGGACGACAACGTGACCGCCGCCGTGGACCGGATCCACGCCGAACTCGGGCCCGTGGACCTGGTGGTGAACGCCGCGGGCGTGATGCTGCCCAATCCGATCGACGACGGCCGCATCGACGAGTGGACGCGGATGCTCGACACGAACCTCGCCGGCGCCCTGCGGATCATCCGGGCCTTCACCACCGACCTGCTCGCTGCGGCGGCGGACGGCAGAACGGCCGACCTCGTCAACGTCTCGTCGATCGGCGCCCACGCCGTCTTCCCCGGCTACGCCGTCTACGGGGCGACCAAGGCCGCCCTCACCCACCTGTCCACACTCCTGCGCACCGAGTTCGGCCCGCGCGGCGTGCGGGTGACCAACATCGAGCCGGGCCTGACGGCGACGGAGCTGGGCGACCACGTCGACAGCCCGGAGCTCGGGGCACAGCTGGCGGGCATGTTCCAGGTCATCACGCCCCTTAACGCCGAGGAGATCGCCGACCTGATCGGCTACACGGTCAGCAGGGCCAAACACGTCAACCTCCGTCAGGTCGTCGTGCTGCCGACGAACCAGGCCTGAGGTCTCCGTGCGCCGGGCGTCTCGCTCAGGCGAGCAGCTCACCCAGAGAGCACTACTCGTCAAGAGGAACCACGTCCGTGGTGCGGGGCCGGGTGACGCGGGCCCGGACGAGGCCGATGAGCGAGGGACCGCCCCAGAAGCACCACAGGGCGATGACGGGATCGCAGATGGCGCAGCCGAAGGACGAGTCGTGGGCGAAGGGGATGATCGGGCTGCCCTTGAGGTGGTGGAGAATGTCCCATCCGGTGTGCAGCAGCCAGGCGATCCCGATGAACGTCCACGACTCCAGGCCGCGATAGGCGCAGTACGCGACGAGCGCGGTGAAGGGGAACTCCCAGCCGCCGAGCCCCCCGCCACTGAGGTAGGCGGCCCCCGCTCCGGCCACCATGACGGCGTTGAAGCGACGGCGGTGCGGTTCGGGGATCAGCGACATCAGCACGGCGTAGACGAGGCCGATCAGGATCGGCATGACAAGACTCATGATCGTGCGGCTCTCTCACATGGCTGTCGTGATGGCGCGAGCAGACGGCCGGCACCGCTGATGGCGACGGCGAACCCGCGGCAGAGAGCCAATCAGACGGCCACATGCCTTCCCAGGGGCATTGGCGACACATGCCGACAGGATCCCGCCAGGCGCCGGGGCGACATGCCGCGCCCCGGGCCGCGTGGAGAAGGGCCCGGGGCGTAGAAGGCTCACCGGTGAGGAGGAGAACCGCCGCGGCGGTTCTCCTACGCGGATGGACGTCCCTTGTCGGGCACACCCCCGAGAGGGACATCGCGCAGATTCAGCAGCAGCAGGAAGGCGCCGCCCCCCACGATCGCGATGTCGGCGACGTTGCCGACGAACAGGCCGCCGTAGTCGATGAAGTCCACCACATGGCCCTGGGCGAAGGCGGGCGGGCGGAAGAGGCGGTCGAGCAGATGGGATGTGGCGCCCCCGAGCAACGCACCCAGCACGAGAGTCCAGGCCGGCGACCGCAGCCGCCGCCCGACGTAGAGGATGCCGGCGACCGCGACGGCCGTCGTCAGGGTGAACACCCACGTCACCCCCTCGCCGGTCGAGAAGGCGGCGCCGGCGTTCAGCAACAACCGCAATCGGATCAGCTGCGGGATCACCGTGATGGTCTGACCGTCGGAAAGCGCGGACGTCGCCCAGAACTTGGAGGCCTGGTCCACGAGAAGAACGACCGCGGCCAGCACGAGCATCCGCCCATATGGCCGCATGCCTGGTCTCGTCCCCTGCGAACCTCGCCCGTCCGACACCCCTACCTCGCGATCCACGACATTCTCGATCTCGGTCAGGACGTGAAGACGTGATCGATGACGCGGGCGGTGGCCTTGCCGTTGTCGTGCGGCGCGTAGGTCCGCACGAAGGACGCGTAACGGTCGGCCAGCTTGGCGGTCACGGCGTCGATGTTCCGCAGGGCCTCCACGACCTCGGGCGAGGTCTCCAGGCGCGGACCCGGGCGCTGCGACTCCAGGTCGAGGTACAGGCCGCGCGAGGAGCGATACTTGGCCAGGTCCGGCGTGAACAGCACGACCGGCCGCCCGGTCGCCACGAAGTCGAACATGACCGACGAGTAGTCGGTGACGAGCACGTCGGCGATCAGCAGGAGATCGGCGGTGTCGGGGTAGGTCGTCACGTCGATCGCGAAGCCGCCCTGCGCGTTCACGTGCGGGAAGGCCTGCATCATGTGCCCCCGCACCAGCACGACGTGATCGGCGCCGAGTGCCCGCTTCGCGTCGGCCAGGTCGAGCTTGACCGCGGCGTTCCTGCGGTCGTAGTCGCGGTAGGTCGGTGCGTACAGGACGACCCGCTTGCCCTCGGGGATGCCGATCCTGCGCCGGATCTCCGCCGCCAGGGCGTCGCGCTCGCCGGAGACGAGGACGTCGTTGCGCGGGTAGCCGGCCTCCAGGATCTCGCCCTCGTAGCCGAAGGCCTTGCGCAGCACGGACGACGCCCACGGGCTCTGCGACAGCAGCACGTCCCAGCCGCGCACCTCCACGGCCTGGCGGTGCCACACCGGGGGCCGGGGCTCGCGCTTCATGTGGGCCTGGTCGCGGCCGATGTGCTTGACGGGCGTGCCGTGCCAGGTCTGCAGGCACACCTGGTCCTCACGGGTGCGGAACCACTGCGGCAGGAAACCGTTGGAGACGATGTAGCGGGCGCGTGCCAGCGCCTCGTAGTGCTCCCGGCTGCCCTCGCGGACCACCGTGGGCGTCACGCCGTCGCCGAGCCCCAGCTCGTGCGAGCCCGGCGGCACGAACGCGCCGTCCCTGACGACCCAGATGTGCTCGCTCTCGTCACCGCGCCGCAGCCGCTCCTCGTAGATGGCGCGCGGGTTGTCCGAGTACGCGCGGCCGTCGAAGGAGACGTAGACCGTCGCCTCGCGCAGGGGCCTGGCGCGCTCGGCGGGGTAGAAGGTGCGGCTGAGCGCCCACACACCCGCCGCGCTCCGCTCGTCGCCCGGACGATCCTCGGCCGCGACCAGCACCGGCACGTCGTAGCGAGTGGCGACGAACCGGTAGACCCGGCCGCCGATGGCCCTCGGTCCCTCGTCCAGCACGTCGAGGCCCGCGTGGTCGAACCGGGCGGGCACCATGGCGGGGCCGTACCTGCCGGGCGGGGCCACCGAGATGTTCCACGTGCCCTCGGCCAGCGGCACGGCCGACCCGAAGCGCGGCATCGCGCCGGGCGACAGCCGTACGGTGAACCGCTCGCCGTCGCGCTCCAGCGGCGTCCGGATCGTGAGCCCGCCCCGATGCCGCAGCACCAGGTCGCGCGGACCCTGGTCGGGGTCGGGGTAGCGGCCGGTGAGCGTGATCGACTCGTCGTGCCACTCGGCCGAGGTGATCACAGGCAGGATCTTGTGACCCGAGATGACGACGCGGTCGCGCCGGTCGCCCTGCACCGTGACCTCGCGATCGCCGACGAGCAGGCGGGTCTCCTCCGCGCCCTCCAGCATCACGGCCGCGGCCGGGTCGCCCTTGGGCTCGACCCACAGCCGCCGGGACTCGGCGTTGAGCAGGGTGCCGACCGCGAGCGACAGCGAGAAACGGCTGCCGCCCTCGACCGGGGCGAAGTCGGCCGACATGCGGTGCCCGCCGACGCGGGCCTTGCCCTTGGTGATCGGCCGGCCCGGCAGGAAGCCGGTGAGCTCGATGTTGTCGCCGTTCAGCTGCACATCGGTGAGCTGAGCGCGGGTCGGCTGGTAGACCACCTGCAGCGCCTTGTCGGAGGTCCACACGGGCCGCACCCACCAGCGCGGGCGCACCTGCAGCCCCGCCGGGCGCTCGGTGCGGCCGATCACGGGACCGCGCAGCACGCCCTTGGCGCGGGCGGCGCGGCTCCAGATCACGATCTCGGCCCGCCAGGTGGTGGTGTCCTGGACGGTGTGGCGGCGGCGCAGCACCCGCTTCGTGCCGCGCACCAGGGCCCGCACCCCCGCGCGCCAGCGCAGGGAGAACGGATGCAGCTCGGCCGTGAAGCCGGCCCAGTCGTAGTTGCATCCGGGTTCGCGGGCGGCGTGGGTGGCCTCGGGGCGGTAGGTCCTGCGGGTCCTCATCGTGACCCGGGGCAGCCAGCGGGGACCGTGCAGCACGACGGTGGCGCGGTTGAAACGGCCGCTGCGGACCGACAGGCCCGCGATGTAGGCGTGCCCGGTCACCCTCAGGCGGTTGCCCACCCAGGTGATGTCGTCGATCTGCGTGACCGGCACGAGGTCGGCCGCCCGCAGGCGCAGCAGCGAGGGGTCGCCGACCTCGACCGGCAGGTCGGCGTACCACCGCAGGCCCCGCCGGACCCGGCGGGACGGCTCGGCCGCGGCGGCGGCGAGCTTGACCAGCGCGTCGCCCTCGGCGAGCTCGCCCGGGTCCTGCGTCTCGATCAGGTGGCAGGCGACCCGGCGCCCGACCGGCAGCTCCCGCTTGACCTTCGGATCGACCTCCGCGAGATACGGCCGGAGCGCGTCGATGGTCTGGCGGCGGCGGGCGGGCCCGCGCTTGGCTGCGGCGTCGAGGCGCAGACCGAGGGGACCGGCGATCGCCTCGCGGTCGACCTCCCGGCGCTGCGCGGGGCTCAGCCCCTCCGCGCGCACGAGCGCGACCAGCGCGTCGATCGGCTCGCCCCGGTCGTAAAGCTCCTGGACAGCCCGCAGTCGTTCAGCGACGGCGTCGCTCGTGGGTGCGGGTGTCATACGGGAGGCACCACCCTTCGCCAGACCTGTGTTCAGAAAATGGTAATGCCCTCAGAACACTGCCAGATCTGACTCGCGCAAGCCTGTGGATTTCCTGGGAATCGCCGTGTGACACCCCTGTGGCACGGGGTGACGAGCAGCACTACGCCGGGGGAGGGGCGCCGGTCCGACCGATCACACAGCGGTTTGTCATTCATCCGGTTAGGGATCAGGCAGGCGATTCGGCGGTCAGTCGCGGCCGTCCCAGCGGGCCGCGCGCATGTCGGCCCGCGCGCCGCGGACCGGAGTGCCCTCCTCACGCCACCGCGCCAGGCATTCGGCCTCGAGACCGGCCGCGGGGGTGCCGTCGGCGTGGATCACCCGCCACCACGGCACGGCCCCGCCCCACAGCGACATCACGCGGCCGACCTGCCGGGGGCCGCCCTCGCCGAGATACTCGGCCACGTCTCCATAGGACATCACCCTGCCGCGGGGGATCCGCTCGACCAGGTCGAGCACCCGCTCGGCGTACGGCGGCGGCTGGCCGCGGCCGTCTCTCAAGCGCTCCACTCGGTCGGCCCGGCGGCGAGGATCTCTTCGAGCTTGCCGAACTCGTAGACCGACGATCCGTTGATCTGCTCGACGACCCCGTTCCTGATGCCGTACGCCTCGCCGTCCTCGCCCACGAGCCGGGCCCCCATGAGGTCGGTGAGACGGGCCAGCTGAGCGACCTGCCAGTCCGATCCCGGCTGACCGGAGAGCCGGCCCGACCAGGTCGCGACCGGGTGCACGGAGTCGCCGTGGCGCGCGACGATCTCGCTCGCCTCGTGCGACCCGCGCAGCTCGAATCCGGCCTGCGCCGAAACGCTCGCGAGTTCGGCGTAGGCGAGCGGTGCCTCACGCTCTACGCGCAGCTCGTACCCCATGAGCCGCGACCTTAGCGAAACTTGACCCGGCTGTGTCACCGGAAACAGGAACATCGGGAGTACCGCGTCCGAAATGCAGCGAAACGGCGGCCAACATGTGATCACCGGCGGATGAGCGCGACGGCGGCGGCACAAAAACCGCCGATTCCGAGCAGAACGGCGATGCCGTAGATCCAGAGCCTAACCGGATCCGGTCCCGGGCGCGCGGGCCCCTGCGAGACCGGGCCCCTGCCGAAGTGCGCGTCGTCCCGCACCGCGGAGGCGGGGCCGTATCCGGTCAGCTCCCCGGCCTTTCGCAGGGCCGCCGCCGCGTCCACCACTCCGAATCCGACTTTGTCGTCGTAGCCCGACGGCGGGTGGGGACGGGAGGTCGACGTCAGAGCACGCGACACCAATTCCGGCGGCAGATCAGGATATTTCGCCTTAATTAGCGCGATAGTTCCCGCAACGATCGCGCTGGCCACTCCGGTCCCCGACACCGTCCCATAGCGGCCCCCGGCGAGAGCGACGGGCACCCGGTCCCCGGGCGCGGCGACCAGGACCGAGAGGTTGTCGCTGCTGCCGGCGGTCTTGGCGCCCCGGCGGTCGACGGCGGCGACCCCCACCACTCCGGGGTAGCCCGCCGGGAACGCCCAGTAGGAGGTGCCGTTCTGCCTGGCGTAGGGCGACCTGCCCGCGTCCCCCACCGCCGCCACGAGCACCACTCCCCTCGCCAGCGCCGAGGAGATGGCGTCCCGCTCCACGCGGTCCACGCCGTACGCCGGGACGGGCAGGCAGATGACCTTGGCCCCCCGGCCGATCGCGTAGCGGATGCCGCGGGCCAGAGGGCTGTCCTGCGTCTCCCGCGCCGGGCCCTCGGGACCGGCGGAGCCGCCCTGCGCCGGCCCCGCCGCCGTCACGGGCAAAGACAGCACCCGCGCCTGCGGCGCGACCCCGGAGATCCCCCCGCCGCGCCCGTTTCCCGCGATCACCGAGGCCAGCGCGGTCACGTCGTCGCCCGGTCTCACCGTCTCGTCGTCGAACGTCGTGCCCGTCATGTCCGGCCCCCGCTCGACCCGGCCGCTCAGCTCGGGCACACCGGTGTCGGGCTGCCCGCCGCCGAGCAGGGCGACGGTCACGCCCGCGCCCTTGCTGACCTTCCACGCGGCGGCGGCGTTGACGGCGTGGAGCGCCCACTGCCCGTCCTCACCGCCCGGCGCCGCGGCCCAGGCCGCCGGCCCTGTTCCCAGGAGGACGGCCGTCAGCGCCGCGCAGACGGAGGCCGGCCTCAGCACACGTTCCCCTGCGTGCAGCGGGGGACGTCCGGGGGCTCGGCGAGGGCACGCGCGATGCGCCCGGCCACGGTCTCGGCCACGGGCCACATCTCGCTGTTCACCTGTTCCTCCAGGGGGACGGAGGCACGCGTCCTACCGTCGGTGTACCCCACTGCGGAGAAGACGATGTACGGCCCCGCGCCCACCCATCCGGTGCGCTGGCGCTGGGCCGCGCCGAAGGTGTCGGTGACCGTGCCGGGGAAGGCCATCGGCCGTACGCCCACCCGGTCGTCCACCGGCAGTTCGCCCGCCGCGTCGGTCCTGGCCTGCTCGCCCGGCAGCACGGCGACGCCCACGGTGACGGCGAACGTCGAGGTCTGGTCGACGTAGGTGGCGCGCAGCATGGCCCGGCAGCCGTGTCTGCGCAGCACGGACGCCACCGGCGCGTCGACCGCCGCCGCGCACGCCGCCTCGGGGGCGATGCCGACCCGGCGGGCGTACTGCTGCGCGCGGCCGAGCGCCGTGTACGGAAGCTCCTCGGGAAAGACCATCCCGGCGGGCCAGGCACGCCACCGTCTGGCGACGTCCTCGGCCACATAGCGGGCGCGCTCGGCGTCGGTGAGCGGCCTGGACCTGTTCTCCTTGATGAACCCGACCGACCCCAGCAGCACGTTGACCGCGGCGACGGCGAGGACGACGCCCATGATCGTCAGGTAGAGCGAGCGGAAGCGGATGCCGCGCTCGAGCTCGGCCCGTTCCCTGGCCGCCTCCGCGGCGGCGGTCCGCCCCTTCGACCCCGTCCAGGTCCGTGCCCGGGTCCGGCGGGCGGACGCGCCGAGTGGCAGTGCCCCCGGAGCCGTCCGGCCGTCTCCCCGCAGGCTGTCCCGCCTGAGCCCGGCCTGCCGGAGCCCGGCCTGCCGGAGCCCGGCCTGCCGGAGGCCGGACGGCGTCCGTGCCGTCGGCGGGATGCGGGGCTGCTCGGGCGGCATACTCCGATGCTACGTCGGCAGCCTCGTCGGCCAAGGAGCCGGCGGCAGCGCGTCGTTCTCCTCCTGCCGTCTGCGCGCCCGCCGCGCGAGCACGAGCAGGACGGCCAGGCCCGCGCCCGAGCCGGAGAAGGCGCCGAGCGCGATGCCGCCGTAGAGGAGGATCGTCCCCGTGTCGCGCCGTACGACCACGATGGGGTCGTGGTCGTTCGCGGACGAACGGACGGGACGCGAGGGGCTCTGCACGCCCGATCCCGACGCCGTCGTGCGATGGCGGGAGAGGGTGGCCGCCACGCTCAGCGCCCGGTACGCGTTGACCACCCCGAACCCGGTGCCGATGTTGTACGGCCCCCGGTGGTCCGGCGACGAGGTGAGCGCCTGCGCGACGAGGGCGGGCGACATGCGGGGGTGGCGCGACTTGATCAGCGCGGCGACGCCGGAGACGAGCGCGGTCGCCTGGGATGTCCCCCGGCCGACCCAGTACTCGTCGCCCGGCCCGGCCCCGAGGACGTCGACGCCAGGGGCGGCCACCATCACCGAGGAGTTGCGGTTGGAGAACGAGGCGCGCCGCAACGTGGACGTGACGGCGGCCACCGAGATCACCCCGGGGATCGCCGCCGGATAGGAGTACGGCGCGGTCCGCTTGCCCGCGCCCTCGTTGCCCGCCGCGGCGACGAGGACGACGCCCTTGGATATCGCGTACGCGATCGCCGAACGCTCGTCCTTCGTCGGCATGTCCTTCGACAGCGACATGTTGATGACCTCGGCGCCGTGGTCCACGGCGTACCGGATGCCCTTGGCGACCACGGCCTCGTAACGGGCGTCCGAGTTGAACGTGCGGAACCCGGGCTCCTCGTCCTCCAGGATCACGCGCACGGACAGCACCCTCGCCTCCGGCGCGACGCCGATGATGCCGTCGGCGCCGTCCGGGCCGTGCCCGTGCCCGGCGATGAGCGAGGCCATGTAGGTGCCGTGCAGGCGCACCGGCTGCACCCCCCGCGGGTTGGCGCCGGCGGTGAAGTCCCTCCCGGTGACGACCGACCCGGCGAGGTCGCGGTGATCGGGGTCGACCCCGGAGTCCAGGACCGCGACGGTGACGCCGGCGCCCTTCGTCAGCCGCCAGGCGTCGTCGACGTCGAGGGTGCGCAGCACGTCCTGCTGGCTGAGCCGTACGTCGTCGGCGCCGGCCGGGACCGGGACGAGAAACGTGCCGCCGGACAGGGCGAGCACCGCGGCGGCCGACGCGGCGAGGGCCCTGCGCCGGAGCGCGGTCAGCACTGCCACTCCTTGGCCGCGCAGTCGGGCGACGCCGGGGCGGTGAGGCTCGCGGCCACCTCCTCGGCCAGGTCCTCGGTGAACGAGAACATCGTCTCCCGTTGCTCCCCGAGCGCACGGGCCGGACGCCCGTCGATCTGCCCCGCCGTCGTCATCACGAGGTACGGCCCGACCGCACGCAGGACCAGCGACTGGCGTCCGCTCGCGGTGAAGCGGTCGGTCACGGTGCCGGGGAACGCGAGGGCGCGCAGCCCGGGGGCGGCCGACCCGTCGCCGGGAAAGATGGGGATGGCCGAGCGCGCCTTGAGCTCGTCGGGGAAGGCCGCCACGCCGATCGTCACCACGATGCCCTGGAGGGCGTCGAGGTAGGTGGCCCGCAGGATCGCCCGGCAGCCGGCGTCCTTCATCTGGCCGGCGATGGCCGAGTCGACCGCGCCGCGGCAGTCCGTACGCGGGGAGATGCCCACCCGCCGCGCCTGTTCACGCCCGCCCTGCTCACTCGTGTAGGGCAGGGTGGCGGGGAAGATCCGGCCGGCCGGCCAGCGCTCCCACCGCAGCGCCACTTCCGCCGCCCGGGCCTCGCGCAGCTCGGCGGCGCTCGGCCCTCGGGTCAGTTCGGCGACGGCGGCGCTGGCCGCGATACCGCCGGCGATCGCGCAGATGACGGTGATCGCGGTGGCCACGGCCACGGCCGGCCAGGTCCGCGTCTCGCCCACTGCGCCTCCGTTCCCGTCACGGCCTCCCTCCTCCAGTGACCTTAACGCGACCTACCACCCGTCATCCCCACAAATGCCTCCGGAAAGTACTTGACGCTACGGAAAGTAGAAAGTACTTTCCTAGATGGAAAGAGCGGCGAGAGGAGCCCCCCATGAACCCCGAGGAAGCGGCACAGAGCCTGGCGACGATCCGGCAGACCCAGGCGAAGGCGTTGCGGTCGGAGCCCTGGTTCCCCCACTGGTACACCACCGGCGTCGGCGTGTTCGTCACCGGCGGCCAGTTCGTCACCGAGCCGGGCACCCCGATCCCGGTCATGATCGGTGGCGGGCTCGTACTACTCGCCGGTCTGGCCATCCTGGCCTTCCTGATGGTGCGCAGGCGCAGGATGGCGGCGCACCGCAGCCTGATGACGGGGTCCGGTTCCGTCGCCTTCGCGGTGTGGCTCGTCGGCTCCATCGCGCTCGACATCGCGTTGACGTTCTGGCTCACCTTCGCGGAGGTGCCCTACGGGCGGACGTACGGCGCCCTCGCCATGACGGTGTTCATGGCCGCGACCGGGCCCTTCGTCGCGCGGTGGATCTCGGACCGGATGGCCCGCCGAGTGGAGAGCGGTCGCTGATGGAGCTCGACCCGGTCATCCACGCCCCCGCCCGCCTGCAGATCGTCTCGCTGCTCGCCGCCGCGCAGGAAGCCGAGTTCGGGTTCGTGCGCGACACCGTCGGCGTCAGCGACTCGGTCCTGTCCAAGCACGGCAGCGCGCTGGAGGCCGCCGGCTACGTCGCCGTGCGCAAGGGTTACGTGGGCAAGCGGCCCAAGACGTGGTTCAAGCTCACCGACAAGGGACGGGCGGCGTTCACCGCGTACGTCGAGAACCTGCAGCGCATCGTCGCACCCAGCGGTCTCAGCGTCACTCCGGACAAACGCGCATAAGGGCGCTCAACGCGGCGACGGCCGCCGCCTCGTGACGAGGCGGCGGCCGTCGCCGTGGTCGTGGTGAATCAGTAGGTCGGCAGGCTGGGGTCGACCGTCTTGATCCAGCTCAGCACGCCGCCGCCCACGTGGACGGCGTCGGAGAAGCCGGCGTTCTTCAGGACCGCGAGCACCTCGGCCGAGCGGGCGCCCGACTTGCAGTGCAGCACGATCTTCTTGTCCTGCGGCAGCCCCTCCAGGGCCGAGCCGTTGAGGAACTCGCCCTTGGGGATCAGCACCGCGCCGGGAATGTTGACGATCTCGTACTCGTTCGGCTCGCGGACATCGATGATCATGATGTCCTCGCCGCGCTCGCGCATCGCCTCGAGCTCGGCCGCGGTGATCGTGCTGCCCGCGGCGGCCTGCTGCGCCTCGTCGGAGATCACGCCGCAGAACGCCTCGTAGTCGATCAGCTCGGTGATCGAGGGGTTCTTGCCGCACAGCGGGCACTCGGGGTCCTTGCGGACCTTGACGTCTCGGTACTTCATCTCGAGGGCGTCGTAGATCATCAGGCGGCCGACGAGCGGCTCGCCGACGCCGGCGATCAGCTTGATGGCCTCGTTCACCTGGATCGAGCCGATCGACGCGCACAGCACGCCGAGCACGCCGCCCTCGGCGCAGCTCGGGACCATGCCCGGCGGCGGGGGCTCGGGGTAGAGGCAGCGGTAGCACGGCCCGTGCTCGGCCCAGAAGACGCTCGCCTGCCCGTCGAAGCGGTAGATGGACCCCCACACGTACGGCTTGCCCAGCAGCACGGCCGCGTCGTTGACCATGTAGCGGGTGGCGAAGTTGTCCGTGCCGTCGACGATGAGGTCGTAGCCGGAGAAGATGTCCATCACGTTGTCGGTCGTGAGCGCGACGTTGTGAATGACGACGTTGACCAGCGGGTTGATCTCGCGCACGCTCGCGGCGGCCGACTCGGCCTTCAGACGGCCCACGTCCGACTGCCCGTGGATCACCTGACGCTGCAGGTTCGACTCGTCCACGACGTCGAAGTCGATGATGCCGAGCGTCCCTACCCCGGCCGCGGCCAGGTACAGCAGCGCGGGAGAGCCCAGCCCGCCCGCGCCCACACACAGCACCTTGGCGTTCTTGAGGCGCTTCTGACCCGCCATGCCGACGTCGGGGATGATCAGGTGGCGCGAGTAGCGGCGCACCTCGTCAACCGTCAGCTCTGCTGCCGGCTCTACCAGCGGTGGCAACGACACAGTTCCACTCCCGTTTTCGTGCCAATGTCGCGCTCGGCTCCATGGGCCCATCACAAGCTCTTCTCACAACTTAACCGGGGTGGCCCCGCATTCCCCAATCACGCTGTTCGGCGCAGGGGCGTCCTCGTGTAGGCCAGCAGACGGCGCGCCTCGCGGGCAACGAGCTCGGGGTACTCCATCTGTGCCACGTGACCGGCGCGCGGAAGTGTGACCAGTCGCACGTCACGGAAGACCCGTCCGGCCCGATGCGCCATGCGGGCGTGGACAAGCCGGTCGCGCAGGCCGTACACGACGAGGGTGGGCGCGGTGACCCGCTCGGCATGGCGCCAGAGGTTGTCCGGGCCCAGGCGGAAGTACTCGCGCACGATCGCGCGGGCACATCCGACCATGGCCGCGCCCGCGTGCGGGAGCCCGTCGCGGCGGCGCAGCTCCTCCACCGCCTCACGCAGCCGCTCCGGGTGGACCCGCCCGGCGTCGGCGTAACACATGCTGAGCGTCGCCTGGACGCGCCGCTCGGGCGGCAGCGCGCTGAGCCAGCGCACGGCCAGCTCTCCCAGGCGCGGAGCGGCCGACATCGCGACCCGCGCCGGCCCATACCTCGGCAGCAGGTCGGGCAGCGCCGGCGAGACCAGCGTCAGCGACCTGACGAGATCGGGCCGCGTGGCCGCGACCCGGACCGAGACCGCGCCGCCCATGGAGTTGCCGAAGAGGTGGACCGGCCCCTCTCCCAGCGCCTCGACGAGCCCGGCCACCGCCCTGGCGTGGGCGGGGACCGAATAGTCGCCGTCCACGGGTTCCGGCGAGTAGCCGGCCCCGGGCAGGTCGACCGCGACCCCGCGCACCTCGTCGGCGAGCTCGCCCATCAGGTCGGTCCAGTTGGTCGCCGAGCCCGCCAGGCCGTGCACGTACACGGCGGTCTCGGGCGGCCCCTCCGGGGTCGTCCGCACATGGATGCGCGCTCCCCCCACGTCGATGAGCCGGCCGGGCCACGACGGAATCGGCTCGTCACCCACACGTCCTCCCCTGTTTCGCCTCGTTCGCCTCGTTCGCGTCGAGTTTCTCGACGATAACCCCGCTCGCACGTCACCTCGGCGGGCACTCCCGCTACCCGGAGGACGTGGGATCGATCATCCGGGTTCACCCCGTTCGACGAGAGCGACATAGAGCCAATATCACCCCTATTCGGACATTTCGAAATGCGGATATGAATGACAATCCGGACTAAAGCACTCCTATCGGTGTCAACGATGCCAATAAAGCGATAAGTGAATGGCAAAAGCCGCCGATCGCCGTTTGTCGCTCGGACGGCGAGGAAAACAAGACAATGCAGGGATGATCCACCAAGGGTCATCAGTAAGGGCATTTTCCGAACGACTTGGAAAACGCCGGAGTGTCGGGGCAACAATCCTTCAAGGAGGACATGAAATGCCCAAGTTCAACAACCTGGTCGGGATCCTCGCGATCAGCGCCGCGCTCACCGGTGGTGCCGTGACCCTGGGTACCGCTGTCGCCGCCACCAGCGCGAACGCCACGACCGTCATGGGCGGCTACGTGGGCGGTGGCGGTGGCTACTACCCCTACGTGAACTACAACCGCAACCGGAACGGGCAGCGGCAGAAGAACAAGGCGCTGAACGGCAACAAGAACAAGAACAAGAACAAGACGAAGCAGTGGCAGCACGAGCGGCAGAACCAGGCCCAGAACCAGTTCCTGCTGCGTGACTTCACGCTCGTCCTCACGCCGTTCCAGAAGACGGACACCGACGCGCGGGCGCTTCCGTACAACTGGCAGTACGGAAACACGCAGTCGTACCCGTACACGCGGACGAACAGCTACAGCGACCAGTTCAACAACCCGCGTCAGGACCAGGACTCCCTGGCCCAGCCGAAGACGAACACGGCCACCGAGGTCAACCCGCGCATCAAGAAGAAGGACATCGACGCGGACATCGACGTGGACGTGGAGAAGGAGAAGAAGATCGAGAAGGAGAAGAAGTACTACGACCCCGACTACCAGCCGGAGATCGTGCGCTGACGGGACCCGCACGAGCGGCTCGGTGAACGTCCCGGCCACGGCGGGCGACGCACCGGCCGATGGCCACCCGCGCTCGTGACCGGCGGCCTCACCTGAGCCGCAGCCGCGAGCGACGGGAGACACGCTCGATCGGCGGAGCGGCGGACACACCCGCCCGCGGAACGGGCGGCGACCGGATGACCGTGAGACACGGCACCGGCGCCACCCGCGTCCGCCGCTCCGTCCGCGGTCGAGCGAGCAGTTGAGAGAGCAGAGCACCGGCGGCGTGTTTCGAGGAGAGGGCCGCCGGTGTCAGGCGAACGCATCGCGCCGCGTCACACACGACGGCGCCGAATCCACTACCACCCGCCCCGATCCCTCAGGGGACCGGGCCGGGGTCGCGATATTCAGAGGAGAAACACCCAGATGTCCGTGTTGAAGAACATCGCCGGGGCTCTCGCCCTCGGCACCGCGCTGAGCGGCGCGGCCATCGTGCTCGGTGGCGTCGCCACCGTCGGCACGGCCGGCGCAGCGACCGTTATGGGCGGATACATTCCTGCTCCGTCCGGTGGTGTCCGTTACGTCCGGCCGAGCTACAACCGCAACTACAACACCAACCGGCAGGCCCAGGGGCAGAAGGGCCGTAACAAGAACAAGAACAAGAACAAGAACAAGAACCACGAGTGGCAGCACGCTCGTCAGTCGGAGAACCAGAGCCAGTTCCTGCTGCGTGACTTCACGCTCGTCCTCACGCCGTTCCAGAAGTCGTCGAACGGCTCCGCCGCGGTTCCGTGGAACTCCCAGTGGTCGCAGAACTCCACACTGCCGTACACCAACACCACCGACTGGAACCAGATGCACAACCAGCCCCGGCAGGACCAGGACTCGCAGGCCGACCCGCGCACGAACACGGCCACCCAGGTCAACCCGGAGGCCAAGACCAAGGATGTCGACATCGACGTCGACGCCGACATCAAGAAGAAGGAAGAGGAGAAGAAGAAGAAGTACGGCTACGAGCACGACGACTACACGCCGTCGTACGACGCCGTCCCCTGATTCGCAACGTCCGTCGCGGCCGCGCTGAACGGTCGCGCCGAGCCTCGGGCCGCCGGCCCGGGTGCCGGATGAATCGCGCCGGATGAATGTGCCCGTGCTCACCTGGGGTGGAGTTCCACGCCACTCGTGAGCACGGGCACTGTTCGTTTCCCCCATTTCGGTCGCTCTGCGCCGCGCCCGCTCCCAGGGCTCGTCATCGAGGCCCATTTCCCTCAGCCGCCGGCCTCCGGAGTCGTGCGACGCCACTTCGCCGCAAGCGGAGCCGCGGTCGCGTCTCCTAAATCCGCCCATGGGCCGCCAACGCCGGGGCCGGCCCGCCCCGCCACGGCGCGCTCCATGTCCCCTCGAAACGTCCCAAGGCCCTCTCACGAGGCCTCTCGCAAGGCCCCTCGAACGCGTCGCTCGAGACCGCGCGCCTCCCGGCTGCTCCCTCTCGCAGGCCTGCCACCGCGCTCGCGCCGTCGCTTCCGCGGATCCGGCACCCCACATTGAAATCGGACATTTTAGGACAAGTCGCCCTTTATTACTCTAAGTCGCACCATAAAGCTTTAATGGGCGATCAAAGGCTACAGGGGTGCGTTTGTCGGGTGATGTCGCCGGACATCAACGTATCGCAGGAACCCGGCCCACGGGGGGCCATAGAGATATTTCTCTCGAATCTCCACCGAGAAATATCGAAGGATGCGGGGACTTCCAATCCTTACCAAGGGGGACAGCAATGCCCAAGTTCAAGAAGGTTCTCGCCGGACTCGCACTCGGCGCCGCGATCGCGGGGGGCGCGATCGCCATGAGCGCCACAGCCGCGAGCGCCGGCTGCGGAGACGGCAGCTTCGGTATGGGCGGCATGCCCTGCAACAACAACAACTTCGTTCCCTTCAACTGTAACAACAACAACAACTGCGAGAACTGGAACAACAACAACTGGTGCAACAACAACCAGAACAACTGCTGGAACAACAACCAGAACTTCTGGAACCAGAGCAATTTCTGCGACAACCTGGACAGCGACTCCAACTTCGCCATCGTCGGCCCGTGCGCCACGATCGCCTTCAGCGACAAGACCAACCGCAACAGCAACTGGTTCAACAACGGCTGGTGGAACAACAACTGCTGGTGGAACAACAACCAGAACAACTGCTGGAACAACAACAACAACAACAACTTCTGCAACTGAGAAGGCGGGGCCGGCGACGGCCCGTGAGACGACCGCGCCGATCGGAATCCTGACAGGTGAAGGGATGACTGAAACGGTCGGCCACACCGTCCTCCACCGCCTTGACAGGAGAACGGCGCCCTGAGGCGCAGTCACGTTCCCGCGGCGTCGAAAGCTCCGTGAGCACTACGCGCTCCGGGAACGGCCGTTCGATCCAGCAGAGACAAGGGCTCCGGCGAGACTCTCGCCGGAGCCCTGACTTTTTTCCCGTACGGCGGGGCGGGGCCCAGGGCCGCCCTCAGGGTGCGCAGCCCCCAGGTGATCAGCCTCAAGACGCACACCGCAGACGCACAGCCGGAAGCGGCAGACTCGCGCACAGGTTCCGGACAGTGCACAGCCCTCCAGAACGCCTTTCCCGGCTTCGCCGGATGGGCCGCGGCCATGCGGCAGCGGAACGCGGGCGGGACGACGCTCACAATGCCCAGGCGCTCGGGCCGCCACCCCCCGTTTTCGTCTCACGGCCGAGCCCTGAACGCGATCACCCCCGCCAGAAATCGGTCAATCGAGACATTTCTCTTCTAATGCCTCTAAGTCAGTTCATAAGAGTCTAACTAGTGATCAAAAGGCTTAGATGACCGTTTGTCACGCCAGCCAGCTGGAAATCATGACAGCACAGGAAGTTGGGGCTCAATCAAGAGCCCGAAGGACATTTCTCTCAGAAATGCCCTAAACAAATTCAGGGATACTGAATCCTGTCAAGGGGGACACGCATGTCCAAGCTCCACAAGATCATCGCTGGTCTCGCGCTGAGCACCGCCGCTGTCGGCGGCACGCTCGCCCTGGGCGCCGGTGCCGCCAGTGCCGACGGCAGGCACAGCGACATCGACCGTCCCATCGTCAAGGACGGCCTGGCCAACGGCGTCGACGACAGCACGGGCGGCATCGCCCAGGACAACCGGGGCATCGGCGAGCGCGGTGATCGGGAGAACGTCTTCCCTGTCTCCTTCAGCCCGAACAACAACAACTTCGATAGGAACGACCGCAACCACAACTTCAACCAGAACGACGACAACTGCTGGTGGAACAACCAGAACTTCTGGAACCAGGGGGCGTTCTCCGACAAGCGGGACGACTTCTCCGGCTTCGGGCTTGTCGCCAAGGACGTCGCGATCGGCTTCCAGGACAAGACGAACAAGGACAACACCTGGTTCAATAACAACTGGTGGAACAACAACAACTGGTGGAACAACAACGACAACAACTGGTGGAACCGCAACGACAACGACCGAGTGAACTAAGAGGGCAGGTCCAGCGGCTCCTGCGAGACGATCGCGCCGTTCCGAGAAGGTGACGGATCCGGAAGACCTCCCATGAGGTCTCCGACTCCGGCTCACGGACTGGCGCCGTTGAGTGCAGAGACACGTTCCCCGACGGACCGGCCGCTCGCTCACCGAGCGACGGCAGCCTGAATGGGAACGGCCGTCAATCCTCCTACAGTCACAATCAAGGGCCCCGGCGGGAAGCTTCCGCCGGGGCCCTGCTCTTTCCCCTGACCGCGGTCATCGCCGCCACCGGCTTCTCTCCACGCCTCTCCCCGCCCGCGATCCCGGCCGCCCACAGATTCCCAGGCCAGCCCCGCCGCATCGTGATGCGGGTATGCCGACACCTCCGCTCGCCGAGCGTCGCGGCCACACCCAGAGGGGCAAATCGTACCTATCACTACATAAGGCGCATTATCCATCGAATCAAGCCTATACGCAGCTAATCATTAACTAAAAGCAGCAGACGTCAGTTTGTCGGGCCGCCTGGCAGGAAATCACAACTAGCGTCGGGAGCAAGGCTCAATGAGAGCCAGGAAGAAATCCCGCCCACAGTACGCGGACGGGAAATGCCGATAAACGCAGGGCAATTCGAAATCGAATCCTGTCAGGGAGGAACCATAATGCCCAACCTCAAGAAGTTTTTCGCCGGGCTCGCGCTCAGCACCGCGGTCGTCGGCGGGGCCGTCGCCATGGGCGCCACGGCCGCCAGCGCCGACGACAACCCCTTCAAGAAGAACGACTTCTTCTTCAACAAGAACGAGGACCGCCCCATCGTCAAGGACGGCGCGGCCAACGGCGTCGACGACAGCACGGGCGGCATCGCCCAGGACAACAAGAAGGAGAACTTCCCGCACGCGTTCTTCCCGAACAACGACCGGGAGCGCAACGACCGCGACCACAACATCAACGACCGCAACCAGAACAACTGGTGGGACACCAACAACTGGTGGGGCCAGAACCTCTACAAGGACGACAAGGCTGAGCACGACGCCTTCGGCCTCGTCGCCAAGGACGTCGCCTTCGGCTTCCAGGAGAAGGACGACAAGGACTTCAACTGGCTCAACAACAACTGGTGGGCCGACCAGAACTGGTGGGACCACAACAACAACGACTGGTGGAACCGCAACGACCGCGATCACCGCAACAAGGACAACAACAACCACAACAACGACGTCTGATCCGCGAGGCCTGACGCCTCGCGCGACACCGCGCCGTCCGGTCGGGTGACGGAAGCCGGTGGGCGGGACCGCTCACGCGTTCCTCTCCGCCAACGACCGGGGACGACGGCGCCGGTGAGTGCAGCCGGGTGTTTCCAGCGCATCCGCGCGCTGAGCGACAGGATGCCTGGAAACACCCTCCATCGGATGGCATGAGACAAGGGCTCCGGCGAGATCCTCGCCGGAGCCCTGACCGTTGCGCGCCCGATCCCGGCCCGCCACCTCACGGCCCACCACCTCACGACGCGGTGGACCTCGCGCCGTCTCCCCCTCCCACGGCCCGCCGCCGCTCTCCCCCGGACACTGCCCGGACACTGCCGAGAAAGGTACGAAGCGCACGAGAACCGGGGATTGGCAACACCGCGCCGCGGACCAGGAGCCCGCCCTACCCCGGATCCCGCCCGAACGCGTCAGGCATGAACGTCGATCAGGTCAGCCGTCGCCTAACGCGGGGCGCCACAGCACAACGCCGGCCCAAATCCCCTCCCGCCGAGTTTGCCGGCAGGCCGCATCGGCAATTAAGACGCCACGGGCGATAGTCGGACATACAGGACATCTCCCGGGCATTTCCGGCAGTCCCTGGAAATGTCGCACTCGGGCACTCCATCCTTCGAGGAGGACCTCAATGCCCAAATTCCGGAACGTCATCACCAGCCTGGCGGTCGGGACGGTAATGACGGGCGGCGCGCTCGCCCTGAGCACCACCGCCGCTCACGCGGCCACCCCTAGCACCCCGACCATCTCCAGCAACTCCGGCCACGGCTGGGGTCATCACTGCGGACGTCGCGGCCGCGGCTGCCGTAACACGGCCGTCAACCGCAACGACTTCCGCTTCTTCAAGTTCAAGAAGGAGAAGAAGGTCCACCGCAGCAACGCGGCCTTCGCATCCGGTGACGCCGTCGTCGAGATCGACGGCGACGACGACGACTGACACAGACGGGTGACGCCCACCCGTACGGGGCCGTCAGCGTGAAGCCGCGTGTCCGGGCCCGCCCTGATCACGCCTTCGCCGCCACCTCCGTGTCGATCGGGCGGGCGGGTGAATCGGGCGGCCGGGCGAACGGACGGCCGAGAGTTGCGGCCCTGTACGGATCGCCCACTTCCGTACCGTGAAGTAAGCCCCGGCGGAATCGCCCGCCGGGGCTCCTCAGAACAGACCCGCAGGGTGCTCGGGCAGGATTCAGGCCGAGCGGCGCGTCTTCCGCTTCTTGGGCGCCTTCTCCTCCTCGTCCGCGCCGTTCGACGCGGCCTTCTTTGCGGCGGTGCCGGAGGCGGCGGTCTTGGCCTTGGCGGCCCCGCCGGGCGACTTCGACTCGGCGGCGCCCTGACGCTCCCGCTTGGCCGCCTCGACGCTGGCCCGCAGCGCGGCCATGAGATCGACGGCCGGCCCGGCCTCGGCCGGGACCTCGGGGGCGACGACCTCCTTGCCGGCCACTTTCGCCTCGATGACCTCCTGCAGCGCCTCCCGGTAGGCGTCCTTGTACTCGGTGGGGTCGAAGTCCGCCACCATGGTCTCGATCAGGGACTCGGCCATCTTCAGCTCCTGGGGCCGTACGTCGACGTCCTCCTCGAGGAACCCGAAGTCGGCCTCGCGGATCTCGTCCGGCCAGAGCATGGTCTCCAGCACGAAGACGCCGTCCCGGACGCGGAGCGCGGCCAGCGACTCGCGCTGCCGTAGGGCGATCTTCACGACCGCCACCTGCCCCGAGCGCTCCAGCGCGTCCCTGAGCAGCACGTACGGCTTCGCGCCCTGCCCGTCCGGCTCCAGGTAGTACGACTTGGCGAAGTAGATGGGATCGATCTGTTCCGCGGGGGTGAACTGCAGCACGTCGATCCTGCGGGAGCTGGTCAGCGGCAGGTCGGCGAAGTCCTCGTCGGTCAGCACGACCATCTCGCCGGTGGCGAGCTCGTACCCCTTGGCGATGTCGGAGTACGGCACCTCTTCCCCGTCGATCGAGCAGACCCGCTTGTACTTGACCCGCCCGCCGTCCTCCCGATGCACCTGGTGGAACGCCACGTCCTTCTGTTCGGTCGCCGAATAGAGCTTCACCGGGATGGTGACCAGACCGAACGAGATCGCGCCTTTCCAGATGCTGCGCATAGCCACATTCTCGTCTCTGTGTTCGAACAACGCCATGGTGGGATTCAAGGGAGTTACCTCATGGGCAGGTACCCACTATGGCGGTGCCGTATCCGACCGCACCGATGCTCGCCATTCCCGGACAAGTCCCCTCCGGGCGGATTCGCCGGCGATGTCCGGCGACCTCCTCCGCCTGATTGAGCCGCCCGAGATCGGGCAGAGCCCCTTCTCTGACCGGCTGCCGAGGCGGATCCCCGGGAACGCCCGATGCATCCGGCCGAGGTGTGCGTGGCGACGAGATCGCCGCGGAGGTGCGGCGGGAGGGGCAGGGATGACGGAGAAGGTGCGGGTGAAGGTCGACGGTCGCCTGCTGGTCCTGACCAATCTGGACAAGGTGCTCTATCCCGACGCCGCGTTCACCAAGGCCGAGGTGATCGACTACTACACCCGGATCGCGCCGGTCCTGCTCCCGCACCTGAAGGGGCGTCCGCTCACGGTCAAGCGGTATCCGAACGGCGTCGACGGCCAGTTCTTCTTCGAGAAGAACGTGCCCGAGCACACCCCCCGGTGGGTCCGTACGGTGACCCTGCCCGCGCCGGGCAGCACCAAGAACCGCGAGGAGATCGACTTCGCGCTCGTGGACGACCTGCCCACGCTCGTGTACTACGCCAACCTGGCCGCCCTGGAGATCCACGTGCCCATGTGGCGGGTGGCCAAGGACGGGGAACCGCAGCCGCCCGACACCCTGGTCTTCGACCTCGACCCCGGCGCCCCCGCCACGATCGCCGACTGCTGCCGCGTCGCCGTCCTGCTGCGGCGGGCCCTGGCCGACGACGGCCTGCAAAGCCACCCCAAGACCAGCGGCCAGAAGGGCATGCAGGTCTACGTCCCCTGGGACCGCGGACCCGGCACATCCGGCTATGCCAAGGCGCTCGCCCGGCGGATGCAGGCGGAGCATCCATTCGTGACCAGCGTGATGGCGAAGAAGGAGCGGCCGGGCAAGGTCTTCATCGACTGGAGCCAGAACAATCCCGCCAAGACGACGGTCGCGCCGTACTCGCTGCGCGCCGCGCGCAGACCGACCGCGTCCACCCCCCTGCTGTGGGAGGAGGTCGAGGCGTGCGAGAGCCCGGACCAGTTGGTGTTCACGGCACCTGACGTGCTGGAGCGCGTGGCGGAACACGGAGACCTGTTGGGACCCCTCACCGCTTAGCCCGGCGGCCGCCCTGGCCGTAGTGTTGAACCTGTCGCAGCCGACCTTCGAACGGAAGGACAAGCAGATGGCCGAGATGGACCCCCTCGACGAGGTGGTCGGGGAGATCTCGATCGAGGCGCCGGAGGCCGACGCGGTCGAGCAGCACCAGCTCGTCAACGTGCCCGACGACCGGCGCTGGCCCGAGCACGTCCCGTTCGACGCCGACCCGGCCGACGTGACCGAACAGGAGCGCACGGTCGACCTCGACGACGAGGACTATCGCTGATCCGAGTTACCGACACGTAGGATGAGGCCCCGGGGCGGGAGCCCCCGATGCGCCTTGCAAGGAGACTGCCGTGACCGCTACCCCGGACGCCAAGCCCCGGGGCACCCGGCTACCCCGGATGGCCCGCCGCCGCCAGCTGCTGAGCGCGGCACAGGAAGTGTTCGTGGAGAACGGCTACCACGCGGCGGCGATGGACGAGATCGCCGAGCGGGCCGGTGTGAGCAAGCCGGTGCTCTACCAGCACTTCCCGGGCAAGCTGGAGCTGTATCTCGCGCTGCTGGACCTGCACGTCGACGACATGGTGACCCGGTGCCGGCAGGCGCTCGAGTCCACCACCGACAACAAGCAGCGGGTGCAGGCCGCCATCGGCGCCTTCTTCGACTTCGTCTCCAGCCAGGGCGAGGCCTTCCGGCTCGTCTTCGAATCCGACCTGCGCAACGTCGCGCCCGTACGGCAGCGCATGGAGCGTTCGTTGTACGAAAGCGCCGAGGCGATCAGCCGGGTGATCCAGGAGGACACCGGCTGCTCCAGCGACGAGGCGCACCTGCTCGGCGTCGGCCTGGTCGGCATGGCCGAGGTGAGCGCGCGTTACTGGCTGAGCAGCCACGGCTCGATTCCCAAGGAGGCGGCGACGCAGCTGATGGCGCGCCTGGCCTGGCGCGGCATCAGCGGTTTCCCCCGCACCGGCTGACCGGAATCCTGTTCGCTCCACGCGATCAAAGGGCTCGCCGTTCTCCGCGGGCGACGACGATGGGTAGGGACCCAGCCCTCGCGAAAGGGGAGCCCGATGGAAATAAAGATCGGCGTGCAGTCGGTGCACCGTGAGCTCGTCGTGGAGACCGACCTGTCGGCCGAGGATATCGAGGAGGAACTCCGCAAGGCGCTCGCCTCCGACCGGGGGGTCTTCTCGCTCACCGACACCAAGGGCCGCCGAGTGGTCGTCCCCGTCGCCTCGCTCGGATTCGTCGAGATCGGCGAGGACGAGACGCGCCCCGTCGGCTTCGGCGGGACGCTCTAGCGTTTCCCGGCCGAGGCAGGCCCGCCGGCGGCGCACCGATCAGGCGCGCCGCCGGGGTGGCTGGTCCTGTTGAATCCCTGCGCCGGGTGCCTCATCGATCGGCCGTCCGGATCGCGGCGGGCTCAGGTGCGCCCGTACCCGCATCCGCGGGGGCGGCGGGTGAGGTCCGCGCGATGGGGATCCCGCCTCCCGCTGATCGTCGGGCAGCCCGCGCTTTCTCTCCGCAACACCGCACGCGGAGTCCAGTTGTTCGGCCCACATCTCGTCAAGGAAGTGCCGTAGCGGCGCGAGGCCCTCATGCTCGCACCGTACATCCGTTTGGCGGGTGCGCGACCCACGAACGCCGGACCGGCCGGTGCGCGAACCGGACTCCCGGCCCCACCGGTCCCCGCCGTCACGGAAGACGGGCCAGGTCAGCGAAGCCGAGTGCGCCGGGCACCCGTGTCGCGGACGACCTCGACACGGTGAAGACCGCGGAGGAAGCCGTGCAGGCCGGCTAGGGCCCGGGCGTGAGGCCGAGGGCCGCCATCCGCTTGCCGTGCGCCTCGGTCAGCCTGGCGAACATCCGCCCGACCTCCGCCAGGTCCTCGCCCTCCTCGCCCACCAGCAGGGCGGCGAGTTGCGGCCGGGCGGCGGCGAGCCTCTGCCCCTGGCTCAGCGCCTCGCCGACCATGCGGCGTGCCCACAGCGCGAGGCGGCCGCACAGCCGGGGGTCGGCGTCCAGCGCGGCGCGCACCCGCTCCACCGCGAACTCCCCGCGGCTCTCGTCGGCCAGCACATCGTCCGCCAGGGCGCTGATCGAGGGAGTGGTGTGACGCGCCGCCTCACGGTAGAAGTCGCCCGCGATCCCCACGCCGACGTACGCCTTGATCAGCGCCTCGTACCAGTCCCTGGGCTTGGTCTGAGCGTGCCAGGCGTCGATCGCCTCCGTGAAGGGGGCCATCGCCTCCTCCGGTTCGACGCCGAGCGAGGCCAGCCGATCCCGCAGCGCCCGGAAGTGGCCGTACTCGGTCGCGGCCACGTCCCCGAGGGCTGCCCTGTCGTTGAGCGTCGGCGCCAGCAGGGCGGCGTCCTCGGCCAGCCTGAGGAAGGCGGTGAGCTCGGCGTAAGCGAGAACGCCGAGCAGGTCCACAACCCCTGGAGAGGAATCACTCATGGGTGCAGCGTACGGCTCCCCGGCTCCCCCTCCGGTGCCGCGATCGTCACCGGGCTCCCCTCGGCTCGCCGGGCGACACAGCAAGAGCTTTTAGCGAGAAGACGCAGAAATCGGTTCCGTGTTGTGGTATCGAGTAGACTGCTTCGTGGAAGTGCGACCGCACTGCGTGGATCAGTACGGTGTCGATCACCGTATCGATCCCTGTGTCGATCCGGGGCCACCCCCGGACCCCCAGGAACCACTGGATGCCGCGGTCGCTGATCACGATGAAGGCGCGACTGTCCGCGAGGACCCGGACCGGGGAGGATCTGCCGGCCGGATGTCCCGGAAGGCCGCCTTCGCATTGATTGAGGCAGGCCACGCTGACAACGACGTTCCGAGACCTGGGAGTCATCCCGGAGATCGCCGATGCGCTCGAGACCGAGGGCATCACTTCACCGTTCCCAATTCAGGAGATGGCGCTCCCGCTGGCGCTGGCCGGCCAGGACGTCATCGGACAGGCGCGCACCGGCACGGGCAAGACCTATGCCTTCGGTGTCGCCATGCTCCAGCTCGTCGGCAAGCCGAGGAAGAACCGCAAGAAGCCACGCGGACTCGTCCTCGTCCCCACCCGCGAGCTGGCCCTTCAAGTGACCGAGGACCTGGTCCTCGCCGCCGGCAAGCTGGGCTCGCGCATTCTCACCGTGTACGGCGGGCGCGCGTACGAGCCGCAGATCGAGGCGCTCAAGGCCGGCGTCGACGTGATCGTCGGCACGCCGGGGCGGCTGCTCGACCTGGTCAAGCAGAAGCACCTCGACCTCGGCCAGATCACCATGCTCGTCCTCGACGAGGCCGACCGCATGCTGGATCTCGGCTTCCTCCCGGACATCGAGCGGATCATCAAGCTCGTGCCCGAGGAGCGGCAGACCATGCTGTTCTCGGCGACCATGCCCGGCGAGATCGTCAACCTGTCCCGCCGCTACCTCACCCAGCCGACCCGGGTCCGGGCGGAGAGCAGCACGGCCGAGGCCGAGACGACCACGCTGACGACGCAGCACGTCTACCGCACGCACCGCATGGACAAGATCGAGATCGTGGCCCGTCTGCTGCAGAGCAGGGGCGCCGGGCTCACGATGGTGTTCTGTGAGACCAAGCGGGCCTGCGACATGGTCGCCGAGCAGCTCAAGGACAAGGGCTTCGCGGTGGCGGCCGTCCACGGCGACCTCGGCCAGGGCCAGCGCGAGCAGGCGCTGCGGGCGTTCCGCAGCGGCAAGATCAACGTGCTGGTGGCGACCGACGTCGCGGCGCGCGGCATCGACATCGACGACGTCACCCACGTCGTCAACTACGACTGCCCGCAGGACGAGAAGGCCTACGTCCACCGGATCGGCCGTACCGGCCGGGCGGGCCGCACCGGCGTCGCGGTGACCTTCGTCGAGTGGACCGAGCTGACCCGCTGGAAGGTCATCAACAACGCCCTCTCGCTGGACTTCTCCGATCCCGTCGAGACCTATTCGAGCTCCCCGCACCTGTACGCCGACCTCGACATCCCCGAGGGGACCAAGGGCGTGCTGCCGCGCGCCCAGCGCTCCCGGGCGGGGCTGGAGGCCGAGGAGCTGGAGGACCTCGGCGAGACCGGGCGCTCCCGCTCCCGCGGCAAGTCCCGTCGCGGCGACGCCCGCGACAACACCGAGGAGCGCCGTGAGCGCCCCGCCCGCACCCGCGAGCGGCGACGGACCCGTGGGGGACGCCTTCACGACGCCGACGGGCTCTCCTCCGGGGAGACCGAGGCGCCGGCTCCGGTGGAAACCTCCCTGGAAGGCCCTGTGGAGAGCCCTCTGGAGAGCCCCGTGGAGGCCCCGGCCGCCGAGGCCTCGCCGACGCGCCGTGGGCGCAGGGGCGCCAACACGGCGGCCCTGAGCGGCGCGCTGGCCGACGCCGAGGCCGTACGGCCCCGGCAGGACGGCACGGAGGGCGGCGTGGAGGACCACGCCGAGGCTCCGGTGAGCGGGGAGGCCACGCGGCCCGGTGACGGGCCGGAGCCGGAGGCGGCACCCGCCCGCAGGACCACCCGCCGCGGAACGCGCGCCGCGGACACCGCCGGGCGGGCGCTCCCGGAGGAGCCGGCGGAGGATCGCCCGGCCCGCCGCCGCAGGACCCGCGCCGCGGACACCGCCGACCAGGCGCTCGTGGCGCGGGAGCCGGCCGTGGAGGCGCTCGCGAGCGAGGTCGCCGACGACGAACCGGTCGAACGGCCGGCCGCGAAGGCGGAGCCGGAACCGGAGCGGATCATCCCGGCCAGCCCGTTTATGATCATTTTCAAGTCTCCCGACCTCGCGACCGATGACGACGATCCCGCGCCGTCCGCCGCGAGCGAGCGCGCCCAGCAGCGGCGCCGCCCGCCCCGGCCGCGGCCTCGCCGTACGGGGTGACGGGCCGGCACGGGCCCGCTCGTCGATGAGCACGACCGCAAGGGCAGGGAGGGCACCGGGCGACCGGCGCTCTCCCTGCGCCGTGTTTGGGGGCCGCCTCGCCCCGCAGTGGGTATGACCTGGACAGGAGGCATGCGCAATGACCGTCCGAAACCGGCGTAGTCACTTCGACAGTGTCACCGGGATCTTCCCTGGGTATCGTGATGCCACGTGAGTGAGCGAGCCTTCAGCAGACGGTCCAGGACGTGGGGCCGGTCAGGCCCATCGATTCCCGGGATCCGGGGTGAGGTGGAGGAGGCCTCGTGAGCACGCCACGGTTCCTGACCCTTCCCCCGGGTGTCAGCAGTGAGCAGATCGAGACGCCGCTGGGATCGTTCGCGGCCCTCGAAGCGCTTCCGGTCAGCGGTGTCCCCGAGCGCTGGCCCGCCCTTCTCGTCCCCGGTCTCACCGGGTCGAAGGAGGACTTCATCGCCGTGCTGCAGACGCTGGCGCAGGCCGGCCGCAAGGTGATCGCGGTGGACATGCGCGGGCAGTACGAGACGCCGGGCCCGGACGATCCGGCGGCGTACACCTGCGGGGCCCTCGGCGCGGACATCGAGGCGATCGCGGCGGAGGTGGGCCAGGGTGAGCCCGTCCACCTGCTGGGGCACTCCTTCGGCGGGCTGGTCGCCCGGGAGGCGGCGCTGAACGACGCCGCCAAGCTCGCCTCGCTGACGCTCATGAGCTCGGGGCCGGCGGGCATCGTCGGGCCGCGGGAGCGAATGGGCCGGGTCCTGCTGGCCGAGCTTCCGGAGTACGGCCTCGAGTACATGTGGTCGAACAGGATGGAGCCCGACGCGCTGGCCGCGGGCATCCCCGATGACATCGTCGCGTTCCTGCGCAAGCGGCTGCTCGCCAATCATCCGGCCGGTCTCCTCGCCATGGCGGAGGAGGTCCTGGACGCCCCCGACCGCTGTGCGGAGCTGGCCCGGTGCGGGCTCGACCTCCTCGTCCTGTACGGCGAGCACGACGACGGCTGGCCGCCGCCGCTGCAGGCCGAGATGGCCCGCCGGCTCGACGCGGAGTGCGTCGTGGTCCCGGGGGCGCTCCATTCGCCGGCCGTCGAGGCCCCCGAGACCACCGCGGCGGCCCTGACCCGCTTCTGGAACGCGGCCGAGAGCCGGCTGCTCCAGCACCAGCATGGATGACCCGGTCGCCATGCCCGGCAACGGCGGCCCGACCGTCCAGCCTCCCGAGTCCGTGACATGGCTGGTCCACGTCGACCGGACCATGTGGGTGGCCGGCGTACGCGGCCTGATGCTGCAGGCCCTGCATCCGCTGGCGATGCGGGGCGTGTGGCAGAACTCCAACTTCCGGGAGGACCCCTTCGGGCGGCTGCGCCGTACCGCCGACTTCGTGGGCCGCGTGACGTACGGCAGTCCGGAGGAGGCCGAGGCGATCGGCAGGCGGGTGCGTGCGATCCACCGGGCCCTGCGCATCCGCGACCCCGACACGGGCAGGACGCACCGGGTGGACGACCCCGAGCTGCTGCTGTGGGTCCACTGCGCGGAGGTCATGTCCTACCTGGAGGTCGTCCGCCGCGCGGGCGCCCCGATCACCGACCGGCAGGCCGACGAGTACCTCGCGGAGCAGCGGCGCAGCGCCATGTACGTCGGGCTCCACGCGGACGACGTGCCCGGCTCCGTCGGCGAGATGGACGACTACTTCGCCCGGATGCGGCCGGTCCTGCGGGTCATCCCCGAGTCGGCCGCCGCCGTGCGGTTCCTGCTCTGGCCGCGCCTGCCGGAGAGCATGCGCTTCCTGTCCCCGGCCAAGCCGGTCTACTTCCCGTTCGGCGCGCTGTGCTACTACACGCTGCCCGACTGGGCCCGCCGCCTGTACGGCGCGCTTCCCGAGGTGCCCCAGATCGCGGTCACGGCGGCGTTGCGGGCCTTCCGGCTGACCATGAACACGATCCCCGACTTCGTGCACCAGCAGGTGCTGGACGAGGGCACCAGAGCGATGCTGCGGGCCTCGCGCGAACGCCTGGGCGCCGCCGGATACGACGTCGACAAGGGCCTCAGGGCGCTGGTCGATCCTCGCCGCCATCCCGGCCCTGCGCCGGGCTGAGGCCGGAAGAGCCGGGCGTGTCGGCCAGGCCGTCCCAGGGGAGCCGGTCGGGCGATGCGGCCCGCCCCTCGGGGCAGTGGCGGCGGAAGTCGCACCAGGAGCAGATGGGGCCCGGTTCCGGCGGGAACAGCCGGTCGATCTCGGGCGGCACCGCGAGCGCCCCCGCGCCGTCATCCCGTCTCGGCGCCGGAACGGCGCGCTTGGCGGGCCCGGCCCATTCGCGGTAGGCGTCGTCGGCGTCGGCCGCCTCCGTCGCGATGTCCTCGGCCCTGCGCAGGTGGCGGGCGAGAGACTCGTCGGTGTGCTCCCACTCCGCGACCGTCCCGGTGGGCAGGTGGTGCAACTCCACCCGGTGGCAGGCCCGGCGCATCATGCGGGACGAGGCGATCGCGTAGACGGCCAGCGCGATCGACGAACGGGCGTCGTCGGAGGTCGACGGGCGGCGGCCGGTCTTGTAGTCGACCACGACCAGTTCGTCCCCGCGCCGGTCGAGCCGGTCCACGCGGCCCGAGACGGCGATGACCGACGTACGCGTGGCGACCGTGCGCTCGACGCCCACCGGCTCGTCACCGGGGTCGAGCGTGGCGACGTAGGAGGAGACCATCTCGCGGGCCCGGTCCCGCCACGCGGCCGACTGCTCCTCGTCCCTGAACCCCTCGCGGATCCAGCCGTTGGTGAGCAGCACGGCGGCCATCACCGGCGTACGCCGGTCGTACGGCTCCCGCCACCACGCGGCCAGCGCGTTGTGAACGGAGGCCCCCACGCTGTTGTGCGCCCACGGGGGCCCCTTCTGGGGCGCGGGCCGGTCGAGATAGGTGAAGCGGTAGCGACGCCGGCAGTCGAGCCAGGTGTTCAGGCGCGACGGAGTGCATGTGTAGAGCCGCCTCGGCATGCCGTCGAGGCCGAGCTGCTCTGGCTGCCCCACACCCCGGCCCTACTCGTCGAGGTTCAGCGTGATGCCGGACGCCGCGGTGCCGTCCACGAGCGGCATCGCCGGGTCGGCCTCCTGGGCGCCGGTCAGCGACCCCGACAGCCAGCGGTCGAACTCGGGCTCCAGGTCGCCGATCTTGCCCTCCTCGCCGTGCGCGGGCAGCACCCTCGTCTCGTGCGGCAGCGTGAACAGCCGCTCGCCGATCGAGGTGAGCTGGTCGGCGAGCGCGGGGTACTCCCCGCCGAGCTTGCCGGGGCCGTCCATGAGCAGGGTCTTGCCGGTGAAGACCGCGCCGAGGCCCTCGCAGTAGAGCGAGACCCCGCCCGGCGTGACACCCGGCGTGGAGAGCACCTCCAGCTCGACGTCGGCCACGGAGAACAGTCCCTCGTCCTCCATGTCGATGTCGGGCCAGGTCTCCTCCCACGTCTGCCGCCACAGGCGCTTGTCCTTGGGGTGCACCGCGATCACGGCCTCGTCCCTGGCCGCCACCTCGATCGCGGCGCCCACGTGGTCGGGCAGGCCGTGGGTGCAGATGACGGCGAGGACCTCGCGGTCGCCGACCTTCTCAAGGATCTTGTCGGCGTCCCGCGCCGGATCGATGACGATCACCTCGTCGTCGTCGCCCACGATCCAGGTGTTGTTCTCGACCTTGTGCTCGTCGCCCTCGATGTCCACCAGGCCCGAGCTCACCACTCGTTCGATACGCGCTGTCACGGCTCAGAACCTTACTATCCCTCTCCGTCCAAACGCGGCGAGAAGGCGCCGAAGGGCAGGTCGAGCGCCTGGTCCTGGTCCCGCAGGTCGCGCAGCGACAGGTTGGCCAGCGCGATGAAGCAGCCGGCCTCGACCGGCCAGGCGACCGTCCACAGCCAGTTGCCGAGGGCCTCGCCCACGTAGACGGCCCGGTCCCCCGGCACTCCCCGCCCCGCGCACCACAGCGCCGTCGGATGGCCACGCGCATCGATCTTGGCGTGCGGCGGCCCGGCGTCGAAGCCCGCGCCGGGGTCCGGGCCCGGCAGCCCGGCGTACGCGGCGCCGAGACCGATGCCGGGTTCTTCCGCGATGAGGAGCATGTCGGCGGGACCGTGGGTGACCGACGGGCCGGCGAGCGCGACGACGCTCGCCCTGACACCGGTGCGCTCGTCACCCACCTCGGCGAAGCCGGTCACCAGCCATCCGGAAGGGAGCGGCCACGGGAGCCAGACGGGCACCCTGGCCGCCTCGCACAGGGCCTCCAGAGCGGCCTGCGAGGGCCGCCGGGGCGGCTGGAGGGGCAGGACGTCCCCGTGGGCGTCACAACGCCAGGAACTCGACCAGACGTTAGGTTCGTGCAGCGGCCCGAAGCACCGCGGACAAGTTGGCGCGGTTCTCACAAATATTCACGGTGCTTCCGTGATGTCCATACGTCAAGAGTCTGCCCGTTATCTAGTCGTAATCTTGGTGATGTGCGGTGCATCAGATGTGTGGGGGCGATCGTCGCCGACGCCGAAGGGCGTCTCCTGCTGGTGCGGCGGGGCCGCCCTCCCGGCGAGGGGCTGTGGTCGCTGCCGGGCGGCAGGGTCGAGCCCGGCGAGACCGATGAGCAGGCGCTGCGCCGCGAGCTGCGCGAGGAGACCGGCCTCGACGTCACCGTCGTGCGGCTCGCGGGAACCGTGCTGCGGCCCGCTCCCGGCGGCGCGACCTACGAGATCCACGACTACGTCGCGACGGCCTCGGGCGTGCCGGTCGCCGGGGACGACGCCGCCGACGCCGGCTGGTGGGCGCCGTCCGATCTGGCACGGCTCCCGTTGACCGACGGCCTCGCGGACGCCCTCACCGCATGGGGGATCATCGCCGTGTGACCGTGCTGCGCCAGATCGTCAAGTGATCATCGGCGGACCCGGCCGATCCGCCGACGGCCACGACCCGGTCACCGGAGACCGCCACCGCCCCCAGCCACTGCGACCCCTGACCGCCGAGGCCGTCCTGGGTGAGCGCCTGGCGCGACCAGTCGACCCCGTTCTCGGAGACCCAGGCCGCGCTGTCGCCCTCACCGTCCTCCGCCGACGACCGGTGTGATCCGACGGCGACCAGTCCCCGCCCGGTCGCGGTGACGTCGAGCACCGAGGCGGCGGCGTCGGCGGGCAGCGTGCCGTACTCCCAGCTCGCGCCGTCGTCGGTGGACAGCGCGGAGAACGGGCGGGGGCCGTCCTCGGTCATCGCGGTGCCGACGACCACCACGCCGGCCTCGGTCACGGCCACGTGGCGCAGCCCGGCCGAGGTCGCGTCCGGCGGCAGGATCCGGCCGCGCGCGTTCCAGTTGAGGCCGTCGGAGGAGACCCAGGCCACTCCCGTCTCGCGGTCGGCGGTGCCGGACCCGCCGACCGCCATGAACCCGTGGGGCGTCGCCGTGACGTCGTGCAGGCGCACGCCCGCCCCTCCGGCCGGCATGCTCCCCGGCGCGGAACGGGTGAACCGCTTGAGGTCGGGGCTGAACCACAGGGCGGGCAGCGTCCCGGTCGCGGACCGGTCCTCCCCCGCAAGGACGTAGCCCTTCGGCCCGGCGGCCACCACGCCCGGCGCGAGCAGGAAGTGACCCGCGGGCACCTCGATCGCGGGACCGGGCCGCCAGCTCTTCCCGTCGGCCGAGGTGACCAGCAGCGGCCGGGTCACCGCCGGGTCGGTCGTCGTGCTGCCGACGGCCAGCCATCCCCTGGGTCCGTGCGCCACGCCGCCGAGCGCCTGGCGTCCAGGCCCGCCCAGCAGGTCGGGGAACGCCGCGTCCTTCCAGTTGGCTCCGTTGTTGCCGCTCGTCCAGATCGCGGCGTCGCCGTTGGCCGAGCCCACGGCGACGAACGCGCCTCCGGCGGCGGCGACGTCCGCGATGTCCCTGGCCGTCCGGTTGAGTCCGGCGATCTCCTTGAGCGGCACGGCGCGGGCCGCCTCGCCCTTCCCCGCGGTTATCAGCACGGGCAGGTTCTCGACGTCGCCCGGCCCGCGCTTGTCGCCGCCCGCCACGAGGACCCCGGCGTCGGTGACGGCCAGCCCGCGCAGCGTCCCGGGGATGGCGCCGAGGTCGGCGCTCCTGGTCCACTTGTGCCCGTCCTGGCTGGTGTAGACGGCGTACCGTTCCCAGGCCGACTCGGCGACCGCCGCGACACCCGCCGCCGACGCGGCCAGGCCGCGCACGCCCGTCCCCTCCGCGCCGAGCGGCCCGATCGTGCCGCACTGGGTCCATTCGGCGCCCTCCGGGGAGCAGTAGACCCGGACCTCGCCGCCGTCCGACTTCTGCCGGGTCGGCACGAGCACGAAGCCCTTGCCGGTGGCGGCCAGCGCGCCGGGCTCCGGCCGTACGCCCGCCAGGGCCGCGGCCGTACGCAACCAGGTGCGGCCGCCGTCGTCGGAGCGAAGGACGATCGAGGTCGAGTCGCCGGAGCCCTGGTTGTCGGAGCCCTGGTTGCCGGAGCCCGCGTCGGCCAGTGCCACCACCCGGTCGCCCCGGGCGGCCACCGCCCGCATGGTGCGGACCTTGTCGGGGGTGCCGATCTGGTCGGTGTCCACCCTCGTCCAGCCGATGCCGTCGCGTGACGTCCAGGCGACCGGGCCCGCCGTGCCGTCGCGCAGGGTCGTGGCGCCCACGGCCAGGAAACCGGTCGCGGTCCGCGCCACGTCGGTGATCCTGTCCTGGCTCCAGAACGCGGTCAGCCTGGCGGGGTCCACCGCCGTCCAGGACCGGCCGTCGGAGGAGACCCACATGCCGCGCGAGGCCGGGCCCACGGAGCCGGGCGCGTCGGTTCCGACGGCGAGCCAGCGGCCGTCGCCGCCCGCGACCCTGCCGACCGCACCGGGCGCGGACTCGTACCCCGGGGCGTCGGCCACCCGGCCCGTCTGCCAGTGCTCACCGCCGTCGGCGGACACGAGGAACAGCGGCCGGGCGAGAGGACTCGTCGTGTCGCTGCCCGCCGCCACCACCGTCGCGCCCGCCGCCGCGAACGCGTTGAGCACCTGGCTGGAGCCGTTGCCCGGCAGGCCGGGCGCGGAGAACGCCGCGTCGCCCGACTGGCCGTCACCTGCGGCGAGGCGCAGCCCGGCCGTGGACGGGCCGCCGGTCCACCACCTGACGACGGCCACGCCCAGCGCGGCGGCCGCGACGAGGACCACGGCGACCACCGCCGCGGGAACCAGCCGGGGAAGCCGTACGGGTAACCGGGGGGAGAACCGCCGGACCGGCAGCACCCGCCTGTGGCGGCGTCCGCCGCCCGGCCGGGGCGGGCCGACGGCCACGAGCACGTCGCGCCGGGCCGGACGGCCCCCGGGCGGGCGCCCGATGCGCTCGACCGGCTCATCCTGGCGGCTCCCCGGCCCCTCGTGCTCGGGCCCGTGCTCGTGCTCGGGCTCGGGCTCGACCGGGATCTCGGGGCTCATGCGGATGCCGCCGGACTCCCCGGCCTCACGCGGCTCCGCGGGCTCGTACGGCCACCCGAAGCCGTGACGCGAGGCGGGCTCGGGCGGCGTGTGCGCCCAGACGTGCTCCCCCCGCTCGTCGCGACCCTGATCGTCGCGATCCTGATCGCCGGGGGCCTGCTCGCGCAGCGGCCTCGACGGGGGAGTGTCGATCTCGGGGGCGCCCGGCCCGTCCGGGTTCTCCCGCGGAATCTGGGCACGCCTCGACCGGGGCGGGCCGGAGGCGACCAGCTTGTCCGGCCGGTTCACGATCCGGCGGGGCCGGCCCTCCTCCTGCGACGGGGGCGCCGCCTCCCCCGCCGACCTGGCACCCTCGCCGTGCCAGGTCGTGGAGGTGGGCGCGGGGCCGGGCGGCCCCGCGTCGCCCGGCTCACCGGGATCTCCGGGACTTCGTGGGGTGGAGCGGCTGTGGCGCGGTTCCTGCGTCCCCTGCTCCCCTGTTCCGTGCTCCCCTGGCCCGTGCTCCCCTGTTCCGTAGGGCGCCGCGTACGGCCTGCGCCCGGCCCGGGGACCGCGGTCGCGTGGGTCGTCCGCCGTGGGGCGCGGCGCCCAGGCGTCCGGCGTGGCGGACGGGTCCGCGGGCCGATCCCGGCCGCCGCCCGGCTGACCGCCGCGTAAGTCCGGGCCGTGTAAGTCCGGGCCGCGTAAGTCCGGGTCGTGTAAGTCCGGGTCGCCCGCGTCCTCGGGTATGGCGTCCTCAGGTATGGGGGCGGCGAATGGAGGCAGCGCCCACGGTGACGGGGCGGGCGGCCGGTGGTGCAGCTCCGGCGGGGGCAGGGAGGCGGACGGGGGCGTGGGAGGGGTCGCCGCAGGGCGTCGCGACTCCCGCGCACCCGGCGCGTCCTGCTCGTCGGCGGCGCGCCGGCGGTCGCGCTCGTGGGGGCCCGAGGCCACGGTCAGTACCTCCTCCCCAGAGGGGTCGATCCGGACCGTTCCACCTGTGGTACGGCAAAGCGATCACAGTGATACCCCATCACGGATACAGAGCAACACGGGAAGAGCCTGCGGACCATACCTCTCTAGTGAGATTTATCGGGAGAGGGTCTGAATTGCCCACTTTCGGGCGATTATCAGCACGCCGATGCCGAAAACCGCGAACTGGACGGCCGATCCGATCAGCGCCTCCCACGGCACCTCGCCCTGTTCCATCGCGCTGCCCATGTCCCCGGAGGCCGCGACGACTCCGAACGCCACGATGTTGTTGGTCGCGTGCAGGGCGATCGGCGCCTCCAGCCCGCCGGTCCGGACCGCCAGCCACCCCATGAGCATGCCGAACGCGAAGACGTAGACGATTCCCCAGCCCGTGTACCCGTGTGAGGCGGCGAAGGCCGCCGCTCCCACCACGATCGCCGGCCACGGGTTACGCAGGTACGCCCCGAAGCCCTGGATGATCCACCCGCGGTAGGCGTACTCCTCGGCCGCCGACTGGAACGGCACCAGCAGCAGGATCAGGATGATGGCCGGGAGGAACCGCTCCCAGCCCGCCCAGCGGAATCCGGGATCCACCCCGGCGGACATCAGCGTCACCGCCTCGACCGCCTGACCGAGCACGACCGCCACCAGCGCGACCAGCAGGCAGGCCCCCAGCCACCGCCACCGCAGCCGCAGGGCCACCGACGACAGCGACCCCGGCGGTCTTCGCTGGAACAGCCACGCCGCGCCGAGCACCAGCGGCAGCAGCAGCGCGATGACCCCCAGCTGGAATCCGAGGTCGAGGACGGGGTCGGCGAACAGCCGGGTCCCCGTCCGCACCATGGGCACGCCCGTGACCAGCGAGACCAGGAAGGCCACCAGCCCGACGACGATCGAGAGCGCCAGGAAGGCCACGATGATCGCCGCGGTCCCGGCGATCGGCCGCCACCAGCGGTGCAACGGCGTACGGGCCAGGCGGTCGTAACGGGTGCCGGGCGGGGGCGGGACGTCCCAGCGGGTACGCGGAGGCGGCCCCCACGGATAGGGCCCCGGATACTGCCCGGGATAAGGCCCCTGGTACGCGCCCGGCGGCCGTCCGCCGGGCTGTTGCTGCTGTCCCGGTGACCAGGGCTGGGGCCCGATCGCCGGGTGCGGCAGCGGCTGCGGCGGACCGGCAGGCCAGGCCGTCCCTCCCGCGTACGGCCCGGGCGCCAGGTAGGGACCGGGCATCTGGGTCCCTCCGCCGGCCTGATCCGGGCCCGGCGCCTGGTGCCGGCCCGGCGGCGTGGCCGGCGGGGAGGGGACGGCCGGATCCGGCTGTGGTTCGTTCATGTGTCCATTCTTCGCGTCCCCCGCCCGCCCTCGCGCGACGCCCCCGGCCCTGTGCCCTGCCGCGGGCGATCAGCCGGGCGGGCTGAAGGCGCTGGAGCGGGAAAGGCCGGCGGCACGGCCCTTCGCGGCCACCACCAGGGCCATCTTCCGCGACGCCTCGTCGATCATCTCGTCCCCCAGCATGACCGCGCCCCGCTTCTCGACCGTCGTGTGGTACTCGTACGCGTCGAGGATGAGCTCGGCGTGGTCGTAGTCCTTCTGCGACGGAGAGAAGACCTCGTTGGCCGCCTCCACCTGCGACGGGTGGAGCACCCACTTGCCGTCGAACCCCAGCGCGGCCGAGCGCATCGCCACCCGGCGGAAGCCGTCCAGGTCGCGGATCTGCAGGTATGGCCCGTCGATCGCCTGGAGGCCGTGCGCGCGGGCGGCCATCAGGATGCGCATGAGGATGTAGTGGTAGGCGTCCCCTTCGCCGTAGCCGGGGGGCTGCTCGCCCACGGTCAGCGTGCGCATGCCGATCGAGGCCATGAAGTCGGCGGGGCCGAAGACCAGCGTCTCCAGCCGGGGCGAGGATGCCGCGATGTCGTCCACGTTGACCAGGCCCCGGGCGTCCTCGATCTGCGCCTCGATGCCGATGCCGCCCTCGGGCAGGCCGGTGGCCCGCTCGATCTGGCCGAGGAGGGTGTCGAGCCAGGCCACGTGGGAGGCGTCGGAGACCTTCGGCAGCATGAGGCAGTCGAGCCGGTCGCCCGCGCCCTCGACGACCTCGATGACGTCCCGGTAGGTCCACCGGGTGGTGAGGTCGTTGACCCGGACGACGACCGTCCTCCCCGTCCAGTCGCCCTCCCTGAGCGCGGCGACGACGTTGCGGCGCGCCGCGTCCTTGGCGCCGGGGGCGACGGAGTCCTCCAGGTCGAGGAAGATCTCGTCGGCGGCGAGGCCCTGGGCCTTCTCCAGGAAACGCGGGTTGCTGCCGGGCACCGCCAGGCACGAACGTCGAGCGCGCATGGGCCAACGGTAGCGCGGTGCATAGGCTGTCCCTCATGACCCTGTCGGTGATCGAAGAGGGCGCGAAGAAGTCCAATGTGCTGTGGCTCGGCCTGCCGTCCGGACCGCGGCTGGCCTGGCATGTCTGGCACGACGGCGCGGTCTACGTGGTGACCGGCGGCGAGGAGCAGTCCCTGCCCGGCCTGTCCGAGGTCGCGGCCGGGCGGGGTGAGATCGAGGTCGTGCTGCGCAGCAAGGACAACGGCGCCGAACTCGTCCGTTTCCCGGCCGTCGCCGAGGTGGTGGACCAGGCGGCCGCCCCCGAGGCCGTGGCCGCGCTGGCCAAGGAGCGTCTCAACGCCCGCGACGCCGCCGGCCTGACCGCCCGCTGGGCCGAGCGGTCCACCGTCGTACGGCTCGTCCCCCGCATCTGAACACTCAGACGCGTACGGTCTCGGCCACCTCGGCGGCGTGGTGCTCCGGACCGAGCCGTACGGTCGCGGTCTGGGCCAGCAGGGCCCCGGCGAGGACGATCACGCCTCCGGCGATCTGGGCGGCTCCCAGGCGCTCGCCGAGCAGCACCCAGGCGATCACCGCTCCCGCGATGACCTCCACCGACGCGACCGTCGCGCCGACCGCGGCCGACAGCCGCCGCACGGCGGTCACCCCGGTCGTGTACGCGATCACGGTGGCCACCACGACCAGCACCACGCCGGCCGCGGCGACGGGGACCGTGTGCCCGGAGACCTCGACGGCGCGGGTGAAGGCGGGCCAGTCGATGTTCCAGGGCCTGGAGACGGGCAGCAGGACCACCGCCGAGCCGAGCATGCCCCAGCCGATCAGGCCAAGGCTGTCCACGTCGTCCCCGAATGAGTCGCTCATCAGGAAGTATCCGGCGCAGCAGGCGGCGGCGATCAGAGCGAGCAGCAGCCCGAGCGCGTCGAGGCGCAGCCCCTCCCAGACCTGCACGACGATCGCCAGGCCGACGATCGCGATCAGCGCCCCCAGGTAGGCCGAGCGCGGCAGTCGTACGCGCCGGACGAACCGCACCCACAGGACCACCATCACCGGCGAGGTGTACTCGATCAGCAGCGCGACGCCGACCGGCAGCCGGGTGATGGCCACGAAATACAGGGCCTGCACGGCGGCCACGGCGACCACGGCGTACGCCGCGAAGAACAGCAGGCGGTCGCGGGGAATGCGCAGCGCGCGCGGCCTGACGGCGGCCAGGACCGCCAGCAGGAGCACCCCGGCCCCCGCCATGCGGATCCACACGGCCTCCAGCGGCGTGAGCCCCGCCATGCCCATGATCTTCGCCATCGGTCCGGAGAACCCGAAGCAGAAGGCCGAGACGCCCGCGATCGCCAGGCTGACAGCCCTCATCGTCACCTGCCCATGTAATTACCAATAAACGGCTTTGATCCTGTCATAACACCGAGCGGTACGCATCCTTGCGTAACCTGACAGGGTGGATCGGATCTTCGTCGCCCGCCTGGCGGGGCTGGCGGTCTTCGACCCGGCCGGCGACCAGATCGGCCGGATCCGGGACGTCGTCGTCTCGCTGCGCGGGCCGTTGCTCCCCCGGGTCCACGGCTTCGTCGTCGAGGTCCAGCCACGCCGCCGGGTCTTCCTGCCGATCACGAGGGTCACCGGCATCGAGGCCCGCGCCGTCATCTTCACCGGCAAGCTCAACATGCGCAGGTTCGAGTGCCGGGACGCCGAGACGCTGGCCATCGGGGAGATGCTCGACCGCGTCGTCGAGTACAAGGGCGAGCGGGTGACCGTGCAGGACCTGGCCATGGAGCAGCCGCGGCCGTCCGACTGGCTGATCACCAAGGTCGCGGTACGCCGCGGGAAGCGGCGCAGGGGCGAGACGCTGATCGTGGACTGGGACGAGGTCACGGGCTTCGCCGGGATCCAGAAGGACCAGGGCGCGGCCAACCTGCTCGCCGTCTTCGAGGCGCTGCGCCCGGCCGACCTCGCGAACATGCTGCACGAGCTGCCCAGCAAGCGGATGGCCGAGGTCGCCGCGGCGCTGGACGACGACCGGCTCGCCGACGTGCTGGAGGAGCTGCCCGAGCGCGACCAGGTGCTCGTGCTGAGCAGGCTGCACCGGGAGCGCGCCGCCGACGTGCTGGAGGAGATGAGCCCGGACGACGCCGCCGACCTGCTGCAGGAGCTGCCCGCCGAGCAGGCCGAGGGGCTGCTGCGGCTCATGGTGCCCGAAGAGGCCGCGCCGGTGCGACGGCTGCTGACCTACGGGGAGTACACCGCCGGCGGCATGATGACGACCGAGCCGGTCGTCCTCCCGCCGACCTCGACCGTGGCCGAGGCCCTCGCGCACATCCGCCAGCAGGAGCAGACCCCCGCCATCGCCGCCCAGGTGTACGTCACCCGCCCGCCGAGCGAGACGCCGACCGGGCGCTTCCTGGGGGTGGCGCATTTCCAGCGCCTGCTGCGGGAGCCGCCGTCGACGCTGCTCGGCAGCGTGATAGACATCACCGTGGACCCGATCAGGCCCGAACTCACCGTGCACGAGGTGGCGGCCTACCTCGCCACCTACAACCTGGTCGCGGTCCCCGTCGTGGACGAGCTGTGCCGGCTGCTCGGCGCGGTGACCGTCGACGACGTGCTGGACCACATGCTGCCGGAGGACTGGCGGGAACGCCCATGACAGAACGCCTCGATCAGCCGCGCGAGCTGACCCCCCGGCTGCGGATCTACTACGATCCCGAGGCGTTCGGCGAGTTCTCGGAACGGTTCGCGCGCTTCCTCGGCACGGCACGGTTCATCGTCTACATGACCGTGTTCGTCGGGGTGTGGTTGCTGTGGAACGTGTTCGCGCCGTACAAGTTCGACCCCTATCCGTTCATCTTCCTGACCCTGATGCTCTCGCTCCAGGCGTCGTACGCCGCGCCGCTGATCCTGCTGGCGCAGAACCGGCAGGCCGACCGCGACCGCGTCCAGTACGAGCAGGACAGGACGACGGCCGAGCGCAACCAGGCCGAGATCGAGTACCTCACCCGGGAGATCGCCGGCCTGCGCATGGCGCTCGGCGAGGTCGCCACGCGCGACTACATCCGCTCCGAGCTCCAGCGTCTGCAGGACGAGCTGAGCGCCGATACGCCTAGATCGCGTGGGCCGGGTTCTGAGGATTCCCGCTGAGTCCATAGCATGGATTCATGGCACCATCCCCTGAACTGGTCATGGCCGCGCTGGCGACGGTGAACGATCCGGAGATCCGCCGGCCGATCACCGAGCTCGGCATGGTCAAGAACGTCGACATCTCCCCCGACGGGGTGGTGCGCGTTGGCGTGCTCCTGACCGTCGCCGGCTGTCCGCTGAAGGACACCATCACCCGCGACGTCACCGGAGCCGTGTCCCGGATCGACGGCGTGTCCCGTGTGCACGTGGACATGGACGTCATGAGCGCGGAGCAGCGCAAGGAACTGCAGACGAAGCTGCGCGGCGACCGCGGGCCGGAGAAGGAGATCCCCTTCGCCAAGCCCGGCTCGCTGACCCGCGTGTTCGCGGTCGCGAGCGGCAAGGGCGGCGTCGGCAAGTCGTCGGTCACGGTGAACCTCGCCGCCGCGATGGCCGCCCAGGGCCTGAAGGTCGGCGTCGTGGACGCCGACATCTACGGTCACTCGGTGCCGCGCATGCTCGGCGTGAGCGAGCGGCCCACCAAGGTCGAGGACATGATCATGCCGCCGGTGGCGCATGACATCAAGGTCATCTCGGTCGGCATGTTCAAGCCCGAGGGCAACACGCCGGTGGTGTGGCGCGGCCCGATGCTCGACCGTGCGCTCTACCAGTTCCTCACCGACGTCTACTGGGGCGACCTCGACGTCCTGCTGATGGACCTGCCCCCGGGCACCGGCGACATCGCGATCTCGGTCGCCCAGCGGATGCCCACGGCCGAGATCCTGGTCGTGACGACCCCTCAGCAGGCCGCCGCCGAGGTGGCCGAGCGCGCCGGGTCGATCGCCGCCCAGACTCACCAGCAGATCGCGGGCGTCATCGAGAACATGGCGTGGCTGCCCTGCCCGCACTGCGACGAGCGCATCTCGGTGTTCGGCGAGGGCGGCGGCCAGACCGTGGCCGACGCGCTCACCCGCACGCTGGGCGCGCGCGTGCCGCTGCTCGGTCAGGTGCCGATCGACATGCGGCTGCGTGAGGGCGGCGACGAGGGCAAGCCGCTCGTGCTGACCGACCCCGACGCCCCGGCGGCCGCGGAGCTGCGCCGGATCGCGTCCGGCCTCGGCAGGAAGCCGACCAGCCTCAAGGGCCTGAAGCTCGACATCTCGCCGGTCAAGCACTGACCCGGATCAGGTCGCCTCGTTGTCGTACGGCGGGATCTCCCCCACGCCCAGCTCCGGCGTGGGGGCCGCCGCCGGCTCCGTCTCCAGTCCCGGCGTGGCGTTCCAGTCCTTCTCGATGTCGTCGAGCAGGTGTTTGCGCACGAAGTTCTTCGGATTGAGGTCGGCCGGGTCGAAGTTGGCGAACTCGGGCCCCATGTTGGCCTGCAGGTCCGCCTTCGCGTTGTTGGCCATCTGCCGGAGCTGCCGAAGCGTGCGGCCCGCCTGCGAGGCGGCCTGAGGCAGCTTCTCCGGCCCGAAGACGAGCAGGGCGATCACCACCAGTGCCAGGGCCTCCCCCCAGCCGAGTCCGAACATGGCGATCTCCTCCTGCACGTGCGACGCTGAAATCAGACTAATGCCCGCGCCCCAAGCTGTGGACAGGGGACGCCCTGCTTCATGGGCCCTGCTTCATGGGCCCTGCTTCATGAAGGCCGCGCGCTGGGCGCCGGCGCCGCGCCGACCGTGACCGTGGCCGTCCGCATCTCGCCGTCGTGCCGGAATTTGATTCGCACCTGGTCGCCGGGGGCCTTGCTGCGGATGGTCACGATCAGCTCCCGGCTGTCGCTCACGGGCTGGCCGTCGACCTCCAAGATGACGTCCCCCGCGCGCAGGCCCGCCTTCGCGGCCGGGCCGCCCGGCGTGACCGGCGCGGCCCCGGCCTCCGCCCGGGTCGCGATCCGCACCCCCTGGCCCTGGTAGCCCTGGTCGATCGTGATCCCGATCCTGGAGGTGCGGGCCGTTCCCGTGGTGATGAGCTCCTGGGCGATCCTGCGCACCTGGTTCACCGGGATCGCGAAGCCGAGGCCGATGCTGCCGGACTGCTCGCCCAGCAGGGAGCCGCCGACCGTGGCGATCGCCGAGTTCACCCCGATCACCTCACCCGCGGTGTTGACCAGGGGGCCGCCCGAGTTGCCGGGGTTGATGGCGGCGTCGGTCTGGATCGCGTTGATGAGCGCGTAGTCGGACCCCGTGCTGCCGCCCGCCTCGACGGGCCGGTTGAGCGAGCTGATGATGCCGGTGGTGACCGTGCCGCTCAGGCCGAGGGGCGAGCCGACCGCGATGACCGGGTCGCCCACGACCGCGCCGTCGGAGTTGCCGAGGGGCAGCTCCGGCGCCTTGGCGGGCGCGTCGGGCTTCACGACCGCGATGTCGGAGTTCGGGTCGCGGCCGACGACACGCGCCCCCGAGGATGTGCGGTCGTTGTAGCGGATGCGGATCTCCCCGGCCTGTCCCGCGACGGCCACGACATGGTTGTTCGTGACGATGTAGCCGCCCCTGATGACGAAGCCCGATCCGGTGCCGGACTCGCTGTTGCCCTTGACCTCCAGCGACACCACGCTGGGCAGGACCTTGGCGGCCACCCCGGCCACCGACTCCGGCGGCCGGGCCGTGGGCTGCTTCGACGGAGTGCTCAGCGCGTATCCGGGGTCGATGCCGGGGGCCGGACGCGTCATCAGGAACGTCCCCCAGCTCGCCACCCCCGCCGCCACGAGCGCGATGACCACGGCCAGGGCGGCGTACAGCGCGATGTTGGGGCCGCGCGACTCGCGCGGCGGCGCGACGGGATACAGCGGCGGCGGAGCCCAGCCGGGGCCCATGCCGTACGCGCCGGTGGGAGGCGGAGGGCCGGCCTGTGCCCCCTCCCGTGCCCCCTCCTGCGGTCTCTCCCCGGGGGCGCCCCACGAGCCCGCAGACGGCTCCTGAGAGGGCCCCTGCGGGGGCTCCTCGCCCGCGGGAAGGAACTCGGGCCGGTCCGACGCGCCGAAGGGTCGCGTGTTGTCGGTCATCGCGGCAGTCACTCCTCGCGCACGGCGTCATCCGCTGGCAGCCGGGCGGCCATGCCGGCGACCATGAGGAAAGCGGCACACGACGGCTGTGGTGTCCGATCGTATGCCGATTCCTCCGATCAGCGCGAAAGCCCCCTGGTGACACTGGGTGACGGGGTGGGCGACACGCTCACCACGGGTGCCCTGTTCTGGCCGGGGTGCTGTACGAACATCTGCCCGGGCGTCGGGTTGGGGGTGGCTGTGGATCCGCCGGCCATGAGCATGGTGCCGAGGGCGACGGCGGCGCCGGCCATTCCCACGGCGACGTACCCCGCGCGTCTGATCCTGCCGGGCCGCCCCGGGCCCGATCGTCCGTCGTCCCGTCCCCGGGGCCGGTTGTCCATCGGCCCGGCGGCGTGCATTCCGGGCAGCCGCCCCGCGCCGAAGGCCGGATGGTCGGGAAAGGGCCGCATCCGCGGCGGCAACGGCCCTCCCGGCTCCGCCATGCGCAGCAGCGACATGGTGAGGTCCGCCGGCATGGCGGGCGGATCCATGGACCGCAGGCGTGTCTTCAGCGCCCGCATCGCGTCGACCTCCGCACGGCAGTCCGCGCAGAAGGTCAGGTGCGCGAGGGCGCGTTCCCGCTCGTTGTGACTGAGTTCGCCGTCGATGAGCGCGGAGACGCGCTCGCCAAGATGACTCACAGTCCCTCCCTGCTGAATGAAGGGGGGGTTTGATCGCCGTTCCGGTTCGCGGAGGGCGCCCGGTGGTCGAGTGCCTCCCGCAGTTGGGCGCGGCCGCGGTGAATGCGGCTGCGCACCGTGCCGAGTTTCACGCCGAGTGTCGCGGCGATCTCCTCGTAGGACAGTCCCTCGATGTCGCACAGCACCACGGCCGCGCGGAACTCCGGCGCCAGGGCGTCGAGCGCGGCCTGGATGTCGGGCTCCAGGTGCGCGTCGTCGTACGCCTGCGCCGGGGACGGCTCGCGGCCGCGCAGCCGCTCGGCGGCGTCGTCCGCGAGCCCCTCGAAGCGGATGCGCTGCTTGCGCCGCGCCATGTCGAGGAAGAGGTTCGTCGTGATCCGGTGCAGCCACCCCTCGAACGTGCCCGGGGTGTAGCTGGAAAGGGACCGGAAGACCCGGACGAAGACCTCCTGAGTGAGGTCCTCGGCGTCGTGGACGTTGCCCGTCAGCCGATAGGCCAGCCGGTAGACCCGGGCGGAATGAGTTCGGACGACCTCCTCCCATGTGGGAGGCGTCCAGTCGGACACCGAAGTCTCCGCCTGGTGGTCGTGCTCGTCCACCGGCATTCCTCTCTGCAGGATCGTCGCTACAGCCATAGTGCCTGGTTTCGCCCCTTCCTGCGCACCGCGGGCTGAGCGGTCTCGAACAAAGACCGTTCAAAGCGTGCAACGTCCCCGTTGTGGCGTGAGTTCCCGTTCCGGTCCGACTCCCCTAGGCTGCGACCAAGATGAAGCAGGGGAGGGAGAGGCCGATGGCGACACCGGCCAGCCTGGAGTACGCGGAGGAGTTCGTCCCGGAGGACGACATCCTGCGGACCGCGCGCCGGCGTGGCATCGAGGTCGGAGCGCGCCCGATGCTGCCCGGGTGCGGAGCGGCGCTCTGCTTCCTCGCCACCGTCGTGAACGCGCGCTCGGTGGTGGAGGTCGGCACCGGGTGCGGAGTCTCCGGCCTGTGGCTGCTGCGCGGGATGCGCCCGGACGGCACGCTCACGAGCGTGGACGTGGAGCCGGAGCACCAGCGCATGGCTCGCCAGACGTTCGCGGAGGCGGGATTCTCCGGCAGCCGGATCCGCCTCATCGGCGGCCGCGCGCTCGACGTCCTCCCCCGCCTCGCCGACGGCGGCTACGACATGGTCTTCTGCGACGCGGCCAAGCAGGAGTACATCGACTACCTCACCGAGTCCGTACGGCTCCTGCGCCGGGGCGGGGTCGTCGTCTTCGGCGACGCCTTCTGCGACGACCAGGTGGCCGACCCCACGCAGCGCGACCCCGACACGGTCGCCATCCGCGAACTGGGCAAGCTCGTCAGGAACGACGAGCGGCTGCGCCCGCTGATGCTGCCGCTCGGCTCCGGCCTGCTGGCCGCCGTGAAACTTTCCTGAGCGGCGTCAGCCGGTCAGATAGCGCAGCAGCAGGCGGACGCCGAAGCCCGTGCCGCCCTTGGTGATCTCCGCCTCGTCCGAGCCGGCCCGCGCGGGCCCCGCGATGTCCAGGTGAGCCCAGGGCCGGCCGCCGGTGAACTCGCGCAGGAACAGCGCCGCGGTGATCGACCCCGCCGCGCCCGACTTCATCCTGTCGATGTTGGACAGGTCGGCCACGTCCGAGTCGAGCATCGCGCGGTAGTCCTCGACCAGCGGCATCCGCCACAGCCGCTCCCCGCTGGCCTCCCCCGCGCCGGTCAGCGCGGCGGCCAGCGACTCGTCGGTCGCGTAGACGGCCGCGACCGACTGCCCGAGCGCGACCTTGGCCGCGCCGGTCAACGTCGCGATGTCGATGACGACGTCCGGGTCCAGCTCGGCGTCCGCGTACGCCAGCGCGTCGGCCAGCACGAGACGGCCCTCGGCGTCGGTGTTCAGCACCTCGACCGTGCGCCCGCCGTACTGGGTGATGACGTCTCCGGGCCGCTGCGCCGATCCGGAGATGGAGTTCTCGGCGCATGCCACGAGGCCGGTGACGCGCACCGGCACCTCGAAGGCCGCCAGCGCGCTCATCGCGGCGATGACGGCGGCTCCGCCCGCCATGTCCGTCTTCATCGCCTTCATGCCCTCGGTGGGCTTCAGGGACAGGCCGCCGGTGTCGAAGGTGATGCCCTTGCCTGCGAGCACCACGTGGGTCGTGGCGCCCTCGGGGGCGTAGGAGAGCATGACCAGCCGGGGCGGGCTCACCGACCCCTGCCCCACCGCACGAATGCCGCCGAACTCGCCGAGCTCGGCCTCCTCCCACACGCGCACGCCGAGCCCGGACTCGGCCGCGACCGCCACGGCCTGCTCGGCGAGCCAGGCGGGCGTCTTCACCGACGACGGGGTGTTGACGAGGTCGCGGGCGAGCGCCGTGGCCCGCGCGACCGCCTCGCCGCGCTTCAGGTCGCGCTCGTCCCCGCCGACGAAGACGATCTCGCCCACCGGCTTCGTGCGGCCGTTGCCGATGGTGAAGGTGTATGCCGCGAGCAGCGCGCCCTCGACCAGGGCGGCGGCGTCCCCCTCGGAAGGGACGACGACCGACAGCGACGCCCGGCCCTTCGCCCGCCTCGCGACGGCCGCTCCGGCCTTGCGCAGCGCGGCGGCCGAGCCGTCGCCGGTGCCGTACAGCAGAACACGCCGCACCCCGCCGTCCCGGACGGTGGGCATCTCCACGACCTCGCCGGGCTCCCCCTTGGCCTCGTAGTGCGCCAGCAGCGCGTCCACCGGCACGGGCGACTCCAGCCAGGGCGCCGGGGCGAGGGCCAGATCAGGGCCGAAGGGCACGGCCACCAGCTCGGCGTCCGGCGCGGGGCCGGCGCCGTGGGAACCGTTGACACCGCGGGAACCGGCGAGGACCGGCGTGGTCTCGATGGGCACGTCCACCTCCAACAGGGCGGCCCCGGCGCGGGAGCACCCGCCGCCAGGGCCGTGAATCTAACAGGTCGGCTGACGAATCAGCCGACCACCTTCTTGAGCGCATCACCGAGGGCGCTGGCCTCGTCCGCGGACAGCTCCACGACGAGTCGGCCGCCACCTTCGAGAGGGACCCGCATGACGATGCCCCGTCCTTCCTTGGTGACCTCCAGCGGACCGTCACCGGTCCGCGGCTTCATCGCCGCCATGCGTGTATCCCTTCCCGCGTTGTCGGCCGCCCCGGAGGGTAACCGGCGTATTCACGTTTCTGTGATGTTCTATTATCCCGCCTCCGAGCTCAAAAAGGTAACGGCCCGGCTCCGGTCAGTGGATCAATGCGACGCGGCACGCGTTGTGGGCGGACCGGACGTGACCCCACACTGGGTGGGGTGAACGCCCGAGCCGCGCTTTTCGATCTCTATGGGGACCACCTTCGCACCCGTGGCGGCCGTGCCTCCGTGGCCGCGCTCGTAAGGTTGCTCGCACCGCTCGACATCGCGGCGCCGGCCGTACGGACCGCGATATCCCGCATGGTCAGGCAGGGCTGGCTCGATCCCGTACGGTTGCCGCAGGGACCGGGATACGCGGTCACGCCGAAGTGCGAACGCAGGCTCGACGAGACGGTCGCCCGCGTCTACAGCGGGGGCGACACGCCGTGGACCGGCCGCTGGCACGTTCTGGTGCTCGAACCGGTCAGGGACCGGGCGCGCCGTGAGCGGCTGCGCGCCGATCTCGCCTTCCTCGGGTACGCCCCGCTGTCGGAGACGACCTGGATCGGACCCCGGCCCTCGCCGGAACTCGACGCGCTGCGGGTGCCGGGCCACCGGTTCGACGCCGCGTACGAGGGCGACCCGCGGGACCTGCTCGCCCGCGCGTGGGACCTGGACGCCATCGGCAGCGCGTACGAGGATTGGCTGGCCAGCGCGGCGGACCTGGTCGGCTCGCTGCCGGACGACGCCGCGGACGACCGGGTCTTCGCCGTCCGCAGCAGACTCGTGCACGGGTGGCGCAACTTCCTGTTCCGCGACCCGGGGCTGCCCGCCGACCTGCTGCCGCCGGGCTGGCCGGGCGACAAGGCCCGCGCCTTCTTCGATCAGGAGGCCGCCCGGCTGCTGCCCGCCGCCGCCGCGTTCGTGGACCGCACACTGAATGGAGCCGCCTGAGATGACCGTGACGTATGACGTCGACGAAGCCGTCGCCACGATCACGCTGAACCGCCCCGACGCGATGAACTCGCTGACCGTCGCGATGAAGACCGACCTGCTCGCGGCCGTCCGGCGCGCGGCGGACGACGCGTCCGTGCGTGCCGTGCTCCTCACCGGCGCGGGCCGGGCCTTCTGCGCGGGGCAGGACCTGCGCGAGCACGCCGACAACCTCGACCGGGGCCTCGGGCTGGCCGGCACCGTGCGCGAGCACTACAACCCGATCGTGCTGGCCGTCACCACGATGGGCAAGCCGGTCGTGGCCGCCGTCAACGGGGTCGCCGCGGGGGCGGGCGCCTCACTCGCGTTCGCCTGCGACTTCCGGGTGGCGGCGGAGGGCGCCAGGTTCTCGATGGCGTTCACCGGGATCGGGCTCGCGCCGGACTCGGGGGCGTCCTGGACGCTCCAGCGGCTCGTCGGCCCCGCGCGCGCCCGGGAGATGCTGCTGCTCGGCGACGTCGTGGACGCCGCCAGGGCGCTGCAGCTCGGCCTGGTGGGCGAGGTGGTCCCGGCCGACCGGCTGGCGTCGGCCGCCCGCGACCTCGCCGTACGGCTCGCGCAGGGGCCCACCCGGGCGTACGCCGCGACCAAGGCGGCGCTGGACCACGCGGCGTCCTGCTCCCTCGCCGAGGCGCTGGAGCGGGAGGCGGTGCTTCAGGACGAGTGCGCGGCCACCGCCGACCACGCGGCGGCCACCAAGGCGTTCCTCAGCAAGGAGAGGCCGACCTTTGAAGGCCGATAGGCGCTTCAAAGCAGACGACACAGCGAAGGCCGATAGGCGCTTCAAAGCAGACGACACAGCGAAGGCCGATAGGCGCTTCAAAGCAGACGACACAGCGAAGGCCGACAGGCGCTTCGAAGCAATCAGACACGGCGAAGGGCGCTGACGGCCTCGCGGACGTGGCAGTCGGCCACATGGTCGTTGACCAGGCCGATGGCCTGCATCAGGGCGTACGCGGTCGTGGGGCCGACGAAGCGGAAGCCGTGCTTCTTGAGCTCCTTGGCCAGCGCCGTGGAGCCCGCGGTGCGGGCCGGGACGTCGGTGAGGGTGCCGGGCGCCCGCCCGGGTTCCTCGGCGTACTTCCACACCAGCGCCGACAGCCCGCCCGGCACCTCCAGGGCGGCGCGGGCGTTGGCGACGGCCGCCTCGATCTTGGCGCGGTTGCGCACGATGCCCGTGTCGGCGAGCAGGCGCTCCACGTCGCCCTCGTCGAAGGCCGCCACCGCCGGGATCGAGAAGCCCGCGAACGCCTTACGGAAGTTGTCTCGCTTCCGCAGAATCGTCAGCCACGACAGGCCGGACTGGAACGCCTCCAGGGTGACCCGCTCGAAGACGAGGTCGTCTCCGCGGACCGGACGGCCCCACTCCTCGTCGTGATAGGCGACGTAGTCGGGTGTCGTGCCCGCCCATCCGCAGCGGACCAGCCCGTCATGCGCCGTCACCACGCCTCCTCCGCCTCCGCGCGGTCACGCTCGGCCCGGCTCTCGTCGGCGTCGCCGTCCTGCTCCGCTTCGGCCCGCTCCGCTTCCACCTGTAGCGTCTCCTGACGCGCCTGCGGCCGCGCGTACGATAACTCGGCCACGCGCTGCTCGAGCACCGCGATGCGCGTGTCGCGCTCGCCGAGCGCGACCGAGACCCGGTGCAGGGTCTCGTCGACCGCCTGGGTGCTGTAGCCCACGAGACCGATCGGAAGCCGGAGCGCGACCAGGTCGGCGGGAGTCACCTGGCCGGCCGCGGGCAGGTCGAGCGGTGGCACGTCGGGAGGGAACTCCGCCATCTCGCCGCCGTGTCCCAGCGAGACCATGACCACGCAGGCGATCACGGCGAGTCCGGCGATGACGAGTACGACCAGCACATACGAATCGTGCCACAACTCTCCGGCATGCGAGCATGGAAGCATGACGCGCGTGATCGGCCCCGACGACGAGACCGAGCCCGGCTGGGTCGAGGCCGCCTCGCTGCCGGAGGTGTCCACCCTGGCCCGGGCGGGGCACACCGTCGTCGTGACGCTCCCCGGCGACGAGACCGAGGCGCTCGCGGCCGCCGCCGCCTACGTCTGGGCGGGCGCGAGCGTCTTCAGGACGTCCCATGACGTACGGCAGGCCCTCGACATGACCGAGGCCCTGCTGGGCCGCCGGCCTCCCGTCCTGACCCGCCGCGGCCTGGCCTGATCAGGACTCGCCCAGCTCCTCCCCCGTGGGGCTGAGGTGGGGTGTGGGCCGCTCCAGCAGGTCGAGCGCCTCCTCGACCGTGGTGGCCCAGGAGATCGCGTCGAACACGTTCGGCCGGGTGAAGCCCTGCTCGTACATGCCGTCGACCAGGTCGCGCAGCGGCCTGTACAGGCCCCAGGGGTCGAGGACGACCAGGGGCCGCTCGTGCAGGCCGAGCACCCGGGAGGTCCAGATCTCGAACAGCTCCTCCAGGGTGCCGATGCCGCCGGGGAGCACGAGGAACGCGTCGGACCTGGCGTCCATGATCCCCTTGCGTTCCCGCATGTCGGTGGTGACGATCAGCTCGTCGGAGTCGGTATCGGAGATCTCGATGTCGACCAGGGCCTGGGGAATCACCCCGATCGTGTGGCCGCCGCCGGCGCGGGTGGCCCGGGCGACCTCGCCCATGCAGGAGACGATGGCGCCCCCGCTGACGAGGCCGTGGCCGCGGCGGGCCAGTTCCGTTCCCACCTCCGCGGCGAGGTCGAGGTACTTGCGGTCGATCTTCTGACTGGAGGAGCAGTACACGCAGACGAACACGTCGCAACCCTACTGAGTGGCGGAGCGGCGGTCGGCCTCGACGATGAGGCGCACGGCCTCGTCGGGGTCGTCGGTGACCGAGACCAGTTCGACGTCCTGCGGCGAGATCTTGCCCGTCGCCAGCAGCGTGTCGCGGATCCAGTCGATCAGCGGCGACCAGAACGCGACACCCATCATGATCACCGGGAACGAGGTGACCTTCCGCGTCTGCACCAGGGTCAGCGCCTCGAAGAGCTCGTCGAGCGTCCCGAAGCCGCCGGGCAGGGACACGAACCCGCTGGCGTACTTGACGAACATCGTCTTGCGCACGAAGAAGTAGCGGAACTCGATGCCGAGGTCCACGTAGTCGTTGAGGCGCTGCTCGTGCGGCAGTTCGATGCCGAGGCCGACCGAGACGCCACCGGCTTCGAGAGCGCCCCTGTTGGCCGCCTCCATCACCCCGGGCCCGCCGCCGGTGATCACCGCGTAGCCCGCCTTGGCGAGCGCCGAGCCGACCTTCACCCCGAGTTCGTACTCGGGGCTGTCGGGGCCGGTGCGGGCCGAGCCGAAGACGGTCACCGCCGGAGGAAGGTCGGCGAGGGCGCCGAAGCCCTCGACGAACTCGGACTGGATGCGCAGGACGCGCCACGGATCCTCGTGCAGCCAGCCGGTGGGTCCCCGGCGGTCGAGCAGGCGCTGGTCGTGGGTGGATTCGGGGACGAGGCCGCCGCGGACCAGCGACGGACCCTGCCGGCGTTCGGGTCGGGTGTGGTTCATGACGGTCACGCTAACGGTCGGGACGGGGAACGGTGCAAGACGCACGCACTGCCCGGGCACCCCGCGCCCCAAACGCGCGGCACCGACCGCGGGGGTTCGTGGTAGGGCCTTCCCCACCTTCGGCTGGGGTGAGTGCGGGCGTGATCAAGGACGCCCGCCTGGCGGAGACTCTTCGCGTATCGCTCATCACTCGCTATATCGAAGAGGTCGTCATGTCCGCGCAGCTCCTGGTCGGCTCGCCTTCCGTTCCCGCTCCCGTCAAGACCGCGTCGTCCCTCTGGTTCACCGCCGTGGGCGCCGGCGTGTTCGAGTCCGCCTTGGCGGTGGCCGGCATGCTCGCCGACGGATCGGCCTCCTTGACCGGCCTGGCGGGCGGCCTCGGTTTCCGGCTGACGGTCTTCGCCGCGGCGATCTTCATGGCGGTGCGCCTGCGTGCTCTCATGTTCAGCCCCACGGCCAACGCCTACTTCCGCAGCGTCCGCCGCACTGCCCGACCGGCACCCCCGCCTGGGGCGCCGCTCCGGAAGAATCTTGAAAAAGATCCTCGGAAGGACGGAACCGGTCGTCGCCGAGGCTCCGTCTAAGAAACGAGGGTGCTGCTCGGGACGAAAGTGGCTTTCCCCGCCAAATGGCCGGCGAGGAAAGCCACTTTCTTCTATCTATGGCCAGTATCTATGGCCAGCTACGGCCGATCAGGCTCACTCGCTGAGCCAGGCCGTCATGCGGCGCTCGCTCTCGGCGATCTCGGCCAGGCTCACGCTCTCTCCCGCCGTGTGGGCGACGTTCGGGTTGCCCGGGCCGCAGTTGACGGCGGGCATGCCGAGGGCCGAGAACCGCGCGACGTCGGTCCAGCCGAGCTTGGCCCTGGGGGTGCCGCCGATCGCGGCGGCGAACGCCGCGGCGACGGGATGGGTCAGCCCCGGGCGCGCGCCCGGGGCTCCGTCCGTGAGCCGCACGTCGAAGCCGTCGAAGACCTCCTGGACGTGGGCGAACGCCTCCTCCACCGTGCGGTCGGGGGCGAAACGGTAGTTCACCGTCACCACGCACTCGTCCGGGATCACGTTTCCGGCCACCCCGCCGCGCACGCCAACCGCGTTGAGCCCCTCGTGGAACTGGAGGCCGTCCACCACCGGCCGCCGCGCCTCGTACCGGGAGAGGGTCTCCAGGACCGGCGCGACGCCGTGGATGGCGTTGACGCCCTCCCACGACCTGGCGCTGTGGGCGCGCACGCCCTTCACCGTGATCTCGGCACGCAGCGTGCCCTGGCAGCCGCCCTCGATGAGCCCGTCGGTCGGCTCCATCACGACCGCGAAGTCACCCGTGACCCACTCGGGGTGGGTGCGGGTGAGCCGCAGCAGGCCGCTCCGCTCGGCCTCGATCTCCTCGCAGTCGTAGAAGACGAAGGTCAGGTCGCGGTTCGGCTCCGCCAGCAGGCAGAGCTTGAGCTGCACCGCCACCCCGCTCTTCATGTCGGAGGTGCCGCAGCCGTAGAGCACGCCGTCCTCGGCTCTGCTGGGCAGATTGCCCGCCACCGGAACCGTGTCGATGTGCCCGGCGATCACCACGCGCTCGGACCGGCCGAGGTCGGTGCGCGCCACCACGGCGTCGCCGTCCCGCAGCACCGTGAGATGGGGCAGTGGCCGGAGCGCCTCCTCGATGGCGTCGGCCAGCGCCTTCTCCGCGCCGCTCACCGATTCGATGTCCACCAGTCGCGCCGTCAGCGCGCCCACGTCCTGGGCAAGGTCGAGCCGCATGTCACCCGACCCTAACCCACGGGCTCACGCGATCTGCACGGTGGCGACGGGCTTGGTGTCCTTGCGCCAGCCGTCGTGACCGGCGGCGGCCGTCCAGGTGACGCCCTCGAAGCGCACCTGGCGCAGGCTGTACTTCTGGGCGTGGACGACGTACCAGGCGGCGACCAGCCAGCCGCGCTTGGGCGCGGAGTCGGCGCCGAGCGCGCGTACGAGCTGCTTGCGCGCGGCCTCCGTCTGCGGTGGCGCGGGCTTGTCGGCCGGGGGGTACCAGCAGTGGACGGCCTGGGGCACGCGCCCGGCGAACGCCGCCGAGAGGATCTTGGCGTCGTACTCGTGCTCCGCGTAAGCCGAGCCGTCGGCGGAGCGCTGCACGGCCTGGGCCGCCTCGTGCAGCGGCAGGGTCCGGTAGTGCTTGACCTTCTCCAGCGCGGCGAAGAACTTCCGCGCCGAGTAGACGGGGTCCTGCAACTGCCGGGCCGTCCCCCAGCCCTGCGAGGGCCGCTGCTGGAAGACCCCCACCGAGTCGCGGTCGCCATAAGGCAGGTTGCTCAGCTTCGACTCCTGGATCGCGGTGACGTAGGCGATCTGGAGGGCGCGCTCGGGCAGTTTGCGCCGCACCGCGACGGCGGCGATGGTGGCGGCGACCTGAGCCTGCTCGATGTCGAGGTCGAGCGTGCCGTCGGAGGTCTTGATCATGCAGTGTTCGCCCAGTGCGAAGGGCTGGGTCCGCTTCAGCAGGTGATAGGCGCCGTAGAAGATGGCCGCGCCCAGCAGGACGACGATGACGACCACGGTCAGGACAGGTTTGGTGAGGCGCCGTTCCACGAAGCAGAACCTACCCCGGTGATCAGGGCATCCGATCCACTCGAACGGACCCCGGGGTGAGCGGCCGGGCGTAGGCCGCCTCCCACTGGCCGCCCTGCACACGCTGGAACGACAGCAGGCGGCCGTCTCCCGCCCGATAGTCGGCGAAGTCGAGCAGGCCTCGCTCGGGCAGCCCGGTGTTCCCCTCGGAACGGAAGGCGGCCGTGCCGCGCTCGATAGGAGCGAACTCCACGCCGTCGACGATCAGCATGTGCTTGGCCGGCACCATGCCCTGGGTCGGCACGTCGGTCCACAGCAGGACCTCCAGGTGGAGGGACTCGCCCTGCGTGCCCGGCCGCTCCTCGATCGACAGCCAGTTGTGGCGCCGGGCGCCCTCGTCGAGCAGGTACTCCGTCCACTTCTCGCCCTGCATGGTGCAGTGCAGGGCGCCCAGGGCCCGATAGCGGGCCGCATCCACGTAGACCGTGTCCCCGACCCTGATCGTCCGGGGGTCGAAGAAGCCGGCGTCGGCCACGGGGGCACTCAGCGGCAGTCGCCCCGGGGCGGCGGGCGGGGTGCGGACAGGCTCGCGCCTACGCGTGCGCCGGGCCGCGGCGCTCCGCACGATCGCGCCCAGCACGACGACGACCGTGGCAAGGCCCAGCACGATCACGATCGCTGTCGTCATGGCGCGCGATCCTACTGGAGGCGGCTCACCGCCGCATCGACGCGCTCGTCGGTGGCGGTGACGGCGATGCGGACATGACCGCGTCCGGCGTCGCCGTAGAACTCGCCCGGCGCGACGAGGATGCCCCTTTCCGCCAGGGCGCGCACCTGGTCCCAGCAGCCGGTGCCGTTCGTGGCCCACAGGTAGAGCCCGGCGGCCGAGTGCTCGACCCGCCAGCCGGCCCGCTCGAGCGCGGGCCGCAGCACCGACCTGCGCCGGGCGTACCGCTCCCGCTGCTCGTCGGCGTGCGCGTCATCGTCGAGCACGGCCGCCGTCGCGGCCTGCACCGGGGCGGGCATCATCATGCCGGCGTGCTTACGCACCTCCAGCAGCCGCCGTACGAGCCGGGGATCGCCGGCGACGAAGCCGGCGCGGTATCCGGCGAAGTTCGACCGCTTCGACAGCGAGTGGACCGCGAGCAGGTTCTCGTGGGAGCCCTCGCACACGTCCGGGTGGAGGACGGAGACCGGGTGCTCCTCCCAGCCCAGCTCGATGTAGCACTCGTCGGACGCCACGACCGCGCCCCGTTCGCGCGCCCACGCGACGACCTTGCGCAGGTGCTCGGCGGGCAGGACCCGTCCGGTGGGGTTGGACGGCGAGTTCACCCAGACGAGCGGCACCCGCTCCGGGCCCAGAGCGAGGAGCCCGTCGGTCGCGTAGGGCTCCGCCCCGACCAGCCGCGCGCCCACGTCGTACGTGGGATAGGCCAGCTCGGGGAAGACCACGCGCTCGCCAGGACGCACGCCGAGCAGCGTGGGCAGCCAGGCCACCAGTTCCTTGGAGCCGATGGTCGGCAGCACGTCGGCGGGGTCGACCGTGACGCCGTGACGCCGCCGCAGCCAGCCCGCGGCCGCTTCACGCAACCGCGGGGTGCCGTACGTCAGGGGATAGCCGGGGCTGTCCGCGGCGGCGGCGAGCGCTTCACGTGCGACCGGGGGCACCGGGTCGACCGGCGTGCCGACCGACAGGTCGACGATCCCGCCGGGATGCGCCCGCGCCAGGTCCTGGTAGGGCACGAGCCGATCCCATGGGAAGTCCGGCAACGCAAGCAAAGAAAATCCCCCAGTCGTCACGGACCACGCCGGTCAGGCGTCGGTCAGTGGTCCTCACCCTGCGGCGGAAGCGCCGCGATCACCGGGTGGTCCTTGTTGATCTTGCCGACCTTCGATGCGCCGCCGGGCGACCCCAGCTCCTCGAAGAAATCGACGTTGGCCTTGTAGAAGTCCTTCCACTGCTCGGGAAGGTCGTCTTCGTAGAAAATCGCCTCTACGGGGCACACCGGCTCGCACGCACCGCAGTCCACGCACTCGTCGGGGTGGATGTAGAGCATGCGTTCGCCCTCGTAGATGCAATCGACGGGGCACTCCTCGATGCACGCCTTGTCCAGGACGTCCACGCAAGGCTGCGCGATGACGTACGTCACCTCAGGCTCCTTCTGGGTTGCACGGCTCGACCGCGGGTTGCTAGCCCTAGTATTGCGGTGCCTGCCGACTAGCCGGAACAGGAGGGGGGCAATCGTCGTGGCCCCTCGGCTCGGAGCCCGTCTCGTGATCGCCATCACCCCCGCCGACGTGGGCAAACGGGTGACGACGCGGCGCAGGGTGCCCGGCGGGCACCGGGACGCCGTCGGTGTGTTGGAATCCTGGCACGACGGGGTGCTCATCGTGCGCAAACGGGACGGAAGCCTCGTCGAGATCGCCGAGGACACCCTGGCCGCCGCCAAAGTCGTGCCGCCCGCGCCGCCCGCCCGGTAATCCCCTCGCCTCGTGCGGACGCCGACTCGGTAATCCTCCAGCGCGCCGCCGCGAACGTCCGCCGCGGCGCGGGGAGTATACGCGGCGTGACCATACGTGCCTGCGTCGTGACGATCACCTCGGCGGCGATCCTCCTGTCCACGGCCTCGGCGTGCTCGAAGTCGTCGTCGCCGGACAAGCCGCTGCCCCCGTTGAACCCGCGGGCCGACAGCCTGGCGTCCGGGTTCGGCACGATGGACAGGCTCGTCGAGGCGGCCAAGAACGAGGGCGCACTCACCGTCGTGGGCCTGCCGGGCGGCTGGGTCGGTTACAAGGAGATCATCGCGCGCTTCTCCGGCAAGTACGGCATCAAGGTGACCTCGATCGCGCCGGAGGCGAGCAGCAAACAGGAGATCGACACCGCGGCCCGCCTGCGGGGGACGAAGCAGGCGCCGGACGTCTTCGACCTCACCATGGAGGTCGCGGCCGCCAACACCAAGCTCTTCGCGCCGTACCGGGTGACGGGGTGGGCGGACATCCCCGACGAGGCCAAGGAGCAGCGGGGCCGCTGGTACGCCGCCTACGGCGGATACATGTCGGTCGGCTACGACCCGAAGAAGGTCCCCGCCCCCGCGTCGTACGGCGCGCTGGTCAGGCCGGGGACGATCGTGGCGCTGCCCGGCGACCCCCGCCGGGTGGCCTCGGCGTTCAGCGCCGTGATGGCCGCCTCACTCGGCAAGGGACTGCCGGACGCCGCACGGGGCGTGGACCTGTTCGCACGACTGAAGAAGGGCGGCATGCTCGGCCGCCCCGACCAGGCCGGCGCGGTGGTCGACTGGGACTTCATGAACACGGCGCGGGCCGCCTCCGGCCGCGGCGCGGCGGCCTGGCGGGTGACGGTTCCGAAGAACGAGGTGCTCGCCTCCTACTACATGCAGGCGATCAGCGCCGACGCGCCGCATCCGGCCGCCGCCCGGCTGTGGGAGGAGTTCCTGCTGTCCGACGAGGGCCAGAACCTCTTCCTGAAGGCCTACGCCCGGCCCGCCCGCATGGAGGCGATGGAGATGCGCGACACGCTGGACGGGGACGCCGCCGCCAGGCTGCCGGAGGCGTCCGGCGACCCGGTGATCCTGAGCATCCCCGAACAGGACAAGGCCAAGTCGTACGTCAACGCGCACTGGGCCCAGATGGTCGGTTGAGCAGCCTGATCTCGCAGGGGCGACGGAAGCCGTAAAGTGTGTCGTTATCCCAGCAGTCTCACAAGTCGGCATGAGATTGCGGCAATCCCGACACCGGGCACCACGTGTCAGAATGCGAGCCGATCTTGCGGTACGAAACTCCCAGTCCCACTCGATGGAACGCTCGCGCCTACGACAGCTCCTTCGGCTACGTCTCGGCTCAGGGCGCGCCGCTGGTGGAACTGCTCGACCCGCGCCCCGGTGAGCGCGTGCTCGACCTCGGCTGCGGCACGGGCGTGCTCACCGCCGACATCGCCAGGCGCGGCGCCCACGTGCTGGGCATCGACGGCTCCCACTCGATGATCGAACAGGCCATCGCGCACCACCCCGGACTCGACTTCACCGTGGGCGACGGCTATGACTTCACCGTCGCCCAGCCGTACGACGCGGTCTTCTCGAACGCGGCGCTGCACTGGATGAGCCGCGACCCCGGCGCGGTGATCGACTGCGTGCGGGAGGCGCTGCGGCCCGGTGGCCGGTTCGTCGCCGAGATGGGCGGCGCGGGCAACTGCGCGGCCCTGACCGCCGCCGTGTTCACCGCCTGGCGTGAGTACGGCCTGCCCGAGCCCGAGCTGCCGTGGTATTTCCCGAGCCCCGCCGAGTACGCCCTCCGCCTCGAGAAGGGCGGGTTCACGGTCCGGCTGCTGGAGTATTTCGACCGGCCCACCCCGCTCGACGAGTGCCCGAACGGCGCGGCCGACTGGGTCAGGATGTTCGCGGGGTCGCTGCTCGACCGGGTGCCCCCGGCGGCCGTGGAGCCGCTGCTGCGCCGGGTCAACGAACTGGCCGCCCCCGCCCTGCGCCGCGAGACCGGCTGGATGGCCGACTACGTCCGCCTCCGCTTCGCCGCCGAACGCCGTTGAGTCGGTGGACCACGAATCTCCACCGCTGCGGGGGCGATTTGCCAGACTATGGACTGGTCTTTGTGAGTGATGGGGACAGCATGAACTTCTGCCTGAGTGACCTCGTGCCACCGCTGCGCTGGAGTGACGCTGCCCGCATCACGACGCTGGCCGACCGGCCCGGCCTGCCGGACGCCTGGTGGCGGACGCTGCCCCTGCACCGGGTGCTCGCCGTCCTGGACGCCGAGGCGCTCGGCGACCTGCTCACCGAGCTCGCGCTCGTCCACTGGCCGGCGGCGGCCGTCGGTGACGTGCTGCCCGCGCTGCACGTGCTGGACCCCGACGAGGCCGACGACCCCCAGGTCGCCATCGCGCTCGACCGGGCGGGGTCGTGGCACGGCCTGCTCGCGCTGTCCGGCCGGGAACTGGCCGACCAGCCGTTCGTCAAGGCTCGTCCCGTGCTGACCGCCCTGTTCACCGCCGTGTTCTTACGGATGTTCCCCGAGGAGGTCGTTCCCGGCGCCGAACGGGACATCGAACAGGACGTCGAGCAGGACCCCGAGCAGGACATCGAGCAGGCCGAGGCGCCGGAGGAACGGCCGGACGAGGATCTTCCCGCGCTGATCGACGCGGCGTTCGGCGACCTGGACGACCAGACCTGGATGGTGGCGCAGAACCGGGTCTTCGCCGACGAGCCGTCCGCCCCCGAGCAGCTCGCCAAGCTGCTGGCCGTCCCTCCCGCCGTGATCCACGATCTCGAAGCGGCCCTGCGTGACCGCTTGACCCGCTGGCTCGCGCTGCCGGAGGCCGCGCCGTACGCGGAGCACCTGGCCCGGCTCACCGACACGCTCGGGGCCGCGGTTCCGAAGGCGCGGCTTGTCACTGCGGCCGAGTGGCACGGGCGCGAACTGCGCTCGCTGGAGGTGCCCGCCTGGCGGTTCGTGCTCGCCACGCTTCCCGGCCACCGGCTCTACGGCGACTGGCTCGTGGCCGGCGACATCGAGGACCTGCGGAGCAGGACCCGGAATCTGATCGCCTCGGCCGAGCGGCCGCCGACCGTCCCCCAGGCGCTGGAGATGATCGGTTCTCTCGGCATCCGTCCCGACGTGGCCAGGCAGTGGCTGGAGAGCGTGCCGCAGCTGCGCGCGCAGAAGGCGTCGGAGATCAACCCAGGGATCAACCCAGAGATCAGCCCGGGGACCAACGCGGACATCGACCCGGACATCGGCCCGGAGATCGACGCGGAGATCGACGCGGAGATCGACGCGGAGCAACCGCCCGACCGGCAACAGGACGGGCAACAGGACGGGCAGCGGGGCGGGCTCAAGGACGTGGCGCTGACCCGGCGGTGCTTCCGGCAGCCGGACGGCAGGTGGTGGCTCAGAGTGGACGTCTCCGGCGACCACCTCGACGGCGGCGAGGTGCCGCTGCCGAGCGGGTTCGCCGCGTACGTCGGTCTCGCCCCGGGCGAGGAGCGCATGGTGCGCAGCGCGGCCGGGGAGGTCGGCCTCTCCTGGCACGCGCGGCCGGCTCTGGGCTCCCTCAAGCGGATTCTCAGCGAGGTCTCGGCCGAGGAGGGCAGCCACATCTTCCTGACCCTGTCCGAGGAGGGCATGCTCCGCGTACGGCACCTGCCCGCGGCGAACGGCGGCGACCAGACGAGCCGTGCGCTGCGCCTGGTGGGCTACACCGCGCCGGGCGGCACGCCGGAGCAGGCCGCGCGGGTGATCGCGACGCGCGTCGGCCTCTCCGGACCCGCCGACCGCCCCGAGCTCCTCGCGCGGCTGCGAGAACGCGGGGACCGCGACCTGCTGACCCTGCTGGGATAGCCCATGCCCCGGCTCGCGATCTCCCCGGAGTTCCTGCGCGGGCTCGGCGCGCTCACCCGGCCCGTCCGACGGGACGTCGCCCTCGCGGTACGCCGGTTCCTGCTGAACGCCTCCGGCGCGCCGCATCCCGAGAGGGTGCGCAACTCCCGCGACCCCCGCGTCGCCACCCTGCGGCTCGCCGACCGCCACCGGGGGGTGGTGGTGCGGCAGGAGGACGTCTACTGGCTCCTCACCGTGCTGCCGGACGCCGAGGCGTGGTCGTACGCCCAGCGGCACAGGTTCGGCGTCAACACGGCGGTCGGGATCGTCGAGACATGGGACGCCGAGGCCCTGGAGCGGGTCGAGCCCGCTCTGCGTCGTGCGTCGGACACCGGCGGACGGCCGCTGTTCGAGAACTGGTGCGACACCGATCTGCAGAGCGTCGGCGTCGACGCCCGCCTGCTGCCGCTGCTGCGGCTCATGACGTCGGAGTCGCATCTCGCGGCCCTTGAGCCGCTGCTTCCGCAGAGCCAGTACGCGCCGCTCGCCGCACTCGCCCGCGGCGACTCGCTCGCGGCGGCCTGGCGCGAACTGGACGCCTGCCGCTCCCGGGGCGTCGACGACATCGACCCCGAGGACCTCCTCGCGGCGCTGCGGCGCAGCCCCGACCGGGCGGCGTTCGCGGCCGGCGCCGCGGAACTCGAACGCATCCTGACACTGCCCGACTGGTGCACGTTCCTGTACCCGCCGCAGCACACGTACGCCAACTGGCCGGCGTACGAGCAGCCGGTGTTGATCACCGGGGGCGCGGGGACCGGCAAGACGGTGATCGCGCTGCACCGGGCGGCCCTGCTGGCCCGCGCGGCCACCGGCCCGGTGCTGCTGGTCACGTTCTCACAGGGCCTCGCGACCGAGCTGTCCGCACGACTCGACAAGATCATCAATGACGAGGTCGTCCGCAAGCGCGTCGAGGTGGGCAACGTCGACAGGATCGCCCACCGCATCGTCGCCGAGGCGGAGGGCCGCTCCCCCGCGCTCGTCTCCTCCGATGACCTGGCCGACCTGTGGCAGGAGGCGGCCGTCGGACGCTTCGGCAGCGCGTTCCTGCTGCGTGAGTGGGAGCAGGTGATCCTCGCGCAGGACCTCCGGACGCTGGAGGAGTATCAGGCCGCCGCCCGGCCCGGCCGCGGCGTCCGGCTCGACGCCGAGGCCAGGACGATGGTGTGGGAGGCCGTCCAGCAGGTCATACGACGGCTGCGCGAGTCCGGCCGGCGCACCCTGCTCCAGCTCGCCTCGGAGGCGGCGGGCCTGCTCGGACGCGCCGTCGGCGACCTGCTGGGCGACGAGGCGCCGGGGCGGGAGCCGTACCGGCACATCGTGGTCGACGAGGCGCAGGACCTGCACCCGGCGCAGTGGCGGCTGTTGCGGGCGGCGGTGCCCACCGCCCCGAACGACCTGTTCATCGTCGGGGACCCGCACCAGCGCATGTTCGACACGCGGGTCGCGCTCGCGGACGTCGGCGTTCCCGCCCGCACGTTCCACCTGAGGATCTCCCACCGGCTGTCCGCCGAGACCCTGTCGTGGGGGGTGCGCCTGCGCGGCGGCGGCCCCGCAGACGGCCTGGTCGCGGGCAACGCCGAGATGTACGGCTATCGCGCGCTCGACCACGGCGCGCGTCCGATGGTCCGCGGATACGTGAACGCGGAGGCGGAGATCGCCGGGCTCGTCTCCACTGTGGCCGAATGGCTGGAGGAGGGGGTGCCGACCGCCCAGATCGCGGTGGCCGCACGCACCGCGAACCTCGTGCGCACCGCCCGCACCGCACTACGCGAAGCGGGCATCATGGTCAAAGTAACGTCCCTCCATGGCATGAAAGGGCTGGAATTCCGTCGGGTGGCCGTGATAGGCGTGGCTGACGGAATCGTGCCGGCGCCCGACGCGCTGACCCCGGCCGACGAGGACCCGACGGCCCGGGCGCACGATCTGCAACGCGAACGGGGGCTGCTCTACGTGGCATGTACGCGGGCGGGGGAGTTGCTCTATGTGTCCTATTCCGGCCGAGCCAGTCCCTTCATCCCGGCCTGACGCCTCATCCCCTAGTCTGAACTGCGGATATATTCCCCTTGCCGGTTGGACCTGCATGAACCTCAGCCTTAGCGACATCGTGCCTCCCCTGCGCTGGACCGCGCCCAGCCAGGTAGAGCCGATCGCGAGCGACCCCGGTCTTCCCGACGCGTGGTGGCAGGCGCTTCCGCTCGACCGGGCCTGCGCGGCGGTGGGGACCGGTCAGGTCGCCTCCCGGCTCGCCGACCTCACCATCGCCTGCTGGGCGCACCTGGTCCTCGGCGACATCCTGCCGCTGCTGAGGTTCACCCACCCCGAGGAGAGCCTCCAGACGCCGGGCCCGCGGGAGAGCGTCCACGAGCTGTACATCGACGTGATCGACAAGCTGCTGGCCACCGAGCCCGCGCGGGAGCCGGCCGGGGCGCCGGTCCCGCCGGCCCTCCCCGAGCGGCCGATGCCCGAGATCATCGACGAGATCTTCGCGCGGCTGGACGACCGTCAGCGGGCCATCGCGCGAGACCGGCTCTACTTCGACGCCTCCCAGCACCCCGGCCAGGCCCAGCGGGCCACCCTGGACGAGCTGGCCCAGCGCTTCTCGGTGACCCGCGAGCGCATCCGCCAGATCGAGCGCGACCTGCGCGATCACGTGACGGACTGGCTCAACGGCCCGGCCGCCGCGCCGCTGAACGCCCATCTGTCCTGGCTGCGTACCCGCCTGGGCTCGGCCGTGCCCGCCGACGACCTCGCCGCGGCCGTGCCGTGGCACCGCACCGAGCTGATCACGCTCGCGATCCCCGCCTGGCGGTTCGTCCGCACGCTGCTGACCGGGTACGAGCAGGTGGACGGCTGGCTGATCGCGGGCGGCGCGGACGAGCTCAGGGAGAAGACGCGGCAGCTGTTCACCGACGGCCCCCGGCCGCTGGAGGAGGCGGTCTCCCTCGTCGCCCAGCTCGGAATCCGGGAGGACGTCGCCGAGCGCTGGCTGGCGTCGGTGCCGCACCTGCGGGTCATGGACGGCCACGTCAGCCCTTGGCCGCGCAGCATGGGCGACAAGGCGGAGGCCGTGCTGGCGGTCGTCCACACCCCGCTCACCCCCGAGGACATCCAGGGTCGCATCGGCGAGGACTACAGCATCGTCGGCATCCGCAACCAGCTCGCCTCCGACGAACGGTTCATCCGGCTCGACCGCAGCAAGTACGGCCTGCGGCGCTGGGGCGGAGACGAGTACCTCGGCATCCGAGAGATGATCATCAGGGAGATCGAGCGCGCGGGCGGCGAGGCCTCCGTGAGCACGGTCGTGGACAACCTGACCTCCCGCTACGACGTGAGCGAGAGCTCCATCAGGGCGTACGCCGGAGGGCCCGGATTCGAGCGGACCCAGCGCGGCTACATCAGGGTGGCCGCCCAGGACCAGGCCGAGCAGTACCAGCCGCGCCGCGACGTCTCGATGACCCGCCGCTGCTTCCGCAGCAGGGACGGCCGCTGGTGGCACCGGGTGGACGTGAACGCCGAGCACCTGCGCGGCTCGGGCTCCCCGCTGCCGACCGGCTTCGCCGCTCACCTCGGCATGGCGCCCGGCGGCCAGCTCACCGCGTCCACCACGTCGGGCGAGGTGGTGATCAGCTGGCACAACCAGCCGACCATCGGCTCGATCAGGCACGTGCTCGCCGAGTACAACGCGTCCGAGGGCGACCACGTCTTCCTCACGGTCTCCGACGGCGGCGAGCTGCTCACCCGCTTCCTGCCCGTCGCGGGGGCCGGGCTGCCCGCGATCAACCATGCGCTGCACCTGATCGGGTACACCGCTCCGGTGGCGTCCGAGGCCGAGGGCCTGCGGTTCATCGGCGCCCGCATCGGCCTGCCGGAGGGAACCACGCGCGAGGAGGTCCTCGAGCGCCTACGCGAACGCGGCGACCGCGACATCCTGCGTTTCCTGACCTGAGGGCCGTTGGCCGCGGGCCGGAGCCGGTAGCGGAGCCGGCCGGGGCGGCCATGCGAGGGTGCCGCACGGTCATGGGGGGTGCCCGGGTGGCCGTGCGGGGCCGGGGGTGGGCTGTCGGGGGCAGCACGTAGGCTCGGAGCATGTTGCGGCTCCACGACACCCTGACCCGCCAGGTCGTGCCCGTCGCCCCGGACGGCTCGCGGATCCTGCGCATGTACACCTGCGCCGCGCACGGGCCCGTCGGCCTCGCCGATCTGCGCCCCGCCCTGCTCGCCGACCTGGTCCGCCGTGTCGCCGAGCGCGCCGGGCTGCGGGTGCTCGCCTGCCGGAACGTCTCCGACCTCGGCAACGGTGAAGGCGGTGACGGCGGGCGCGGCGACGGCGCCGGTGCCTCTCTCGACGCCGACACGCTCGCGCTCAACATGCGCGCCCCCGAGCACTCTCCCAGGACCAGCGAGACGATGGGGCTGGTGATCGAGCTCATCGGCCGGCTCATCGAGCGTGGCCACGCGTACGCCACCCCGGAGGGGGCGGTGTTCTTCGACGCGGCGTCCTTCCCCACGTACGGCGAGATGTCCGGCAAGCCCGGCTCGGCGTCGGATTGGCCCCTGTGGGAGCCTCTGCCGGAACCCGTGGGTCAGCGGACGCGGCGAGCCGACGGTGACGCGCGAGCGACATGGGACGCGCCCTGGGGCCGCGGGCTTCCCGCCCGCGACATCGAGTGCTCGGCCACGCCGCTGCGCTTCCTCGGCCCACGCTTCGACCTGTACGTGGGCGGGACCGACCTGTGCTTCCCCCACCACGAGAGGGCGCGGGCCCAGTCGAACGCCGCGACAGGTCAGGAGGCCGCCGCCCATTGGGCGCATTCCGGACGCCTGCTGTTCGACGGCCGTCCGGCCGACACCGGAGACGTCATACCGCTGTCCGCCGTCGCCGCCGCCGGCCTCGACCCCCTCGCCGTACGGCTGGCCCTGCTCGAACGCCACTACCGGCGGCCGATCGACCTCACCTGGGACAGCCTGCGCGCCGCCGACGAGGAACTGCGGCGGCTGCGGCGGCGGGTGGCCGAATGGGCGGAGTCGCCCAGCCGTCCGATCGACCGGGCCCACGCCGAGCGCGTCCAGCGGGCGTTGGACGACGACCTCGACACGCCGGCGGTCCTGCGCCTGTTGCGCGACCTGGAGACCGACGAGTCGGTCGCGCCGGGATCCAAGTTCGAGACCTTCCTCCATTTCGATCACGTGCTCGCCCTCGACCTGCCCGCCGACATCGGACGGATCTGACGACACGTCCGGCGCGCGTACGGCCCGGCCGCCGCGGCAGACGGCCGCGTCAGACGGCTCAACCTGTCGCTCCAACAAATCACCGCTCATTCGTGTTCGCCATGCAACGGCGTGGAAGAATTAGGACAGGAGTTCGAATCAATGTGAGGAGGGTCTGATGGATCTGTTCAACTCTGATCCTGACCGCCCTCGTCGTTCGATTGATGCCGACGGCGACTGGTGGGAGCGGCTGACCGCCAGCTCCCCTTTATGGTCGTTGGAGGGTTCGCTGGCCCGTGACGAGTGCCCCGTCGGGCATCTCCTTAGCGGCACCCCGCGGAGGCCGAGTCCCGAGGGCGCGCGTGACGGTTCAGCCCGTGCCGGTGCAGGCGTCGGCGGTTCAGTCGAGATCGGTTCGACCGAAGCGGTGGAGGATGCGGCCACGGTCGGCTCTGCCGCAAGTAGCGGCGCTGTCGGCACCGGTGCCGGAAGTGCTGGTGCCGGAAGTGCTGGTGCCGCCGGTCCTGTTGGCGACGATTCCGGGGCCGCTTCCGCGGCTGGTTCCAGTGGTGCCGCGGGTTCCGATGGCGCTGGTGCCGCCGGTAGCGGTGGTGCCGGGGCTGGTTCGGCTGATTCGGCTGGTGCCGGGTCTGCCGGGGATGTCGGTGGTGGTGCGGGTCGGGGCCGGGGCCGGTCGTCGGGGGTCCGGTCGTCGTGGGTGTTGGTGGCCTCGTTGCGGGAGTCGGCGCAGGCGTTGGCGCTGGCGCCGGTTCCCGACGATGCCG
>NZ_JBFBIP010000029.1:0-91129 GCF_040685655.1 Microbispora sp. NPDC088329
CCGATGGTACTGCACCGGGGACGGTGTGGGAGAGTAGGACGCCGCCGGACAATTTTTTGGAAGGGCCATCCCGTGTGGGATGGCCCTTCTTTTTTGTCCCCACCCAATCGGCCTGATCGGTGGCTAGGGTTACGGGAGTGACCGAGCGACTCATCCGTGCGCTGGCCCGCCACCTGCCCGGCTACGCGGTCGGCAGCGTCGTACCGCTGGGCGAGGGACAGGACAACGCGGCGTACGAGGTCAACGGTGAGTTGGTCGTACGACAGAGCAAGGTCGACGATTCGGTGCTGCGCGGGGAAGTTGTGCGGCGAGAGGCGGCGTTGCTCGCCGCCGTGAGCGAGTTGTCCCCGTTGCCGGTGCCGCGGACGGTCTTCGTGGACGAGGAGGCGGGGCTCCTCGCGTACGGCAAGTTGCCGGGCCGTCCGCTGAACCTTCACCCGGTCAGGGACCCCGTGCGCCTGGCGGCTCCTCTGGGCGGTTTCCTCAGCCGGCTCCACACGGCGCCGGTGGAGCGCATGCACGCCTTCGTGCCGCACGACGCCTTCCCGCTGAGCGATCTGCTGGAGGAGGCCGAAGGCCACTACCGGCAGATCGCGACCCACGTGCCGACGGCCGCGCGGCGGCTGGTCGAGGGGTTTCTCGGCACCGCGGCCCCCGCGGAGCCCGGTGTGCTGACGTTCTGTCACAACGACCTGGGCAGTGAGCACGTGCTGGCGGACGCCGAAACGAGCACCGTGACGGGGATCATCGACTGGACGGACGCGGCCATCGCCGATCCCGCCTACGACCTCGCACTGGTCTACCGGGATCTCGGTTCCGAGGTCTTCGAGCGGACGCTGGCGCATTACCAGGGGCGCCTCGACGACGCCGGCCACGAGCGGGTCGTCTTCTACGCGCGGTGCGCGCTGCTGGAGGACGTGGCATACGGCCTGCACACGAACGCCCGGTCCTACGCGGATGCCGGCCTGGCCCACCTCGCCCGGGTCTTCTCCCGGAACGAGGACGGTCTCACCCGCTGACCAGCCGGTAGCCGACTCCCCGCACGGTCTGGATCATCGCGTCCTCCACGTCGCCCAGCCGGGCGCGCAGGCGCTTCACGTGGACGGCGATGGTGTTGGTCGACATGCCGTCGGTGGAGTGCCAGACGTTGCGCATGATCTGTTCGCGGGTGACCGTTCTGTCGGCGTTGCGCATCAGGTAGTGCAGCAGCTCGAACTCGCGCAATGGCAGGTGCACGACGCGCCCGCCGACCTTCACCTGGTACGCCGTCACATCGAGTTCCACGTCGCCGATCGTCAGCACGCTCCGCTGGCCGTCCTGGCGCCGGAAGGCGGCCTGGACGAGGGGGAGCAGCTCGGGCACGCGGTATGGCCTGGCCACGCAGGCCGTCGCGCCCGCCTCCAAGGCCTGAAACGCCTGCCCGGCATCGCCCCCGAGGTCGACGCCGAGCAGGACGGGCACGGACCGCATGAGCCGTACGGCGCGGACGAAGTCGACGGGGCCGACGATGGGGAGGCAGGCGCAGATCAGCACGGCGTCGGGCCGGAGCGCCCCGGCCTGCAGCAGCGCCTGGGCGCCGTCGGAAACGCCGGTCACGTCGACGCCCTCGGCCTGCATGGCGGCCGAGAGCTGCCGCACGAGTCCCGCGTCCGGATCGGCCACCAGGAGCATGGGCGCCGTCCGCGTGTCCCCCTCCACTGCGGGTGCCGTCACCCGGGTCCCTCCAATGCTGTCAGCCGGATGCGGTGGTCGGCCGAAAAGGCGGTCGTCAGCCGAAGCGGCCCGTGATGTAGTCCTCGGTCGCCTTCTCGGCCGGATTCGTGAAGATCTTCGAGGTCTCGTCCATCTCGACCAGCTTGCCGGGCTGCCCCTGCGCGGCCAGGTTGAAGAACGCGGTCTTGTCGCTGACCCGGGCGGCCTGCTGCATGTTGTGGGTCACGATCACGATCGTGTAGTCCTGCTTGAGCTGGGAGATCAGGTCCTCGATCGCCAGCGTCGAGATGGGGTCGAGGGCCGAGCACGGCTCGTCCATGAGCAGCACCTGCGGGCGTACCGCGATCGCGCGGGCGATGCACAGGCGCTGCTGCTGGCCGCCGGACAGGCCCGCGCCGGGCTTGTTCAGCCGGTCCTTGACCTCGTTCCAGAGGTTGGCGCCCTTGAGCGACTCCTCGACGACGCCCTCCAGCTCCGACCGGGAGTGACGGCCGTTGAGCCGCAGGCCGGCCGCCACGTTGTCGAAGATGGACATCGTGGGGAAGGGGTTCGGCCGCTGGAACACCATGCCGATGGTCCGCCGGACCGACACGGGGTCGACGTCGGCGCCGTACAGGTCCTGCTCCTCGAGGCGGACCTTGCCCTCGACGCGGGCGCCGGGAATGACCTCGTGCATCCGGTTGAGGGTCCGCAGGAACGTGGACTTCCCGCAGCCCGAGGGGCCGATGAAGGCCGTGACCGACCGCGGCTCGATCGTCATCGAGATGCCCTCGATCGCCTTGTGCGAGCCGTAGTAGGCGTCGAGTCCCGCGACTTCGATCTGCTTGGCCATTTCTTACCTCCTCCTCGCGGGCGAACGCCACCAGGTGATGAGGCGTGCGACCAGGTTGAGCAGCATGACGATCAGGATCAGCGTGAGCGCGCCCGTCCAGGCCCGGTCGATCGCGGTGTCCGTGGGACGGCCGGCCTGATCGAAGACGTACAACGGAAGCCCCATCTGGGGCCCGTTGAACGGGTCGTTGTTGATGGAGTCGGTGATGAAGACGGTCAGCAGCAGCGGCGCGGTCTCGCCGGCGACGCGGGCGACGGCCAGCATGACGCCGGTCACGATGCCGGTGAACGCCGTGGGCAGCACGACCTTGACGATCGTGCGCCACTTGGGCACACCCAGTGCGTACGACGCCTCACGCAGCTCGCGGGGGACCAGGCGGAGCATCTCCTCGGCGGACCTGACCACGACCGGCATCATCAGGATCGACAGGGCGAGCGCGCCGGCGAAGCCGGAGAACGGCATGCCGAGCACGAGGATCCAGAAGGCCAGGACGAACAGCCCGGAAACGACGGAAGGGACGCCGGTCATGACGTCCACGAAGAAGCTGATCGTGCGCGACAGCCGCCCGCCCTCGCCGTACTCGACGAGGTAGACGGCGGTGAGCAGGCCGATCGGGACCGCGATGAGCGACGCGAGCAGGACCTGTTCGAGCGTGCCGATGATGGCGTGGTAGGCGCCGCCGCCGGCGTCACGCGCCCCGATGTTGCGCATCGAGTGGGTGAGGAACTCCATGTCGAAACGGCCGATGCCGTTCTTGACGACGAGCCACAGCACCGAAAGCAGCGGGATGACCGCGAGCGCGAACGCCAGGTAGACGAGCACCTGGACGATGCGGTCCTTGGCCCGCCGGGCCGCGGAGATGGGCTGGATTCCGGTCCGTATCCGGATTTCGGTCTGTGCGGTCACGCTGCGGCCCTCGCGTACTCCTTGCGGCGGGCGATGACGAAACGGGCGGCCATGTTCACCAGCAGGGTGATGAGGAACAGGACGAGACCCGAGGCGATCAGCGCGCCGCGGCCCACCTCGGTCGCCTCGCCGAAGCCGTTGGCGATGTTGGCGGCGATGCTGTTGCCGTACGGGCCGAGGATCCGGAACGAGATCGTGAACGTCGCCGGGAAGATCAGCGCGACCGCGATCGTCTCGCCCATCGCGCGGCCGAGGCCGAGCATGGCGGCGCTGATGACGCCGGGCCGGCCGAACGGCAGGACCGACATCCTGATCATCTCCCAGCGCGTCGCGCCGAGTGCGAGCGCGGCCTCTTCCTGCATCTTGGGGGCCTGCAGGAAGACTTCGCGGGAGATCGCGGCGATGATCGGCAGGATCATGATCGCGAGCACGAGCGACGCGGTGAGCATGCTCTTGCCGACCACGGTGTCCCCGCCGAACAGCGGGATCCAGCCGAGGTAGTCGTTGAGGAACTTCGACGGGCCGAGCATGAACGGCACGAGGAAGGTGACGCCCCACAGGCCGTACACCACGCTGGGGACCGCCGCGAGGAGGTCCACCACGTAGCCCAGGACGGAGGCGAGCCGCCGGGGCGCGTAGTGCGAGATGAACAGCGCGACCCCGACCGCCACCGGGGTGGCGATGACCAGCGCGAGCAGCGAGCTCAGCACGGTGCCGAAGGCGAGCGCCCCGATGCCGAAGACGGGCTCGGTGGCGTTCGGCTGCCAGGTCGGCTCGGTGGCGAAGTGGGAGGTGTTCGCCTGGAGGGCGGGGACGGCCTTGACGACCAGGAACACCCCGATGGCCGCCATGATCGCCAGAAGGACGACCCCGGCCCCGGTCGAGGCGAAGCGGAACGGGCCGTCGCCGCGGCTGCGCCGGAAGGCGGACCGGCGCATGGCCGGCCCGCTCTCCCTGGTTCTGGTTGACGTCGCCATCTGGTTAGGCGATCGCCTCGACCGCGCCGCGGACCTTCGTGAGCAGGCTCGACGGCAGCGGAGCGTAGCCGAGGCTGGTCAGCGCCTGCTGGCCCTCGTCGCTGGCGGTGTAGCCCAGGAACGACTTGACCAGCTTCGCGTCCTCGGCCGCCAGGCCCTTCTCACAGGTGATCTCGTACGTCACCAGCACGATCGGGTAGGCGCCCGCGGCCTTGGTGGCGTAGTCGATCTTCAGCTTGAGGTCGTTGCCGGTGCCCGCGATCTCCGCGGCCTCGACGGTCTTGCCCGCGCTCTCCGGCGTGAGCTCGACGTACTCGCCGGCGCCGTTGGCGACCTTGGCCTTCTGCAGCTGGGAGTTCTCGGCGAAGGAGAGCTCCACGTAGCTGACCGCGCCCTCGGTGCTCTTGATGCTGGAGGCGATGCCGTCCGAGCCCTTGGCGCCCTGGCCCTGGGCCTCGGCGGGCCACGCCTTGGCCGGCTCGTACGGCCAGTCGGCGTCCGCTGTGGCCTTCAGGAACTTGGTGAAGTTGTCGCTGGTGCCCGACTCGTCCGAGCGGTGGAACGCCTGGATGGCGGTCGAGGGAAGCTTCGCGTCGGGGTTGTCCGCCTTGATGGCCGGGTCGTCCCACTTGGTGATCTTGCTGTTGAAGATGCCGGCGATGGTCTTCGGCGACAGCTGGAGGCCGTCCACGCCAGGCAGGTTGTAGACGACGGCCACCGGGCCGGTCACCATCGGCAGGTTGATCGCCTTGCCGGTCTTGCAACGGGCGTCGGCCTGGGCGGGCTCGCCCTTCTCGTCGTTCAGCGCCGAGTCGGAGCCGGCGAAGGCCACCGTGCCCTGGATGAACGCCTGCACGCCGGCGCCGGAGCCGCTCGGGTTGTAGTTGATGCTGACGCCGGGGTTCGACGACTGGAAGTTCTTCTTCCACTCCGCGATGGCGTTCGCCTGGGCCGAGGAGCCGGCGGCGTTGATGGTGCCCTTCACGGTGTCGTCGCCCTGCACGGGAGCGGCGGCGCTGGAGGTGCCCCCCGCGGTGCTCGTGTTGTCATCGGTCCCGCATGCGGCGAGCGAGAGCACGCCGGCGATGGTGGCGGCGGCGAGCCGGCCTGCATACTTCACGGTTGTTCCTCCCCATGTCTTCTCAACAGCAGGGACGGTAAGGAGCCAAGGTGACGCAAAGCCCTGGTAAAGGTGAACGGGTAATGAACGCCCCCAGTCGCTCTTGTGCGACCCCAGAAGAGATAACGGCCAGGTCACGGGCGTTATGGGAGAGGATTGAGTTCATGAAGCGTGTATGTCTGGTCTGCATGGGGAACATCTGCCGCTCGCCGATGGCCGAGGTCGTGCTGCGCCGTACGCTGGCCGAACGCGGGCTCGACGCCGAGGTGGACAGCGCCGGCACCGGAGGCTGGCACGCGGGGGAGCCGATGGACGAGCGGGCCCTGGCCACCCTGGCCGACCACGGCTACGACGGCTCGTCCCACCGGGCGCGCCAGTTCGACCGGGCGTGGTTCGCCGAGCGCGACCTCATCCTCGTGATGGACCGCGACAACCTGCGCGCCGTACGCGCCATCGCCCCGCCGGACGCCGACGTGCGGCTGCTGCGGTCGTTCGACCCGGCGGCCCCCGAGGGCGCCGAGGTGCCCGATCCCTACTACGGAGGACGCGAGGGGTTCGTCGAGGTGCTGCGCATGGTCGAGGCCGCCTGCGAGGGGGTGGCGAAGTACCTTGAGGATCACTAGGGACCTCGGCGGCGGACACGCCTGGACGCTGCATGAGGGCGTGCTCGGCGATGGCCGCAGGGTCTTCGTCAAAAAGTGCGGGGCCGCGTCGGCCGTGTTGGAGAGTGAGGCGGCGGGGCTGCGCTGGCTGGCCGAGCCTGGAGCGGTGACCGTCCCCGAGGTGGTCGCCGCGGACGGCGGCACGCTGGTGCTGGAGTGGATCGACACCGTCCCCGCGACGGCCGATGCCGCCGAACGGTTCGGCCGGGCGCTCGCGGCGCTGCACGCCGCCGGGGCCCCGGGTTTCGGCGCCCCGTGGCCCGGTTACATCGCCGAGCTTCCGATGGGCAACGAGCCCGCGCCGGACTGGCCGTCGTTCTACGTGTCCCGCCGGGTGCTCCCGTTCGTACGGCTCGCGCGTGACCGCGGCGCGCTGTCGGCCGCCGATGCGGAACTGGTCGAGGATGCGTGCGAACGGGTGGCGGAGATCGCCGGGCCGGCCGAGCCGCCGAGCCGGACCCACGGCGACCTGTGGAGCGGGAACCTGTTGTGGTCGGCGGACGGGGTCGTGCTGGTCGACCCGGCCGCCCACGGCGGCCACAGGGAGACCGATCTCGCGATGCTGGCGCTGTTCGGGGCGCCGCACCTCAACACGATCCTCGCCGCCTACCGCGAGGCGGCGCCCCTCGCGGACGGCTGGCGTGAGCGCGTGCCTCTGCACCAGCTCCATCCGCTGGCCGTGCACGTCTGCCTGTTCGGCGAGGCGTACCGCGGCAGCCTCCGCACGGCCGCCGCGGACGTGCTGGCGTTGTAGGGCTCAGCGGGGGGACAGGCGCTTGAGGACCTCGTCGTGGAGCAGGCCGTTGGTGCACACCAGGTTGCCGCCGTCGAGCGGCGGGGTGCCGTCGAGCGCTGTGCAGGAACCGCCGGCCTCCTCCACGATGATCGTCAGCGCGGCCATGTCCCAGGGGGACAGTTCGGGCTCGGCGGAGATGTCGGCCGAGCCCTCGGCGACCAACATGTGCGACCAGAAGTCGCCGTAGCCGCGGGTGCGCCAGCACTCCCGGGTGAGGTCGAGGAACGGGTCGAGCCGCCCGGCCTTCTCCCATTCCTCCAGGTCGGAGAAGGAGAAGGAGGCGTCGTCGAGGCGGCCGACCGAGGAGACCTCGCAGCGCGTGGCCTTGCTCATGCTGCGCCCGGTCCACGCGCCGCTTTCCTTGGCGGCCCACCAGCGGCGGCCGAGCGCCGGGGCCGAGACCACGCCGACGACGACCTTGCCGTGCTCCATCAGCGCGATCAGCGTGGCCCACACGGGGACTCCGCGGACGTAGTTCTTCGTGCCGTCGATCGGGTCGACGATCCAGGAGCGCATGCCGTAGCCGGTCATCCCGAACTCCTCGCCCACGACGGCGTCGCGGGGGCGGGCGCGGCGCAGCGTGCCGCGGATCGCCTCCTCCACGGCCCGGTCGGCGTCGCTGACCGGGGTGAGGTCGGGCTTGGTGTCGACCTTGAGGTCCACGGCCTTGAAACGGCGCATCGTGATGTCGTCGGCGGCGTCCGCCAGCAGATGCGCGAGGTGCAGGTCGTCGCGGTACTCCGTCACAGGCCCAACGTATCGTGCCGCGACCTGCTCACATCAAAGGATGGATCGCCCCGGACCATACCAGCCGGTAACATCCCGGCCATGGACATCGGCGCCTTCATGCTCGACAGCGTCCCGTTCGCGCGGCTGCTCGGCATCACGTTCGACTCGATCGGCTCCGGCACGGCGGTCGCCCGCCTGGCCGACCGGGCGGATCTGCACAACCACGTGGGCGGCCCGCACGCCGGTGCCCTGTTCACTCTGGCCGAGACCGCCTCGGGCGCGGCCATGCTGTCGGCCTTCGGCGACCAGTTGTCCCGGGCCGTGCCGCTGGCCGTCGAGGCGGGGATCCGCTATCTCAAGCTCGCGAAGGGAGAGGTCACGGCCGCCGCCGCGGTGCGTGCCGAGCGGGAGACGGTCGTCACCCGGCTGGACGCGGGGGAGCGGCCCGAGTTCGAGGTCGGCGTCGAGATCCGCAACGCCGAAGGAGTGATCGTCTCCGAGATGACGGTCTCCTGGACCCTGCGGCCCAACCGCTGACCGCACCGTGGGGCGGTCAGCGGGTCCCGCGTACGGGGTGATGCCGGGTTTCGGGACGTTGCTCCCCGAACGAGCCATAGTCGTGTAACTGATCGGATAGGCTGATGCACCCCTCGTGGGCCGGCCATGCCGACTGCGCGAGGAGCGGTCCGCGCACCGCCGGGTGCACGAACAGTGGAGACCACATAGACGAAGCGTGACCGACGCGGGTAACGATCAACAGGGAGAAGCGGAATGCCGTCGTTCCCTCCGCACAACGCCCGCCCTCCTCTGCAGGGGACGCAGGGAGGCGAGCCCAAATATCAGGCGATCTACCGGGACCTGCTCGCGCAGATGAACCGCGGCGAGCTCGCGCCCGGGCAGCCTCTCCCGTCGCAGCGCGAGCTCAGCCAGCACTACGGGGTCAGCCTGATGACGGTACGGCAGGCACTGCAGCGGCTCAGTTCCGAGGGCCGTGTCGAGCAGCGGCACGGCCTCGGCACGTTCGTCGCGGAGAACGTGATCCCTCACGAGATGAACAGCCTGCGCAGCCTGGCCGAGGACCTCGCCCTGCGGGGCGTCGACCTCAAGACGAGGCTCCTCGGCGTGCACCACGTGGAGGCTCCCGCCTCCGTCCAGGTGGACCTCGGCCTCTCTCCGCGCGCCGACATCGTGCTCGTCGAGCGCCTGCGGGTGATAGCCGGTCGCCCGGTCATCCTGCAGCGCTCCTACCTGCCCGCGGAGCTGGCCCGCCGGCTGGCGGACGAGGAATTCGAGCGCAGGCCCCTCTATCGGCTCATCGAGGACCGATGCGGACTGGTGCTCGGGTCGGCGAAGGAGTCCATCAAGCCGATCGTGCTGACGCAGGAACAGGCGGAGTTGCTGGGGCAGCCCGCGGGTGGCGCCGCCCTGATGAGCGACCGTGTCACCTTCGACGTCGAGGACAAGCCGGTGCTGGTGGACCGCGCGGTGATGTGGGCCTCCCACATCGTCTACACCGCACGGCGGCAGACCCCGGGTGCGGCCCCGGACCCTGCCGTGCTGCTGCACCTGGAGATGTGACAGCCCGCGAGATGTGACAGCCCGAGACGTGACAGTCCGCCGGGAAGCGGGAAAAGCGGGGCGCGGGGGTTGACCGCGCGGCGTCTCTCTGTGAGAGTTCTAGAAGACTAGAACTCCACATCGGCGTGTGCGGATTCCGATGCGCGCGGAGGTGGCGCCCGGGCGAGGGCGCTCGACATCGTCGCCCGGCCGGATGAGTCGCACCTGACCTTTTCCGGCCGGCTGGGCATCGTCACCGAAGCCCCGAGCTTCGCGCATCATATTCGGACTCGTCGGCAGATCCCCGGAAGTGCATCGGCGGCCGGACGATCGAGTTTTCTACTTCCGATACACCCACGGGATGGAACCGAAATTGACTGGTGTATTGACTGCATGTGAGGCGATCTGTCTAATACAAAGGGCGCCTGGCGTGCGAGGTGATCGCCAAGCGCTTGAAGGGGTCGTCCCTCATCGAGGCGGGACGGCCTTCGGAGAAATTTGAAAGCAGCGTACGGTCGTTGCCGAGGTGATCGCCGGAAGGCGGATCGCGTGGGCGTCGACCCCACCAGCTTACCGTCTCCGCCGTAGCCGAGCGGCAATTCCGTGGCACTCGCGCGTCTTCCCGTGGGCGTCCCGAACGTGCTGTCGTGTTCGACGGAGAATTCGACGAAGAATGTGATGGGTGAGGTGGTGGTGGGTGTGCGAAACAAGGTTTGACTGATTTATTTACACGAATTAGCATACTTCGTGAGAGCACTCGGGAACGAGTGAGAAAATAGGCCCAGGTCCGCGTCGGGTAGTGAACTGCCGTAAAAAGATTCACAGCCCGATCGTTCGATGAAAAATGGCCGGCGCTCTTTCGCCGGCTCATGGCGTGGCGTGTGGCCCGTCATTTCAGGGCGATTTCGCCTGCCGTCGGCGCGGCACATCCTGTCAACGGTGTGCCGGCGCGCGAATCATGCCCATGTTCCGATTCCGGGCGGCGGGAACGCCCGCCCAGCCCTTCGCAAGCAGGGTTCGTCAATTCGTCGTTGGAGCACATGTGTTCAGGGGGTGTCGCCTGTGTCAGGCACGGCTGTGGTGACCGGCGCGAGCAGTGGCATAGGCGCGGCGACCGTCCGCCGCCTGGTGAAGGACGGATTCGACGTCGTGGGAGTGGCCAGGCGCGCGGACCGGTTGCGGGTCCTCCAGGAGGAGACCGGCGCCCGGGTACACGCGCTGGACGTCACCGACGACGACGCGGTCCGGCGTTTCGCGGCCGGATTGCCCGGCTGCGACGTACTCGTGAACAACGCGGGCGGCGCGTTCGGCGCGGACCACGTGGCCGCGGCGTCCCTGGACGACTGGCGGCACATGTACGAGGTCAACGTCATGGGGACGTTGCACGTGACGCAGGCGCTGCTGCCGCTGCTGCGTGCCGGCGGCGGGACGATCGTGACCATCACCTCCACCGCCGCGTTCGTCAACTACGAGGGCGGCGGCGGATACAGCGCGGCCAAACACGCCGAACACGCGCTCGTGGAGACCCTGCGCCTGGAACTGAACGGCGAGCCGGTCCGCGTGATCGAGGTGGCGCCCGGGATGGTGCGGACCGGCGAGTTCGCGCTCAACCGCGTGCGCGGCGACGTGGAGAAGGCGGCCGCGGTGTACGCCGGCGTCGACCGCCCGCTGACCGCCGAGGACGTGGCCGAATGCGTCGCCCTGGTCGTCGGGCTTCCGCCGCACGTCAACGTCGACCGGCTCGTCGTCCGTCCGCTGGCGCAGGCCGCCCAGCACAAGGTCCACCGCGGCTCGCTGTTCGAGCGGCCCTGAGTCAGTCACGACCCGCTAGGAACCGAGGAGATCCGTGAAACTGCACCGCGAAGCGCTGACCCCGCAGATGCAGGAGTACGACAGATTCTTCGATCACGGAGACATGAACTACCAGCCGTATCTGATGTACTTCCACCAGCAGGGCTTCCGGTCGCCGACGGTCAACAGCGACCGCTCCGGGTTTCGCCTGTCGGTGGGGCCGGACGGCGAACGGGCGTCGGTCGCGGGACACGTGCCGCCGGGCCCGGTCCGGCTGATCACCGGCGGCTCCACCGCGCTCGGGATCGGCGCGACCGGCGACGAGCACACCCTGGCGTCCCTGCTGTGGAGGCGTTACGCGCCGTCCGGGCCCTGGCTCAACTTCGCCGGCCGGTGCTACAACTCGACCCAGGAACTGCTGCTCTTCACGCTCTACCGCCATCTGCTGCCGGAGATCGACGAGATCGTCATCTTCAGCGGGCTCAACAATCTGACCGTCGGCAGGCTGCCCGAATGGCAGCAGGGCGACCACGGAGCCTTCTGGTTCTGCGGGGAGTACTTCACGGCGATGGACGAGCTGCGGGAACGCAACCGGAAGACCTCGAAGGTCTTCGGCAGGCGATCCGACCGGGCGCGGACCAGCCGCGTCGCCACCTTCGACGACGTGCGGCGCGACATCGGGCAGGTCATCGACTCCGCGGCCGAGCTCACGCTGCGCCACCTCGAGACCTGGCGTCGCCTGGCCGGGCCGAACACCAGGATCTCCTACGTCCTGCAGCCCATGTTCCTGTGGATGGGCAAGTCCTGCTCGCCCGAGGAGAAGCTCCTGTTCGAGGAGATCGACCGCATCTCCAAGCTCGGCACGTGGGAGGAGCTCTACGGGGACATCTCCACGCCGGACGTGGCCCGGCGCTTCGCCGAGGCGCTCCAGGCCGGATGCGAGAAGAGGCACGTGCGGTTCCACGACCTCAACCCGGTGGCCGCCGCCACGATGACCGGGAACGACTGGATCTTCGTGGACCGGGCGCACTACACCGACAAGGGCTACGACGTGGTCGCCGGCCTCCTGGCCGAGACCCTCGGGCTCTCCTGACCTTCCGTCCGATCAATCCGACCGGCGGTTCCGTTTCCTTCGAGGAGTCATTCGGCATGTCTTTCCTGCGCAAGATCGTGGACAGGGTGTTCGGGCGGAAGAAGCGCGCGAAGCGGAAGAACGACGCGTCCATCTATCCCATGTTCTGAGGACCGGAAAGGAACGTTCCGATGCGATCCAGATCTGGTTCCGAAGGCGAGGGAGACGATGGCGGCCAACGCGACGACCAACACCGCGACTGGCACCGCGGCCGGCGCCGCACCGGCGACCTCGGCACCTCCGGACGACGGCTCGGCAGCCCGGTGGCTGTACGCCTACGCGGCCAATCCTGAGGCCCGCGTTCCCGGAGGCGAACTCGTCGAAGAGGTCCGTGCGGAGCTGCACCGCCGGGTCTCCGGCCGTCCGGCGCCGCCGGCCGAGCTCGTACGGCAGGCCGGCGACTGGGCGGCCGCCGAGGGTGGGAGGTTCCGGGACCTGGGCGACCGGGCGGACGACGACGACCGCCGCGTCCTGGTCCGCAGGGCCGTGCTCGGATGCGCGCCGCTGTCCCTGGCGTCCGGAGCGTGGCTGCAGTGGCTGAGCGCTCCGGGCAACGCCGACGACGCGCTCGTGTTGCGCATCCTCGCGCTGTACGCCTCCGACACGGGGGTCGGGCACCCGGGCGCCTCCCGGGGCGACGCCTATCTGCACCTGCTCCGGAGGCTGCGCCTGTCCGAGAACGCCGTACCGCTCGCGCGTCTCACCGGCGACCCCCGCATCCCCGACGGCGCCTACACCCTGCCGGGCCTGCTGCTGGTGATGAGCAGGCGTCCCGACGACTTCCGGGGTGAACTGCTCGGCGCCGACCTGTGCCTGAGAACCGTGGGGCTGCCGCCGCCGCTCACCCTGGTCAGGCAGGCGCTGCCGGCGACCGCGGACTGGGCCGTCATCGATCCCTCGGCGGCCCGGCGGGACGAGGATCCCTCTCCCGCCGAGGAGTGCCGCACGGTGGTGGAGGAGCTGATCGCGCGGGAGGGGCCGCGGGCCGAGGCGGCCGTCGGCCTCGGCTTCTCCTGGGCTCTCGCCGCCCTGCGCGAACAGACGGACGCCTTGTACGCCGAGCTGACGGCGGCCTTCGACCCGGCGTACGACATGGCCGAGCTGATGAGGCTGCGCGCGAGAGAGGGCTCGGTCTATCACCACCAGTTCCAGCTGGAGGGCAGGCCGCTGGCGGACTGGCTGAAGGAGTCCCGCACGGATCCCTCGGGCCTGCTGGGGGCGCTGGCGCGCAGCAGGCTGGTCAAGCCGGGGCGTTCCGCGGCCAGCGCGCTCGTCAAGGGGCTGGTCAGCGAGCGCGGTCCGATGTTCCGGGTGTTCTCGCCGGACGACCTCACGATCATCGGCCGCTGGATCGACTCGCTTCCGCCGCGCTCTCCCGGGAGCGCGGAGCAGGAGACGGCCGCCGCCCGCGTCGTCCCGGCACCGCGGCCGCCGGTGGCGGTGGCACGGACGCTCGGCGCCGGTCCCCGGACCGAGGGCAGGGCGCCGGCCGATCTGCGGGAGGCCTACCACCTCCTGATGGTCCGCACCGACACCCCGGCGTTGCGTCGATGGAGCCTGGACTACGTGACCGGCTGGCTGGCGCGGTCCCGGTACGGGATGGACCACGAGCCGATCCCGCTCCCGCGCAGTTGGGGACGCGAAGGGCTGCGGCCCTGGCTCCAGGTCCAGCACGACCGCCACGGGGCCGAGTTCGAGGAGAACGCCGACGTCCCGCTGCCCTCACGGGACGCCGTCATCGACGACACGCTGCAGACGGCGCCGCTGACGCTGATCGACGGCAGCTGGCTCCAGGGGTTCACCGACCACGAGCTGGCGTCGTCGGACATCGGTCACGCCCTCTTTCAGACGTACTGGGACGAGCTGGGCAACGGCATCGCCAAGCTCAACCACCCGCTCATCTACCGTGAAGTGCTCAAGGAGATGGACATCGACCTGCCGCCCACCGCGTCGCCGGAGTTCGCGCGCTGGCCGGGTTTCAGGGACGCCTCCTTCGAACTGCCCGTCTACTGGCTCTGCATCGGCCGCTTCCCCCGTACGTTCCAGCCGGAGGTGCTGGGGCTGAACCTGGCCATGGAGTTGTCGGGGGTGGGCGGCAGCTACCGCAGAGCCCGGCTGGCCCTGCAAAAGTACGGCTTCAACACGCGGTTCGTCGACATCCACAACACCATCGACAACGTCGCCACGGGTCACTCCGCCTGGGCCGCCGACGCGGTCGACACGTATCTCGCGGGCCTTCCCGACTCCTCCGGCGCCGGATCGCGGGCCGACGCGTGGGAGCGGGTCCGGGTGGGCTACAGGTCGCTCAATCCGCCCGGCGGTGCGGGCGCCCGCAGAGCCGCGCGCCGTGCCATACGTGGTGGCCGGATCGATCCCCTCTCCCTGTTCTCCAAACGTCGTTGATCCCTTTTCCCGCGCGCAGTTGAGCGGTGCTCGACGTTCTCCGGCGCGCCGGACGTCGCGCGCGCCCGCCCCGGGCGCGGCGCCGGCCGCGACGATCTCCAGCCCGGGGCGACCTCCAGCACCCAGAGGAGCACAGCCTTGTCTGACCTCGTTCTCGGCATCTCCGCCTTCTACCACGACAGCGCCGCCGCCCTCGTCGCGGACGGCGTGCCCGTCGCAGCGGCGCAGGAGGAGCGTTTCAGCAGGAAGCGGCACGACTCCTCGTTCCCTTCGCAGGCAGTGACGTACTGCCTGGACGAGGCGGGCGTGAGCTTCGACGACATCTCCGCGGTCGCGTACTACGAGGACCCCCGGCTCAAGTTCCGCAGGGTCATGGCCACCTTCGCGGGCGCGGCCCCGACGGCCTTCCCGTTCTTCCGCGCCGCCCTGCCCTCGTGGCTGTCGGCGGACGGGAAGCGGCACACCGACCAGACCGTACGCAGGGAGCTCCAGGCTCTGGGCCGGGGACGGGTTCCGCGGGTGTCGGTGCGGCGCCACCACGAGTCGCACGCGGCCTCGGCCTTCTTCCCGAGCCCTTACGAGAGCGCCGCCGTCCTGTGCGTCGACGGAGTGGGGGAGTGGGCGACCACCACCTTGTGGCACGGTCGCGGGACCACGCTGGAAGCGGTGGCCGAACTGCGGTTCCCCCACTCGCTCGGCATGCTGTACTCCGCCTTCACCTACTTCTGCGGGTTCAAGGTGGACTCGGGCGAGTACAAGCTGATGGGCCTCGCGCCGTACGGGAGGCCGCGTTACGCCGATCTCATCCGTGACACGCTCATCGACGTCAAGCCCGACGGCACCTTCCGCCTGGACATGCGCTTCTTCGAGTACCTGCGTGGTCAGACCATGACCGGGAGGGGCTTCGAGAGGCTTTTCGGAGGGCCCAGGCGCATGCCCGAAGGGCAGCTCACCGAGCGCGAGTTCGACCTCGCGGCCTCCGTGCAGGAGGTCACCGAGGAGGTGATGCTCAAGCTGGCGCGTACGGCGCGCGAGCGCACCGGGGAGTCGAAGCTCTGCCTGGCCGGCGGCGTGGCGCTCAACTGCGTGGCGAACGGGAAGATCACCGATGCGGGGATCTTCGACGAGATCTGGATCCAGCCCGCGGCGGGCGACGCCGGCGGCGCGCTGGGGGCCGCGCAGGCCGTCGCGATGGAGCGCGGCGCCTCCCGTGATCACCTCGGCACCGGGCGGGACGCGATGTCCGGGTCGCTGCTCGGCCCCGCGTACGACGACGACGAGATCGCGGCGTACCTGACGGCCAACGGCATCCCGCACCGGCGCCTGGACGACGAGGAGCTGGTGAAGCAGGTGGCGGCGGGGCTGGCCGACGGGAAGATCGTCGGCTGGTTCCAGGGCCGTATGGAGTTCGGCCCCCGCGCGCTCGGCGCCCGTTCCATCCTCGGCGATCCCCGCGACCCCGCGATGCAATCGGCGATGAACCTGAAGATCAAGTTTCGTGAGTCGTTCCGGCCCTTCGCGCCGGCGGTGCTGGCCGAGGACGCCAAGGACTACTTCGACCTGCGCCAGGAGAGTCCGTACATGCTCCTCGTCGCGCGGGTGGCGGCGGCGCAGCAGCTGGAGGCCCCGGAGTCCGGCGTCAGCGGCCTCGATCTGCTCCGCGTGCGGCGTTCCACCATCCCGGCGGTCACCCACGTCGACTACTCGGCCCGCGTCCAGACCGTCGACGAGCACAGCAACCCCCGCTACCACCACCTGCTCGGCGCGTTCAAGGCGCGTACGGGGTGCCCGGTGCTGGTCAACACCTCGTTCAACGTCCGCGGCGAACCGATCGTGAGAACGCCGCACGACGCCTACACCTGCTTCATGCGGACCAACATCGACATGCTCGCGCTCGGCGGCTTCCTGCTGGACAAGAGCGAGCAGCCCGCCTGGACGGAGAAGTCCGACTGGCGCGAAGAGATCCCCCTGGACTGAACCCGGCCCCGCGTCCTCCCGGCGCAGAACGGAAGCCCATGCGCGCGCTCCTGCTCTTCCTCTTCTACTACCTCGTGGTCACGCCCGCCGGACTGCTCGCCCGGCTGGTACGCGACCCCCTGTCGCGCCGGAGGAACCCGGACGCGGCGACCTATTGGATCCCGTCGGAGAAATCCTGACCCACTTCGACACCGGACCGGAGGAAATCGATGACGCATTTCCGTCGCATCGACCGCTATGAGATTGAGGACGGCGTCCGTGATCTCCTCGCCAAGGAGGTCGCGGAGCGCGTCTCCACGAGTCTGCTCGATTCCGACGTCGACGACACCATCCTCGGCGGCATCGGCGCGCACGCGCTGCGCCGCTACCTGCCCGGCGAGGTGCTGCACGGACTCGACGTGTTCAGCCACTCGGGCAGCCACGCGCTCGTCCTGGCGAACCTGCCCGTGCAGGAGGACCTGCCCGACACCCCCGTGACCGGGTTCGGCGACGAGCACGAGCTCGCGGCGCTGAACGCCCTGCACCTGGGGCTCATCAGGCTGATGCGCGCCATCCCGTTCGCGGTCAGCTTCGAAAACGACGGCCGCCTCATCCGCAACGTGGTGCCCAACCCCGCGGCCTCGGGGACGACCAGCTCCTGGGGCGCCGACTCGGAGTTCTTCTGGCACTCCGACAACCCCCATCAGCCGTTCGGGCTGCCCGGCTCGGACCCGCGTCCCTTCATGCCGCAGTACCTGACGTTCATGGCCCTGCGCAACGAGGAGCGGGTGCCGACCGATCTCGCCGCGATCGAGGACGTGGTCCTGCGGCTCGACGCGGAGACCCTCGAACGGTTGCTGGCGCCGGAGTTCGACGTCGGGGCGCCGGCCTCCAACGAGGGCGAGAAGACGCAGCCGCTCACGAACACCCCCGTCCTGAGCCACGGCGCCGACGGCCGTTACCGGGTGCGTTTCGACCGCGGCACGACCACGGGCCGCACCCCGGCCGCCGCCGCGGCGCTCGAGCGCTGGTGCGAGGTCCTCCGCACCGTGCCGGCCGAGGAGCTGGTGCTGGAGCCGGGGGTGTTCCTGGTGTTCGACAACTACCGGGTGCTGCACCGCAGGCGCAGGTTCGAGCCGAAGCCCGCCGCGGCGGCGCGCTGGCTGCGCCGCTGCTACGCCGCCTGACACGCGCCGGGCGTACGGCGTCCGACGAAAGACACGAAGGAGAGAAAGATGCCGGGTAAGTACCGGGTAGCAGTGATCGGCGGCCGGCCCGCGCCCGTGGCGGGCGCCAAGGAACTGGACATCGACGTCGTCCTGGTCCATGAGCAGGGGGCGTACGAGGAGTCCGTCCTGCGGCACTGCGAGCGGGTCGTGCACGCCCCGATCGCGGACGGGCAGGCCATTCTCGACGTGCTGAAGCCGTTGCACGAGGAGCGCCCGTTCGACCGGGTGCTCACCACGACCGAGCCCGCGGGCGAGTCGACCGGCTTCGTGGTCGACGCGCTGGGGCTTCCCGGCGTCACCGAGGCGACCGCCCGCGCGCTCAAGGACAAGGTGCTCACCCGGAAGCTGCTCGACCGCAACGGCCTGAGCCCGGTGCGGTACCGGCAGATCGAGAGCCTCGCCGACATCAAGCGGTTCTGGGCCGAGGTCGGCGACCGCATCGTCGTCAAGCCGGCCGACGGCGTGGCGAGCCTGCACATCCACCCGGTCGACTGGGAGGGCGACGCCGAGCGGGCCTGGCGCGCACTGCGGGACGCCGGCGTCGAATCGGTCATCGCCGAGGAGTATCTGGACGGTCCCGTCGTCAGCGTCGACTCCTTCTCCTACGGCGGACGTCACCTGCCGATCGGCTACTCCGAGTACCGCATGAACGACCGGTACGTCGAGTGGGAGGTGAGCACGCCCAGCCGCGTCGCGGCGCCGCACCGGGCCGAGTTGTTCGACCTGACCCGCAAGCTGCTCGACGCGGTCGGGCTGACCGAAGGGCCCTCGCACAGCGAGTTCGTGCTGACCCCGAAGGGCCCCCGGGTGCTGGAGTCGCACGCACGGCTCGCCGGCAGCGGCGCTCCCGAGCTGGTCCGCCGGGCCTTCGGGTTCGACCTGAACCGCATGTTCCTGACCGTCCCGCTCGGCATCGACGCACTGCCCGAGACCTCGCCCGAGCCGCTGGGCGGCGCCGCGGTCCGGTTCTTCACCCCCGAGCCCGGCACGGTGACGGCGGTCGAGGCCGACGACGACGCGGCGGACGCGATCAGGACGGTGCCGAAGGGAGAGGTCCCGCTGGTCTTCCTGCCGTACCTGGACGAGTTCAGGGACGTCGAGGTGGCCGCGGTGATCGCGAAGCACCCCGGGGACGTGGTGCCGCCGCTGCTGACCGTGGCCGACTGCGTCTCCGGTTACGTGATCGCCTCCGGAACCGACGCCGCGGACGCCGTGGCCAAGTGCGACCGGGCGAACGACAAGATCCGCTTCAGGACGAGCTGAGGACCTCAGGAAAGGGAACAGCCCGTGACCATGTCCAGCACCGCCGAGTTGGCGGACTCCGTCACCCAGTTGAGAAGCGCGCGCAAGCTCGTCGCGGAGAGCTCCACCGCGGACGAGCAGCTCACCCAGGCGGCACTGCACCTGATCGACTGCGCCGCCGACGTGGTCAGCCGCCTGCCGGCCGGGGACCTGGAGTCGGCTCGCGAGGCACTCGGATCGGCACGTGCGGCCGTGGTCTCGGCGACCTACGCCGTACGGCGGATCCACGACCGCTCCCGGACGGAGCACCCATGAGTACTCACATCCTGGTCATCCACCGATGGCGTGACCGGCACGCGCTCTACGACGAGTACATCGATCACGACGCGCACCGGGTCACGTACGTGACCACGGACCTGGGGGTGGTGTCCGTGCCGGGCACCGCCGCCGCGGTCCGGGTCGTGCCGGCCACCGACGACGTGACCGCGGTGACGGCCGCGGTGGACGGGCTGTCCGCGCGGTACGGCCCGCCGGACCGGGTCGTCGCGCTCAACGAGGGCGACCTGGACATCGCGGCCCTCGTCAGGGAACGGCTGGGCTGCGAGGGACAGGACACCGAGCGGCTCGCGCCGTTCCGCGACAAGCTGGTGATGGCCGAGGCGATCGCGGCCGCGGGCATCGCGGTGCCCGTGTTCGCGGACGCGCCCGACGAGGCGGCCGTACGGGCGTTCGCGGACGTCCACGGCTGGCCCGTCGTCGTCAAGCCCAGGAAGGGGACGGCAAGCCGGGGCGTGGTCCGCCTCGACACCGAGGCGGACCTGGCTCTGCTGCGGGGGTTGCCCGCCGAGCCGCGGATCGTGCAGAAGTTCTGCGGCGACGCCGTCTTCCACATCGACGGGCTGTGGACGGGCGACCGGCTGGGTCCCTGGCGGGCGTCCCGCTACGTCAACACCTGCGTGGACTTCACCAGAGGCGACGCGCTGGGGTCGGTCGAGGTCGACGATCCCGATCTCCTGCCGGCGCTGGGGGAGTTCACCGCCGCCGTGGCGGGCGCGCTGAGCGACGAGCCGTGGGTCTTCCACCTGGAGGCGTTCGTCGGATCCGCCCTCGGGCGCGTACCCCGGCTGACCTTCCTTGAGGCCGGTTACCGGGTCGGCGGCGCCGAGATCCCGTTCGTGTGGCGTGAGGTGCACGGCATCGACCTGATGCGCGCCGCCGTCGACATCCAGCTCGGCCGGCGTCCCGACCTGCCCGTGCCCGACGCCTGGCGGACGGGCGGATGGCTGCTGGTGCCGACGCCGGTGGCCGCTCCGTGCCGGGTGACGGGCTGGAGACTCCCCGAGCCGCCCGCGCCGGGCGAGGGGCCGTACGCCCATGTGATCCCGCCGGTGGGCGACCTGATCCCCAGGGTCGGCGGATACGAGCACGTGGGGGCACGGTTCCGCTTCCGGGGCGAGTGCAGCAGCGACGTCGAGAAGGCCGTGGTCAGGACGGCGGCGCAGTTCCGCCTGGAATGCGCGCCGCAGCGGCCGGTCGGCGCCGGCGTCGTACGGCACGGGGCGTGCGTGCGATGACGGCGACCGGCGCCGCCCCGCGCCCCCGCGTCCCGGCCGTGCTCGTGCTGGAGGACGGCCGTACGTTCCGCGGTTTCGCCTTCGGGGCCGTGGGCGAGACGTTCGGCGAGGCGGTCTTCTCGACGGGCATGACCGGCTACCAGGAGACCCTGACCGACCCCTCCTATCACCGGCAGGTCGTGGTGATGACGGCGCCCCACGTCGGCAACACCGGGATGAACGACGAGGACCAGGAGTCGGGGCGGATCTGGGTGTCCGGATACGTGGTGCGCGACCCCTCGCGGGTCGCGTCGAGCTGGCGCGCCCGGCGCGGCCTGGAGGAGGACCTGACGGCACAGGGCGTGGTGGGCATCGGCGGCGTCGACACGAGGGCGCTCACCCGGCATCTGCGCGAGCGCGGCGCGATGCGGGTGGGCATCTTCTCCGGCACGGCGATCGCGGGCGACGCCGCGATGCTCGCCCGGGTCCGCGCGACGCCCGGGATGGCCGGCGCCGATCTGGCGAACGAGGTCTCGTGCGCCCGGCCGTACGTGGTTCCCGCGGTCGGCCGGAGGCGCTTCACCGTGGCCGCCCTCGACCTCGGCATGAAGTCGATGACGCCCCGGCGCATGGCCGAGCGCGGCATCGAGGTGCACGTGCTGCCGGCGACCGCGACCGCCGAGCAGGTCGAGGCGCTGGAGCCGGACGGCGTCTTCCTGTCCAACGGCCCTGGGGACCCCGACACGGCCGACCTGAGCGTGGTGCGCGCCGCGCTGGACAGGGGAACGCCCGTCTTCGGCATCTGTTTCGGGCACGAACTGCTGGGCCGTGCCCTCGGATTCCGCACCTACAAGCTCAAGTATGGCCATCGCGGGATCAACCAGCCCGTCCAGGACCGGGCGACGGGAAAGGTCGAGATCACCGCGCACAATCACGGCTTCGCCGTGGACGCGCCTCTGGACGGCACGGCCGTCACGCCGTACGGCCGGGCCGAGGTCTCGCACGTGTGCCTGAACGACGACGTGGTGGAGGGGCTCGTCCTGCTCGACCGGCCGGCGTTCAGCGTGCAGTACCACCCCGAGGCGGCGGCGGGCCCGCACGACGCGCGCCATCTGTTCGACCGCTTCGCCGCATTGATGGAGGGATAGCGTGCCCAAGCGCGCCGACATCCGATCCGTGCTGGTCATCGGCTCGGGGCCGATCGTCATCGGGCAGGCGGCGGAGTTCGACTACTCCGGCACCCAGGCCTGCCGCGTCCTGCGGGCCGAGGGCCTGCGGGTGATCCTGGTCAACCCCAACCCGGCCACGATCATGACCGATCCCGAGATCGCCGACGCGACGTACATCGAGCCGGCCACCCCCGAGTTCGTCGAGAAGATCATCGCCAGGGAGCGCCCGGACGCGCTGCTCCCGACCATGGGCGGCCAGACCGGGCTCAACACCGCCATCGCGCTGCACGAGACCGGCGTGCTGAAGGCGTACGGCGTCGAGCTGATCGGCGCCGACGCGGACGCCATCCGCAAGGGCGAGAACAGGGAGCGGTTCAAGGCGGTCGTCGAGGCGGTCCGCGAGAAGATCGGTCACGGCGAGTCCGCCCGCTCGGTCATCTGCCACTCCATGGACGAGGTCCTGGCCGGGGTGGGACGGATCGGCGGCTACCCCGTCGTGGTGCGCCCGTCGTTCACGATGGGGGGCGCCGGTTCCGGCTTCGCCCACGACGAGGCCGAGCTGCGACGCATCGCCGAGGTCGCGCTGACGCTCTCGCCCACCTCCGAGGTGCTGCTGGAAGAGTCGATCATGGGCTGGAAGGAGTACGAGCTCGAGCTGATGCGCGACAAGAACGACAACGTCGTGGTCGTCTGCTCGATCGAGAACCTCGACCCGATGAGCGTGCACACCGGCGACTCCATCACCGTGGCGCCCGCCATGACCCTGACCGACCGCGAGTACCAGATCCTGCGCGACATCGGGATCGCGGTGATCCGGGAGGTCGGCGTGGACACGGGCGGGTGCAACATCCAGTTCGGGGTCGATCCCGCCACCGGCCGGGTCATCGTGATCGAGATGAACCCGCGCGTGTCGCGGTCGTCGGCGCTGGCCTCGAAGGCCACCGGCTTCCCGATCGCGAAGATCGCGGCCCGGCTGGCGATCGGTTACACCCTCGACGAGATCCCCAACGACATCACCGGGGAGACCCCGGCGTCGTTCGAACCGACCCTCGACTACGTGGTGGTGAAGGCGCCCCGGTTCGCGTTCGAGAAGTTCCCCGACGCCGACCGGACCCTCACGACGACGATGAAGTCCGTCGGAGAGGCCATGGCGATCGGGCGCAACTTCCCGCAGGCGCTCAACAAGGCGCTGCGGTCGCTGGAGAAGAGGGACGCCCCGTTCGCCTTCGACGATGCCGGGGGCGGCCCGGGGGACAGGGACCGGCTGCTCGAGGCCGCGCGGCGCCCGGCCGAGGACCGGATCGCCGTCGTCATGCGCGCCATCCGCGCCGGCGCCGGACGGGAGGAGCTGTTCGAGGCGACGAAAATCGACCCCTGGTTCATCGATCAGCTCTTCCTCATCAAGGAGATCGCCGACGAACTGGCGGACGCGGCCGAGCTCGGCCCCGAACTGCTCGCGCACGCGAAACGGCACGGAATCTCCGACGCCCAGATCGCGGCCATCAGGTCGGTGAGCGAGGACGACGTGCGGCGGACGCGCCATGAGCTCGGCATCCGCCCGGTCTACAAGACCGTCGACACGTGCGCGGCCGAGTTCGCCGCCCGGACGCCGTACTTCTACTCCTCCTACGACGACGAGAGCGAGGTCGCCCCGCGGACCAGGCCCGCGGTGATCATCCTCGGCTCGGGCCCGAACCGCATCGGCCAGGGCGTCGAGTTCGACTACTCCTGCGTGCACGCCTCCTTCGCCCTGCACGACGCCGGCTACGAGACCGTGATGGTCAACTGCAACCCGGAGACGGTGTCGACGGACTACGACACCTCCGACCGGCTCTACTTCGAGCCGCTCACGCTGGAGGACGTGCTGGAGGTCGTCCACGCCGAGCAGCAGGCGGGGCCGGTCGCGGGCGTCGTGGTGCAACTGGGCGGGCAGACCCCGCTCGGGCTCGCCCAGGCGCTGAAGGACAACGGCGTCCCCGTGGTCGGCACCTCGCCCGAGGCGATCCACCTCGCCGAGGACCGCGGCGCCTTCGGCGGGGTGCTGGCGCGCACCGGGCTGACAGCCACCGAGCACGGCACCGCGACCTCCTTCACCGAGGCCAAGGCGGTCGCCGACGAGGTCGGCTACCCGGTCCTCGTCCGTCCCTCGTACGTGCTCGGCGGGCGCGGCATGGAGATCGTGTACGACGAGGAGCGGCTTTCCGCCTACATCGCCGAGTCCACCGAGATCGGCCCGGAGCGGCCCGTGCTGGTCGACCGCTTCCTGGACGACGCCATCGAGATCGACGTCGACGCCCTGTACGACGGCGCGGAAATCTACCTGGGCGGCGTGATGGAGCACATCGAGGAGGCCGGGATCCATTCCGGCGACTCGGCCTGCGTCCTTCCGCCGCTCACCCTCGGCGGGGAGACCGGCAGGCTCCGCGCGTCGGCGGAGGCCATCGCCCGCGACATCGGCGTACGCGGGCTCATCAACATCCAGTTCGCCCTGGCGGGAGACGTCCTGTACGTCCTGGAGGCCAACCCCCGTGCGTCGCGGACGGTGCCGTTCGTCTCCAAGGCGACGGCGGTGCCGCTGGCGAAGGCGGCCGCGCGGATCTCCCTCGGGGCGACCATCGCCCAGCTGCGGAGCGAGGGCCTCCTGCCGCCGCGCGGCGACGGCGGCACGCTGCCGCCGGACGCGCCGATATCCGTGAAGGAGGCGGTGCTGCCCTGGTCCCGGTTCCGTGACCCCTCCGGGCGCTGGACCGACACCCTCCTCGGCCCGGAGATGCGCTCCACCGGCGAGGTCATGGGCATCGACTCGATCTTCGGGACCGCCTTCGCCAAGTCGCAGGCCGCGGCGTACGGCGCGCTGCCGACCAAGGGGAGGGTGTTCCTGTCGGTGGCCAACCGCGACAAGCGGACCGTGGTCTTCCTGGCCCGGGCCCTGGCCGACCACGGCTTCTCGCTGCTGGCCACCGCCGGCACGGCCGAGGTGCTGCGCCGCCACGGGATCGAGGCCACCGTGGTGCGCAAGCACAGCGAGGGCCCGGGACCGGACGGCGAGCCGACGGTCGTCCGCCTCATCCACGAAGGGAGGATCGACCTGATCGTGAACACGCCGTACGGCGCGGACGGCCGCGTGGACGGCTACGAGATCCGCACCGCCGCCGTGGCCAGAGGCGTGCCCTGCCTGACCACCGTCCAGGCGCTCGCGGCCGCGATCCAGGGGATCGACGCGCTGACGGGCGGTGAGGTGGAGGTCCGCTCGTTGCAGGAGCATTCACGGCGGCTCACGGCGGCCCGCTGACGTGCGGGCCGGGCGGTCACTCGGCCAGGAGGTCGTCGGGTGAGGACCGCGCGATCCCGGCCAGAGTGGTCAGGGCGCGTGCCAGCGTCTCGGCCGGGGGCGAGGCGAGACCGAGACGGACGGCGTTCGGCCTGCGGTGGTCGCCGACGGCGAAGGCCGCCGCCGGGGTGACGGCGATGCCGTATCGCGCGGCGGCGGCCACGAACGTGTCGGCCCGCCACGGGGGCGGCAGCTCCCACCAGCAGGAGTAGGAGCGTGGGTCGCCGCGCACGGCGAACTCGCCCAGGTGGCGAATCGCGATCTCCTGCCGGTCGGCGGCGTCCCGCTGCTTGCCGCGGGTCACCGCCGCGACGATCCCGTCGGTCGCCCACTGGACCGCCGTTTCTAGCGCGAACCGCATCGGCGCCGAGCCCGCGGAGTGCAGCGCCGCCGTCATGCCCGGGACGGTGGCCCGGGGAACGACGGCGAATCCGACGGTCAGGCCCGGCGCGAGCCGTTTGGAGAGGCTGTCGACGAGGATCGTGTGCTCCGGCGCCATCGCGGCGAGCGGCGGCAGGTCGTCGCGGAGGAACGACCAGATGGTGTCCTCGATCGCGTGGACGCCCAGCCGTTCGAGTACGCCCGCGAGCTCGGCCCGGCGCTCGACCGGCATGCTGAGGGACAGCGGGTTGTGCAGCGTGGGCTGGAGGTAGATCGCCTTCAGCGGGGTCTTGCGGGCGGTGCTCTCCACGGCGTCGGGGACCAGCCCGGCCTCGTCGACCGTCAGGGGGACGAGCGTGACCCCGAGGCGGCCGGCGATCGCCTTCAGGACGGGATAGGTGAGTTCCTCGACGCCCAGCCGTCCGCCCGGAGGGACCAGTGCGGTGATGGCGGCCGCGATCGCCTGACGTCCGTTGCCGGCGAACAGCACGCGCGCCGGATCCGGGCGCCAGCCCGCGCGTGCGAGCAGGCCCGCGGCGACGTCGCGGGCGAAGGAGGTCCCGGCCGCGCCCACCGGCCGTACGGACGACTCCAGGACGTCCGGGCGCAGCAACTGCCTGATGCCGTCCCCCAGCAGGCGGGCCTGCCCGGGGACGGCGGGGTAGTTGAGCTCCAGGTCGACCCTGCTGTCGCTGGGCTCGGTGAGGGCCGGCCCGGGGCGCCGGTCGGACGCCCGTACGAAGGTGCCCCGGCCGACCTCGCCGACGGTGAGGCCGCGGCGGGTCAGCTCGGCGTAGACGCGCGCGGCCGTGGAGTTCGCGATGCCGCGCCGCCGGGCGAAGTCCCGTTGCGGAGGCAGCCGGTCGCCCGGCCGAAGCCGTCCGGCCGCGATCTCCGCGGCCACCTCGTCGGCCACCTGCCGGTAGCTCTCCACCGCCGTCTCCTCTCCGCCTCGCCCGCCCAGTGCAATACCGCACCGATTGAATCCAAACACGTAATTGCTCCGAGAGCAATTCTGAACATTGCGCTCTCAATGGGGCGTGGAATAGCCTGAGAAAGCCTTCCGGGCCGGCATGAGGGATCGCGGGCGTATGCCGTTGTCCTCGTTGATCGATACGAGAAAGAAGGCGCGTCAATGGTCGGACAAAGTGTGGCCGGGCAGGGTTTGGTCGCGCAGAGCGCGGTCGTGGGAGTCGTGTCCGTGGCGCTCGGAATGGTGCTGTCTCCGGGTCCGAACATGATGTACCTCGTGTCGCGGAGCATCAGCCAGGGGCGCCGGGCCGGAGTCATCTCGCTGGGCGGAGTGGTCCTCGGATTCATCATTTACCTGGTCGGCACGAACCTCGGCCTGGCGGTGCTGTTCGCCACGTTTCCGCAGATCCTGACGGCCATCCGGCTGGTCGGGGCCGCCTACCTGCTCTGGCTCGCCTGGAAGACCGTCAGGCCCGGCGGCGTGTCGGTGTTCACCGTGCAGGACGTGCCGCACGACCGGCCGCGCCGGCTTTTCGTCATGGGGCTGATGACGAACCTGCTCAATCCTAAAATCGCCATTCTGTATATTTCCGTGATTCCGCAGTTCATCGACCTCGACCGGGGAAACGTCCTGCTTCAGGGCATCGTTCTCGGTGGTTGCCAGATCGCGGTGGCGACAACCGTGAACCTGTCGATCGTGCTGGCCGCCGGTGGCATCGCGGGTTTCCTGGCGCACCGGCCGACCTGGCTGCGCGCGCAGCGGGTCGTCATGGGGAGCATGCTCGGGGTGCTCGCCGTCATGCTCGCCTTCGACCAGAGCACCAGCACGTCGAACGTCGCCGCCTCGGCCCGGACGGGCTCCTCCCAGGGGCAGACCGTCTCGTATCCCACTCAGCCGGGCGTCGGCTGACCCGCGGCCAGTCTGCGGCTAGTCCTCGTCCGCGCCCTCGCGGCTGGCGAGCAGCCGCCGCAGGGACTCCAGGCGCGCGGGATCGGCGTGCCCCTCGGCGACGTACCGGTCGAGCGCGCAGTCGTCGCCGAGGTGGGTGCAGCCCTTGGGGCATTCGGTCGTGGCGTCCACCAGGTCGGGGAAGGCCGCGAGCACGGTCTCCACCGAGATGTGGGCGAGCCCGAAGCTGCGCACGCCGGGCGTGTCGATCATCCAGCCGCCCTCCGGCAACTCCAGGGCGACCGCGGACGTGGAGGTGTGCCTGCCCCGGCCGGTGACGGCGTTCACGTGGGACACCGCCCGGCGGGCATGCGGCACCAGCGCGTTGACCAGGGTCGACTTGCCGACCCCCGAATGGCCGACGAGCACGCTGACCCGGTCCGCGAGCGCCTCGCCCAGATCGTCGAGCGGGCCGCCCCTGTGCACCACGACGAACGGCACGCCGAGGGGTTCGTACAGCGCCACGAGATCGTCGGCGGGGGCCAGGTCGGCCTTGGTGAGGCACAGCAGGGGCTCGATGTCGGCGTCGTAGGCCGCGACGAGCATCCGGTCGATCATCCGGGGGCGCGGCGGGGGATCGGCGAGCGCGGTGACGATGACCAGCTGGTCGGCGTTGGCGACGATGGGGCGCTCGATGTCGTCGACGTCGTCGGCGCTGCGCCGCAGCATCGAGGTGCGCTCCTCCACGCGGACGATGCGCGCCAGCGTGTCCGGCTGCCCGGTGACGTCGCCCACCAGTGCCACGCGGTCGCCCACGACGATGCCCTTGCGGCCGAGCTCGCGGGCCTTCATGGCCACGACGAGCGTACGCTCGCCCCGCCGTCTCCTCGGTGTCGCGGAGCGGGGGACGCCCTCGCCCACCAGACAGGTGTAACGCCCGCGGTCGACGGCCACCACGAAGCCCTCGACGGCCTCGCTGTGGGCAGGCCGGATCCGCGTCCTGGGCCGCGAGCCCTTGCCCGGCCTGACCCTGACGTCGTCCTCGTCGTACTGCCGTTTTCTCAGTGCCCCTGTCCTTCGCCGTGCCCGTGCCGACCTCCGTTGCCCAGCATCGCGGCCCACATGCGCGGGAATTCGGGCAGGGTCTTGCCGGTCGTCGCGATGTCCTCGACCTCGACGCCCGGCACGACCAGGCCGATGACCGCGCCCGCCGTGGCCATGCGGTGGTCGGCGTACGAGTGGAAGACGCCGCCGGTCAGCGGCCGGGGGTGGATCTCCAGGCCGTCGTCGGTCTCCCTGGCGTCGCCGCCCAGCCGGTTGATCTCCGTGGCCAGGGCGGTGATCCGGTCGGTCTCGTGCCCCCGGATGTGCGCCACGCCCCGGATGCGGGACGGCGCGTCGGCCAGCGCGGCCAGTGCGGCGATCGTGGGCGTGAGCTCGCTGACGTCGCGCAGGTCGGCGTCGATGCCGCCCACCCGGCCTTCGCCGGTCACCCGCAGGCCCTCCGGCACCCGCTCGACCCGCGCGCCCATCTCGGCGAGCAGCCCGCGCAGCGCGTCGCCGCCCTGCGTCGTCTCCTGCGGCCAGTCCGGCACGACGACGGAGCCCCCGGTGACCAGGGCCGCCGCCAGGAAGGGAGCGGCGTTGGACAGGTCGGGCTCGACCGTGACGTCCCCGGCCAGGATCGGGCCGGGCTGCACCCGCCATACGTCGCGCTCGGAGGCGTCCACCTCGACCCCCGCCTGGCGCAGCATCTGCACGGTCATCTCGATGTGCGGCATCGACGGGACGGGCGGGCCGTCGTGCCGCACCGTCACGCCCTTCTCGAACCGCGCGGCGGCCAGCAGCAGACCGGAGACCATCTGCGAGGAGACCGAGGCGTCGAGCACCACCTCGCCGCCCGGGATCGGCCCGCGGATCGTGAACGGCAGCGCGTCGTTGTCCACCGACGCGCCGAGCGCGCGCAGCGCGCCCAGGATCGGGCCCATCGGCCGCTTGCGCGCGTGCGGATCGCCGTCGAAGAAGACCGGCCCGTCGGCCAGCGCGGCGACCGGGGGCACGAACCGCATGACGGTCCCGGCCAGCCCGACGTCGATGGACGCCCCGCCGCGTACGGGATGCGGGATGACCGACCAGTCCACGCTGTCGGCGCTCTCGTTGGACGGCGTCATCTCGGCGCCGAGCGAGCGCAGCGCCGCCGCCATCAGGTCGGCGTCGCGGCTGCGCAGCGCGAGCCGTACGGCGCCGGGGGCGTCGGCCAGTGCGGCGAGCAGCAACGCGCGGTTGGTCACCGACTTGGAGCCGGGCAGGCGGACCGTCGCACGGACCGGCTCGGCGGCCACCGGGGCGGGCCAGAGCGGGGTTGCGGCGTTCCGGTCGACGCCGGTCTGACGGTCGACGCCGGTCTGATCGGTGGCGTGCGGCTCGGCGCCGCCGGACGCGGACTGCGGAGAGGCCATGCCCGCAAGCTTAGTGCGCTCACGTTCGTCCGTACCGTCGCGAGAGCGCGTCCGGCCCGCGTGAGTGGCAGTCTTGGTGGCATGTGCGGGAGGTACGCGTCGGCGCGCAAGAAGCAGGAGTTGCTGGAGGAGTTCCAGGTCGAGCTGGACGGGGTGCCCGACCGGCTGCCCGGCGGCGAGCTCCGGCCCGACTACAACGTCGCGCCCACCAAGAACGTCTACGCGGTCATGTGCCGGGTGCCGAAGGACGACGGCGGCGAGAGCCGGGCCGACGAGCAGCCCGTCAGACAGCTGCGGGTGGTCCGGTGGGGGCTCGTGCCGAGCTGGGCCAAGGACCCGTCGGTCGGGTCGCGGATGATCAACGCCAGGGTGGAGACGGTGGCGGAGAAGCCGTCCTACCGCAGGGCGCTGAAGTCCCGGCGCTGCCTGATCCCGGCGGACGGCTACTACGAGTGGATGCCGCTGGAGGGCAGGAAGAAGCAGCCGTTCTTCATCCACCCCGCGGACGGCGGCGTGCTCGCGATGGCCGGCCTGTACGAGTTCTGGAAGGACCCCACCCGCGCGGACGACGACCCGCTGAAGTGGCTGTGCACCTGCACGGTGATCACCACGACGGCGACCGACACGCTGGGCCGCATCCACGACCGGATGCCGATGATGGTCGAGCGCGACCGCTGGACTGAGTGGCTCGACCCGCGGCTGACCGACCCCACCGGCCTGCTCGTCCCGGCCGGTCCCGACCGGCTGGAGGCGTACGCGGTGGCGGACGCCGTCAACAACGTCCGGCACAACGGCCCCGAGCTCATCGAGCCCCTGGAAGGCGACGACGTCCCACGGCTCTTCTAGGTCGCGGCTCGTCTACAGGCGGGTCGCGGCCCGGACCAGCCCGGCGAGGGCCAGGGACCGGCTGTGCGGCGGCCACGCGATCACCGTCGTCACGGCCGGCGCGTCGAGCACCGGCACGGCGGCGAGGTCGCGGCGCAGGTGGACCCGGCACGACTCCGGCAGGATCGCCGACGCGCGGCCGAGCGCGATCAGCTGAAGCAGTTGCGCGTGGTCCCGGACCTGCGGCCCGGGACCGTCCGGGTACGTGCCGTCGGACGAGGGCCAGCGCGGCATCGGCAGGCCGGGCAGCGCGGCGACGTCGGCCATCCGCAGGTGGGCCCGGCGGGCGAGAGGGTGCCCGGCCGGCAGGACCACGACCTGCCCCTCCGTGCGCAGTTCCTCGGTGTCGAGCCCCGTCGTCGAGTCGAACGGCAGGTGCAGCAGCGCCACGTCCGCCCGTCCGTCGCGCAGCAGGCGCTCCTGCTCGCCGACCCCGCACAGGAGCACGTCGACGGTGACCGCGCCGGGTTCGGCGGCGTACGCGTCGAGCAGCTTCGGCAGCAGCTCTCCGGCCGCTCCGGCCTTCGTGACGAGGACCAGCGCGGGACGACCGGTCGAGGCGAGGGCGGCGCGGCGGGTTCTGCGGTCGGCGGCGTCGACCGCGTCGAGAGCCGCCCTGCCCTCGACCAGCAGCACCGACCCGGCCTCGGTCAGCGTGACGCTGCGGCTGGTGCGCTCCAGCAGCGTCACCCCGAGCCGCCGTTCGAGCTGCCGGATCGCCCGCGACAGCGGTGGCTGCGCGATGCCGAGCCGCTGCGCGGCCCGCCCGAAGTGCAACTCCTCCGCGACGGCGACGAAATACCGCAGCTCCCGCGTCTCCATGCCCGTCAGCGTACGACGCGACGGCCGCGCGCGGGGACGAGAGCCGGCGGTGGGGCGAGGGCCCGGTGAGAACGCCGATGACCTGGACCGATATCCGGGAGGTATCGCCACCCACCCAGACGGTGTTGGAAGCCTCGCCGGGCGGGCGCACAGGATGAGCGCATGAACGAACAGACGACCGCACTGGTCACCGGTGGGAACAAGGGAATCGGATACGAGATCGCGGCGGGTCTGGGCGCCCTCGGCTGGAGCGTCGGCGTCGGCGCCCGGGACGAGGAGCGCCGGGAGGCCGCGGTCGAGAAGCTGCGCGCGGCAGGCGTCGACGCGTTCGGCGTGCCGCTCGACGTGACGGACGACGCGAGCGTGGCCGCCGCCGCAGGGCTGATCGAGGAGCGCGCCGGACGCCTCGACGTGCTCGTCAACAACGCCGGGATAACCGGCGGCGCGGCACAGATGCCCACCACGGCCGACCTCGATGCGGTGCGGGCGGCCGTGGAGACCAACGTGATCGGCGTCATCCGCGTCACCAACGCGATGCTGCCGTTGCTGCGCCGCTCGGCGTCGCCGCGGATCGTGAACATGTCCAGCACCGTCGCTTCACTCACCCGGCAGACCACTCCCGGCGCCGAGACGGGCCCGATCGCCGTCGCCTACGCGCCGTCGAAGACGTTCCTCAACGCCGTCACCGTGCAGTACGCCAAGGAGTTGCGCGACACGAACATCCTGATCAACGCCGGCTGCCCCGGTTACTGCGCGACCGACCTCAACGGGTTCCGGGGCGTCCGTACGCCCGAACAGGGCGCGGCGATCGCGATCCGGCTGGCGACCCTGCCCGACGACGGCCCGACCGGCGGATTCTTCGAGGACGCCGGAGTGGTGCCCTGGTGACGCGGGCGCTGCCCGCTCCAGGCGGGACGCGCCGCCGCGCGGAGGTATCGGCGGTGGATCGGCGGCGGATCGACGAAGGGCCGGACGCACCGGCGTGCCCGCCACGCGCCTCGTCAGAACCGGTGTAAGCGGCGCGCGAAGTGGGCATTCGTTCGGGAAAGCGGTCGCACGGACGGTGCACGACCGCTGACCGACCAGGAGACCGGGGGCTTCTGGCCGGATGACTCCCCCACTCCCGGAGGTGCGGATCCGTGGACGTCGCGACCGCGCGTATGCGCCTGGAAAGCATGCTCGCAGAGCTCGACCGGTCGATCAGAGTGCTGCGGGGGGATCCGGTCGACGGGCACGACGGGTCCCTCGCCGACGCGGGCGCCCATCTCACCGACGCCGACCGGACCCGCGCCATGCTCGACGCGGCCTCGCGGCAGCGTACGGCCGTGCTGGCGGCGCTGAAGCGGCTGGACGACGGCGGGTACGGCCGCTGCGTCGACTGCGGCACGCTCGTTCCCGAGGGAAGGCTGGAGGCCCGCCCCGAGGCGGCTCGCTGCGTGCAGTGCCAGTCGCGGGCCGAGCGCCGCCGCTGAGGACCCGCCCCCGGCGGCGTTCGAGAGAGCGTTCACAACGGCTTGCGGGCGCTCGCCACCAGGTGGATGCCGACGGTGTCGTCGCCGTCGGCCTCGCTCTCGAGCTCGGTGCGGACCAGCCAGGACAACGACTTGCTCTCCGTGCTGAGCACGTGGTCGACGGTGGAGGGGGACAGCACCGTACGCGGGCGCACCCACTCCACCTCCAGGCCGGCGCCGGTGATCAGCTCGCGTACCTGCTGACTGGTGAAGCAGCGGGTGATGCTGCCGTCCGGCCAGGGGATGAGCATGACCTCGCCCGTCTGGCACAGGTGCGCCCAGTAGTTCTGCTCGGCCAGGATCGCCATCCCGAGGACCAGCGAGTCGACGCACAGCAGCGCCCGCCCGCCGGGCCGCAGCACCCGGGCCACGTCCTCCACGACGGACTCGGCCATGATCTCGACCGACAGCACGCGCTCCTCGGCGATGACGCCGTCCACGGAGCCGTCGGGCAGGAACCCGAGGTTGTCGGCGCGCACCTTCTGTATGCGGTCGGAGGCGTCGCGCAACCACGGTTCCGCCGGCCTGCGGAAGTCCATGACCTCGATCACGCGGTGGCCGGCGCGCGCCGCCTGGGCCGGCCACCGCCCCCGTCCGCCGGACAGGTCCAGCAGCAGGGAAGGGCGGGCGGGCAGCCACTGACGCAGCTGTTCGGCGACGACCGCGTGATAGAAGGTCCAGTACGGCCCGAGTGTGCCCGAGCCGTTGAGTTCGTTGGCCGGTATAGGCAGCACGAGCGGCTCCTGGACTCTGGCTGCCCCACGTATGGGTGTGAGACAGCGAAACTCGGTTTCCGGGCTACCAAGCCGGTGCTTGCTTTTTTCCCCGCACCGGGTCGTTCGTCACCTCAATCTGCACCGGGAACAGACTCTACGCCCGCCCTGTTGCAGTTGGGCATGAAGACGTTGGTGCTGCCAGAAGGCCTCGACGGGCTGGACGTTGCCGGGCCGGTATCCTCGGCTGGGTACGGTGTCCTTAAGGGGGTGGGTCCGGTCTCCAAGACAGCCGAGGAGACTCTGGAGCAGCGCAGCCAGCGGTTCGAGCGCGACGTCATGCCGTTTCTCGACCAGCTGTACTCGGCCGCGCTCCGGATGACCCGAAACGCAGCGGATGCGGAGGATCTCCTTCAGGAGACCTTCGCCAAGGCCTTCGCTTCCTTCCACCAGTTCCAGGAGGGGACGAACCTCAAGGCCTGGCTCTACCGCATTCTCACCAACACCTTCATCAACAGCTACCGGAAGAAGCAGCGGGAGCCCAAGCAGGCGGGCACCGAGGAGATCGAGGACTGGCAGCTCGCGCGGGCGGAGTCGCACACGTCCAGCGGGCTGAAGTCGGCCGAGATCGAGGCACTCGAGCACCTTCCCGACAGCGACGTGAAGGACGCTCTCGCCGCGCTCCCCGAGGAGTTCCGCATCGCCGTCTATCTGGCCGATGTGGAGGGCTTCCCGTACAAGGAGATCGCCGACATCATGGGCACGCCCATCGGGACCGTGATGTCGCGCCTTCACCGTGGCCGCCGGCAGCTGCGCAACCAGCTCGAGGACTACGCGCGCGAGCGCGGTCTCGTGCGGCCCGACTCCCGCGGCGCGGGTCTCGGCGGGACGCTTGGCGAGGAGGAGCGATGAGCTGCGGGCAACACCACGACACCCCGTGTGACGAGGTGCTCGAACGGGTGTACACCTACCTGGACGGCGAGCTGGACAACGAACGCATCGCCAAGATCAGGAAGCACCTCGACGAGTGCGGCCCCTGCCTGGAGGAGTACGGCCTCGAGGAGGCCGTCAAGCGGCTCGTGGCCAAACACTGCGGATGCGACCCCGTCCCGCAGGACCTGCGCGCCAAGGTGCTCAGCCGGATCGAGCAGGTACGCGCGGAGATGGCCGACTAGGGAGTACCCCCGGGGATGACGGCCGGGGCGGTCCGGGCCCTCGCCGCGCTCCGTCCCCGTGCTCTGCGCCCCTGCTTCGTGCCCGCGCTCTGTGTCCGTGGCGGGGGTGAGGCGCCCCGCGTGCCGAGACGTGATCGGGCCGGACCGGGGCGACGCTCGTTAGGATCTTCCGTTACAGGCCGGGAAGGGCGGGGACATGCGGGCACTGGTCACGGGCGGGGCGGGGTTCATCGGATCCACCCTCGTCGAGCGGTTGTTGGCGGACGGCCACGAGGTCGCGGTGGTGGACGACCTGTCGTCCGGGCACGTGCGCGACCCCGAGGTCCCCCTGCACGTCATGGATGTGCGTGACCCCGCCCTCGCGGAGCTCGCCGGGCGCTGGCGTCCGGAGGTCGTCTGTCACCTCGCCGCGCAGATCAGCGTGCGCAGGAGCGTCGCCGACCCGTTGACCGACGCCAGGATCAACGTCGAGGGCACGGTGAACGTCCTCGAGGCCGCCCGCCGCGCCGGGGCACGCAAGGTCGTCTACGCGTCCTCCGTGGCCGTCTACGGCAGGCCGGCCGTGATCCCGGTCCCGGGTGACGCCCCCACCGATCCCCGCTCGCCGTACGCCGCGTCCAAGCTCGGCGGCGAGCTGTACCTCGCCACCTATCGGGCGCTGTACGGGCTCGAATACACCACGCTCGTGCTGTCGAACGTCTACGGCCCGCGCCAGTCGCCGGAGGGCGAGGCCGGGGTGGTCGCCATCTTCACCGACGCCCTGCTGACCGGAAAGCCCACGGTCGTGTACGGCGACGGCGCCCACACGCGTGACTACGTCTTCGTCGAGGACGTGGTGGACGGCTTCGCCCGCGCCTGCGGGCCGCGGGGCGACGGCCGCCGCTTCAACCTCGGCACCGGCGTGCAGACCACCGACCGTGAGCTGCACACCCTGGTCGCCGCCGCCGCCGGAGCGCCCGACGAGCCGCGCTTCGAGCCCCCTCGCATGGGTGACCTCCCCGCGATGGCCGTCGACCCCGCTCCGGCGTACGAGGCCCTCGGCTGGCGCCCGCGGCACGACCTGCCCACCGGCCTCAAGGCCACGGTCGAATGGGCCCGCCGGGCGCTCGTCTGATCGGTTCCGCTGAACCGGACGGCCGGGTCGGCACGTCTCAGCGATGTGACACGTTCACAGTGGGCCCTCGCCGCCGTCGTCGCCGTCGTCATGGCCGTGGCCGTGTGCGGGGGAGTCGCACTGGCCCGGCACGCGGGCCGGTCGAGCGCGGTACCGGACGCCTGCCCGCGGCACTGGGAGGACGAGGGCATCGGCGGGTGGGTGCCGGCCGGCCCGGACGTGGACGGCGCGGACGAGTCGCTGGTGCCCGGCTCGCCGGTACGGGCGCTGATCTGCGCCTACCCCGGCGTCAACACGGATCCGGGCGGCGAGCGGCTGGGCGGGTCGCGGACGCTGACGGACCAGGCGGCGGCGATGGCCCGCGACCTCGCGTACCTGCCGGTCACCACCGGCGAGGTCGAGCACGTCTGCACCCTGGCGGGCGGGCCGATGACGAACTACCTGGTGCGCTTCGCGTACGCCGACGGCTCGGCGCTGTGGGTGGGCAGCGCCGAGGAGGTGAACTCCTGCGTCACGACGACCAACGGCGAGGCCCGGACCAGCTCGTACGTCGGGACGGCCCTGACCGCCGCCTATCGGGGAGGCACGTGGAGGATGCCGCGGCCGGACGACCCCTGCCGGGGCGGAGGGGACCGGCGGGGGCAGGAGGACGCCATGGTGCCGGAGGAGCCGGATTGGGTTCTCGTGTGCCTGGACGGGGGCGAGAAGTGGCCGCCCAGGCGCGAGCACGGCGCGGCGGCGGCCCGAAGGCTCGCCGCGGTGCTCGACGACCTCGACACCGTGCCGAGCGGGCACGGGTGCCAGGGGGGAGGCCCGGAGGCGGACGACCGCGAGTACCGGCTCGTCTTCGGGTACGCCGAGGGACCGCCCGCCGGCGTTCGGGTGGCGTACGGCTGCACGCCGGGCGTCGACAACGGGATGCTCCAGGCCGACGTGGGCGACGACGTCCGCCGGCTGATGGCACGGCTCACACCGTGAGAAGGCCGTCGGATGGACGTCACGGCCGTCACGAGGTGGGGAGAAGGCGCCGACAAACCGGTGCAATTGCACGCGGCGTGATTGCTTGGTTACGGTTTGGCTGCGATGGTCGCGACATCCCGGAGGGCGCGCCGGCCCTTCTGTAGCCTGAGTGCGACATCGACGTGGAGGCGGCGCAATGCTAGGGAAGACCGTCGTCAGGCTGATAGTGGCGCTGGCGCTGCTCACTCCGGTGGTCGCTCTGGCCGGTCTCGCGGCCGGCACCCCGGGGATCTCCTGGACGTAGTCACTGCCCGTGGGCCGGTCCGGCAGGGTCGGCCCACGGGTCCGATCCGCATTCAAGGTGGCCGCAATGCGGGAACTTCCGTGGCCCGCCAGGGTCTACTTCGTCGCACTCGTCGGAACCGCCGGCTTCGTGATCGCGCGCGGTCTGCTCGCGCATCGCGGGCTCGCGGCGGAGGACTGGTCCACGCTTCTCGTCCTGGCGCTGCTCTTCCTGCTCTGCGAGTCGGTGCCGACGCTGCTCAACGTGCCGCACGTCGCCGTGTCGGTGAGTTTCTCCGCCGCCCTGGCCGCCGTGGTGCTCGTCGGCCCGGAGGGCGCCGCCCTGGTCGGACTGGCCGCGGTCGTCAGCGTGCGCCCCGGCCTGCCGGTGGTGAAGCGGCTGTTCAACGGCGCGCAGTACGCCCTGTGCGGCTACGCCGCGGGGTGGGCCTACCAGAGCGCCGGAGGACGGGCCGCGCTGCCCGAGCCGGCCGACTTCCCCGGCATCCTCGTGCCGTACGCCGCGGCGACCGGGGTCTTCGTGGCCGTCAACTTCGCGCTGACCGCGGTCATCCTGCGCCTCGCGTCCGCGGTGCACAGGGACGAGGTCTCGCTCCGCGCGATGATGCAGTTCCTGAGCTCCTACGTCGGCTTCGCCACCTTCGGCCTGCTGATCGCGGCCCTGTGGTCGACGGTGCAGTCGATCTCGGCCGTGCTCGTGCTGCTGCCGCTGTTCGTGGCCCGGTGGGCGCTGGGGCACTACCACGCCGAGCAGCGCGCGTACGACGCGACCATCGCGGCGCTGTGCCAGGCGGTGGAGACGAAGGACTACTACACGCGCGGACACTGCACGCGGGTCTCCGCCGCATCTTCCATGATCGCCGAGGAGATCGGCATGGGCACGGAGCGGCTGCGTGCGATCAGGTACGCCGGAATGCTCCACGACGTGGGCAAACTCGGCGTGCCGACCAAGGTGCTGCAGAAGGACGGGCGCCTGACCGAGGAGGAGTACGCCGCGATCCAGCTCCACCCGATGCGCGGACTGGAAATCGTGCGGGGCATCGACTTCCTCGACGAGGCGTTCGCCGGGATCATGCACCACCACGAACGACATGACGGCAAGGGGTACCCGATGGGGCTGGCCGGGCCGGAGATCCCGGAGTTCGCCCGGATCATCGCGGTGGCCGACGCGTTCGACTCCATGACCTCCGACCGCTCCTACCGCAAGGCCAAGCCGATCGAGGTCGCGGTGGCCGAGCTGCGCAAGAACGCGGGCACGCAGTTCGACCCCGACATGGTCTGCGCGTTCGTCAAGGCGCTCGACCGGCACGGCTGGGACCTGGCCCAGCCGGTGCCCGTCCCGCCGGACGACGCGGCCGTGGAGACCACGGTCAAGGACCACGACGACCCGACGACGCCCATCCAGGTGGTGTCGGAGCGATGAGGGAGCGTCGGCTGACGGCCAGGCCGGTGGGGCTCGACTCGGGCCAGCTCCTGCTCATCTGCGCCGCCGGGATGCTGACCGTGGCGGGGATCGCCCACACCGCGGCCGTGGGGCTGACCGACCCGCGGGTCGCCATCGGGTTCGGCGCGCTCATCGCCGCCGGTGAGCTGGCCCGCCTCACGATGCCCGGCAACCGCGAGGTCGCCCCGATCTCCACCGCCGCCTCCCTCGGGTACGCCCTGCTGCTCGACGTGGGCGGACGGCCGGCGCACCATTCGGCCCTGCAGGTCGTGGCGGTCATGTCGGTCGGCATGATCGCCGGTGGGCTGCCCCACCTGGCGGTCGGCCGGCCGCCGCGTCTCGACGCGATGGCCCGGAGGTTGCTCGCCGGGTCGCTGCTCGCCTTCGCCTACCGGCCGCTCACCGGTCCGCTCGGCGACATCGCGCGCGACGCGGGAGACCGGCACGGCAACTGGTGGCCGGCGCTCGGCGTCATGGCGGTGCTTGTCGCGATCATGCTCGCGGCCGACGTGGTGATCGCGGCCATGCTCCGGGCCGACCAGGTCAGGACCGCGTTCGGCGTCGCCGTACGGGACGAGATCAGGATGGGCGCGCCGCTCGGCGCCGCCGTGGCGGCGTCGGGCATCCTGCTCACGCTCGCCTCGCACAGCATGGACATGACCGCACTGCCCGCGTTCGCCGCGCCGCTGCTCGTCACGCAGGTGGCGTTCCGCAAATACGCCGGCATCCGGGCGACCTACCTGCAGACCGTGCGCGCGCTGAGCCGGGTCACCGAGGTCGGCGGGTACGTCGAGCCCGGCCACTCGCGTCGCGTCAGCCAGTTGTCGGTCGCCATCGGCCGGGAGCTGGGCATGGCGGAGCCGCAGCTGCTGGAGCTGGAGTACGCCGCGCTCATGCACGACATCGGGCAGCTCTCGCTGCGCGATCCGATCCCCGGCGGCGCGACCGTGCTGGCCGCCCCCGCGCAGGCGCGGCGGATCGCGGAGCTGGGGGCCGAGGTGATCAGGAAGACCGGAGTCCTCCACGGCGTCGCCGAGATCGTCAGGCGGCAGTGCGACACGCTCGGCGACTCACCGCCGATGGCCAGCCGCATCATCAAGGCCGCCAACGCCTACGACGACCTCGTGGGCGGCTCGACCGACAGGGACCGGGTGGCGGCGGCCCTGGAGCGGCTGCGCCTCGACGGCGGCTCGGCCTACGATCCGGGAGTGGTGGAGGCGTTGGCGCGCGTCGTGGACCGCCTCGTGCTCGTCACACGCTTGTAGCAGACGTAGCATCGCGACGTCTGTAACGCCACGCCGGAACAGCCGTTATTGTGGCGACCCTACAGATTCAGCCCCCGCGTTCAGTCGGAACGGTCGGCAGGCCGGAGCGGGGGATCACCTTAGAGTTGGCTGCGTGTTCGACTCAGTTCTCGTCGCCAATCGTGGTGAAATCGCCCGCCGGATCATCCGTACGGTGCGGAGCATGGGGCTGCGCGCGGTCGCGGTCCATTCGGAGGCGGACGCCGACCTGCCGTTCGTGTGCGAGGCCGACGACGCCGTGCTCCTCGGCCCCGCGAGCCCGGCCCAGAGCTATCTCGACATCGACAAGGTCCTCCAGGCCGCCCGTACGACGGGAGCCCGGGCGGTCCACCCCGGCTACGGCTTCCTCGCGGAGAACGCCGCGTTCGCCCGCGCGGTGATCGACGCCGGTCTCGTCTGGATCGGACCGGACCCCAAGGCCATCGAGCAGATGGGCGACAAGATCAACGCCCGCAACCTGATGGAGGCGGCGGGCGTGCCGGTCGCCGCCGGGACCAGGGAGCCGGTGTCCGACCTCGCCCAGGCGGAACGGGCCGCCAGGGAGATCGGATATCCCGTGATGGTGAAGGCGGCGGGAGGGGGCGGCGGCATCGGCATGGGCGTGGCGCGCGACGACGCGTCGCTGGCCAAGGCGTTCGAGCAGGCGTGCCGGGCGGCCGCCCGATTCGGCGGCGAGCCGGCCATCCTGCTGGAGCGCTACATCGAGCGGGCCAGGCACGTCGAGGTGCAGATCCTCGGCCTCGCCGACGGCACCGTTGTCGCCCTGGGCGAGCGGGACTGCTCGGTCCAGCGGCGCCACCAGAAGGTCGTGGAGGAGAGCCCGTCTCCCGGCGTGACCCCGGAGTTGCGCGAGCGGATGCTCACCGCGGCAGTACGGGCCGGAGAGGCCGTGGCCTACCGCGGCGCGGGCACGGTGGAGTGCCTGGTGGACGCCGACGCCCAGGACTTCGTCTTCCTCGAGATGAACACCCGCCTCCAGGTGGAGCACCCCGTCACCGAGCTCGTCACCGGCCTCGACCTCGTGGAGCACCAGATCCGCATCGCCGCCGGTGAGACCTACACAGTCGAGCCGCGGGTGAGCGGGCACGCGATCGAGTTCCGTGTCTACGCCGAGGACCCCCGCAGGTTCCTGCCCGGGCCTGGCAAGATCGGTGTGTGGGAGGAGCCGGTGGGCGAGGGGGTGCGCATCGATTCGGGATACACGGCGGGCAACACGGTCACGCCGTTCTACGATCCCCTGATGGCCAAGCTCTGCGTCGTCGGCGCCACCCGCGAGGAGGCGTTGCAGCGGGGTCGCGAGGCCGTCGCGGCGTTCCGCGTCGAGGGCCCCAAGAACAACCTGCCGTTCTGCGCCGAGCTGCTTGACCACCCCGAGTTCGTGAGCGGGGACTACGACACCGGGCTGATCTCCCGGATGAGAACAGCCTGATTTGCTGGATTACGTTGAGGGGAGTTGCCGGGTGGCCGAGGTGCGCGCCGAAATGGTGGCGAACGTCTGGAAGATCGTCGTTAGCGAGGGTGATGTCGTCGACGAGGGCGACACGCTCGTGATCCTGGAGTCGATGAAGATGGAGATCCCGGTTCTCGCCGAGGATGCCGGAACCATCGCCAAGCTTCAGGTGAAGGAGGGCGACGTCGTCCAGGAGGGAGACGTGATCGCCGTCATCGAGTAGGGGCGCCGTCAGAGGAGGAAACCGCCGGTCGTCCGGCGGGGCGTTCAGAGACGGGACAGGAACCGGTCCCGGTCGACGACGACCCGCTCGATCGTGCCCGTGGCGACCAGCGCGCCGGTCTTGTCGACGGCCCTGACGGAGAAAACCAGACGCCTGCCGTCCACCTCCGTGAGCTCGACGCGGATCTCGACGTGCATCCCGACCGGGCTGGGCAGGCGATGCTCGATCAGCACCCTGGTCCCCACCGTGGTCTGCCCGGGCTCCAGGTGCGGCTGGACGGCCTTGACCGTCGCTCCCTCGGCGAACGCCAGCAGTCGCGGCGTGCCGAGCACCGGCACGTCGCCGCTGCCGACCCGGATCGCCGTGTCCCCGCGCTCCACCATGATGAGGACCTCGGCGCGCAGACCTGGAGCAACACTCATGCGGGTCAGCCTATTGGGTGGTGATTCCCCGATACTCCCGGCCGACAGGCAACTAAAAGGGGCGTTGAAGCGTCTTAATCGGCAGCGGGGGCTTCCGTCATGCTTTTCGGGCGACGGAGGCGGGCAGCGGTTAGGGTGGTCATCTGTGGACTTCTACTGCGATCACTGCGGCCATTCGGCCGGAGACGGTGATCACGCGGCCTGCCTGGCCGCCAGGGTGATGGAGCCACCGCGTTACTGCCCGCACTGCCGCCGCCGAATGATCGTCCAGGTCACGCCCAGGCACTGGACGGCTCGGTGCTCGGTGCACGGTAGTACGGGCGGATAACAGGTAGGCTCGACGTCCGACCCCCGAGCCTGGATCCCTTGGTCTTACAGGGTTCCGTGATCTTGTCGTTATCTACCCGCGACACGAACCTGCTTTGTTGGACACCTTCGGGGGTCGAGTGACTTAGGGGGTACGGGGCGCAGATGGTGGCCCAAGGCATGACCCTGGCTGGGCGTTACCGGTTGGACGCCCGGCTCGGCGCCGGGGGCATGGGCGAGGTATGGCGAGGCGAGGACACCGTCCTCGCACGCACCGTCGCCGTGAAGGTGCTTCTTCCCGGTCGCCTCGACGACCCCGGATTCGCCGTCCGCTTCCAGGGCGAGGCCCGGGCGATGGCGACCGTCAACCACCCCGGCGTCGTCGACGTCTACGACTACGGGGTCACCGAGGTCCCCGGTGACGGCTCCACCGCGTACCTCGTTATGCGGTTCGTCGACGGAGAGCCCCTCGACCGCCTGCTGACCCGCCTCGGGCGCATCGGTGCCGAGCCCGCGATGGAGCTCATCGCGCAGGCCGCCTCCGCGCTCCAGGCCGTGCACGAGCGAGGCATCGTGCACCGGGACGTCAAGCCGGGCAACCTGCTGGTGCGTTCCGACGGCACGCTGGTGCTCACCGACTTCGGCATCGCCCGTGCCGACCAGGGCAGCCGTCTCACCGACGCGGGCATGGTGCTCGGCACCGCCGCCTACTGCGCGCCGGAGCAGGCCGAAGGCGCTCCGGTCACTCCCGCCGTCGACATCTACGCCCTGGGCGTGGTGGCGTACGAGTGCCTGGCCGGGCAGCGTCCCTTCGACGGCGACTCCCCGGTGACGATCGCGCTCAAACACATCCGCGAGGAGCCGCCGCCGCTGCCGCCGGACGTGCCGCCCGCCGTCCGGGCCATCGTCGAGCGGGCCATGTCGAAAGACCCGGCGCGCCGCTGGCCGTCCGCCGCGGCGATGAGCCAGGCGGCCCGGCAGTCGGTGCTGCCCCATTCCGCCGGGATGCACGCCGCCGGTATGCAGGGCGCCGCGGCCCCGGATGCCATGCCCGTATACGGCCCGCAGGGCCTGGCGGCGGCCCCGGTCGCCGACATGGGTGCGGGGGCCCCGCAGCTTCCCGCCGGCCCGGCCACCCAGGCGGGCGGTCCCTACGCCGGCGTGCCGGAGGCCCTCCCGTCCACCGGCCACACCTACCGCGTCACCCGCGAGTCGTGGGACGACGCCCCCGCCGTGCCTCCGACGACCGTCGGCACGCCGCAGCAGGGCGCCCGTACGGCCCGGCGCGCGGCGCAGCGGGCCAAGAAGGGCCGGGGGGTGCCGGTCGTCGCGGCCGGGGTGGCGGGGGTCGCCGTCGTGGGCGGTCTGGCCGTGCTCGGCATCAACATGGCCTCGGCCGGATCTACGACGCCCGAGTCGCCCGCTCCGTCCTTGACGCTGGAGACCACCGACCCGCCGAGGCCGTCGCCGACGCGGACCGCCACACGGCACTCACCCAAGCCCACCACGCAGCTCCCCGTGGAACAACCCAGCCCGCCCAGGAAGAAGCCGAGCCCCACGCCGAGCCCGACTCCCAGCCCGACACCGAGCCCCTCCGCCTCCCCGACGCCCTCGCCCAGCCCGACCAAGGGCATGGTCAAGGTGCCGCAGCTACAGGACCTCCCGGAGAGCTCCGCGCTGGCGCGGCTCAACATGCTGGGTCTCACCCCGAAACCCGTCTACGACGGCGAGGGACAGTGCAAGGGGACGGTCGTCAGCCAGAAACCGGCGTTCGACACGCTCGTGAAGGAGGGCACGACGGTCACGTTCACCGTGAAGAAGGACTGTCCTCCTCCCTCGCCGAGTCCGTCGCCCAGCTCTGTCGCGAGCCGCAGCCCCGCGGCAGGCTGAGGCCCGAGGAGCCCCGCGAGACGGACGTACGCGGGGCTCCGCCGGAGGTCACACTCCGGTCGTGTTGCGCGGGTAGGCGATCGCCGGGTCGGTGGCGATGTTCACCAGGTAGGGCACGCCGGAGTCGAAGGCGCGCCGCAGCGCGGGGCCGATCTCGCCGGGCGACGTGACGAGCTCCCCGCCGCCGCCGAGCGCGGTGACGACCTGGTCGTAGCGGCACTGCGGCTGAAGCTCGGCCGCCACGTCGTAGCCGTACAGCATCTGCATGGGGTGTTTCTCCAGGCCCCACATGCCGTTGTTGCCGCAGATCATGACGACCGGCAGACGGTGGCGGACCAGCGTGTCGACGTCCATCAGCGAAAAGCCCGCCGCGCCGTCGCCGAGCAGCAGCACGACCTGGGACGACGGTCTCGCCAGCCGTGCCGCGATGGAGTAGCCGAGCCCGGTGCCGAGGCAGCCGTACGGGCCGGGGTCGAGCCAGCTGCCCGGCCGGCGCGGCTCGACGTACTTGCCGGCGTAGGAGACGAAGTCGCCGCCGTCGCCGATGACGACCGCGTCGTCGGCCAGCACCTTGTTGAGCTCGCCGTAGATGCGCATCGGGTGGATCGGGTCGGCGTCCGACTCCAGCATGGCCGCGTCCTGCGCGATCGCCGCCGTCGTGGCCTCGCTCAGCCTGCTGACCCACGGCTCGTACGCCTTGGGGTTCACCCCGGCGGTCCCGCACGCCGCCGACAGGCCCCAGAAGACGACCGACAGGTCGCCGGCGGCCGAGCCGGACAGGCCGGTGTGGATGGCGAGCTGGGAGGGCGCGTCGGCGATGTGGACGACCCTGGCGAGGGGCGCGCCCTCCTTGCCGCCGAACCAGCCGTACGCGAGCCGGAAGTCGAGCGGGGTGCCGACCACGATGACGAGGTCGGCCTGACTGAAGGCGACGCCCCGGGCACGGGTGACGAGCAGCTCGTGCCCGGCGGGCAGGATGCCCCGGCCCTGGCCGTTGGGGACGACGGGCAGGCGCCACTCCTCGGCGAAGTCCCGCGCGGCCTCCTCGGCGCGCTCCATCCAGACGTCCGAGCCCAGCACCAGCACCGGGCGCTCTGCCTCGGCGAGCAGCCGCGCGATGCCGGCGAGGGCCTCGGGATCGGGCTCCAGCGGTGACGGGGTCAGCGTCTCCGAGACGTACTCGGGCGACGGGGAGAACAGGTCGTCCATGTAGACGTCGAGGAACACCGGGCCGCGATGCGGGGCCAGGGCGGTCCGAAAGGCCATCTCGACGTCCTGCCCGATGGAGTCCGCGCCCGAACCGGTGAAGGCGAGCTTGGTGATGGGCTCGAACAGCGGCGGATGGTCCATCTCCTGCAGGGCGCCGGAGCCCCAGCGTGAGCGCGGAGCGCGCCCGCCGAGCACGACGACCGGGGAACCGTTGAAGTGGGCGGTGGCGACCCCCGAGACGCCGTTGGTGACGCCGGGGCCGGCGGTGAGCACGGCGAGGCCGGGCCTGCGGGTCAGCCGGGCCGTCGCCTCGGCCGCGAACACCGCGCTCTGCTCGTGGCGCACGTCGAGAATGCGCATGTTCTGATGGACGGCCCCGTCGTACAGGGGGAAGACGTGCCCACCGGAGAGCGTGAACATGGTGTCCACGCCGTAGGCCTGGGAGACGGCGACCGCGATGTCGCCTGCGTGTTTGGGGGACTCCATAGGGTGAAACCTACCAGTCGGTCAGTAACCGGAACAGATGGGCGGCCAATGCCCTCCAGCCACAGGAGAACGTCGGTCACCTCCGCTGATGCCCGGTGTCGTCGCGGCTACTCCGCCCCCGCGGACTGGGATTCCAGCCGACCGCCCGCCGGCGGCCTCAGAGGGTCTGCGAGAGCGCCTTGATGGGCATCTTGAGGTCGGCCAGCAGCTCCAGATCGCGCTCGGGCGCCCGGCCCAGGGTGGTCAGGTAGTTGCCGACGATGATCGCGTTCACACCGCCCAGCATGCCGTCCCTCGTGCCGAGGTCGCCCAGGGTCAGCTCGCGGCCCCCGGCGTACCGCAGGATCGTCCGCGGCAGGGCGAGGCGGAACGCGGCGATCGTCTTCAGCGCCTCGGCGCCCTCGACGAGCGGCCGGCCGGCGAGCGGAGTGCCCGGGCGGGGGTTGAGGAAGTTGAGCGGCACCTCGTCCGGCTCCAGCTCGCCCAGCTGGGCGGCGAACTCGGCCCGCTGCTCCGGGGTCTCGCCCATGCCGACGATGCCGCCGCAGCACAGCTCCATGCCCGCCTCCCGGACCATGAGGCAGGTGTCCCAGCGTTCCTCCCAGGTGTGCGTGGTGACGACGCGGGGGAAGTGCGACCGGGCGGTCTCCAGATTGTGGTTGTAGCGGTGGACCCCCATCTCGGCCAGTTCGTCCACCTGCGTCTGCGTGAGCATGCCGAGCGAGCAGGCCACATTGATGCCGACCGCCTCCCGGATCGCCCGCACGCCCTCGCGGACCTGGTCCATCAGCCGCCGGTCCGGCCCGCGTACGGCCGCCACGATGCAGAACTCCGTCGCCCCGGTCGCCGCCGTCTCGGCGGCCGCCCGGACGAGCGAGGGGATGTCGAGCCAGGCCGCCCGGACCGGGGAGGAGAACTGCCCGGACTGTGAGCAGAAGTGGCAGTCCTCCGGGCAGCCGCCGGTCTTGAGCGAGACGATCCCCTCCACCTCGACCTCGGGACCGCACCACCTCATCCGCACCTCGTGCGCCAGCGCGAGCAGGTCGGGCAGGCGCTCGTCCGGCAGGGTCAGGCACTCCAGCACCTGGGCCGCGTCGAGCCCCGTTCCCTCATCCAGGACCTGAACGCGGGCGATATCCAGGATGGCGGTCGTCATTCGGCACCTTCCGTGTTCTCTCAGTTGCGGCCCGTTACAAGGGCAGCTTAAGGGTCGTGCGGAATCTCGCCGGGTCGAACATGCCGCCGAGCGTGGGAGCGAGCCCGGCGCGGGCGGCGCGGGCGAACGCGTCCCTGCGGAGCGCCCCGGCGCCCTCGGGGAGCGCGCCCGACAGCGGCCGGGCGGCCAGCATCTCCAGGTCGGCGACGTTCGACCGCTCCGCGAGCCCGGGATCGGCCGGCCAGGAGCCGATCACCACGCCCGCCAGGTCGAGGCCCCGGCCCGCCGCGACTTCGAGCGTCAGCGCCGTGTGGTTGAGCGTCCCCAGCGCGGCGCGCGCCACCACGAGGACCGGGGCGTGCAGCCGCCGTGCCAGGTCCGCGAGCGTGCCGCCCTCCTCGTCGTAGCGGACCAGCAGGCCTCCGGCCCCCTCGACGAGCACCAGCCGGTGCGACTCGGCCAGCTCCCCGATCCGGGCCGCCGCCGACGCGAGCGACAGCGGCGGCATGCCGGAGACACGGGCCGCGGCGGCGGGGGAGAGAGGGTCGGGATACCGCGTCATCTCGAAGGTCGTCGTCACCCCCGACAGGCGGATCACCTCGTCGAGGTCCCCGCGCTCTCCCACGGCCACTCCGGTCTGCGCGGGCTTCACCACCGCGACGGTCGCGCCACGCTCCCTGGCCAGGGCGGCGAGCGCGGCCGTCACCACCGTCTTGCCGACCCCGGTGTCCGTCCCGGTCACCACGAGAATGCTCACTGTGTTACCCGCTTCGCTTTCGGGGCGCTCGATTCCGCCGGGTCGTGCCGGAGGCGCGCCATGGGCACTTCCCTCGTCGTTCGGGAGTTCGTTCCTCACTCCCTCTCTCCTCAGTCCAGATCGGCGGCGCGCCCCTCGGCTCGCTCTGTGTTTCCCGCTTCGCTTTCGGGGCGCTCGATTGCGCCGGGTCGTGCCGGAGGCGCGCCATGGGCACTTCCCTCGTAGCGCTCTGGTCGCTTCGCTCCCGCGCGCTCCTCAGTCCAGATCGGCGGCGCGCCCCTCGGCTCGCTCGGATTCTCCTCAGGGACGGCGGAGGCGGGTGACGAATTTGTAGCGGTCGCCGCGGTAGAGGGACTGGGCGTACTCGACGGGGTTGCCGTCGGCGTCGAAGGCGTGCCGGGTCAGCAGCAGCATGGGCAGGCCGACGTCCACCCCGAGCACCTGCGCGTCGTACGGCGTGGCGAGCACGGTCTCGATGACCTCCTCCGCGTCGGTCAGCCGTACGTTGTAGGCGTTGTGCAGGGTTTCGTACAGCGAGGAGTGCACCTCCAGCTCGCGCCGCAGGCGGGGGAAGCGGCGGGCGGACAGATGCGTGGTGTCGATGGACATCGGCTCGCCGTTGGCCAGGCGCAGGCGGTGGATCCGCAGGACCCGGCTGCCGGGGTTGATGGCCAGCCGCCGGCCGAGGGCCTCGTCGGCCGTGATGTAGCTGATGTCGAGGATTTTGGTGTCCGGCTCCAGGCCGACCGTGCGCAGGTCACCCGTGTACGAGGTGAGCTGGAGGACCTGGGCGACCTTGGGCTGGGCGACGAATGTGCCCTTGCCCTGGATGCGCAGCAGCCTCCCTTCGACCACGAGCTCCGACAACGCCTGCCGGACCGTCGTCCGAGAGGTCTCGAAGCGTACGGCCAGGGTGCGCTCGGGAGGGAGCGCACTGCCGGCGGGCATACTCTTGGTGAGCTCCAGAAGATTGCGCTTCACGTCGTAGTACTTGGGAACCCGGGGAGTATCCTCGCTGTGCTGCGTCACCTGTCCACCTTCAACTCGGCCGCATCGTCAACGCGGGCCACGACGCCAACTCGGCCACAGCGGTGAGCGCCCCCCGGACCACCGCGAGATCATCGGACCTCAAATCGGCCCTTGCGGTCAACCGCAGACAGGACCCGCCCTGAGGCACCGACGGTGGCCGGAAGCATCCCACGCGGACCCCGAGTTCCGCACACAGAGCTCCCGCCGACACGGCGAGCCGCGGCGAACCGAGCACGACCGGCACCACGGCGGCCGCCGGATCGGTCGTCTCCAGGCCGAGCTCGCGGGCCAGTGCGGTCAGCTCCCGGGCTCGCTGCCGGGCACGTCCGGGCAGGTCAGCGGTGCTTTCCAGGATATCGACGGCGGCCAGGGCGGCGCCGGCGCACGCCGGTGCGAGGCCGGTGTCGAAGATGAACGGCCGCCCGGTGTCCACGAGCGTGTCGATCACTTCGGGCGCGCCCAGCACGGCGCCGCCCTGAGCGCCGAGCGACTTCGACAGCGTGATCGTTGTCACAATGTCCGGACATCCGGCGAGGCCCGCCGCGTGCACCGCGCCCCTGCCGTGGTCGCCCACCACGCCGAGCGCGTGGGCCTCGTCCACCACGAGGAGCGCGCCGTGCCGAACGACCGCCTCGTACAGGGCGCGCAGCGGCGCGAGATCGCCGTCGACGGAGAAGACGGCGTCGGTGACGACGAGAGCGTGCTCCTCGACACGCTCGGCCAGGGCCCTGTCCACGGCCTCCACGTCCGCGTGCGGCGTGACCACCACCCGCGACCGCGACAGCCGGCAGGCGTCCACGATCGAGGCGTGGTTGCCCGCGTCGGAGACGATCAGGCCGCCCCGGCCGAGGGCGGCGACCGCGGCGAGGTTGGCGAGATACCCCGAGGAGAACACCAGGCCCCGGGCCGCCCCGGCGAACGCGGCGAGCCGATCCTCCAGATCGGCGTGGAGCCGGGTGGAGCCGGTGACCAGCCGCGAACCCGTCGACCCCGCCCCCCACTCCCGGGTGGCCCGTACGGCCGCCTCGACGAGCCGCTCGTCCCGGGAGAGCCCAAGGTAGTCGTTGGACGCCAGGTCGAGCAGGCCGTCATGGCCGGGCGTGCGCGGGCGGAGGGCGCGCCGCAGGCCCGCCGCCTCCCGCTCGGCGGCGGCCGCGCGCAGTCTGTCCATCGGCCCTGTCATGAGGTGCATCTTGCCAGGTGGCGATGGTCGATTCGCTTTCGACCCGGACGGCGTCGCATCATGCACTCGTGCCGACTCTCAGCGACCTGGTGTCGCGCCACACCGCGCTCGATCCCGCCGACCTCGACTGGATCCACTCGCTGGTCTCCGACTGGCAGCTGCTCGCCGACCTGTCGTTCGCCGATCTCATCCTGTGGGTTCCCGGCCAGGGCGGCACGAGGTGGGTGGCGGTGGCCCAGATGCGGCCCACGACCGGCCCCACCGTCTACCACGACGACGTCGTGGGCGTGTCCATCGCCATGGGGGAGCGACCGCTGATCGACGTGGCCTGGGCCGAGCACCGCATCTGCAGGGAGGGCGACCCCGACTGGTCCAGCGGCGTGCCGGTGCGCGAGGAGACGATCCCGGTGCGGCGAGGCAAGGGCGGCCCGATCATCGGGGTCATCCAGCGCTCGACCAACCTGTCGTCGGCGCGTACGCCGTCCCGCCTGGAGCTGACCTACCTGCAGAGCGCGTCCGACCTGGCGCAGATGGTCGCCGAGGGCAGGTTCCCCTTCGCGGAGGAGGAGCCGATCCTGGTCAGGTCGCCCCGGGTGGGCGACGGCCTGCTCCGCCTGGACAAGGCCGGCCGGGTCACCTACGCCTCGCCCAACGCGCTGTCGGCCTACCGGAGACTGGGCCTGCACGCCGACCTCGTGGGGGCGGACCTCGGGAAGACGACCGCCGACCTGTGCTACTCCGACGAGCCGATCAACGAGGACCTGATGGTCGTCGCCAGCGGGCGGGCCCCTCGGGAGACCGAGGTGGAGAACGGCGGCACGGTCGTGCAGCTACGAGCCATCCCGTTGATCGTCGCGGGGGGCCGCATCGGCGCGCTGGTGCTGATCCGCGACGTGACGGAGCTGCGGCGGCGCGAGCGGGAGCTGCTCACCAAGGACGCGACGATCCGCGAGATCCACCACAGGGTCAAGAACAACCTGCAGACCGTGGCCGCGCTGCTACGGCTGCAGGCGCGCCGGCTGAACAACCCGGAGGGCCAGGAGGCGCTGAACGAGGCCGTACGGCGGGTCGGCTCGATCGCGATCGTTCACGAGATCCTCGCCCAGATGCCGGAGGAGATGGTCGAGTTCGACGACATCGCCGACCGGGTCATCGCGATGACGGCGGAGGTGGCGCTCGCGCAGGTGATGATCAAGCGGGTCGGCAGCTTCGGCGTGCTGCCCGCGGCGGTCGCGACCCCCATCGCCATGGTGCTGACCGAGTTGCTGCAGAACGCGGTCGAGCACGGGTTCGCCCACTGCTCCGGAAACGTGCAGGTCGTCGTCTCCCGGACCGCCGACCGGCTGGAAATCACGGTCGCCGACGACGGCAGGGGCCTGCCCGAGGACTTCGACCTCGACGCCACCGGGAGCCTTGGGCTCCAGATCGTCCGTACGCTGGTGGTCGGCGAACTGTCCGGCCGCCTGGGCGTGGCCACGAGAGAGGGCGGGGGCACCGAGGTCAGCCTCAGCATCCCGGTCCAGCCGGGCTGATTCCCCGCCCGGTTCGGGCGGGAGAGGCATCCCCGCCGGCCCTCAGGTGGGAGACGTCAACCCTTGGGCGGGATGCGTCAGAGGGGGTCCGCTGTGCGGGACCTGTGTGGGGGATGCCATAGTGGACGCGATGCCTTGGTGGAACAGACGGTCCTACGGGCGGGAGGCTGCGCGGTCGTCCCGGCCGGGCCCGCGTGCCCCGCGATTCGGTGAATGCCAAGGCGGGCATTCACCGAAGGCGTTCGCGTGCGGCGGGGAGTCAGACGGCGGCGCGGGCGCGGGCGCGAGCGGTACGGCGCTTGAGAGCACGGCGCTCATCCTCGCTGAGCCCGCCCCAGACTCCGGCGTCCTGGCCGGATTCGAGGGCCCACTTGAGACAGGACTCGACGACCGTGCATTGCCGACATACCTGCTTGGCCTCTTCGATCTGCATGAGCGCCGGACCAGTGTTCCCGATCGGGAAGAACAGCTCGGGGTCCACGTCACGGCAGGCAGCGCGGTGGCGCCAGTCCATGCGTTCCACTCCTTCGTAAGGCGGAGCCTCCGCGGCTCCTCTGGCCGTCAACTTTGTGAACTCTTTCACTAGCTGCTGCGGACGATTGCCCGGATCCTGGGTGGGGGCCGGGCTCATCCGCGCGATCGCCGGGGCTCTTCACGGAGGCGGTGGTCTCCGTAAAGGTCCTACGTTCCGACGTCGTAGTTCAGCTTTTCAGCCGTACCAACACCACACAAGAGGTTTGGGACAAGGTTTTGCCCGTCGTGGCTGTCGGATGCGTCACACTATGACTGGTTGTAACAGGCTAGACGAGCACTTGTAACGCGTCCGGGATAGCGCGGAAGATCACCCACTCGTGTTCCCCGAGGTAGTCGCCGTCGAGCTGGAAGGCGACCGGGCGTGAGGCACGCAGGGTGAACTCGGCCTCGTCATGGAGCTGAACGAAGTGTTTACCGCGCGGTAGTCCCCGGTGTTCGCCGATGATCTGCCGGACGAGCGAGAGCACGGTCGGCAGGTTCATCTTGCGGAGCGCGAGCATGTCGAGCCCCGTTTCGAATCCGGCCCACGGCGTCGGGTTGATCGGACGTGTGCCGGCGTACGTCCACGGCGACGTGTTGGACACGATCGCCATGAAGATCCCATCCTCTGTCGGCCGGCCGGGACGCGACAGCCGGATCGCCGGCCGTCGGCGGTCCGTCACGAAGAAGTGGCGAACCGTCGTGTTCACGTAGAGAGCGGGCAGCGCGCGGTGTCCCGCGCTCCGCAAGCCCTCCACGGCTCGGACGACCTCGGCGTCGTATCCCAACCCAGCACAAAATGTGAAATATCTGGACCTTTGCTGGTCAGGTGGCGCTCCTGCCCCCGGATCCGGGCCCGAAACCTCGTCATGCCAAATCGCCTGCCCCAAACCGATGGTCCGGTGGCGTCCTTCGCGTAGCGCCTCCAGGACGGCACCGGTCGCCTCGACCGGGTTGTTGGGCAGCCCCAGGGCGCGGGCGAAGACGTTCGCGCTGCCCCCGGGGATCACGATGAGCGCGGGCCGCTCGCTCGCGCCTTCGCCGGGCCGGGTCTCCAGCAGGCCGTTGACGGTTTCGTTGATGGTTCCGTCACCACCGAGGACCGCCACCGTGTCGAAGCCTTTGGCGTGCGCGGCGGCCGCGAGCGCGGTCGCGTGGCCGCGGTAGGCGGTCTCCTCGACGGTCAGGTCGACGGCGGCGCCGAGCGCCCGGATCAGCACGTCCCGGGTGCGCCGGTGCGTCGAGGTCGCCTTGGGATTGACGAGGAGGAGTGCCCGCATGCCTGAAGGTTAACGAACGGTTTACCGCCCATGCCGGGCGACGCCTGGCGCGCGCCTCTGCGGGTAGGGTTGGGCGGTGTGATCAGCAGTTCCGCCGGCCGCCCCGCCACGCTCACCGTGGCCGCCGCCGTCCTGGCCGCGGAGGGCCTGCTCGCCCTCGTCATGGGGGGTTTCGTCGGCGTCGAAACCGTGATCGGACAGCCCACCGACCTCGTCACCAGCATCGCGGTGGCCGGGTTCGGCGTGCTCGGCGGCGCCCTGCTGCTCTGGGTGGCCTGGGGCCTGTGGCAGGTGCTGCGCTGGAGCCGGGGCCCGGCCGTGGTGACACAGATATTCGCGCTTCCGGTGGCGATCAGCCTCATCCAGTCCGCGCAGTACGCCTTCGGGGTCCCGCTCGTCGCCGCGGCGGTGGTCGCCCTGGTCGCGTTGCTCGCGCCGGCCTCCACCCACGCCCTCATGGGGGAGGACGGCACTCCCGGCGAGTCCTGAGCCGCGCGGTCTCCGACTGGGGCGCCGCAGGGGGGAGTGCGGCGTCACAGTCGTCGCGTCGCGTCCGTCATCGGGCCCAGTGGTCCTGTCTCCAGTCCGTGGCGGTCCGTGGCCGGCTGTCGCGTTCGCCCGGCCCCGATCACTCCCCGGCGGTCACTCCCCGGCGGCCACTCTCCGACGGTCAGTCCTCGGCGGTGAGGCCCTCGCGGAGCTGGGCCAGGGTCCGGGCGAGCAGCCGGGACACGTGCATCTGCGAGATCCCCAGCTCGGTCGCGATCTGCGACTGCGTCATGTTGCCGAAGAAACGCAGGAGCAGGATCCGCTTCTCACGCGGCGGCAGGCGCTCCAGGAGTGGCTTGAGCGACTCGCGGTACTCCACACCCTCCAGGGACTCGTCCACGATGCCGAGCGAGTCGGACACGGCGGGAGCGTCGTCGTCGCCCGAGTCGGGCGCGTCGAGCGACACGGTGGAGTAGGCGTTGGCCGACTCCAGGCCCTCGAGGACCTCCTCCTCGCTCATGCCCAGGTGGACGGCGAGTTCGGCGACCGTGGGCGCCCGGCTCTCCCGCTGCGACAGTTCGCTTATCGCCTTGGTGAGCGAGAGCTTCAGCTCCTGCAGCCGGCGCGGCACGCGGACCGCCCAGCCCTTGTCGCGGAAGTGCCGTTTGATCTCGCCGACGATGGTCGGGGTGGCGTACGTGGAGAACTCCACGCCGCGCGCGAGGTCGAAACGGTCGATCGACTTGATCAGGCCGATCGTGGCGACCTGCGTGAGGTCGTCGAGCCACTCGCCCCGGTTGCGGAAGCGGCGGGCGAGGTACTCCACCAGTGGCAGGTGAAGCTCGACCAGCTCGTCGCGGATGCGCTGCCGCCTGGGGTCGTCAGGCGGAAGCTCCGACAGCTCGGCGAAGAGTGTGCGCGCGCGGACGCGGTCCGGCACCGCCGAGTCGCCGGAGGTCATCGCACTCGTCCTTTCCGTCATCACGACGGCCTCGCCGTGCTCCGGCGCTTACGCAGCACGATCGCCAGGTGGTCGGCGTGGTCGGAGATGGCGTCCACGTCGTCGGCCAGCGCGGTCAGCACCATCCAGGCGAAGTCCTCCCGGTTGGGCGAGCTGACGCCGAGCGTGTTGACCTCGACGCGAACCGTCATCTCCTGGCCCGTGAGTTCGAACTCCGCGAGGAGGTCGGTCCCGGGCACGGCGTGCCGCAGCAACATGGCGCACGCCTCGTCGACGGCGATGCGCAGGTCCTCGATCTGGTCGAGGGTGAAGTCGAGCCGTGCGGCGAGCCCGGCGGTGGCCGTGCGCAGCACGGACAGGTAGGCGCTCACGGCGGGCAGCCGGACACTCACAGCATCGCGAATCCCGGTCAGATCCACCGCAGGCGTCTCGGTTTCCTCGGTCACGTTCCTCCTCGCCCTTTCAGCCGGCTGAGTGCCGCTGACTGCAACTTACCGCCACTCGCGCGGTGCTGCCCCGGCTGAACGCGCTGATTGTGGCGATCCTTGGAGGTAACTGCACGTAAATTCCGTGCTACCGAATATGGAGTTTGTATGGGCCTTGGGATGATCTGGCCCCGCGCGGCCCCTGAAGGCCGTGCGGGGCGCGAGATCCCGAGACTCAGGCGGCCTTGGTCTCCCAGAAGATCTTGGCGATCTCGTCGATCTTCGCGAGGAGGTCGTCGGCCAGGGAGGGGTCGACGGTGCCCTTGGCGCCGGCGGCGCCGGCGAGCTTCGTGGCGTCCCAGAAGAGCTGGTGGAGCTGCGGGTACTGCTCGAGGTGCGGGGGCTTGAAGTAGTCGGTCCACAGCACCCACAGGTGATGCTTGACCAGCTCGGCCCGCTGTTCCTTGATGATCAGCGCGCGGGTCCTGAAGACCGGGTCGTCGTTGTCGGCGTACTTCTTAATGATCGCCTTCACCGACTCGGCCTCGATGCGGGCCTGCGCCGGGTCGTAGACCCCGCACGGCAGGTCGCAGTGGGCGGACACCTCGTGCCGGGGTCGCAGCAGTCGTGCGAGCATCGGAATCCTTCCTTAGGAATGCTGGTGACAGCACTGTTCCAGGACCGACCTTACTCGTCTCGAAATCATCGTGCGGAGGGGGATGTGCTCACCGCCGTGTGTGTCTCCGGCGACTCGATGCTGCCCGCGTTGCGGCCCGGAGACTGGCTGCTGGTACGGCTCGGCGCCCCCGTCCGGCCGGGCGACGTGGTGGTCGCCAGGCGGCCGCACGGGCTGATCGTCAAGCGGGCCTTCCGGCTCACGGGTGACGGCTGGTGGCTGGAGAGCGACAACCAGTCGGCCCCGGGGCGCCGCGACAGCTGGGACTTCGGCGCGGTGCCCGAGGAGGACGTCGTGGGCCGGGTCGTGCTGCGTTACTGGCCCCGGCCCGCGTTGCGGTTCCCCGCACCGGCCGTCTGACCCGGCCGCCTCACCCGGTCACGGCTCGATCGGGCCGTCCGGGGCGGGTCGATCGAGCCGTCTGGGCGGGACGTACCGGCGTCCGGGTCAGGCGCCCCGCTTGCGCGCCCGGTAGGCGGCCACGTTGGCCCGGCTGGCGCACCGCTCGGAGCAGTAGCGGCGCGACCGGTTGGAGGAGGTGTCGAGGTAGGCGTTGCGGCACGGCGCCGCCTGGCAGGTGCCGAGCCGGTCCACGCCGAGCCGGGTCACGACGCTGGCCAGGCCCATGACCGACCCGACCGAGAGGGCGTCGGCCACCCGGCCGCCCTCGGTCAGGTGCAGGTGCCAGGGCTGGCCGTCGTGTCCCGAGATCTGCGGATGCACGGGATGGCGGACCAGCAGCCCGTTCAGCCGCTCGACGACATCCGCGTCGTCGCCCTCCGCGGCGGACGCGAAGACCTCCGCGAGTTCGTCGCGCAGCTCGCACAGCGCGTCGATGTCACGGCGGGTGAGACGCGCTGCCGCCTCCGTACGGCCCGTCTCCTCCAGCAGGGCTCGCAGGGAGAAGGGGTTTTTGAGTTCGTCGCCCATGTTGACCAGCTGAACGGCCAGCTCGGCGTAAGACGTCAAGTCCACTGGGGCGCCCAAGTATGTAAGAGACCACTGGCAAAGCCGAGTATTACACGCCCGATGGCCTGGGGGAACACCTGATCGCGCACCGATATGTGACCCGCTCGGGCACAGGCGCCCGACACTTTCTGTGGCACAATCAGTGAAACGGGTGACCCCCGTACCCCCTCAAGAGACGGACGACCGTCAACGACGACGGCCTCCGGCGGCTACCGAAGCCAGGGCTTTCGTTCTCTTGACGGCGTCTACCGAAGGAACTCGTCCTTTCGACACTGGGGTCGCTGTGACCGTTACATCTGCTTCCTTGGAATCGCTCGACCTGGATCCCGCGTTCGCGCTGCACCGCGGCGGCAAGCTGGAGGTCCGCTCCACCGTCCCGGTTCGCGACGCCGACGATCTGTCGCTCGCGTACACGCCCGGGGTCGCCCGCGTCTGCACCGCCATCGCCGACAACCCGGACCTGGTCAACGACTACACCTGGGTCTCCAACGTCGTGGCCGTGGTCTCCGACGGCACCGCGGTCCTGGGGCTCGGCGACATCGGCCCCGCCGCCGCCATGCCCGTGATGGAGGGCAAGGCCCTGCTGTTCAAGCAGTTCGCCGGCGTCGACGCGGTTCCCGTCTGCATCGACTGCACCGACGTGGACGCGATCGTCGAGACCGTCGTCAGGCTCGCGCCGTCGTTCGGCGGCATCAACCTCGAGGACATCAGCGCCCCCCGCTGCTTCGAGGTGGAGGAGCGCCTGCGAGAGCGCCTCGACATCCCCGTCTTCCACGACGACCAGCACGGCACCGCGATCGTGGTCCTCGCCGCGCTGCGCAACGCGGCCCGCCTGACCGGGCGCTCCCTCGGCGACCTGCGGGCGGTGGTGGCCGGCGCCGGCGCGTCCGGCGTCGCCGTGTCGCGGATCCTGCTGAACGCCGGGATCGGCGACATCGCGGTTTCCGACTCCAAGGGCGTCATCCACGCCGGGCGCGAAGACCTGAACCCGGTCAAGCGGGCGCTGGCCCGCGACACCAACAGGATCGGCCTGTCCGGATCGACCGAGCAGGCGCTCGCCGGCGCCGACGTGTTCGTCGGCCTGTCCGGGTCCACGGTCTCGGAGCAGGCCATCGCGGCGATGGCGCCGGACTCGATCGTGTTCGCGCTGTCCAACCCCACGCCCGAGGTGGACCCGGTGGTGGCGGGCCGGCACGCCCGCGTGGTCGCCACCGGCCGGTCCGACTACCCCAACCAGATCAACAACGTGCTGGCCTTCCCCGGGGTCTTCCGCGGAGCGCTCGACGTCCGCGCCACGACGATCACGGAGAACATGAAGGTGGCGGCGGCGGACGCGCTGGCGGCCGTGGTCGGGGACGACGTCGCCGAGAGTTACGTCATCCCCTCGCCGTTCGACGTCCGGGTCGCCCCCGCGGTGATCGCCGCCGTCGCGCGGCAGGCCCGGGAGGACGGCGTCGCCCGCAAGTAGCCTCCGTACGGAACCCGGAAGGGCCGCGAGCCGCGTGACCGCGCGGTGCGCGGCCCTTCCGGGTTCTCGCTGTCAAGGCCGTCGACATCTTTGGAATCCCTTTAGGTCATCACGGTTAGTGCTATAAAGAAAGCTCTCCGTTACCAACTCGGCTATTGCCTGTCCCGGTTGGAGAGCGATGCGACCTGACCCCAACCGCCTGCTCCAGCAGCACCTCACCGAAGCCGGACTGTCCCGCAAGGGCCTGGCCCGCCGGCTCAACGGTCTCGGCTCGGCCCGAGGACTGCGGGGAATGCGGTACGACCACGGTTCCGTGCTGCGCTGGATCGGCGGCCGCCGCCCGCGCGAACCGGTTCCCGGGCTGCTGGCCGAGATCTTCTCGCTGCGGCTGGGGCGGCAGGTGTCCAGGGAGGACATCGGCATGCCGTGTGGAACGGTCCCCGCCGATCTGGGACAGGAGTTCCCCCATTCGTGGGAGGAGGGTGTGGCAAGCGTGACAGCACTGTGGAGGGCCGACGTCGAGCGGCGCAGGTTCCTGCTCGACTCCACCTTCGCCCTGGGAGCGGGCTCGGCGGGCATGTTCCGCTGGCTGGCGGCGCCCGACGGGGAGCGGCTCTCCGCGAACGGGCCGCGCCGGGTCGGGCCCTCGGACGTGGCCGCGATACGCGAGGTGACCCGGTCGTTCAGCGAGCTGGACAACCGGTTCGGCGGCGGCAGCATCCGCGGGCCGGTCGTCCGTTACCTGCACACCGCCGTGACGCCGCTGCTGCGGGAGGGCGCGTACGGCGAGGCCACCGGGCGCTCGCTGGCGGTCGCGGCGGCCGAGCTGACCCGGCTCGCGGGATGGATGGCCTACGACCTGGAGCAGCACGGGCTGGCCCAGCGCTACCTGATCCAGGCGCTCGGCCTCGCGCGCGGCGCGGGAGACCACGCCCTGTGCGGCGAGATCCTGGCCGGGATGAGCCATCAGGCCGTCTACATCGGGCATCCGCGGCACGGGCTGGAGCTGGCCAGGGCGGCCGTCGCGGCGGCGCGGCGCTCGGGGGTCGGCTCTCTGCTGGCCGAGGCCCGGGTGCTGGAGGCGCACGCCCTGGCCCTGCTCGGGGAGCGCACGGCGTGCGGCGGCGCCCTGCACGAGGCGGAGATCGCCTTCGACCGGCGGACGCCGCAGAACGAGCCCGGCTGGATCGGCTACTTCGACGAGGCCTACCTGGCCGCGAAGTCGGCCCACTGCCTGCGCGACCTCGGCGACGGGACGCGGGCCGTACGGCAGGCCCGGCGCTCGCTGGTGATGGACGGGCGTTACGTGCGCGGCAGGATGTTCAACCTCTCACTGCTCGCCACGGCCCTCATCCAGGAGGGCGAACTGGAGGAGGCGTGCCAGGCGGCGTCGTCGGCCCTCGACCTCGCCGACACCATTCAGTCGGCGCGCACCCGGACGTACGCGGCGGACATGTGCCGCAGGTTCGCGCCGTACGCCGCGGAGCCACGGGTGGCGGAGCTGCTGGAGCGCGGCCGGGGCCGCGTGGCGGCGGCCGCGAACAGGGAGACGGTCGCCGTCTGATCGGTGCCTCCGGGCCCCGGGCATCAGCGCGAGGGGCCTCGGCGACGCCGCTCGGGCCGCCCTCTCCGCGCGGGGAGCCCATTCTTCGACGCCGTGGACCGGCCTTATGCGGAGCCGGCCCGCCGGGCTGTGTTGTAGACCTGGAAGAGTTCGCCGTCGAAGTACGGCGACAGCCCGGTCGCCGGGCCGGAAAGGCCGATGGTCAGGCCGTTCAGATACCCCAGGCCGCGTACGCCTCGGTAGGCGGCCAGCCACGGTGACCCGGAGGCGGTGGCGAAGGCCGAGCGCACGGCGACCAGTTCGTTCGCGTTCCTGGACAGGTCCTGGGCCAGGAAGGGCCTGCGGTAGGCCCGGGTGAGCCCGGTTCGCGCGTCGGCGGGACGTTCGGCGGTCCGCAGGGGGTAACCGAAGATGGCGAGCGGCCGGTCGACCGGCAGGTTGTAGGCGAGGCCCTGGCCGCCGACCTTGTCGCCGAGACGTCCCGCGGGAAGCAGCCTGATCCCGGTGTAGCCGGTGGCCGTGCGCCACTTGAGGCCGCCGGAGAACGCCGCGTACTGCGCCGCGTCCCGCAGCGCGACGTGCTTGGGCAGCACGCCGGCGTGGACGCTGACGAACGCGTAGTCGCGATCCAGATCGGCGTATCTGGTGAAGTCGCTGTGGGCGAAGGCCCGCTCCCCGGCGTAGACCCCCCACGGCGTGCCGCCGCCGGCGAACCCCGGTATGAAGATCCAATACCGGTAGGGCGTCGCTGTGGTCCTGCCTGTGGGCCTCATGGCGTACACGCAGTGCCCGGCCGTCGCCACGAGATTGCGATGGTCGGACTGCACGGACGTGCCCGCGCACCAGTGGGGCCGGCCGTCCGCGCCGACGAAGAAGACCTTGCCCGTCGTCCTCGGCAGGTTGACGTTCCTCGACGGGCCACTGGCCCGCTTGACCCCGGCGGCGGCGGGCACCACGCCCCGTACGCCGCCGGGAGCGGAGCTCTCGGCTGTGACGGCGGTGGCCGCGATGCCGGCCGGAGCGGCCACGGGAGTCGCGCCGGAGAGTGAGCGCCCGCCGTCCCTGAGCCAGTAGGCGAGGATGGAGGTCACCTTCGCGCCGGAGGCGAGGGGGGTCGTCACGGTGATCTCGTAACCGTGAGCGGGCACCGCGCTCCCGACGACGAGCGACGCGGCCGCCGCCGCACCCCACAGCGGGGGGAGGATGCGCTTCAACCGGATCTCCTTGCTGTGGAACGTCTCCCTCGCCCCGCGGCCCTCGGGAGTGCGGTGTGTACGGGCTGCGAAGGAACATACAGCGATGGGGATCAAGTCGGGAAAACAACGCGGCGATTGGCCGGTGACCTTCGCGACACCTGAGGGAAAAACGCCAGAAACGCCGAAGTGCCCCGCCGGTGTCGACGGGGCACTTCGGCCGGTGCTCACTCCTGCGTCGCGAGAGAGGGGGCCTCCTGGGCGAACGTGATGACGATGTCCCGGCCGTTGGCGTAGCTGACCACCGGCCGCCCGAGCGTTTCACCCGCCCTGCGGGCGACCGCCTGCCACAGATCGACCATCTCCGGGGTGTCGGCGGTGATCCTGAACCGCCCCTTCGTGACGAGGTGTTCGGTGACGAGCCGCGAGAAGTTGATCTCGCCGCGCGCCCTTTCCTCCGCGTTCAGGGGGGTACGCCGGGGGGCGGGCTGCGTACTGAACGGGTGGGTCATCGTTGATCTCCTCGCGGTCGCCGTCCGCCCAGCATGCCACGCGCGGTCTGCCCGCGGAGTGCTGCCGGGCGGCCGGCGGCCGCTTGCGGAGCGTCAGGCGATGGAGCCGGACCAGTTGTTGGCGGCGGCCTTGTAGACGCCGTAGGTCTCGCCGTCGAAGTACGGGGAGACGCTGGTGTCGATCCGCTTGTTGCCGTCGGTGTCGGAGACGGCGCTGGTGACGCCGTTGAGGTAGCCGAGCCGCTTGGCGCTGCTGTACTTCAGCAGCCACGACGAGCCCGAGGAGCCCTCACCGGTGAAGGACGACTTGACGCCCACGAGCTCCTCGCCCTTGACCGAGGGGGCCTTGGCGGCGAAGGTCTTGCCGTACGACCACTTGAGGGTCTGGCCGGTGAAGGCGTGGTTGCCGTCCGGGTGCGACCCGCTCGGGTAGCCGAACACGTAGACCGAGCTGCCGACCTTCTGGTTGTAGGCCAGGCCCTGCCCGCCGACGTTGCTTTCGAGCCGGCCGGCGTCGGTGAACTTGACGACGTAGTACTTGCCGCCCCTGCTCTTGCGGATGAAGCGGTCGTACTGGTTGTAGGTCTTCCTGTCGACCTGCTTCCAGTTCCACTCGGCGACGTTGCGCAGGTCGCCACCGCGCCCCGCCTTGATGCCGTTGTAGACGGTCACGAACGCGTAGTCGCGGTCGCCGTCCTCGTAGACGTCGAAGTCGTAGTGGGTGTACGCCGTCTTGCCGACGTAGATGCCCCACGGGGCCTTGCCCTGGTAGTAGCCGGGGATGAAGACCCAGCGGTCCATGGTGGCCTTGTTGGACTTCGTGTCGTAGACGCAGTGCCCGGCCGTGGCGACCAGGTTGCCGTACTTCGACTGGACGGAGGTCGCGCTGCACCAGTGCGGCCGGCCGTCGGCGCCGCGGAAGAAGACCTTGCCGGTGGTGCGCGGCAGGTTCACGTTCTTCAGCGTGCCGCCGGACCCGCCGCTGCCGGTGGGGGAGACGGTGCCGGGCTTGCTGTCGGCGGACGGCCCGCCCGTCGACACGTGCTTCGCGCTCACCTGGCTCTCGTAGCCGTACGGGGTGGCCTTGATCAGGTTGGAGGCCTTCTCGTTGAGCCAGTAGGCGACGACGTTCTTCGCGGCGAGGCCGCTGCCGGCCAGGGTGTCGTGGGCCGTGTCACCGGCGGCCTGAGCCGGGACCGCCATCGTGGCCCCGACGAGGCCGGCGACGGCCACGCCCCCGATGGGGAGGATGAGGCGCTTGACTCGGGTGTTCATGAATCTCCAGATGCTGTCGTGGTAGGCCACATGCGTCCCACTCATCAGTAAAGGGCTAGTAAAGACATTACCTCTCGCCTTTACCCGTGCTTTACGTGCTTCTACGTCCGTCACGCTCGCGACTCTTACGCGATCATTAACAGCGCTTGTCAATGCCGGAAGCGTGGCGCGGCATCAGTGCAGGTCGCTTAGAAGGCCTTCTGTGTCAAATCGCCTACTGTGCGCAGTCGGACGAGAGATCGGGATGTGATGCGAATCACATTGAGGGCTTCGTGGCCCGCGTAGAGATCAGCCCGTGCCCTGCTTGCTCGCCTGCGCGTACACCCGCTGGGTCAACTGGTTGAAGTACGGCGTGGAGACGGCGTCGAGGCGTCCGCCGCCGCTGAGGTTCCAGGTCAGGCTGGTGATTCCGGTGATGTAGCCGGTCCGCGTGGCGGCGTTGTAGCCGATCACCCATGGGCCGCCGCTCGCGCCGGCCGTGAACGGGCAACTCGGCAGCCGCACCCCGTGTTCGAGTTGCCATGTCGGCGCGCTGACGAACTTCTTCTCGGTGGTGCCGCTGCAGGACTTCACCGTCTGGCCGGTGTACGGGCGGCTGCCGTCGGGGTTCGCCCCCGCGGGGTAGCCGAAGACGTAGGTCGGTCGTCCGATCGGCTTGCCGGAGGCGAAACGGAAGGCGCCCACCTTGTCCTCCAGGCGGCCCACGTCGACCGACCGGTACTTGAGCCTGCCGTTCTCCACGTACGGCTGCCAGGAGAAGCCCCGATGCACTGTCACGAAGGCGTAGTCGCGGTCGAAGTCGCCCTGGCCGGCGAAGTCCTCGTGCATGTAGAGCGTGTGGCCGACGAAGATGCCGGAGGGGGCGACGCCGTCGTGATAGCCGGGAATGAAGACCCAGTTGGCCACCGGCTTGTCCTGGGAGAGTGTGTACGCGCAGTGCCCGGCGGTGGCGACGAGGTTGCGGTGGGCCGAGTGCACCGCGGAGGCGGAGCACCAGTATTCCTTGTCGCCGATCTTGAAGAACACCTTGCCCACCATCGGCGGGGAGGCCTCGGGCGGGGGCGCCACGGCCCGGGGCGCCCTCGCGCGCGGTGTCGTGTCTCCCGGGCCCATCTCCACCGCGGAGGTCGTGCTCCTGGTGGTGGGGGACGGCTTCGTGCTCGGCACGTAGCTGCTGGCCTGCTTGAGCCGCTCCGGGCTCCAGTACGCCGCCACCCGCTGCTCGTCCGCTTGGCTCGGGGCGAGGGGGAAGGCGCTGACCCCGCCCTTGCTGACGCCGGTCACGGCGGAGACCGTCGTCGTGGCGACGCGGGACGGGACGGTCGCGGGAATGGCCGGTCCTTGACTCCACAGAACGGCGACCGCACTCGCGGCGGCGACGACGCCACGCGCGGCGAGTGTGAGCTTCCTGGTCACCGTGGACCTCTCAGTGTGGAGATATGGATACTAAGGGGTGATTTTTCCAGATCCATACGGTTGTGGCACACCTTCTTGTCCAGCTCGTTATGAAGCGAGCGGAACCGATGTGGTCTGTGGTACATCACATTCCGGTGCGGTTCCGGAGTGGGCGCTTGCCCCGGAGGTCGCCCGTGAGGACGCTGGTCACCAGCGGAAACGGGGGGATCGCATGAAACCGCTGCTTGTTCTACTGACCGGTACGGCACTGGCCGCCGGCTTCTCCGCCCCGGCCCGGGCCCAGGCCGGCGCCTCCGGCGACGGCGGAACGGCTGCCCGAGCCGAGCTGCTCGCATCCGTGACGCCCACGGGGGCGGACACGCTGCCGGCGCCGCCGCCGCCCGAGATCGCCCTGCGGGACGTGCGGCCGCCGTCCTCCCGGGTGCGGGCGGTGATCCTGACCGTCGCGGACGGCGAGCAGGCGGAGCCGCCGACGCGGTCGGTCTTCCTGAACTGCGCGCCGGTGGGCGGCTCGCACCCCTCGCCGGAAAAGGCCTGCACGTGGCTGAACAGCACGAATCTCGACCCGGGCGCTCTTCGGGTGAACGAGGCCGAGCCCTGCACGATGATCTACGCACCTGTCACGGTCACCGCCAGCGGCATCTGGGACGGGAAGTACTTCCAGTTCCGGCGCACCTTCGGCAACGACTGTGAGAAGCGGTCGGCCGCCGGAGCATTGTTCGACTTCTGACCCGGATAGTCGACCGCACGCGGCGTACAGGGAACGTAAAGGGCAAATAGGGAAACCGCGGCGAGGGGCCCGGGGGCATGTCCGCCAGGTCCCGCCGGTCTCGTCGAGTGTCGAGGGCACCGGCGGCGAGCCGTGCGCGGGCGTCCGGACACGGCGCGACTGCCGGAGTAATGTTCTGGCATGTTCGCCGTCACCGCCACACAGACCGATCCGGACGACCCGCTCAAGGGCCTGACGCTCGGGGAGCACCCCGAGCCCGCCGTACCGGAGGAATGGACGACCGTCACGGTCCGGGCCGCCGCGCTGAATCACCACGACCTGTGGACCCTCAAGGGGGTGGGGATCAGCCAGGACCGGCTGCCGATCGTGCTCGGCTGCGACGCGGCGGGGATCGACGAGGACGGCAACGAGGTCATCGTCCACTCGGTGATCGGCACACCGGTCGACGGGGACGAGACCCTCGACCCGGCGCGTTCGCTGCTGTCGGAGAAGCACGACGGGACGTTCGCGGAGAAGGTGGCGGTGCCCCGCCGCAATCTGGTGCCCAAGCCCGCGGCGATCTCCTTCGAGGAGGCGGCCTGCCTGCCCACGGCCTGGCTGACGGCCTACCGCATGCTTTTCGACAAGGCCGGACTGGAGCCGGGCTCGACCATCCTCGTCCAGGGCGCCGGCGGCGGCGTGGCGACCGCGTTGATCGCGCTCGGCCGGGCCGGCGGCTTCCGTGTCTGGGCCACCAGCCGCTCGCAGGACAAGCGCGAACGGGCCCTCGCGCTCGGCGCCGACCGGGTGTTCGAGACGGGCGCGCGGCTGCCCGAGCGGGTGGACGCGGTGATGGAGACGGTCGGCGAGGCCACCTGGAAGCACTCGCTCAGCTCCCTGCGCCCGGGCGGCCGGATCGTCACCTGCGGCGCGACGAGTGGCATGGTCGCCGCGACGCAGCTCGCGCAGGTCTACTTCCTGCAAAAATCGATCATCGGATCCACGATGGGGACGCGGGGGCAGCTCGCGCGGCTCGCGGTGTTCCTGGAGCAGACGGGTGTCCGGCCGACGATCGACCGGGTGCTGCCGATGGCCGAGGCGGAGGAGGGATTCGCCGCCATGCACCGCGGCGAGATCTTCGGCAAGGTGGTCTTCACGCTCTGACGGGTTCAGGAGCCCAGGGCCCGGCGGATGCGCTCGGCGGCCTCGTCGAGAGCGGCACGGCACTCGGCCAGAGCACGCTCGTCACGCACGCCCGCGCCGGACGAGCGGTGAACGTCGGCGACGAAATCGGCCAGCATCCGGCTGAGCGCGACGTCGTGGCCGCCCTGCCGCTCGCCGCCGAATCCCCAGGACTCCTCCCAGATCCGGCGCCACTCGTGCTGCCAACGGTCGCTCTCCTCCTTCCACTGGCGCTTGTGGCGGCGCCATTCCTCCTTCTGCCTGCGCCACTCCTCCTTGGCGTGGTCGCGCTGCCGCCGCCACTCCTCCTTCTGCTCATGCCGCGGGTCTCGGTCGTCGTGACCGATGTCCCTGGCCATCTGGGTGAGCTCCTCGCGCAGGGAACGTACGGTCTGCCGCACGTCCTCCTTGACCTCCCGCGCGATGTCCTGGACCGAGGCGGTGATCTCCTGCTCCAGATCGGCCAGCTCGTCCATCCGGTCGTTCAGCTCGGCCCGGCCCTTGTCGGTGAGCGTGAAGACCTTTTTGCCGTCCACTACCTCGTGGGTGACCAGGCCCTCGTCCTCCAGCCGGGCCAGCCGGGGATAGATCGTGCCGGGGGAGGGGGAGTAGACGCCGAGGAAGCGGTCCTGCAGGAGCCGGATGACCTCGTAGCCGTGCCGCGGGCTCTCTTCCAGCAGCTTCAGCAGGTACAACCGCAACCGGCCGTGCCCGAACACCGGACTCATGCTCTCTCCTCGATCTCGGCTCGCGTCACGCCGCACGCCGTGTTCCTGATGCGTTCGCCACGCGCGCTCATGGCTTCTCCGCTCGCCTGCCGGCGGGCTGCCCGCACAGCAGGGTGACGGCGCCGGACACCGTGGTCGCCGAGAGGGACGCCATGCCGCCGCCCAGACGGCCGCTGAGGGAGCGGGCCCCGGGCACCGAGGTGGCGGACAACTCGGGGAAGGCCGACTCGATCCGGCCCGAGGCCGAGTGGGCGGACACGTCGGTGTTCACGTCGTGCGGGAGCCGTACGACGATGGCGCCCGACATGCCGTGCAGTGTGACGTGACCGGTGGGCTCCATTTCCAGGTCCGCGGTGACGCGTCCAGAGACCGTGTTCGCGCGCAGCCGCCGGGGCCAACCGGCGGCCACGGTGAGGTCGCCGGAGACGCTGGAGAAGGACAGATCGCCGGCCAGTCCCCGGCTCTCCACCGAGCCCGAGACCGTCTCGGCCTGCACCTCGCCGCTGACACCGTCGAGGACGATGTCGCCGGACACGGCCTTCACGCCGGTGATCCCCTCCATGCCCGTCACGACGGCGGAGGCGGAGACGACACCGGCCTGTACGGGACAGGTCTTCGGCACGGTCAGCGTCAGCGTGGTCCTGCGCGGGCCCGGGCGTAACCAGCCCAGGATCCCGTCCCACGTGAGGTCCTTGTACGCGACCGTCAGGCGGCCGTCGTCGTCGTGGGTCACCACCAGCGGCGAGCCCTCCACCTCCGTCACTTCGAGGGTCGGCGGGCCGTCACTGGCCAGCACGGCCAGCCGACCGGCCACGACGCGCACGTTGAGCGCGGTGACCTCTCCGAACGTGAGCCGTCCAGGAGAGTCGATCGTCCATTGGGGCATCGCTCAGGCCCTTCCACGCGAAGTCCTGCGTCCGCGCGGGTCGGCATCCGCGCGGACGAACCATCCACAAACAAGATATATCTCGTTTGTGCAAAGTCAAGATGTATCGCGTCGCCGGCCCCCCGGGAAGTCAGTCGTCGTCTTCGTCGAGGCGGGCGAGCCAGGTGGCCAGCCGCTCGACGGGAACCTCGAACTCGGGGTTGAGGTCCACGAACTCACGCAGCCGTTCGGCGAGCCAGCCCACGCTGACCTCCTCCTCGCCGCGCCGCTCGACGAGCTCCTCGATCCCCCTGTCGGTGAAGTACATACCTCGCTCCAGTGAAAGGCCTGATCATGAAGGGAGGCCCCCCACGAGCGTGGGGGACCTCCTCGGTCGTACGGAATCCTCGGTCAGCCGAAGATGTCGTTCAGGATGGCGTGCAGCTCCTCGTCGTGCTTCGCGTGCGAGCCGACGGCCGGCGAGGAGTTCGGCGTACGCGAGACCCGGCGGAAGGTGCGGCCCCCGAGCAGGTCGGGCTTCTCCACCATCTTCAGGCTGAGGTACGGCCACGGGCCCATGTTGACGGGCTCGTCCTGCGCCCAGATCAGCTCCGCGTCCGCGCCGTAGCGGGCCAGCTCGGCCTTGAGCGGGTTCTCCGGGAACGGGTAGATGCGCTCCAGGCGGACCAGCGCAACGTCCGTCCTGCCGTCCTTCTCGCGCCGCGCCAGCAGGTCGTAGTAGATCCTGCCGGAGCAGACCACGATCTTCCGGACCGCCGCCGGGTCCACCGTCGAGTCGCCGATGACCGGGCGGAAGGCGCCGGAGGTGAACTCCGACGTGGCCGAGGCCGCCGCCTTGAGCCGCAGCAACGACTTGGGCGTGAAGATGACGAGGGGCTTGCGCCGCTGCGACAGCACCTGCCAGCGCAGCAGGTGGAAGTAGTTCGCCGGGGTGCTCGGCTGCGCCACCGTCATGTTGTCCTGCGCGCACAGCTGCAGATAGCGCTCGATGCGGCCGGAGGAGTGGTCCGGCCCCTGGCCCTCGTAGCCGTGCGGCAGCAGCAGCACGACCGAGGAGCGCTGGCCCCACTTCTGCTCGCCGGACGAGATGAACTCGTCGATGATCGACTGGGCGCCGTTGGCGAAGTCGCCGAACTGCGCCTCCCAGGCGACCAGGGCGTCCGGGCGGACCACGCTGTAGCCGTACTCGAAGCCCATCGCGGCGAACTCGCTGAGCAGCGAGTCGTACACATAGAACTTCGTCGTGTCGTGGTTGAACGTCTTGAGCGGGGTGTGCTCCTCGCCGGTGACCCGGTCGACCAGCACGGCGTGGCGCTGGCCGAAGGTGCCGCGGCGGGAGTCCTGGCCGACCAGACGGACCGGGTGGTCGTCGATGAGCAGCGAGCCGAACGCGAGCAGCTCACCGGTCGCCCAGTCGATCGCGTCCTCGGTGACCATCGCGCCGCGGCGCTGGATCACCGGGGCGAGACGCGGGTGGATGGTGAAGCCCTCGGGCAGGTTGAGCTGCGTGTCGATGACCCGCTTGACGACCTCCTCCGAGATCGCCGTCTTGGTGTCCTCGTGCGACCACGGAATCAGCTCGTCGGGCTCGGGAACCCGGACCGCGCCGGGTGCCGGCGGCTGCTTGGCGGCCTCGCGGGTCTCGGTGAAGGCCCGCTCCAGCTGCTCCTGGTAGTCGCGCAGGGCCTGCTCGGCCTCCTCGACCGTGATGTCGCCGCGGCCGATGAGGGCCTCGGTGTACAGCTTGCGGGTCGAGCGCTTGGCGTCGATCAGGTCGTACATCAGCGGCTGGGTGAAGGCCGGGTTGTCGCCCTCGTTGTGACCGCGCCGCCGGTAGCAGATCATGTCGATCACGACGTCCTTGCGGAACGTCTGGCGGTACTCGTAGGCGAGCCGCCCGACGCGTACGACCGCCTCGGGGTCGTCGCCGTTCACGTGGAAGATCGGCGCCTGGATCATCCGGGCGACGTCGGTGGCGTACACGCTCGACCGCGAGGAGGCGGGGGAGGTCGTGAAGCCCACCTGGTTGTTCACCACGATGTGCACGGTGCCGCCGGTGCGGTAGCCGCGCAGCTGGGACAGGTGCAGGGTCTCGGCGACCACACCCTGGCCGGCGAACGCCGCGTCGCCGTGGACGAGCACGGGCAGGACGGTGAAGCCCTCCTCGCCGCGCTCCAGCAGGTCCTGCTTGGCCCGGACCACGCCCTCCAGGACGGGGTCGACGGCCTCCAGGTGCGACGGGTTCGCCACCACCGACGTGCTGATCTTGTTGCCGTCGGCGGCGACGAAGTCGCCGCTCGCGCCGAGGTGGTACTTCACGTCGCCCGAGCCGTGCGCGCTGCGCGGGTCGATGTTGCCCTCGAACTCGCCGAACACCTGGGCGTACGACTTGCCCACGATGTTGGCCAGCACGTTGAGGCGGCCGCGGTGGGCCATGCCGATGACGACCTCGTCGAGAGGCTCGGCCGCCGCGGAGCTGATGACCGAGTCGAGCAGCGGGATCAGCGACTCGCCGCCTTCGAGCGAGAACCGCTTCTGGCCGACGTACTTGGTCTGGAGGAAGGTCTCGAACGCCTCAGCGGTGTTGAGCCTGCGCAGGATGTTCAGCTGCTCTTCGCGGTCGGGCTTGGCGTGCGGCCGCTCCACCCGCGCCTGGATCCAGGCCCGCTCCTCGGGGTTCTGGATGTGCATGTACTCGATGCCGATCGTGCGGCAGTACGAGTCGCGCAGCACGCCGAGGATGTCGCGCAGCTTCATCAGCGGCTTGCCGCCGAAGCCGCCGGTCGGGAACTCGCGTTCCAGGTCCCACAGCGTCAGGCCGTGCGACTGGATGTCGAGGTCGGGGTGCTTGCGCTGGCGGTACTCCAGCGGGTCGGTGTCGGCCATGAGGTGGCCGCGCACCCGGTACGCGTGGATGAGCTCGAGCACGCGCGCGGACTTGGCCACGTCGTCGTCGTGGGTGGCCGAGATGTCCTGGATCCACCGGACCGGCTCGTACGGGATGCGCAGCGACTCGAAGATCTCGTCGTAGAAGCCGTCGGCGCCGAGCAGGAGCTGGTGGATGCGGCGCAGGAAGTCGCCGGACTGGGCGCCCTGGATGATCCGGTGGTCGTAGGTCGAGGTGAGCGTCATCACCTTGCTGATGGCCAGGCGGGACAGCGTGTCCGCCGAGGCGCCCTGGTATTCCGCCGGGTACTCCATCGCGCCGACGCCGATGATCGTGCCCTGGCCGGGCATGAGCCGCGGCACCGAGTGGACCGTGCCGATCGTGCCGGGGTTGGTCAGGGAGATCGTGGTGCCCTGGAAGTCCTCCACGCCCAGCTTGCCGCCGCGGGCCTTGCGCACGATCTCCTCGTACGCGGTCCAGAACTGGCGGAAGTCCATGGTCTCGGCCTGCTTGATCGACGGCACCAGCAGCTGGCGGCTGCCGTCGCTCTTCTGCACGTCGATCGCGAGGCCGAGCCCGACGTGCTCCGGCTTGACGAGGACGGGCTTGCCGTCCACCTCGGCGTACGAGTGGTTCATCTCAGGCATGGACTTGAGCGCCCGGACGATCGCGTAGCCGATGAGGTGGGTAAAGGAGATCTTGCCGCCGCGGCCGCGGGACAGGTGGTTGTTGATGACGATGCGGTTGTCGATCAACAGCTTCGCCGGGACCGCGCGGACGCTGGTGGCCGTGGGGACGACCAGCGAGGCCTCCATGTTGGCGGCCGTGCGCGCGGCGGCGCCGCGCAGCTTCTCCTCGACCGCGCCGGCCGGGGCCGGCTGCTTGGCGGGCGCGGGGGCCTTGGCCTCGGGCTCGACCTGTGGCTTGGGCTTCGGCGGAGCCGTCTGCGGGGCCGGGCTCACCGGCGCCGGAGCCTCGGGCGCGGCCGTTGCGGCCGTCGCGGTCGCGCCGTTCGCGGCGCCTGCGGACTTGGACGGAGCGGTCTTGGCCGTCCCGTTGTAGTCAGAGAAGAAGTGCCACCAGGCCTGGTCAACAGACTCGGGATCTTCGAGATACTTCTGGTACAACTCGTCGACAAGCCACTCATTTTGTCCAAAGCTTGCCAGCGGGTTTGTCCGCGACGACTCAGACGACACGGCGGAAATCGCCCTCTTCCGCAGATCGGCGTTGATGTTTGGTGAACCTGTCCAAGGCTACTCGCCTCGCACACCCCGGTGTGCCCCGGCGGGTCACAGGCCCCGGCCCATCCTCCCAGGATCGATAAAACAGGTCACGCGCGGATAGCCCGTCTGGGTGGTGAGGTGGCCCTTACCCTCTGGTCACATCGACTGGGTTAGCCGATAAGCCGCGACTCGATCCGGATATTGGGGCTTATATCGGACAGCATACCCGCAAGGTCGTCGCCCGCGGCACGCAGTGCGTCCAGGGAGAGCGGTTCGAGGCGCTCCAGCAGGAAGAGCGCGTCCACCGTGTCCTCGGTGATCCTCGTCCTGACGCACTGCCGCCAGTTCCACCGGCGGCAGGTGACGCCGGCGTCGTCGCGCCACACCACCTCGCCGATCTCCGGGTCGCCCAGGGCCTCCTCCGAAGGCTCGTCGCCCGCCGCCCGCACCAGCCGGCCGGCGCCCTGGTAACGGCGCAGGTCCTCGCCGCCGATGGGCAGGCCGTGCCGTACGGACACGGCGTTGTAGGCGTCCACGACCAGGTTGATCTCGGGGAGCGGCATCCGGCGGACCAGGGCGTCGACCGACGGCCGGGTGCGCTGGGGCTTGGCGCCGAAGGCGCGGTAGGCGGTCCGCCAGGCCTCGATCCTTTCGTCGTCCAGCGGCACGGCGTGAGCCGCCGCGTCGGCCAGCCAGGCCCGCGAACGGTCGTCGGACGGGCCGTTGCGCAGACCGTACGCGCAGATCACCAGGACGGAGAAGTCCGGACGCAGCGCCGTGACGGCGTCGTCCACGTAGATGTCGTCGATCACGCCCCACAGACTACGGCCACGCCCGCATGGCGAGCGTCGCCACCGCGTCGAGGTCCTCGCGGCTCGCGCCGTCCCTGGCCTGGGTGGACATGCCCTGGATGACGGCGGCGAAGAACGTCGCCAGCGCGGGGGCGTCGGTCTCCGGCGGGAGAAGGCCGGCCTCGGCGTCCCGTTCGATCCGGCGGCGGATGGCGGCCTTGCCCGCCTCGCGGTGCCCCCGCAGTTCCTCGATCACCCCGGGGTCGCTCGTGTTCACCCCCGCCGAGATGATCATGCAGCCGGGTGGGTGCGCGGGGTCGGTGTAGACCTCCGCCGCCTCGCCGAGCAGGCGCTCGACGGCCGCCCGGGCGGTCGGCTCCCCGGCCAGGGCGCGAGAGGCGAACGCGCCGTGGGTCTCCTGGTAGCGGCGCACCGCCTCGCCGAACAGCCGGCGCTTGTCGCCGAAGGCGGCGTAGAGGCTGGGCGGGTTGACGCCCATGACCGCCGTGAGGCCGGCGATCGAGGTCGCCTCATAGCCGTGGCGCCAGAACTCCTCCAGCGCACGCTCCAGCGCGATGTCCCGATCGAACGCCCTGGCTCTTCCCATGCGCCGATTTTATAGCGATCGCTACATGTCGTGTTATTTTATAGCGACCACTACAGAAAGGGAGCGGGCATGGGCGCGTTGTGTGGCAAGACGGCGCTGGTCACGGGCGCGAGCAGGGGGATCGGGCGGGGGATCGCAGAACGGCTGGCGGCCGAAGGGGCGCTGGTGGCGGTCAACTACGCCAGGGACGAGACGGCGGCCAAGGACACGGTGGCGGCGATCGAGGCCCGGGGCGGCCGGGCCTTCGCGGTCCGGGCCGAGCTGGGCGCGCCCGGTGACGTGGACGACCTGTTCGCCGGGCTGGACCGGGAACTGGGGCCGCGGGCTCCGATCGACATCCTGGTCAACAACGCGGGGATCACCGTGCGGGGGACGATCGAGGAGATCACGCCGGAGGAGTACGACAAGGCGTTCGCCGTGAACACGCGGGCCGCCTTCTTCGTGACACAGCGGGTGCTGCCGCGCATCCCCGACGGCGGGCGCATCGTGACCGTCACCTCGGGAGTGACCCGGATCGCGTTTCCCGAGGCGGTCGCCTACGCGATGACGAAGGGCGCGCTGGAGACCTTCACACTGGCGCTGGCCAAGCACCTCGGGCCACGGGGGATCACGGTCAACAACGTGGCGCCGGGGATCGTCGACACCGACACGAACGCGGGCTGGCTGCGCGGCGACGAGGCGGCCTGGGCGGCGTCGGCCGGCCGTGCCGCGCTGGGCCGGGTGGGCACACCGGGGGACGTGGCCGGGGTGGTCGCGTTCCTCGCCTCCGGCGACGCCGGCTGGGTCACCGGCACCACCGTCGACGCCACCGGAGGCAGCGACCTGTGACCGGGCCGGCCGGGCCGCGCCGTCGGTCCCGTTGGGGGCCGTCAGTCCCAGGGGATGTCGAGCAGCCGCTCGAACTGGGCGGCGGCCTCGTCGGGGTCGAACCCGGGAAGACCGTCGCGAATCAACTCACGCGTCCGGCGTACGGCGTCGAGCCGCGCCCGTGAGACGGCGGCGCGGACCTCGTCGGCCAGCGTCCGGCTGTCCAGACGCGTCGCGCGCGGCCCGAACGCCACGTTCAGCACCAGACCGTCCGCCGACACGGTGACCGTCACCTGGCCGGAGGCGGCCTCACCCGTGCCGGTGATCTCGTCGAGCCCGGCCCGGGCCCGCTCCATCCAGGCGTCGATGCGCTCCGCCTGCTCCTCGGCCCTGGCCAGGTCCTCCTCGCGGATGTCGGCCGGGTTCATGCGCGAGCCGTACACGGTGCCTCCAGTCGGGATCGCGAAAGGTTCACAGCAGGTCGCGGGCGATCCGCTCCACGCGGTCGCGGACGAATCGCTCGTCCAGCGGCGCGGGGACCTGCGCGGTCTCGGCGAGGGCAGCGTCCATGATCGCCCGAGTTCCGGCCTCCGCGTCCCGCTGGGCCGCGCGCAGCACGGCGGTCACCTGCCGGCCGAGGGCCTCGCGGTCGAGCCGCATCACGCGCGGGTCGAGGTGCAACTCCACGATCTCGCCCCGCCCGTCGGCCACCGCCCTGACCGTCCGGTCGGGGTTTTCGGCCCGTCCCGTCACGTCGTGGACCAGGGCCCGCGCGTCCCGGAGCCGCCGCATCATCGCCCGGCCCTCCAGCAGGACGCGCTCCAGCATCTCGGCGTCGCCGTCGGGGGAGGGGGTCGTCATGGAAAAGGAGGCTATCGGACGGTAGATCAGTGTTTACTGTGATCCGTCCGGAACGGGGAACAGAGGAGTCGAGGTCTGCGGCATGGAGTCGGGGCTGGAAATCATCCATGACCGGATGAGGCAGGACGCCTCCCGGATGCACGTCCACGGCGAGGACTACGCCGCGGCCCTGCGCAGGCTCAGGGAACGAGGTCTCGGCGGCGCCGCGTGGCGCGACGACGGCCTGCTCGGCATGCTCGTCGGCCCGTACGCCCAGTGCACGCTCCTGGGGGTGGAGGCGCTGACGGGCCTGTCCGCGGTGATGGGGGACACCGGCGACGGGCTGGGCAGGGTGAGCGGCCGCGTCGGCGAGGCCGAGGGCGCGAGCCTGTCGCGGTCGCGGGACTTCTACGGCGAGCAGTGGGCGTGACGGGGGCCCGACGGTGGGTGTGACGGTTCCCCCGCAGGTGGACATGATGCTGAGCCTGCTCGGCATGCCCTGGCCGAACGTCGACGAGGACGAGATCCGCAGGGACGCCGACGCCTGGCGGACCGTGCTCGCGGGCACCGAGCGGTCCGGAGCGGCGGCGAACGCGACGATCGCGGGGACGGGCGAGGCCTACCGCGGCAGGTCGGCGACCGCGCTGGCCGGCTACTGGAGCGAGACGGGCGGCGTGGGCGGGCACCTGAGCCGGGCGGCCGCCGCCGCGCGGATGGCCCCGGCCGTGCTCGACAACGCGGCCTGGCTGACGACCGGCGTGAAGGTCGCGGTGGCCTCGACCGCCGTGTACACGACCGTCCGGGTCGCCCGGGCGTACCTGGCGGGCGGTCCGCTCGGCGCGGCCCTGGCCGCGGCGGAGATGTTCCGCTCCCGCGCCGCGATCGGGAGGATCCAGCGTGAGGGCGCGGAGGGTGCCGGACGGGTGCTGGTCCCCGCGCTCGACCGCCGTGTCACCGAGCAGTTCCGCCGGGTCCTCGACAATCTGCGCCGGCCGGGAGGCGGTGGCCCGGTGCCCGCGTTCGCCGGTGCGGGCCCCCGGATCCCGGCCAGGGGGACGGTGGGTCCCCGCGCGGCGGCCGGCCGGTCCCCGCACGACGGCCTGGCGCTCATGGGGCGCAGCAACAAGAACGCCAGGAGCGGCGGCAACGGGCGACGCGGTGGTGGCGGGCGCCGTGGCGGTGGTGGCGGTGGCGGTGGCGGCCGTGGTGAGGGCGAGGTGGGCTCCCACGCCGACCTGCGTCAGAGCCAGCGTGGCATCAGCGACGACATGGTCGAGAATGCCAGGAGAACGGGCAAGAAGAGCCGGGGCAACACGCCGGGGACCACGGTCTACGAAACGCAGAACGTGAAGATCGTGGAGAACAGCAGGACCGGTAAGTTGATCACGGTCATCCGCAAGAAGAAATAGCCGCCGGGCGAGTGCGAGAGGCGAGAGGTCTGACGTGCGCATCGAACACGACAGGGAGAACGACGCCGCCTACGTCTACCTGGTCGACCGGATCGACGACGGGGAGGCGGAGACGCAGATCCAGGTCGAGGCCCCCGAACTACGCGGGGAGATCGTGCTGGACCTCGACAGGAACGGGACCCTCCTGGGCATCGAGGTCATCGGCGCGTCGTACGTCCTGCGGCCGGAGGTCCTGGCCCAGGCCGGCGACGACACCGGCGAGGGCGGGGACGACGGAGACGGCGGTGGCCAGGACGGCGGGGGCTTCACCCTGCCGCCCTACGAGCCGCACCTGCGTTAGAGAGCGTCTGACAACGCTGCCCGTCGCGAGCGTGATCAGGTGGACGCCGCGACGTGGACGACATGGAACCGGCCGCCGCCTCTGCTGAGGCGGCGGCCGGGGTCTTCAGAGGCGACGGCCGCTCAGGCGGAGCAGGCGGCGCCGTTCAGCGTGATCAGGTCGGGCGTGGGGTTGGCCCCCGGCGCGCCCTGGCCGTTGAAGCCGAAGGTGATCGACTGGCCCGGCTTGATGGTCTTGTTGTACGTCTCGTTCGCGGCGGTCACGGTGGCCGCCTTCTGCGAGAACTTGGCGTTCCAGCCGATGTCGACCTTCTGGCCGCCCAGGAACGACCACTTGAGCGACCAGCCGTCGATCGCCTTCGTGCCCGTGTTCTTGACGGTGAGCTGGGTGGTGAAGCCCGCCGGCCAGCTGCCGTGCGTGGTGTAGGTGACCTGGCAGGAGCCCGGAGCCTTGACCGCGCCGTCGCCCTGGTCGGCGACGAAGGCCGACACCCACGAGAGCGCGGAGTTCCAGTTGATGGCCTCCTCGTTGGTGGCGTAGGAGTTGATGTCGTCGATGTAGCAGAACTGCGGCTTGCAGCCCTTCAGCTTGGCCTGGGCCACCGGGTCCTCGATGCCGGAGTTCGCGCCGCCCGCGAGCGTGCCGTGCGGCGGGTTCGGCAGCGAGGTGTCCAGCGAGTGGGCGTACCACCGGCTGTGCTCGTTCTTCGACGCCACCTCGCCGTAGCCCGTCACGTAGGACTGGTTGAGGGCGTTGCGGCCCAGCAGGTAGTCGACGGCCTGGAGGGCGGCGTCGCGGTACTTCACCGTGCCGGTGATGTCGTAGGCCGCGCCGAGGACGACCGTGTTGTTGAGGATCGCGCTGTTGGAACCCCAGAAGTAGTTGCCCGGGTCGAACGGCAGGCCGTACGGGTGGGCCTCGACGACGCCGAGGTAGCGCTCCGCGCCGTCCACGACCGACTGGCGGACGGCGTCGCGGCCCGGCAGGTCGTTGGGCACGGTCGCCAGGTCGAGGCGGCCGAGCGCGGCCACGTGACCCCAGTCGAACGCGCCGCTCTTGCTCCACAGGTCGGCCGTGTGGTGCGGCGAGGCGAGGACGAAGTCCTTGTACTCCTTCTCACCGGTGGTGATGTAGAGCTCGGCCGCCGCCCAGTAGAACTCGTCGCTGGTGTTCGCGTCGTCGTAGGTGCCGCCGCCGGTGCCGTCGGAGGGGGAGGCGAGCACGTTCGGGTTCGCCTTCGCCGCCGCCCACGCCTTCTTCGCCGCCGCGAGGTTCTTCGCGGCGAACGCCGCGTCGTACGGCGCGAAGACCCGGGCCGCCTGGGCTGCCGTCGCGGCGAGGTTGAGCGTGGCGGCCGTGGAGACCGGGTGCAGCTGGCGCTTCTGCGGGTCGAGGTGCGGCAGCAGCGGCAGGCCGGTCCAGTTCTCGTCGTGGATCTTGTGGTGGACCATGCCGTCGGGCCGCTGCATCTTCAGCAGGAACTCCTGCTCCCAGCGGGCCTCGTCGAGCACGTCGGGGACGTCGTCGCCGCTCTCGGGGATGTTGAGGCTCCCGATCGGCTTGGCGGTGGCGGCGTTCTTGGTCCGCTCGAACTCGCTCATGATCTGGGCGACCGAGATGCCGCCGTTGACCACGTACTTGCCGTGGTCGCCCGCGTCGTACCAGCCGCCGGACACGTCGAGGGTGTAGTCGCACACGCCCGGCTGGCAGGGCACGTTCTTGTCGCCCTGGTTGGGGGCGACGTCCACGTGGCCGGCGGGCCGGCCGTACCCGGGACGCAGCGCGTCGTCGATCGCGATGCCGCTGCGCTGGGTGTAGTAGAACTTCAGCGCGTCGAGCTTGAGGTCGGAGTACGCGTCGGGCTTGATGTCGAACGGCCGGCTGGTCTCGCCGTCGGCGGTCAGCGTGTAGCCGGTGCCGGCCTTCACGTAGGAGCCGAAGTCGATCGAGTGGACGTTCTGGCCGGAGCTGGCGTCGACGCCGCGCGGCGTGGTGGTGCCGTGCGCGACCACGGTCCCGGCGGAGTTCTTGAGCTGCCACGGCAGCGCCTCGGTGGCGTCGGTGACCACGGTGGCGTTCTTCGGGCCCTTGGGCAGGTAGGCGACCTGGTTGACGCGCACTCGGGGGCCGGTGTCCGGCGTGTAGACCTCCGGCGGCGCCCCGCCCTTGAGCGAGACGTTGTCCACGCAGAACCGCCACGCGGTCGCGCTGCCGCCGAGCTGGAAGACGACCTGCGCGTTGGACAGGTCGACCGGCGAGGTGAACGTGTAGGTGTAGGTGTTGCCCGAGACGCTGAGCTCGGGGGCGGCCGCCGCGTACTGCGTGTAGGGGTCGGTCGGCAGCTGGACGTACGCCCTGGCGACCTTTCCGGGGTTGGCGGTGGCGAAGAAGCTGAACGCGTAGGTCTCGTCCTTGACCAGCGGGATGTCGTTGAGCCCGATGATCGCGTCCCAGGGGTTGGCGGTTCCCGCGGGGATGTCGGAGCACAGCCGGCCGTCGGCCAGCTCGAAGTTCAGGTTCCCGGTGTGCCACCACGGGTCCGTGGTGGTGTCGAAGGTGCCGTTGGGGATCTGTTCCGGGCCCTCCTCCGCCGTCGCGGGAGGTGCGCCGGTCAGGCAGGCCGTGGCCAGTGCGGCCACGGCGAGGATGCCGATTCGTCTGAGCACAGTCGTCCTCGGGGGGTGGTGGGAGCGCTCCCAAAGTGGTGAGCGAATGGCATGTTTCCTTCGGGTTTCGGCGGGCGTCAACGATCAAACCGGTGGGACGCGCCTGACCGGCCATTGCGAGCCGGTGAAGCTGAAACTTTCATTTTCACAAAGAGACTTTTGCAAAGCTATCTTTGCGATATTAGCGTCCCTCGTATGGATCACGAGGTTTTCCACGTCCACGACTCCCGCACCTTGAAGGCGGTCGCCCACCCGCTGCGGGTGCGGCTGCTGGGGGAATTGCGCACGAACGGCCCGGCGACCGCGACCGAGCTGGCCGGGCGCCTCGGCGAGAGCTCCGGCTCCACCAGCTATCACCTGCGCCAGCTCGCCAGGTACGGCTTCGTGGAGGCCGACCCCGACCGGCGTGACCGGCGCGAGCGCCGGTGGCGGGCGATCCACCGCTTCACCTCCTGGAGCGACGTGGAGATGGCCGCGACCGCCGAGGGCCGGGAGGCCGCGGCGTTCCTGCGGCGGCGCCAGCTCGAGAAGCTCACCGCCGACGTCGAGAACTTCGAGCGCGAGCGCGACCTGTGGAGCGAGGCGTGGGTCGAGGCCGCGGGGATGTCCGACGTGGTGGTACGGCTGTCGCCGGCGACGGTGGCGTCCCTTTACGGGCGGGTGTCGGCCATGCTCCTGGAGGCCGCCGAGCGGGATCGGGACGACCCGGACGCGCGCCCGGTCGCGGTCCTGCTGGCGGCCCATCCGCGCCGGGACCCGGCGGCCGGTGATACGTAAGCCCGGGCGGTCGCCCACCGAGGGGAAGCCGGGCATGCGTGAGCACGGGCGCTACGCCGCACTCGAGTTCCTCACCTGGCTGCCGACCGGCCTGACGCTGGCGCCGATGGTGCTGCTCATGTCCGGCAGGGGACTGGACATCGCCGAGATCGGCCTGGTCGGCGCGGTCTACTCGGTCACGATCGTCGTGCTCGAACTGCCGACGGGCGGGCTCGCCGACATCGTCGGCAGGCGCCCGGTGCTCGCCGCGTCGGCCGTCGTCGGCATGGCAGGGCCGGCCGTGATGGCCCTGGCGCACTCGGTGTGGCCGTTCCTGGTCGCGTCCGTGCTCAAGGGTGTCGCGCGTGCGCTGTCCAGCGGGCCCGCCCAGGCGTGGTACGTCGACACCCTGCACGCCCGTTACGGCCCGGCCGCCGACCTGAAGCCCGGGCTCGCGGCCGGCAACGTCGCGGGCGCTGCCGCCCTGGCGCTCGGCACGCTCGCCGGCGGCCTGCTTCCGCTCGCCGTACGCCGGGACCCGCTGGCCGCGCCGGTCTGGGCGGGGGCGGGGGCCGCGCTCGTCCTCCTCGTGGCCGTGCTCGTGCTCATGCGCGAGCCGAGCCGTACGGGGAGGGGGCCCGCCCGGGCGGCCGTACGGCTGGCCGAGGTGGTGCGCGACGTGCCGGTCACGATCGTCGCCGGGATCCGCCTCGGCCTGGCCGATCGCGCGCTCGGACGATTGCTGCTGCTGGCCGCCGCGGCCGGCGTGATGCTGAACAGCATCGAGATGCTGACCCCCGGTCGCCTCGCCGCCCTGACCGGAGGATCAAGGACGGGCGGCGCGGCCTACGCCTTCGTGACCTTCGCCGGCTTCGCCGCCAACGCGCTCGGCAGCTCCCTCGCGCCGCCGGTCGCCCGGCTCGTGCGCGGCTCGGTCCGTGGGGCGGCCTCGGCCACGGTCGTCACGGCGGCGGCGGTCGTCGCACTGGCCGCCTCGACGGCCCTGCCGGGCGCGGCCGGGATCGTCGCGACCGCGGCGGCCTACGTGCTGCTGTTCACCGCGCTCGCGGTCGCCTCCCTGCTCAGGACCGAACTGCTGCACCAGCGCGTCGCCGCGGACCGCCGGGCCACCGTGATGTCCGTGGACTCCCTGCAACTCCAGTTCGGCGGCCTGCTCTCCTCGCTCTGCCTGGTGCCGCTGTCGGGGACCGCCGGCGTCGGTCCCGTCTGGGCGCTCACCGCCGTGGTCGTCCTCGCCTCCGCGCTCCTGTACGTACGCCTCCCCGCCGGTCCCGTCTCCCGGCACCCCCGGTAGCCCGGTCACCGCCGACGCCGAGAACCTCCGGATCGGAGAGCCGGCCGTATGCCTCGGTCCGGCGTGGGACCCCCGGTAGAACGATATTCGGTAAGGCGGCACAATCGAGCGAGCAAGGCTGCGAGAGGGACGGGGAACCGATGAGCAAGGTGAGGGTGACCGCGGCGAACGAGGCGCAGCGCGCGGCGTGGCTGGGCGGGGGACTGCCGGAGGTCGAGCGCGTGCGGCCGGGACTGTGGTCGATCCCCGTCCCGATCCCGATCAACCCGCTGCGCTACGTGCTGGTCTACGCCCTGGAGGTCCCCGGCGGGGTAGTGATCATCGACGCCGGGTGGAACACCGAGGAGGCGTACGGCGCGCTCGTCGCGGGGCTCGCCACGGCCGGGTACGAGATCACCGACGTGAAGGCCGTGCTGGTCACGCACATCCATCCGGACCACTACGGCCTGGCCGGGCGCGTCCGGGAGGCCTCCGGCGCCTGGATCGGGCTGCACCCGGCCGACGCCCGCATCGTGCACGACCGCTACGACGAGTCGGCGATCGAGTCGCTCGTGCAGCGGGAGCGCTCCCTGCTGATCAGATGCGGGGTGCCGGACATGACGGCGCAGGAGCTCGCCGGGGCGTCGGTGACGCTGCGCCACTTCGTCACGATGGCGAAGCCCGACCGGCTCATCGAGGACGGCGACCGGCTCGACCTGCCCGGCTGGGACCTGCGGGCGATGTGGACCCCCGGCCACTCGCCCGGTCACCTGTGCTTCGTCGAGCCGCGGCGCCGGCTGCTGTTCTCCGGCGACCATGTGCTCGCCCGGATCACGTCGATGGTCGCGGTGCACCCGCAGTCGGCCGCGAACCCGCTGGCCGACTACCTCGACGCGCTGCGTGCGGTGGGCAAGCTCGACGTGGAGGAGGTGCTGCCCGCCCACGAATACCGCTTCCTGGAGCTGACGGAGCGGGTGGACTACGTGATCGGGCACCACGAGGAGCGGCTGGCCGAGATACGCCGCGTCGTGGCCGAGGCGGACGGCTCCGCCTGCTGGGACATCGCCACGCGGCTCACCTGGTCGCGCGGCTGGGAGGAGATCCCGGCGCACATGCGGCGGGCGGCCAACAACGAGACGCTCGCCCATCTGGTGTGGCTGGAGCAGCGTGGCATGGTCACCCGCGTGCCCGGCGAGCCCGACCTCTGGTATGCGCCGTCCGCCTGACGACGCCGCGCGGACGTGCCGTCCGGCGACTGCCCTGTCCGGCGACTGCCCTGCCAGGCGGCGCTGTTCGGCGGCGCTGTTCGGCGGCGGCGCGGGTGTGCGGTGGTCAGGAAGCGTGCGCCGGGGGACCACGCCTGGACTGTGGTCAGGTGTTCATCGCGACGCTCCGTCCGTGACGGGGATCATGTCCTGCCGCGGGCTCGCCGCCGCGGTGATGCTCAGGTGGGTTTCGAGGTAGGCGTCGACGACGTCCGGATCGGCGGTCACGGCGGCGACGTAACCGTCGGGGCGTACCAGGACCCACTGTCCGGAGACGAGTCCGTAGCCGTCGCGCACGTGCCCGCCGGTGTCGGCGATGTCGCCGCGCTCGCCGATGGTGTGGACACGGACGCCGCGCCGGGCGGCGGGGGCGTCGCCCGCCGGCACGTCGTAGCCGATCAGGGTCCAGTGGGTGCCCCTGAACAGGGAGAACAGCCGGGTGGGCACGCCGCCGGCGCCGGTGACGGGCGCGTCGGGGGCGCGGTGACCGGCGAGCACGCCCGTGGTGCGCTGCGGGTCCGCGAGGGCGAGCGGCGAGTCGGGATAGCCGAGGTCGAGCTGGGAGACATCCCGGTTACGGCTGGTGTCGCCGCTCTTGGCCGCCTCCAGCAGCCGCTTCGACAGGCCGAGCACCGCCTCCGCGATCGGGCGGCGCTCCCTCTCGTAGGACGTCAGCAGCCGCTCCGGGGCGCCGTTGAGCACGGCGGCGAGTTTCCAGCCGAGGTTGTAGGCGTCCTGCACGCTGGTGTTCAGTCCCTGCCCACCGGTCGGCGGGTGGACATGCGCCGCGTCCCCGGTCAGTAACACGCGTCCGACCTGGTAGGTCCCGGCCAGGCGGGCGTTCATCTCGTACGCCGAGGCCCAGGACACCGAGTGGATCAGTACGTCGTCGCGGCCGGTGCGCTCGCGCGCCAACGCGGTCAGACCCCGCGCGGACAGGTCGACGTCCACGTCGAAGGGGACCGGCGCCTGGAGCTGGAACATCTCGGTGCCGTAGAGCGGGCACAACATGATCTGGTCCGATCCCTGCCCCCAGCGGTGCCATGCGTCGAATGAGACCCCCTCGGCGATCACGTCGGCCACCACGGCGCGCACCCCGAGGGTGACGCCGTCGAAGGGCACTCCCAGGGACTTGCGCACGAAGCTCGACCCGCCATCGGCGCCCACCAGGTATCGCGCGCGCACGGTGCGCGCACCGTCAGGGGTGAGGATGCGGGCGCTCACCCTGTCCTCGTCCTGGGCGAACCCGACGAGTTCGTGGTCGTAGTGGGGGGCATGGCCGAGCTCGGCCAGTCGCTCGCGCAGTCTGCGCTCGGTGAGGAACTGCGGGACCAGCAGCGCCATCCGGTAGGGCTCATCCGGTGTCGGGCCGGCCATGCGCATCGTGGTGTCGACCGGGCCGTCGCCGGTGTAGACGCGCTGGGGCGGATACTCGCCACCGGAGGCGACGATCTTGTCGATCACCCCGAGGTCCTCGAACACCTCCTGGGTGCGCGGCTGGATGCCCTTGCCGCGCGATCCGGCGAACGGGTGAGGGGCCTTGTCGATCAACAGGAAGCTCACGCCCCGGCGGGCCAGCTCGATCGCGAGGGTCTCCCCGGCCGCCCCGGATCCGCAGATGATCACTTCGACGTCGGTCCCGGTCATGTTCATGCTCCTCTTCCGCGTGGGTCCGGACGGCTCGGCTGTCCGGAATTTATGTGTAAAACGCACGCATCGTAGGAAGACATGAGAGCGTTCGTCAATCGGATACCTGTGGAAATGCTGAGAACCCGGGGCTGGGGGCCGAGTCATCTGAGCGTGAGGACGAAAATTACGTGCTTGATACACTGATTCTGTGATGATGTGTCGGTTGTCGTCCGGGATCGCGCGGCCCGCGAGGCCGGCGCGCGCCGCACCGAGGGCCATGCGTTCGTACGGCGACCCCGTCGCCACCGTGGCCCGCGCGTCCGTTCGGCGGGCCCGTCGCCCCCGTGACGAGATCCGCCTCCCGGTCGTCGGCGGCGCCGCAGGCAGACGTCCTAAGATGCCCTTCGCATCCGCTCCTCCGGAGAGACCCGATTCTCCGGAGAGACCGGATGCGCCGAAAATTCAGGAATGGCCGGAGATTCAGGAGAGGCCGGACACTCGAGAGGCCGGACACTCGAGAGGCCGGACACTCGAGAGGACGGTGCAGCCGCCTTGACCGCACGGCGACGCCAGACCACGTTGCGCCGTCTCCACGGGGCCATCGTCGATCTGGTCGTGCTGATGAACCTGCCCAGCCGCGACGATGTCCTGCTGGCCGAGGCCGGCGTCTCCCTCGACCGCGCCCTGTTCCACGTGCTCCTGGGCGTCGAGCGGTTCGGGCCGATCGGGGTGGGCGAACTGGCCGAACGAGCCGGGCGCGACTACACCACCATCAGCCGCCAGGTCGCGAAGCTCGCCGCCCTCGGACTCGTCGAACGACGCCCCAGCCCTGCCGACGCCAGGGTGAAAGAGGCCATCATCACCGCCGAGGGCCGCCGTGTCACCGACGCTCTCGACGCCGCCCGCCAGCGCCTGACCGGTCCCGTTCTCGCGCAATGGAGCGACCGTGACCTCATGGAGCTCGAACGCCTCATGCGCCGCTACGTCGACGACATGTTCGCCGCGGCGGCCAAGGCCGCCAGCGGCGAGTAGCCGGTAGGCCCCGGGCCGTACCGCGGGCGGCTTTCCCGGCCTGAGCGGTTGGGATATCGTTCGGGAAGTACTAGAACGATGTTCTTGTCCTATGGAAGGGTGGCGCCATGTCCGAGGGGTCCGAGCTCAGGTTCGACGGGAGGGTCGCGATCATCACCGGGGCCGGGCACGGGCTCGGCCGGTCGCACGCGCTGCTGCTCGGCCGGCGCGGGGCGAAGGTCGTCGTCAACGACCTCGGCGGCGCCCTCGACGGCACCGGCTCGTCCTCGGGCCCGGCGGCGGAGGTCGCCGAGCTGATCGTGAAGAACGGCGGAGAGGCCGTGGCCAGCACCGACAACGTCGCCACGCCGGAGGGCGCGGAGGCGATCGTGCGGACGGCGCTCGACGCGTTCGGCCGCGTGGACGTCGTCGTCAACAACGCCGGCATCCTGCGCGACAGGTCGTTCGGGAAGATGACGGTCGAGGAGTTCGACGCCGTGATCGCCGTGCACGTGCGCGGGTCGTTCCTGGTCAGCCGGGCGGCGTTCCCGCACATGAAGGAGCAGGCGTACGGGCGGATCGTGAACACCTCCTCGCCCGCCGGGCTGTTCGGCAACTTCGGCCAGGCCAACTACTCCACGGCGAAGATGGGCCTGGTGGGCCTCACCAAGACGCTCGGCATCGAGGGCGCGCGGGCCAACGTCAGGGCCAACGCCATCGCCCCCATCGCGTGGACGCGGATGACCGAGACGCTGCTGCCCGCGGAGTTCGAGGACAAGTTCACCCCCGAGCGGGTCAGTCCCCTGGTGGCGTACCTGGCCCACGAGAGCTGCGAGACCAGCGGCGAGGTGTTCTCGGTCGGCGCCGGCCGGATCGCCCGGGTGTTCGTGGCCGAGGGGCCGGGCTGGAAGACCGACGACCTCACGGCCGAGGCGATCCGCGACAACTGGGAGGCCGTCATGGCCGAGCAGCCCTATCTCTCCACAAAGCTGGGCGAGCAGGCCACCGCCTCGCTGCAGGCGATGCTCTGATCCCCGGGCCCTTCACAGCTCCTCGGCCGGTTGCTCGGCCGGAGCGATGAAATCGGTGGGCAGGTTCCCCGGCCGCCGGGATACGGGCGCGCGGCCGGGCGGCTGCCTCACCCGCAGGTTCGGGAAGGGTGGCGGCGGGTTGCGCCGGGCCTGCGGCTGCGCGCCGAGCGGGAACTCCTCGCCGTGGTGCGACAGCGTGAGGGGCGGGCCGTGCAGGAGCCGGTACGTCGTGCCGTCCGGGGTGACGTCGATCCGCAGCAGCCGGCCCCGGTAGCGCACGCGGAAGGTGAGCCGGGTGATGCCCGAGGGCAGCCGGGGCGCGAAGCAGATCCGGCCTTCGCGGGCCCGCATGCCGCCGAACCCCGCCACCAGCGCGATCCACGCCCCGGCCAGCGAGGCCATGTGGACGCCGTCGCGGGTGTTGTGCTCCAGATCGCGCAGGTCCATCAGCGCGGCCTCGCCGAGGTAGGCGTAGGCGAGGTCGAGCTGCCCCACCTCGGCGGCGAGCACCGCCTGGGTGCACGCCGACAGAGAGGAGTCCCGCACGGTCAGCGCCTCGTAGTAGGCGAAGTCGCGCGCCTTCTGCTCGGGGGTGAACGCCTCGCCGCACAGGTGCATGGCCAGCACCAGGTCGGCCTGCTTGACGACCTGCTTGCGGTAGAGGTCGAAGTAGGGGAAATGGAGCAACAGCGGATACTGCTCGGGGGTGGTGCCCGCGAAGTCCCACACCGCGTGCCCGGTGAATCCCTCGCTCTGCTCGTGGACCCCCAGCCGTTCGTCGTACGGCAGGTACATGGCCGCGGCGGCGTCGCGCCAGATCGCCGTCTCCTCCAGCGTGACCCCGAGTTCCTCGGCGCGGTCGAGGTGGCGTATGGCCACGGCGGCGGCGGCCCGTAGGTTCCGCTGAGCCATCAGGTTGGTGTAGACGTTGTTGTCCGCGACGGCGCTGTACTCGTCCGGGCCGGTCACGCCGTCGATGCGGTAGCGGCCCTCGGCGTCGTGGTGACCGAGCGCGCACCAGAGCCGGGCGGTCGCGACGAGCAGCGGGAGGCCGATGTCCCGCTCGAAACCGGTGTCCTCGGTCGCGTCGACGTACCGCGTGACCGCGGCGGCGATGTCGGCGTTGACATGGAAGGCCGCCGTGCCCGCGGGCCAGTAGCCCGAGCACTCCTCGCCGTTGATCGTCCGCCAGGGGAAGGCCGCCCCGGCCAGTCCGAGCTGCTCGGCCCGCGCCTCGGCGAGGGGGAGGATCGACTCCCGCCAGGTCAGGGCGTCGGCGGCGGCCCGGGGATAGGTGTAGGTGGCCACCGGCAGCACGAAGCTCTCGGTGTCCCAGAACGCGTGGCCGTCGTAGCCCGAGCCGGTCAGACCCTTGCCCGGGATGGGCCGCCGCTCCAGCCGGGCGCCCGCCTGCAGCAGGTGGAACAGCCCGAAACGCACGGCCTGCTGCACCTCGGCGTCGCCCTCGACCTCGACGTCCGCGCCCGCCCAGAAGTCGTCGAGGAAGGCGCGTTGCTCGTCGCACAGGCCGTCCCAGCCGGTGAGCCGGGCCGCCGCGAGCGCCGCCACGACCTGGTCGTGCATGGCGGGCCGCGAGCGCTTGGCCGACCAGCCGTAGGCGAAGAACTTGTCCAGTCGCAGCCGTTGTCCGGGTTTCAGCCGGGTGGCGACCGTCACCCGGCTGACGTTGCCGCCGCCGTCGCACTCGGCCCTGGTGCCGTCCGGCCCGTCGATCTCGTGGCGCATGCCCGCCGCGACCCGCAGCCGGCTGGCCCTGGTGGAGTGGACCATGACACAGACGCCGTTGCGCGCGGCGATGTTCTCCTCCAGGACGAGCGGCGCCTCCAGCGCGGCGGCGGCGCGGGGGTCGGCGGTCGGCGGCGGCACGGTCTCGTTGGCCACCAGCTCCGACTGGACGACCACGTTGAGCGGCTGATCGACCGGCTCCACCTCGTAGCGGATCGCGGCCACGGCGCGGTGGGTGAACGACACGAGCCGGGTCGAGGTGACGCGCACCTCCGCCCCCGTCGGCGAGCTCCAGCGGACCCTCCGGGTGAGCGTCCCCGCCCGCAGGTCGAGGACCCGCTCGTGTGAGTGCAGCGTGCCGTATCGGACGTCGAACGGCTCGTCGTCCACGAGCAGCCGGATCAGCTTGCCGTTGGTGACGTTGACGACCGTCTGCCCGGACTCGGGATAGCCGTAGCCCGCCTCGGCGTACGGCAGCGGGCGAAGCTCGTAGAAGGAGTTGAGGTAGGTGCCCGGCAGCCCGTACGGCTCACCCTCGTCGAGGTTGCCGCGCAACCCGATGTGCCCGTTGGACAGCGCGAACACCGACTCGGTCTGGGCGAGCACGTCGGTGTGCAGGTGACACTCGCACACCGACCACGGATCGACGATGAAGGCGGGATGTTTGATCATTTGTCGTCCAGCAGTTCGGAGAGGTCCGTCACCACGACGTCGGCGCCGTTGTCCCGCAGGGCGTCGGCCTGATGGCCGCGGTCCACGCCCACCACGACGGCGAAGCCGCCCGCGCGCCCGGCCGCGACCCCCGCCAGCGCGTCCTCGAACACCGCGGCCTCGGCCGGCGCGAGCCCGAGCGCCTCGGCGGCGGCGAGGAACATGTCGGGGGCGGGCTTGCCGGGCAGATCGCGCTCCCTCGCCACCACGCCGTCGACCCGCGCGTCGAACATGTCGTTCAGCCCCGCCGCGGCGAGCACGCGCGCGGTGTTGGCACTGCTGGAGACGACCGCGCGGCGCAGGCCGGCGTCGCGGGCGGCGCGCAGGTAGCGCACCGAGCCCTCGAAGACCTCCACGCCCTGCCGGTCGAGGATCGCCTGGACCAGCTCGTTCTTCCGGTTGCTCAGGCCGCTGACGGTGGGCATGCCCGGCGGGTCGTCCGGTTCGCCCTCGGGCAGGTCGATACCCCTGGACAGGAGGAACCCCCGCGTGCCGTCCAGGCGCTTCCTGCCGTCGACATAGCGCTCGTAGTCGCCGCCCGCGTCGAAGGGCGTGAACGGCTCGCCGGTGGCGACCGCCCGCTCGCGCAGGTATTCGTCGAACATCTCCTTCCACGCCGCGGCGTGGACCCGGGCCGTGCGCGTGAGCACCCCGTCCATGTCGAACAGGCAGCCGCGCACCCCGTCGGGCAGTCCCAGCATGAGCCCCTCCAACCGTCCTCCCCGCCTCTCTCCTACCCGTACCCGGATCCTGACTTTTGTTGATTTCAGCGAAAGAATGCATCACATCGATAAAAGGTCTTCCCTGATCAAGAGAAAAGGGGTACGTTTCCAGCCAATCACTGGGACGCGGAGGCGTAGGTGAAGAGGACGACCATCAGGCCGGAGAGTGTGCACCAGGCCGCGCTTCTGCGTCTGCTGAGGGACGGCGGGCGGTCGCGCGCCGAACTCGGCGACGTGGTGGACCTGTCACGGTCGAAGCTCAACGTCGAGCTGGACCGGCTCATCGAGGTGGGACTCGCCGAGCCCGACGGACTCGCCGCCTCGCGCGGCGGCAGGCGCTCGGGACGCGTACGCCTGGCCGGTGACATCCGGTTCGCGGGGATCGACATCGGTGCCACCTCGATCGACGTCGCGGTCACCGACGGTGAGCTGAAGGTGCTCGGCCACCTCAGCGAGTCCTGCGACATCAAGGAGGGCCCCGCCGTCGTGCTGGACCGCGCCATCGAACTGCTCGGCAAGCTGAGCAGGGACGGGCTGTTCACCGACCTGAGCGGCGCCGGCATCGGTGTCCCCGGACCGGTGAGCTTCGCCGAAGGCGTCCCGGTGGTGCCGCCGATCATGCCCGGCTGGGACCGCTACCCGGTCAGGGAGACGGTCGGGCAGGCACTGTGCTGCCCCACGGTGGTCGACAACGACGTCAACATCATGGCTCTCGGGGAACTGCACGCCGGTCTCGCACGGCAGGTCGACGACTTCCTGCTCGTCAAGATCGGCACTGGTATCGGCTGTGGCATCGTGGTGGACGGCAAGATCTACCGCGGCGTCTCCGGCAGCGCCGGCGACATCGGCCACATCCGGGTGGACGACCTCGGGCCGGTCTGCTCCTGCGGCAACTCCGGCTGCCTCGAGGCCTACTTCGGCGGCGCCGCGCTGGCGCGGGAGGCCGTCACGGTGGCCCGCTCGGGCGACTCGCCGTATCTCGCCGAAAGGCTCGCGGTCACGGGCACGCTGACGGCCGAGGACGTCGCCGCCGCGGCGGCGCAGGGCGACGCGGGCGCCGTCGGGCTGATCCGCGACGGCGGGCGCCGCGTGGGGCAGGTCCTGGCGAGCCTCGTGAGCTTCTTCAACCCCGGCCTCGTGATCATCGCGGGCGGCGTGGCCAAGCTCGGCCATGTGCTGCTCGCGGAGATCAGAAGCGTCGTCTACCGCAGGTCGCTGCCGCTCGCCACCGGAAACCTGCCGATCGTGCTGTCCGAACTCGGCGACACAGCGGGTGTCATCGGCGCCACCCGACTGATCAGCGATCACGTCTACTCCGCCAACTGACCACCGTTGGGAGACCCCATGGGAGACGAACACCCCCTGCTCCAGATGAGGGGGATCGTCAAGCAGTTCCCCGGCGTACGCGCGCTGGATGGCGTGGACCTTGAGGTCAAGGCCGGGGAGGTGCATTGCCTGCTCGGCCAGAACGGTGC
>NZ_JBFBIP010000030.1:0-83141 GCF_040685655.1 Microbispora sp. NPDC088329
GCTGGAGGACACGCTGTCGGAGAAGATCCTGTACGGCGAGTTGCGGCCCGGCCAGGTCGTCAAGATCGATATCGAGGGCGAAGGCGACGCCGCGACGTTCACCTTCACCGGCGAAACCGCGCCCGCCGCCGTCGGCGCGCCGACCACTGCCGCGTCGAACGGCTGATCGCGGCCAATGGCCGGCCAGCAGGCGTTCTGGATCGACGGGCGATCCGACCGGGAGCGCGTCCGCTACGGCGGTGTCAGCCACTACTCCGAGCGCGTGTGGGAGAACATCGGCGAGTTCGAGGGGGTGTGGGGGGACATCGCCCCGGTCGCGTTCGCGTGCGCGGCCTGGCGGATCGCCACCCCACCCCTGACCTCGCCGGGGTTCGTGCGCTGGCACCGCCGGATCCTGTCGGCCTCCTGCGAGCGCAACACCTGGGACGGGTCGCTGACGGCACGCGTCACGATCGTCTCCCCGCCGCCGGCCGCGCTGACGGTGTCGCGTGACTGGTGGCGCGACCGCGGCTGGCGGGGCTGGCCGGAGATCTTCGGCCAGTTCGTCGAGCCCGCCGAGCAGGACCTCGCGAAGGTCCCCCATCTGCGACCCACCCTGCTCGTGGACGCCCCCGTTCCGCTCGAAGACCTGCCCGCGACGCCGGACGGGCCCGCGCACGATCTCGCCGAGACGGCGCATCGCGCCCTGACGGTCCTCGTACGGGAGCTGAACGACCTGCTCGCCCCCGTGATCGCTCACCTGGAACAGCCCCCTCGCTAACCCGTCCCACCCCCGCCCCCGCCGTGATCTCGCAGGCTGTGCGGTGGTCTGACCGGCTGGTGAGAACGCCGGTCGACCTCTTGACACTGGCCCTGCACGGCCTCAATCTGTTGCGCATAGTGCTATGTGTTTCGTCTTTCACAACTGATGCACGCGAGCCGATTCGAGGGAAAGAGGACCATGGCGCACGAAGTCCGCGGGGTCGTCGCGAGGGGCAAGGGACAGCAGGGCAGGCTCGACCTGGACGCGTTCGTCACCGAGACGATCGGGCTCGAGGACGTCGAGGCGGCCTTCGAGAAGATGTACCGCGGCGAGGTGCTGCGTTCCGTCGTGGTCCTGTGACCGGACTCTCCCTGATCATCTCGATTCCCGACGTGTGACGTACGACCTTCAGGAGCCAACAGTGAGCACCGCGAGCCTGCCTCCCAGCTTGATGGCCACACTGCCGGGCGAGCACTACACCGACCCCCGGGTCTTCGCGCTGGAGCAGAAGCACATCTTCGAGTCGATGTGGTTCTGCGCGGCCCGGGCCGCCGACCTCCCCAAGCCCGGGGCGTTCAGGACCGTGCAGGTCGGCACGGAGAGCATCCTGATCTCGCGGGCGCGGGACAACTCGATCCGCGCGTTCCACAACGTGTGCCGTCACCGTGGCGCCCGGATCCGCACGCAGGAGTCCGGTGAGGTCAAGCGGGCCTTCCAGTGCCCGTACCACGCCTGGACGTACGACCTGGAGGGCAAGCTCATCGCGGCCCCCAACCTGACGAAGATGCCCGACCTCGACCGGGTCGAGTACGGCCTGGTCAACGTGGCGGTGCGTGAGTGGCTGGGCTACGTGTGGGTCTGCCTGGCCGACGAGCCGCCCTCGTTCGAGGACACCGTGCTCGGCGAGGTGCGCACGCGTCTCGGCGACGTGGCGTCCCTCGACAACTACGGCGTGGAGAACCTGGCGCTCGGCCGCCGGATCGTGTACGACGTGAAGGCCAACTGGAAGCTCATCGTCGAGAACTTCATGGAGTGCTACCACTGCGCGACCATCCACCCCGAGCTGACCGAGGTGCTGCCGGAGTTCGCCGACGGGTACGCGGCGCAGTACTACGTGGGCCACGGCGCGTTGTTCGGCGAGGACATCCGGGGATTCACGATCGACGGCTCCGAGGGGCTCGACCGGATCCCGACAATCAGCGAGGATCAGGACCGGCGCTACTACGCCATCACGATCAAGCCGCAGGTGTTCGTCAACATGGTGCCCGACCACGTCATCATCCACCGGATGTTCCCGCTCGCGGTGAACCGCACGGTGGTGGAGTGCGACTGGCTCTACCTGCCCGAGGTCGTGGAGGCGGGCAAGGACGTCAGCCGATCGGTGGAGCTGTTCCACCGGGTGAACCAGCAGGACTTCGACGCCTGCGAGCGCACCCAGCCCTCGATGAGCTCCCGCACGTACGCCAAGGGCGGCGTGCTGGTGCCGAGCGAGCACCACATCGGCTTGTTCCATGATTGGGTACGCGGCAAGCTTGGCGAGTGAGTTCGGAGGGGATGCGGGGTGACGCGTAAGGCGCCTCGGGAGGACGTCGGGGACGAACACCTGGAGATCGGCCCGCCCAAAACCTGGGCGGGCGGGGTCCCGGCGGTCGGCCATGCGCTCGGCACGGCCTACAACCAGATGGGCGCGGGCCGGACGATGCTGACCCTGCTGCGGGTCAACCAGAAGTCCGGCTTCGACTGCCCGGGCTGTGCCTGGCCCGAGGGCGACGGCCACCGCAGCCCCGCCGAGTTCTGCGAGAACGGCGCGAAGGCGGTGGCCGAGGAGGCGACCGTCCGCAGGGTCACCCGCGAGTTCTTCGCCGAGCATCCGGTGGACGAGCTGGCCCGGCGCAGCGACTACTGGCTGGGCCAGCAGGGCCGGCTCACCGAGCCGATGTACAAGCCGGCCGGCTCGGATCACTACGAGCCGATCTCGTGGGAGGACGCCTTCGGCGTCGTCGCCCGCGAGCTCCGCGCGCTCGGCGACCCGGATCAGGCCGTCTTCTACACCTCCGGCCGCACCTCCAACGAGGCCGCCTTCGCCTACCAGCTCCTCGTCCGCCGCTTCGGCACCAACAACCTGCCCGACTGCTCCAACATGTGCCACGAGTCGAGCGGTTCCGCGCTGACCGAGACGCTCGGCATCGGCAAGGGCACCGTGCTGCTGGAGGACCTGCACCGCGCCGACCTCATCTTCGTGGTCGGGCAGAACCCCGGCACCAACCACCCGCGCATGCTCACCGCCCTGGAGCGCGCGAAGCGGGAAGGCGCGCGGATCGTGGCGGTCAACCCGCTGCCGGAGGCGGGGCTGCTGCGCTTCCGCAACCCGCAGCGGCCCTCCGGCCTCGCGGGGACCGGGACGGCGCTGTCCGACAGGTTCCTGCAGATCCGCCTCGGCGGCGACCTCGCGCTGTTCCAGGCGCTGTCGCTGCTCCTGCTCGAGGCCGAGGACGCCGCGCCCGGCACGGTGGTGGACCGCGAGTTCGTCGAGGCGCACACACACGGGTTCGACGCCTGGGAGACGCACGTACGCGGGCTCGACTGGAACGAGGTGCTGGAGGCGACCGGGCTGACCAGGACCGAGATCGAGGAGACGGCCCGCGACGTGCTGGCCGCCCGCTCGATCGTGGTCTGCTGGGCGATGGGCCTCACTCAGCACCGCAAGTCGGTCCCGACGATCAGGGAGGTCGTCAACTTCCTGCTGCTGCGCGGCAACGTGGGACGGCCCGGCGCCGGCGTCTGTCCCGTACGCGGGCACTCGAACGTGCAGGGCGACCGGACGATGGGCATCTACGAGAAGCCCAAACCGGAGTTCCTCGACGCCTTGGAGAAGGAGTTCGGCTTCCCGCCGCCGCGCGAGCACGGCCACGACACCGTGGAGGCCATCCGCGCCATGCGCGACGGCGACGCCACGGTGTTCTTCGCGATGGGCGGCAACTTCGTCTCGGCCACGCCGGACACCGCCGCGACGGAGGCGGCCCTGCGCAACTGCCGTCTCACCGTACAGGTGTCGACGAAGCTGAACCGGTCGCACGCCGTGTGCGGCGAGCAGGCGCTCATCCTGCCCACGCTCGGCCGCACCGAGCGGGACGTCCAGGCCGGCGGCGAGCAGTTCGTCACGGTCGAGGACTCGATGGGCATGGTGCACGCCTCGCGTGGGCGGCTGCGCCCGGCCTCGGACGCGCTGCTGTCGGAGGTGGCGATCGTGTGCCGGCTGGCGCGCGAGCTGCTCGGCGACGACGACCCGCACGTGCCGTGGGCCGAGTTCGAAGCGGGGTACGACGCGATCAGGGACCGCATCGAGCGGGTGGTGCCCGGGTTCGGCGACTTCAACGCGAGGGTGCGCAGGCCGGGCGGCTTCGCGCTGCCGAACGCGCCGCGCGACGAGCGCCGCTTCCCCACGGTCACGGGAAAGGCGAACTTCACGGTCAATCCGCTGGAGGTGCTGCGGGTGCCGCGGGGCCGCCTCCTGCTGCAGACCGTGCGCAGCCACGACCAGTACAACACGACCATCTACGGGCTCAACGACCGCTACCGCGGGATCAAGAACGGGCGGCGGGTGGTCTTCGTCCACCCCGACGACCTGGCCGAGCGCGGCCTGGCGGACGGCGACATGCTCGACCTCATCAGCGAGTGGCCGGACGGCGAGCGCGTGGCCGAGGGGTTCCGGGCCGTCGCCTATCCGACGGCGCGGGGCTGCTGCGCCGCGTACTTCCCTGAGACCAACGTGCTGGTGCCCCTGGACTCGGTGGCCGAGACGTCGAACACACCCACGTCCAAGAGCGTCGTCGTACGGCTGCGTCGTGCCGCGGCACGCCTGGAGGTGGGTGCGGCGGAGGAGACGGTCAGCCGCCCAGGCGGTGACTGATCTCCTCGGCTCCCTTGACGAGGACGGGGGCCAGCTCGCGCATGCGGCCCTCACTGAACCGGTAGGCGGGCCCTGAGGCGCTGACCGCCGCCACGACCTCTCCGCCGAAGGAGCGGACGGGGGCGGCGAGCGCGTTCAGGCCCACCTCCAGCTCCTCCAGCGTGCGTGCGTAGCCGTGCTCGCGCACCTCCGCCAGCTCCCGCTCCAGGCGCTCCACCGAGGTCACCGTGCTCGGTGTGTAGCGCTGGAGGCCGGCGGCGCGCAGCAGGTCGTCGCGGCGCTGCCGGTCCACGTACGCCAGCAGGACCTTGCCGCTCGACGTCGCGTGCAGGGGCGTGAGCTGGCCCACCCAGTTGTGGGCGGTGACGGCGGACGGGCCGCGCACCTGGTCGAGGTTGACCGCGTAGTGCGAGCGCAGCACGGCGATGTTCACCGTCTCGCCGATCTCCTCGGCCAGACGCTGACACACGGGCCTGCTCTGCTGGGTGACGTCCAGCCGCATGGAGACGCTGCCGGCGAGGCGGACGAGCCCGAAGCCGAGGCGATACTTGCCGCGGTCCTCGGTCTGCTCGACGAGCCCGCGCGCCTCCAGGGCACCGAGCAGGCGGAACGCGGTCGACTTGTGGACCTCGATCTCGGCGGCGATCTCGGTGACCCCGGCCTGCCCGCGGGCGGCGAGGATCTCCATGATGCTGATCGCCCGGTCCACGGACTGCACGCCGCCGCCGTTGGCCTCGGCCCTGGCGGCGGAAGCGTCGTTGCTCATAGCGCGACTGTAGCGCTCGACGCAACCCGAGCCGGGGCGTCGCGGGATTCCCCGCCCTGCTTGCACGCCCCTGAATCCACCGATCGGTGGATTCGCTCCACCGCGTGGGCGAGCGGCCGATTCCACCGCCCGCTCGGGAGATCGGGCGATCCGCGTGAGGCGCCTCCGTTGCGACGCTGATTTCCGTCGGCGAACGAGAAGACGGAGGCACACGAACATGCGCACTGTGGTCTGGCTGATCATCGGGTACGCCGCGGTCAGCCTGCTGACACTGATGACGATGATCGCGTTTCGGCGCGCCCCGGCGGTGGCCGCCGACGCGGTCTGGGTCCGCGGTACGCTCGTCGCCGCCGCCTCGCTGCTCACGCTGTTCTTCGCGGTCCGGGCGGCCCGCGGCGACCGCCGGATGCTGCTGCGGCTGCGCGTCGTCACCGCGGTCATGCTGGTCGCGATCGTGGTGATCATCGCGCTGCCCGGCCTGTTCCCGCTCTGGTTCAAGCTCGAGCAGGGCGTCTGCGGCCTGCTCCTGCTCCCCGTGGTCGTGCAGATCAACCGGCGCCCGGTGGTCCGGCCGTGAGCGCGGTGATCGAGGTGGAGAACCTCCGCAAGAGCTACGGGGGCACGGTGGCGGTGGACGACGTCTCGTTCACCGTGGCACAAGGGGAGATCTTCGGCATCCTCGGGCGCAACGGCGCGGGGAAGACCACGACCGTGGAATGCCTCGTGGGCCTGCGGGCGCCGGACCGCGGCCGGATCCGCGTGCTGGGCAGGGACCCGATGCGCGACCACGCCGAGCTGACCCGGTGGGTGGGTGTGCAACTGCAGGACAGCCGGCTGCCCGAGCGGCTGCGGGTGGGCGAGGCGATGCGGCTCTACCAGTCGTTCTATTCGGACCCGGCCGATCCGGAGGAGCTGCTGGCGCAGCTCGGGCTGGCCGGACGGGAGAGGACACCGTACGGGAGACTCTCCGGCGGCCAGAGGCAGCGGCTCGCCATCGCGCTCGCGTTGGTCGGGCGGCCCCGGATCGCCGTACTCGACGAGCTCACCACCGGGCTGGACCCGCACGCCCGGCGCGACACGTGGGAACTGATCGCCGGCGTCCGCGCCGCCGGCGTCACGATCGTGCTGGTCACTCACTTCATGCCGGAGGCCGAACGCCTCTGCGACCGGATCGCGGTGATCGACGCCGGCCGGGTGCTGGTCACCGGTACGCCGGCCGAGCTCATCGAGCACGCCGGGCGACCCACGCTGGAGGACGCGTTCGTCGCGCTGACCGGGAGGACCTCATGACAACGCTGACGCTGACCGAGCTGAAGCTGTTCCTGCGGGAGAAGTCGGGGCCGGCCTTCGGCGTCGGGCTGCCGCTGCTCCTGCTGATCATCTTCGGCAACCTGCCGTTCTACAACGAGCGCAGGACCGACCTCGGCGGGTTGACGCTGCTGGACACCTACGTACCCATCCTGGTCGCCTTCGCTCTGGGCATGCTCGCCCTGAACGTGCTGCCGCCGGTGCTCGCCGGCTACCGCGAGAAGGGGGTGCTGCGGCGGCTGCGGACCACACCGGTCGGGCCGGTCCGGGTGCTGGCCGCGCAGCTGATCGTCATGCTGCTGACCGCCGCGGTCGCGGTGGCCACGCTGTTGCTGGTCGCGCGGTTCGCGTTCGGGGTGGTGCTGCCCCGGCAGATGGCCGGCTTCCTGCTGACCACGCTGCTGGCGGCGCTCGCGCTGACGGCCGTCGGCCTCCTCGTCACCGCGGCCGCACCCGGTGGACGGGCGGCCAACGCGCTCGGCGCCGTCGTCTTCTACCCGCTGGTCTTCCTCGGCGGCCTGTTCCTGCCGATCCCGGTCATGCCGGCGATGCTGCGGCACATCAGCCAGGCCACCCCGATGGGCGCCGCGGTCACCGCGATGCAGGACGCCACGAACGGGCGCTGGCCGCACTGGCTCGCTCTGGTCACGTTGCTCGCGTGGGCGGCCGGGGCAGCCGTGGCGGCGGCTAGATTGTTCCGCTGGGAGTAGGGTGCGCGATGCAGAGTTGGCAGATGGCCGGACCGGCGGGCTGGGAACGGCGGTTCCGGCCCATGGTCACGGTGGTCCCCTACGTGCTGCTGGCCGTCATGGCCGCCCTGACCATCGCCTTCAAGCACGACCAGCCGGGCTCCCTCGCCATCGACCTCGCGCTCTGCGCGGCGGCCGCGGTGTGGAGCCTGGTGCTCTTCACGCTGCATCCGCCGTGGCGCGACCGGATCGGCGTGATGGGCGTCTTCCTGGCGGGCCTGATCGTGTTCGGCCTGGTCATGGCCCTGCGCAACCCGTGGTTCGGCCTCTACAGTCCGGTGCTGTACTTCTACGCGTACCGGATCATCGGCTGGCCGCGCGAGCTGTACTTCATCGCCGGCGCCGCGGTGGTGGCCGGCACGGCACAGTCGGCCGGCCTGGACATCGGCTCCTGGGTCGGCCGCCTCGAATACCTGGGGGTCCTGGCCGTCAACATCGCGCCGATGTGCCTGGTGGCCTGGATGGGCGAGATCGGCGCGCGTTACTACGACTCCCGGGAGGCGGCGCTGCGCGAGGCCCGGGAGGCCAACGCGCGGCTGGCCGCGGCGCTGGCCGAAAACGCGGCGCTGCAGGAACGGCTGGTCGAGCAGGCCCGAGCGGCCGGCGTCCTGGACGAGCGGGCCCGGATGGCTCGGGAGATCCACGACACGCTGGCCCAGAGCCTGACCGGTATCGTCACCCAGTTGCAGGCGGCCGAGCACGCGGCGGACGACCCGGCCGCGTGGCGCCGGCACCACGCGGCGGCGACCGCGCTGGCCCGGGAGGGACTGACCGAGGCGCGGCGCTCGGTGAACGAGTTGCGCCCTGAGCCGCTGGAGACCGGCCGCCTGGCCGACGCCGTCACCGAAGTGGCGGCCGAGTGGTCGGCCCGACACGGCATCCCGGCCCGGGTCACCGTCACGGGCGAAACCCGCACGATGCGCCCGGAGGCGGAGGTCGCCCTGTTGCGGGTCGCGCAAGAGGCCTTGGCCAACGTCGCCAAGCACGCCGGCACCGCCACCCGCGTCGGTCTCACCCTTTCCTACATGGACCGGCAGGTGGCCCTCGACGTCCGCGACGACGGCCGCGGCTTCGACCCGACGGTCCGGGTCGAGCGCGACGGGGGCTTCGGGCTGGTGGCGATGCGGCAGCGGATCGAGGCGTTGTCGGGCACGTTGCAGATCGAATCGGAGGTGGGGGGTGGGACCGGGATCTCGGCCTGCCTGCCCGCCGAGGCGCCGGAGGTGCGTTCGTGAGTGACCCGATCAAGCTGCTCGTCGCCGACGACCACCCGGTGGTACGCGACGGGCTGAGCAGCATGTTCGCCCGCGACCCCGAGTTCGTCGTGGTCGGCGAGGCGGCGGACGGGGCCGAGGCGGTCCGGCTGGCCGAGGCGCTCGGGCCGGACGTGATCCTGATGGACCTGCGGATGGCCGGCATGGACGGCGTCACCGCGACCGGCGAGCTGACCCGGCGCGGCGTACCGGCCCGGGTGCTGGTGCTGACCACCTACGACACCGACAGCCACGTGCTGCCCGCGATCGAGGCCGGCGCCACCGGCTACCTGCTCAAGGACGCGCCGCGGGACGAGCTGCTGCGCGCCGTACGCGCGGCCGCCCGCGGCGAGGTCGCGCTCTCTCCGTCGGTCGCCGCCCGCCTGATGAGCCGGCTGCGCACCCCGGCGCCGTCGACCGGCCCGTTGAGCCGGCGCGAGCTGGAGGTGTTGCGCCTGGTCGCGGCCGGGCACACCAACCGGGAGGCGGCCGCCCGGCTGTTCATCACCGAGGCCACGGTCAAGACCCACCTGCTCAACATCTATGCGAAGCTCGACGTCAACGACCGTGCGGCCGCGGTCGCGGAGGGGTACAACCGCGGCCTGCTCGGTGCTCCCGAGCGTCCGTGAACGTACCGGACGGCACAGGTCCAGCGGCGTGGGGAGTACGGCGTCGGCGCCGGGACGAGGCGGGCGCCGCAGTTCGGCCCCGAGGAGATCGACGGCCGCGCGCATACGTGGAGCGGCTGAACAACCCGGTGCCGGCGGAGGTCGTCGACGCCTTCTTGACACTCGCAATATGACGCGTCACGCTTGTTGCGTTGATCGCCTTTTGTTGCGCATAGCGCAACAGTGGAGGTGGGTATGACGGGCCCGCGCGTCGTCATCATCGGAGCAGGCGTCGTCGGTGCGGCACTCGCCGACGAACTGTCGGCCCGGGGCTGGACAGACGTCACCGTGGTCGACCAGGGCCCGGTGCCCGCGACCGGGGGCTCCTCCTCACACGCCCCCGGACTGGTCTTCCAGATCAACGGGTCGAAGACCATGACCGAGATGGCGCGCTACACCGTCGAGAAGTTCTGCTCGCTCGACCTCGACGGCGAGCCCTGTTTCCTCCAGGTCGGCGGGCTGGAGGTCGCGACCAGCCCGGAACGGCTCGCAGAACTGCACCGCAGACACGGCTGGGCCACGTCCTGGGGCGTCGGGTCGCGCCTGCTCACCCCCGCCGAATGCGCCGGGCTCTTCCCCCTGCTCGACCCCGGCGTCGTGCTCGGCGGCCTGCACATCCCCACCGACGGCGTCGCCAAGGCCGTACGCGCGGTCGACGCCCAACTCAGGCGTGCCCGGTCCCGTGGCGTACGGGTGCTGGAGCGCCACGAGGTGCTGGACATCCGCACCGAGGACGGCCGGGTGACCGGTGTGGTGACCGACCAGGGCGAGATCCCCGCCGACGTCGTGGTCTGCTGCGCCGGCATCTGGGGCCCGAAGGTCGCCGGCATGGTCGGCATGTCGCTGCCGCTGACCCCGCTCGCACATCAGCTCGCCTGGACCGGCCAGGCGTCCGACCTCGCCGGGCGCGAGGAGGAGGCGACGCTGCCGATCCTGCGCCACCAGGACGCCGACCTCTACTACCGCCAGCGGTTCGACGGCATCGGCATCGGCTACTACGGCCACCGGCCGATGCCGGTCAAGCCCGAGGACCTGCTGTCGGTGGACGAGGCCGAGGTCATGCCGTCGGTGCTGACGTTCACGCCGGAGGACTTCGAGGACGCGTGGACCGAGACGCAGCGGCTGCTGTCCGGCACCCGCGCGGCGAAGATCGACGAGGGCATCAACGGACTGTTCTCCTTCACCCAGGACCACATGCCCCTCATGGGCGAGTCCCCCGAGGTGAAGGGCTTCTGGGTCGCCGAGGCGGTCTGGGTGACCCACTCCGCCGGCGTCGGCAAGGCGATGGCCGAGTGGCTGGTCGACGGCCACTGCTCGTCGTTTGATCTGCACGAGTGCGACGTCAACCGGTTCGAGCCGCACCAGCTCGCGCCCGAGTATGTGCTGGCCCGCGACTGTCAGAACTTCGTCGAGGTCTACGACATCATCCACCCGCTCCAGCCGATGGAGGAGCCGCGGCCGCTGCGCCTCAGCCCCTTCCACGCCCGGCAGCGCGAGCTGGACGCCTTCTTCCTCGAGGCCGTCGGCTACGAGCGGCCGCAGTGGTACGGCGCCAACGCCCGCCTGCTGGAGGGCCGCGACATCCCCACGCCCGACGACTGGGCGGCGCGCTACTGGTCGCCGATCGTCGGCGCGGAGGCCCAGGCGTCCCGCGAGTCCGTCGCGCTCTACGACATGACCGCGCTGAAGCGGCTTGAGGTCGCGGGCCCCGGCGCCCTGGCCTTCCTGCAGCGGCTGACGACCGGCCAGATGGACAAGTCGGTCGGCTCGGTGACCTACTGCCTGCTGCTCGACACCGACGGCGGCATCCGCAGCGACGTGACCGTCGCCCGGCTGGGCCGCGACGTGTTCCAGGTCGGCGCCAACGGCAACCTCGACCTCGACTGGTTCCACCGTCACCTGCCCGCGGACGGCTCGGTCATGGTCCGCGACATCACGGCCGGCACCTGCTGCCTCGGCGTCTGGGGCCCCCGCGCCCGTGACCTCGTCCAGCCGCTGACCGACGCCGACTTCTCCAACCAGGGCTTCCGCTACTTCCGGGCGAAGAAGGCGTACATCGGCACCGTGCCGGTGACCGCGCTGCGGCTGTCGTACATCGGCGAGCTGGGCTGGGAGCTCTACACCACCGCCGACCTGGGCGCGAAGCTGTGGGACACGCTCTGGGAGGCCGGGCAGCGACATGGCATCCTCGCCGGTGGGCGCGGCGCCTTCGCGAGCCTGCGTCTGGAGAAGGGCTACCGGTCCTTCGGCACCGACATGACCTTCGAGCACGACCCGTACGAGGCCGGGCTCGGGTTCGCGGTGAAGATGGACAAGGGCGACTTCATCGGCCGCGAGGCGCTGGAGCGGCGCAAGGAGAACGTGCGCCGCCGTCTGACCTGCCTGACCGTCGACGATCCGGCCCAGGTCGTCATGGGCAAGGAGCCGGTGTACGACGGTGAGGCCGCCGTCGGCTACGTCACCAGCGCGGCCTTCGGCTACACGATCGGCAAGGGCATCGCCTACGCCTGGCTGCCCGCCGAGCTCGCGACGCCCGGACGGACGCTGGAGATCGGCTACTTCGACCGGCGGGTCACCGCCGCGGTCGCCGAGGAGCCGCTGTTCGACCCCGCCATGGAACGCCTGCGCAGCTAGTGAGGACTGAAGTGGACGATTCGGTGATGGACGCGCCGCTCGCCGAGGCCGACCCGGAGGTGGCGGCGGCGATCGGCGGCGAGACACGCCGCCAGCGGGCCACTCTGGATGTCTGGGGCGAGCAGACAGGCCCGATGAGTCCCAGCAGTCAGGGGCGCAGGACGCCGGGCGCGGACCTGCCCGACCACCCCGACCGGCTGTGGCGCTCGGCCGAGCCGAAGCGCGCGTACGACGTGGTGATCGTCGGCGGCGGCGGCCACGGCCTCGCCACGGCCTACTACCTGGCCAGGAACCACGGCGTCACGAACGTCGCGGTGCTGGAGCGCGGCTGGCTCGCGGGCGGCAACATGGCCCGCAACACCACGATCATCCGGTCCAACTACCTCTGGGACGAGAGCGCGGGCATCTACGAGCACGCGCTGAAACTGTGGGAGGGGCTGGAGGAAGACCTCGGCTACCCGCTGCTGTTCAGCCAGCGCGGCGTGCTCAACCTGGCGCACAGCCTCCAGGACGTGCGCGACAGCGTGCGCCGGGTCAACGCCAACCGGCTCAACGGCGTGGACGCCGAGTGGCTGACGCCGGAGCAGGTCAAGGAGGTCTGCCCGATCGTCGACATCTCCCCGGACGTGCGCTACCCCGTGCTCGGCGCCACCTACCAGCCGCGAGCAGGCATCGCCAAGCACGACTACGTGGCGTGGGGCTTCGCCAAGGCGGCGGCCGACCTCGGCGTCGACATGATCGAGCACTGCGAGGTGACCGGCCTCGACGTGCGCGACGGCCGGGTGACCGGCGTCCGGACCACCCGGGGCCCGATCGCGGCCGGGAAGGTCGCGCTCGCCGCCGCCGGGCACTCCTCGGTCGTCGCCGGGTACGCCGGGGTGTCGCTGCCGCTGCAGAGCCACCCGCTGCAGGCGCTGGTGTCGGAGCTGCTGGAGCCGGTGCACCCGACCGTGGTCATGTCCAACGCGGTCCACGTGTACGTCAGCCAGGCGCACAAGGGCGAGCTGGTCATGGGCGCGGGCATCGACGCGGCGAACTCCTACCGCCAGCGCGGCGCGTTCCACATCATCGAGCGGCAGATGTCGGCCGCGCTGGAGCTGTTCCCGGTCTTCGCCCGGGCGCACGTGCTGCGGACCTGGGGTGGCGTGGTGGACGTGACCCCCGACGCCTCGCCGATCGTCGGGCTCACCCCGGTCGAGGACCTGTACGTCAACTGCGGCTGGGGCACCGGGGGGTTCAAGGCCACGCCGGGCGTCGGCTGGTGTTACGCGTACACGGTCGCCACCGGCGAGCCGCACCCGCTCAACGCCCCCTTCTCCCTCGAGCGGTTCACCACCGGCAAGCTCGTCGACGAGCACGGCGCCGCCGCCGTCGCGCACTGATACGGAGAGGTACATGCTGCTGATTCCCTGCCCGTGGTGCGGGCCACGGGACGAGGCCGAGTTCCACTACGGGGGGCAGGCCCACGTCGCCTACCCGGAGAACCCGGCGGCCCTTTCCGACGAGGAGTGGGCCCGCTACCTGTTCTTCCGCGACAATCCCAAGGGCCTGTTCGCGGAGCGGTGGAGCCATACCGCCGGGTGCCGCCGCTGGTTCAACGCCGTACGGGACACCGCCACCAACGAGATCCACGCCGTTTACCGGGTGGGCGAGCCACGACCGGTGACCGCATGAGCGAGCGAACCGGCAGGGCCGGCCAGCGTAGCGAGCGAATGAGCAGGGCCGGCCAGCGTAGCGAGCGAATGAGCAGGGCCGGCCAGCGTAGCGAGCGAATGAGCAGGGCCGGCGAGCGTAGCGAGCGAATGAGCGGAGCGCAGCCGTACCGCCGGGAGGGGGCGACGGGGAAGACGCTGCGCTTCCGGTTCGACGGCCGGGACTACGAGGGCCTTGAGGGCGACACGCTGGCCTCGGCGCTGCTGGCCAACGGCGTGCGCGCGGTGGCGAGCAGCATCAAGCTCGGCCGTCCGCGCGGCGTGTACGCCGCGGGCAGCGAGGAGCCGAACGCGCTCGTCCAGATCGAGGAGCCCTTTCCCGAGCCCATGCTCCAGGCGACGACCGTCGAGCTGTACGACGGCCTGGTGGCCACGGGCCTGCCGGGACAGGGCAGGCTGGCCGACAGGCCCGACTCGGCGCGCTACGACGCCGTGCACGCCCACTGCGACGTGCTCGTGGTCGGCGCGGGACCGGCCGGCATCGCCGCCGCGGGCGTGGCCGCGCGGGCCGGCGCGCGGGTGATCCTCGCCGACGAACGGCCCGAGCCGGGCGGGAGCCTGCTCGGCACGACCGAGACGCTCGACGGCAGGCCGGGCCGCGAGTGGGCGGCCGGGGAGGTCGCCGCGCTGGCCGCCCTGCCGGAGGTGCGCGTGCTGCGCCGCACCACGGTGGTCGGCCACTACGACGACAACTACGTCATCGCGGTGGAGCGCCGGACGAACCACCTGGGCGCCCAGGCGCCCGCCGGCATGGCACGTGAGCGCGTCTGGCGCGTCCGCGCGAAGCGCGTGGTGCTGGCGACCGGCGGCCACGAGCGGTTCGTCGCGTTCGCCGGGAACGACCTGCCCGGCGTGATGCTGGCCGGTGCGGCCCGCACGTACGCGAACCGCCACCGCGTCCTGCCCGGACGCCGGGCGGTCGTGTTCACCACCAACGACAGCGCGTACGCCGCGGCGCTCGACCTCGCCGACGCCGGCGTCGAGATCGCCGCGATCGCCGACGTACGGCAGGCGCCCGGCGAGGCGTGGGCCGGCCGCTGCGCCGCGCGCGGCATCGAGGTCCTGACCGGCCACGTGGTCACCGCCGCGAAGGGCGAGGGCGAGGTCTCCTCGGTCGAGGTCGCCCCGCGCTTGGAAACACGGGGCGCGGGTGGCGGTGTGCGGGAGATCCCCGCCGACCTGCTGCTCGTGTCGGGCGGCTGGTCGCCGGTGGTGCACCTGTTCAGCCAGGCCGGGGGCACGCTGCGCTACGACGAGGAGCTGGGCGCGTTCACGCCCGGCGAGACCCGCCAGGCGGTCGAGGCCGCCGGGTTCGCGAGGGGTGTCGGGGGCACGGGCGTCCGTACGCTGCGGGCCTGCCTGGAGGACGGCGCCGAGGCGGGCCGCCGCGCGCTGGCCGCGGCCGGGTTCCCCGTGCCTTCTGACAGCGCCGTGCCTTCTGACAGCGCCCTGCCTTCTGACAGCGCCCTACCGTCCGAGATCGCCGCACCGTCCGAGATCGCCGCACCGTCCGAGGTATCTGTGCCGTCCGAGATCCCTGTGCCGTCCGAGATATGTGTGCCGGTGGCCGAGGAGGAGCCCGCCGCCGCGCCCGCCGAGCACCTGTGGCTCGTCGAGGCCCGCGGAAAGGACGCCGACTACCGCACGCACTTCGTGGACCTGCAGCGGGACGTCACCGTGGGAGAGGTGCTGCGCGCGGTCGGCGCGGGCCTCACTTCGGTGGAGCACGTCAAGCGCTACACCACGGCCGGCACGGCACACGACCAGGGCAAGACGTCCGGGCTGCTGACCAGCGGCATCGTGGCGCACGCGCTCGGCGTCGACGTCGCCGAGCTCGGGACCACGACGTTCCGCGCGCCGTATACGCCGGTCTCGTTCGCCGCGCTGGCGGGCCGCGACCGGGGCCCGCTGCACGACCCGGTCCGCGTGACGTCGATGCACGAGTGGCACGTGGCGCGCGGAGCCCTGTTCGAGAACGTCGGCCAGTGGAAGCGGCCCTGGTTCTATCCGCAGCCGGGTGAGGACATGGAGGCCGCCGTCCTGCGGGAGTGCGCCGCCGTACGCGAGAGCGTGGGAGCGATGGACGCCTCCACACTCGGGAAGATCGACGTGATCGGTCCCGACGCCGCGGTGTTCCTCGACCGGCTCTACACGAACATGATGAGCACGCTCAAGGTCGGCTCGATCCGCTACGGCGTGATGTGCCGCCCCGACGGCATGGTCTTCGACGACGGCACCGTCATCCGGCTGGCGGACGACCACTACCTCGTCACCACGACCACGGGCAACGCGGCGGCGGTGCTCGACTGGATGGAGGAGTGGCTGCAGACCGAGTGGCCGGACCTGCGGGTCCACTGCACCTCGGTCACCGAGCAGTGGGCGACCGTGGCGCTCGCCGGGCCGCGTTCCCGTGCGGTGCTGGCACGGCTCGCGCCGGGCCTCGCGGCCGGCAACGACAGCTTCCCGTTCATGACCTGGCGGGACGCCGAGGTCGCCGGGATCCCGGCGCGGGTCTGCCGGATCAGCTTCTCGGGGGAACTGGCCTACGAGATCAACGTGTCCTCCTGGTTCGGGCTCGCCCTGTGGGAGGCGGTCATGGCGTCCGGCGAGGTCACGCCGTACGGCACCGAGACCATGCACGTGCTGCGCGCCGAGAAGGGGTTCCCGATCGTCGGCCAGGACACCGACGGCACGGTCACCCCGCAGGACCTCGGCATGGAGTGGATCGTCTCGAAGAAGAAGGCCGACTTCATCGGCAAGCGGTCCTTCACCCGGGCGGACACCTCCCGCCCCGACCGCAAGCACCTGGTCGGCCTGCTGCCGGAGGACCCCGCCGTGCTGCTGCCCGAGGGCGCCCATCTCGTGGAGACCTCGGCGCCGCCCGAGCCGCCGGTCCCGACGCTCGGCTTCGTCACCTCCGGCTACCGCAGCGCCGCGCTGGGCCGTACGTTCGCGCTCGCGCTGGTGAGCGGCGGGCGCGAGCGGATCGGCGAACGGCTGTACGCGCCGGTCGGGGCGGACCTGGTGCCCGTCACTGTGACCTCTCACGTCCTGTACGACCCGGAAGGAGCGCGCCGCGATGGCTGAGTCGTTGGCTGTGACGACGGCAGTGCCGACGGCTGAGCGCAGGAGCCCGGCCGCGGCGTTCGCGGCGAGGTTCGAGGCGGCGAGCGCGGGCGGCGGCCTGCGCCTGGCCGAGATCCCCTTCCTGACCCAGATCAACCTCCGGGTGGACCCCAAGAGCCCGGCGGCGGAGCGGATCGGGACGGCGGTCGGGGTGCCGCTGCCCGTGGAGCCCGGCACCGCCGTGGGCGGCGGCGGCCTGGAGGCGCTGTGGCTGGGGCCCGACGAGTGGCTGGTGATCGGCCCCGACGGCGCCGCGCGCGACCTCGTGGACCGGATCGGGGAGGCGGCGGCCGGCGAGCACGTCTCGGTCGTCGACGTGTCGGCCCAGCGCACCGCCTTCGTGGTGGCGGGGGAGCGGGCACGGGACGTGCTGGCCCACGGCTGCGCGCTCGACCTGCACCCCCGGGTGTTCGGCCCGGGCCGGTGCGCCCAGACCATGCTGGCCAGGGCGGGAGTCGTCCTGGTCGCCGGTGAGGACGGCTTCCGCCTGCTGGTGCGCTCGTCCTTCGCCGCGTACGTCGCGGAGTGGCTGCTCGACGCGTCGGTCGAGTACGTCACACCCGGGGAGGCCGCCCCGGCCTGACTCCGCGTGCTCGTTGTCACATATAGATCATCGATATATATTGATCATATGAGGCAAATGCAGGAGCCCAGCTTCCTGATCCTGACCGCGCTCGCCGCCGGCCCGCAGCACGGGTACGGCGTCATCGCCGACGTGGAACGCATCTCCGACGGACAGGTTCGTCTGCGGGCCGGCACCCTGTACGCCGCCATCGACCGCCTCCTGTCGGAAGGCCTCATCGCCGAGGACCGGGAGGAGATCGTGGACGGCAGGCTGCGGCGCTACTACCGGCTGACCGGCGACGGCGCGGCCAGGCTGGCGGCGGAGGCCGAGCGGATGCACAGGCATGCGAGCGCGGCCGTCGCGCGCCTGCGCGTCGCCGGACAGGGAGGCGCGGCATGAGCCCGCTCGAATCCCGGTATCGGCGACTCCTGGCCTGCTACCCGCGCGATCACCTCGCCCGGCACGGGGAGGAGATGATCGGCGTGCTCATGGCCGGGGTCCGTCCCGGGCAGACCCGGCCGCACCCGGCGGACGTCGCCGATCTGCTGTGGGGCGCCCTGCGCGTGCACGGCCGGCGGGCCTTCGGCCCGGTCTCCGCGCCCGCGTGGCGGGACGGTCTGGCGCTCGCCGTGGCACTGTGGCCGTTCCTGATGCTGGCCGACGCGCTGGCGACCGAGCTGTTGACGACGAGCCGGGCGGTGCACACCGTGGGCGTCCCGGTGCTGGCGCAGTCGGTCACGATCCGTTTTCTGGCCGAGGACATCGCGGCCGCGGCTCTGCCCGCGCTGGCCGTCCGGCTCGGCCACCGGTGGATCGCCGCGCTCGGCGCGGTCGCGTTCGTGCTGTACCAGGTCGCCCACCCGCACCTGCTGGCTCCGGGCACGCTGTTGCTGCCGAACCACGCTTTCGTCCTGCTGGCGAAGGTGGCGGCGATCGCCATCGCCTTCGTTCCCGCGGCGCACCGTGCGATCACCCGCATCCCCCGGCACGCCTTCCTCGTGTGGGGACCGCTCGCGCTGGCAGGGCTGACCGCCGCCAAGGCTCTCGTGCGCTGGGTGGACGTGACCGTCTATCAGGACGTCGTGGCCTGGAAACCCGTGCCGTGGCTGGTCGTGGTGGCGCTGGCGGCGGGGTACGCGTGCCGCTCGGCCGTCGGACGGCGGGCCGCGCTGTGCCTGTTCGTGCCCGCGGCGGCCCTCGGCGACCTGGGTGATCTGCCCTTCGTGCCCACCTCCACCGCCCTCGCGCAGATCGGCTGCACGGCCGTGGCCTTCGCCGTCATGGCCGTCGTGGCCGGGCGGCTCCGGCGCCCGGCCGGGGCGGCCACTGGTCGCTGAAGGCCGCCGTCGACGGGCCGAGGTCCTGCCGGTCGGACGTGTGACATACCATCGAGGGCGCTCGTGAGGAGGGCCGTCCGCACCCCGGTGGGAGATCATGTTCCGCACGCTGATGAAGTCGAAGATCCACCGCGCCACCGTCACGCAGGCCGATCTGCACTACGTCGGCTCGGTGACGATCGACGCGGACCTCATGGCCGAGGCCGACCTCGTCGAGGGTGAGAAGGTCGACATCGTCGACATCGACAACGGCAACCGCCTGTCCACGTACGTCATCGAGGGCCCGGCGGGCTCTGGCGTCATCGGCATCAACGGCGCCGCCGCCCGGCTCATATCGGTCGGCGACCTTGTGATCATCATCGCGTACGCGCTGGTCGCCGAGGAGAAGATCAAGGAGTTGAAGCCCCGAGTCGTCTTCGTCGACCGGGACAACAAGCCGCTCCACGTGGGCTCCGACCCCGCGGCCGTCCCGGACGGCATGGGCCTGATCCCGGGCGATATCGCCCGGCAGTAAGTAGGAAATGCGGCGCATATCTGACATATGCGCAACCAGGGTACGCATTACCGGAAAAAAGAAAAATTAGGTCAGGCTTGGATATCTCGTCCCGATGTCGTCCCGTGTCTATTCATTCGTGAATTCAGACCTTAAGGTGTGGGCACGAGACATCATGTGGAGCCTGATACGGATGTCGTCCGGCCTCACGTAGGCGCCCGGGAGATGTCTCCGCACGGTTCAGCGGCAATGACCCTCCAGCCCTGGGGAGACAATGGTCGACATCAAGAACCTCGTAATTCTCGGCGACAGCATGTCCGACATCGGCAACAAATGGCTGTGGCCCACCGGAGAGCTCGGCCGGCTCTCCCGCGCGATGCGCGTGAACGAAACGGGCCGCTTCAGCGACGGGAAGAACTGGACCGACTTCGTCGTCGAGTGGTCCACCGGCGAGACGCTCATGTGGGGAAACCGCGACCTGGCGATCAGCAAGTCCACCAACTACCGCACTCTGTCGGGCTACTCCGTCCTCGGGGTCGAGTCCTGGGACAGGCCGGTCCAGCCCAAGCCCCCACTGGATCTGGACGAATACCTCCAGATGCTGGAAAACGAGCGGAAGGCGAAGGGTAAGGGCAAGGAGAAGGAGGACGAGGAGGAGGAGAAGAAGGAGAAACCGCCGGAGATCAAATACGTCAACTACGCGATGGGCGGCTCCATCGTCACCACCGACTGGGCGCCCAAGTTCGGAGCCCTCACCTACCTCAGAGGTCAGGTGGAGGACCACATCACGCAACGCGAGATGCTGGGAAAGTCGTTCGGCGGCCCGACGATGCACGTCATCTGGATCGGGCTCAACGACTTCGTAACGGCGCTGCGCCCCGACTACGACCCGGCCAAGACGAAGAGCGTGCCGGGCACGCACGAGTACGAATCGTGGCTGTCATGGAGCACGACCTACCCGAACGATCTCGTGAAGGGCGTCGGAGTCTTTCCGGCCGTGGCGGAGATCCAGTCCCTGGTCGAGCTGATCAACACAGAGCCCGGCGACAAGGGCCGCAAGCCCAGCGTCGCCAGAAGGAATGACAACCACTTCATCCTGATCGACCTGCCGAGCGTCTACAACGCCATCCGGTTCATGGAGGGCCTCGGAGACCCCACGTTCATCTCCCAGGCGCAGTCGATCGAGCCCGTCATCCGGCGCTACAACGACATGCTCGAGAGCCTCGTGGACAAGTGGCCGGACGGGCCGGCCGCGCCCAAGCAGGGGCAGGTCCACCTCGTGCGGATGAGCGCGTGGATGGACTACGTCAGCGCGAACCTGGGCGTTTGGAAGCTGTCCAAGAAGGCCCAGGAAAAGGGAGTGCGCCCCTTCTACAACCCGGGCCTCCACCCGGAGCCGGCGCAGGACCCGGTGCCGGCCGACATGCGCAGGCGCATCACGACCAGCGACCTGGCGCACCCGACCGAGGCGGTGTACGCCATCATCGCGCGCTACTTCGTGAGCAGGCTGCTGCAAGAGGGCTACACCCTGGGCAGGCTCGACGAGGACACCTGGCCCGACCACGCTCCCTTCAAGAACCTGCCCTTCGACATGAAGACGTGACGCCCAGCGCCGGGACTGCTCGTTGTGAACGCCGACGGGACGGGCGTCACAGGAGGGTCATCTGGCCGGAGCCGGCGAGCGGGTCGCGGTGCTTGCGCAGATGCCGCCACTGAGGGAGATCGTCCAGGTAGGACCACGACAGCCGGTGATGCGGCGTCGGCCCCAGCTCCGCGAGGGCCGACTGGTGGACGGGCGAGGGGTAGCCCGCGTTGGCGGCGAAGCCGTACGCCGGATGCTCCTCGCCGATCTCCGCCATCAGCCGGTCACGGTGCACCTTGGCCAGCACCGACGCGGCGGCCACCGACACCGAGCGCTGGTCGGCCTTGACCTCGCACCGCACCCGCCACGGCCGCCCGAGGAAGTCGTGCGCGCCGTCGAGGAGCACCACGTCGGGCCGCAGCGGCAGGGCCTCCAGCGCCCGGCACGCGGCGCGCCGTAGCGCCTCGGTCATGCCGGCCTCGTCGATCTCCTCCGGGCTCGACTCGCCGTACGCGTGACAGGCGAGCCAGTCCGGCAGGACCGCGGCGAACGCCTCCCGCTGGGCCGGGCCGAGCAGTTTGGAATCGGTCAGCCGGACCGTGCGCTGCCCGCGGCCCGGCAGCTCGGGCGGCGGGCCGAAGACGGTGACGGCCGCGCAGACGACGACCGGCCCGGCCCAGGCGCCGCGGCCGACCTCGTCCACGCCCGCGACGTGGACCGCACCGGCGGCGCGCAGCTCGTCCTCGATCTCGTAACCCGCGGCCCGCCGTGGCGGGACGGCGGGCGCGGGCTCGAGGGGGTCAAGGCCGGGCAGCGCGTCGGTCATCCCGCCATCATTTCAGGCAACCACGAGATCCGGAGCAACCGCGGCCACGGTGGTCAGGCGGACGAAGGGATGGTTCTCTCCTGCGACATCGAACTCACCGCCGAGGCCACGCTTCCCTGGGAACGCGGTAAAGAACACGCGGCGTCGCGAACCAGTCATGGTCGAGAAAACGGCCTGTGACCCGTCCCGCGCAGATGAGGTACATCTCCACCTCCTCCTGGAAGCCGGTGTAAGTGCGGGCGTCCAGATCGCGTACGTATTCCTGAAACCCTTCCGTCCCCACTGCGCCCATGTACTCCCCGTCCTGGTGATAGGTGATTGCCTCATCGCCTATCTCGCCCAGCTCGGCCATATGCCAGTATTCGATGATGATCCTTCCTCCCGCGCTGGCCTCCTCTCGCAAGGTGAAAGCGCCGCCCAGGGTGAGCGCGACAGACCAGCCCGGCGAGTGCGCCCCGATCCACACCAGGCTGTCCTGTCCGCGATCTTGAGCCAGGTGGCATGCCCTGTCGAGATCACAAGGAATTCCGGAGCTTGGGTCCGCGCGGAAGCGCCGAACGATTTCTTCCATGTCCTCCGTGTCGATCCAGGCCGCATCGAAGTGGGCGTTCAAGCCGTACTCGTCCAGGAGGTCCCACTGACTCTCCATGGGCAGTGCCCGCGTCATGTCCATCGGCCTGCTCCTTTCCTGTCGTCGTCGATGTCCGAAGAGCGACGGTAAGCCAGGTATGACAGATCCGTTGAGGACGGTGCGGGAGAGTGGTGTCGCGGCCACCGGCGGCCCGGCGCGTCCCGGAGGGCGCGGGCGGGCCGCCGGGGGCGGTCAGGAAATCGTGCAGGCGTGGCCGTTGAGGGTGAAGGCGGTCGGGGAGGGGTTGCCGGCCGACTGTTTGCCGTTGAAGCCGATGTAGAACGACTGGCCGGGCTTGATGGTCTTGTCCCAGACGAGGTTCTCGGCGGTGACGTCCCTGCCGGTCTGCGTCCACTTGGCGTTGAAGCCGGAGGCGACCTGCTGGGTGGTGAGCGGGAAGGAGAAGGCCAGCTTCCATCCGTCGATGTCGGTGCTGCCGGTGTTGGTCAGCTTCACGTTGGCGTTGAAGGCGCTGGGCCAGGTCTGGGTGCTGTAGGAGACGTCGCAGTAAGGAGCCGGGGGCAATGCCTGCGCGACGGCCGCATAGGGCGCCGAGGGAGCGCTCAGGTTGCCGGCGGTGTCGCGGGCGACGACCTGGAAGGTGTACGACCGGCCGCCTTCGAGGCCGGTGACGATGTCGCGGGGGGTGGCGTTCTCGCCCTCGTAGGCGTAGCCGTGGTCGGTCCGCCGGAACAGGTCGTAACGGGGCGGGACGCCGCTGTTGTCGCTGACCGTGTTCCATACCAGGGCGATCCCGTTGGGCACGGAGATGCCGCCCATGACGGTCAGTCCGGTCGGTGTGCCGGGCGGAGTGGTGTCGGTCCCGGTCCCGGGGCTCGGGCTGGCGGCGGGCGGCTCGACCATCGCGCGCTGGCGGACCAGGTCGGAGGGCGCGCTGAGGTTGCCCGCGGCGTCCTTCGCCACGACGTAGAACAGGTAGTCGCGTCCGGGGGTGAGGTCGCTCACGACCGCGACGACGTTGTCGCCGGAGGGGGAGAAGCTCGGGTTCACGCGGGTGAAGGCGCCGTCGATCCAGACATACACGTCGTACCCGGAGACTGCGACGTTGTCGGTGGACTTCGTCCAGGTCAGACCGGCTGCGCCGTTGACGTAGGCGGAGTACGGCTCCACCCCCTCGGGACGGGTGGGCGGGGTCCGGTCGGGTGCCGGCGGTGTCGGCGAAGGGCTGGGCGACGCCGTTCCGGTGTAGACCGTCGCGACCGCGGTGTACTCGGCCGACGGCGGGCTCGTGTTCCCCGCCGCGTCCTTGGCGATCACCCGGAACGTGTAGCTCTGCCCCGGGACGAGGGACGAGACCGAGACGCCGGTGAAGGTGGTGTTCTGGATTGTGACGAACGTGCCGTCCTGCTTCATCTGGACGTCGTAGCTCACGACGCCCACGTCGTCGAGCGCGCGGCCCCAGCACAGCGGTACGGCGGCCTTGGGGGTGGGGAAGGTGGGGGTGGTCTTGGGGCTGGGAAGGAGCGAGCTCGGGCTGGCTTTGGGGGTGGGGAAGGTGGGGGTGGTCTTGGGGCTGGGAAGGAGCGAGCTCGGGCTCGACTGGGGCGTGGGCACCGGGGGCGGGCAGATCGAGATCCACGGCGGGGCCGTGGGTGCGGTGGTGTCCACGGGTTCGGCCCGCGCCACGCGGGCGGCCGCGGGTGTCGCCGCCGCGGCGAGCGCGAGCCCGGCACTCAGGAGGGCGGCGGCGGCACGGAGACCGTTGACGTGCATGTGATTCACCTTCCTATTGGGTGGCGCGGCGCATCGGCGCGCGCCGGGCCGTTCGTGAGAGGGATCACGAGCAGGTGGTGCCGTTCAGAGTGAAGGCGGTCGGCGCGGGGTCGCCTTCCGTCTGGAGGGCGTCGAAGCCCGGAGTGCCGGCGGTGCGCAGCGCGACGATCGTACGAAGACTGTGCAGGGGCATGTCGTCCACCTCCCGTACGGGGCGGCCCGGCGCGTCCGCGTAGGACGGCCGTGCCGCGGGTCGACGTCATGAGCAGGTGGCGCCGTTGAGGGTGAAGGCGGCGGGCTTGGGGTTGGCGCCGGTGTAGGTGCCCTGGAAGCCGATCTGGGTGGACTGGCCGGGGTTGATGGTGCGGTTCCAGTCGAGGTTGGTGGCGGTGACGTTGGTTCCGGTCTGGGTCCAGGTGGCCGACCAGCCGGGTGGGCTGATCTTCTGGGTGCCGGGGAAGGCGAACTTCAGGGTCCAGCCGTTGATCGCGGTGGCGCCGGTGTTGGCGATCGTGACGGTCGCGGTGAACCCGCCGCCCCAGTCATTGGCCGCGTACGTCACCGCGCACCCGGCGCCGGGCGAGGAAGACGGCGACACCGCGGGAGACGGGGACGGGCTGGGCGACGGGGACGGGCTGGGCGAGGGGCTGAATGTCGGCAGTCCGGTCTGGGCGGTCGCGGTGAGCGTGGCCGAGGGCTGGCTGGTGTTGCCCGCGGCGTCCCGCGCCACGACGTAGAAGGTGTAGCTCGTGCCGGCGACCAGTCTCTCCGCGACGTAGAGGGGCGTGGTCGATGAGCCGATCTTGACGAAGCCCGTGCCCTGCTTCATATACACGTCGTAGCCCGCGACACCGGTGTCGTCGGTCGAGGCGGTCCAGCACATCGGCACCGCGTTCGCGAAGTCCGCCCCGCAGACCCTCAGTCCGGTGGGCGCGCTCGGCGGCGTGGTGTCCACCGGAGACGGCGAGGATGACGGCGAGGGGCTGGGGGAGGGTGATGGGCTGGGGGACGGCGAGGGGCTTGCCGTGCCCTCCGGCGGGGTGCCCCAGACCAGCGTGTTCCCGTCGTACACCGGCACGTGAGAGGCAGCCGACGCCGACCAGTCGTTGGCCGGGTCCCAGGTCGCGCCGTTCGGCACCGAGATCCGCAGCTGCGTGCCCCGCTTGTAGAGCTGGGCGTCGCCGGGGTAGATCGGCTTGCCCGTGCAGTCCACCTCGGCGTAGTAGGTGCGGTCCCCGGCGGACGTCGGCCCGCTGACCGCGCAGCCGTTGCTGTCGCCGCCGGTGACCTTCACCTGGGAGATCGAGGTGGAGCCGTCGAGCGTGAAGTAGTAACGCGCCTTACCGGCCTGCAGGACGCGCGGCGGCCAGTTCGACGTGTTGGTGATCGTGACGGTCATGGACGTGCCGTCCGCGCCGGTGTAGACGTTGCCGGTCTCGGCGCGGATCTCCTGGTACTTCTCCTCCGGCGCGGGGAAGTCCGCCACCGGCGTCCCGCCGTACTCCTTGGCGAACCGCGCGAGCACGTTGGTGATGCCGGAGTTGTAGTCGATGGCCACCTCGTTGCGGACGTAGTCCGTGCGGCTGTCGGTGTAGGCGTCGGTCTGGTCCGGGCCGCCGGCGAGCGCGCCGTACAGGACGTGCAGATTCGGTCCGGTGGTGTCGCTCATGTAGCCGAGGTACTGGCCGCTGGCCGCGCGGTGGTGGACGTGCGTCGGCGGGTTGGCGCCGAAGCCGACCATGTAGCTGGAATGGCGGGGATTGTCCCCGAGCGCGTAGTCGACCTGCCGCTTGGCGAAGTCGTGGTAGCGGGCGTAGAGCGGGTCGCCTGGACCGAGGTGGTCGGCGTAGACGAGGGCCACCCAGGCGGTGTTCAGCGCCATGCGCAGCGAGGCCCAGTTGAAGATGTACGCCAGGCCGCCGGGGGTGACCGGTCCCTTCTTGCCCTTGTATCCGGCCGTCCAGTAGTCGAGGTACCGCCGGACGTCGTCGGCGTACTTCTGCTCTCCGGTGAGCGTCGCCATCAGGGCGTAGACGCCGTACTCCTTGTCGTTCCACCCCAGCCCGAAGGTGTACGCGGGCACGGTGGTGCCGCCCGCGCCCTGGCCCACGTCGGGCTCGCCGCCCATCTTCGGGTAGAACTCGCGGGCCTTGTCCAGGTAGCTTCCCGTGCCGGTGGCCCGGTAGAGCCACACGGCCGCCCAGGCCAGCTCGTCCCAGTACATCTTGGTCGCGCCCGGGTGGTCGGCGGCGCCCTCCCAGGTGGAGTTGTAGTAGCCGGAGATGCCCGGCACGCAACTCGTGTACGCCGTGTCCTGGCCGTTCGTGCCCTTGGTCGTGTCGGCGAACGTGAACAGCTGCTTGGCGTGGGTCAGCAGCGTGTCCGCGTACGCCGCGTCGGTCTGCCGGAAGGCCATGGCCGAGGCGGCCATCGCGGCGGCCGTCTCCGCGACGACGTCGGTGCCCTTGCAGGTCGGCGTGATCTTGTAGACGGGCCGCGCCATGCCCTTGATGTCGATCACCTCGGGCGGACCCCAGTACGCGTGGTCCACACTGCCGTCGCCCACCTGGACGTACAACGTCTCCGGTTCGGGGTGGGCGGCGATCAGGTAGTCGGTGGCCCATTTCAGGTTGTTCAGCATCGGCGTGAGCTGGGTGCCGTACCCGGTCCTGTTCTCGACCAGTCCCCACGCCAGCATCGTCGTGGTGAACGCCATCGGGAAGCCGAACTTGACGTGGTCGCCCGCGTCGTACCAGCCGCCGGACAGGTCCACACCGGCCGTCTTGCCGTCGTTCAGCGTGCGGTCGCCGCGCCATTCGACGCGGCTCCAGCCGGGCTTCCTGCCCGACTGCTGCGCCTCGTAGAAGTAGATCGACTTCTGCAGGGCCTCGGTGTAGTTGTACGACCCCGCGGCCTGCGCGGGCGTGGAGCCGGGCACGAGCAGGGCGGCCAGCACCGCGGCCACCCCGCCCAGGGACAGCAGTCTCATCGGAGGCCTCATCTCAGGAGCAGGTGGTGCCGTTGAGGGTGAAGGCGGCGGGCTTGGGGTTGGCGCCGGTGTAGGTGCCCTGGAAGCCGATCTGGGTGGACTGGCCGGGGTTGATGGTGCGGTTCCAGTCGAGGTTGGTGGCGGTGACGTTGGTTCCGGTCTGGGTCCAGGTGGCCGACCAGCCGGGTGGGCTGATCTTCTGGGTGCCGGGGAAGGCGAACTTCAGGGTCCAGCCGTTGATCGCGGTGGCGCCGGTGTTGGTGATCGTGACGGTCGCGGTGAACCCGCCGCCCCAGTCGTTGGCCGCGTACGTCACCGCGCACCCGCCGTTCGGCGAGGAAGACGGCGACACCGCGGGCGACGGAGACGGGCTGGGCGACGGGGACGGGCTGGGTGAGGGGGACGGCGAGGCGGACGGGGACGCCGACGGGGACGCCGAGGGGGAGATCGACGGCGAGACGCCGGGCGAGGGCTCGGCGCCGGGCGGCGTGCCCCAGAGGAGACGGCCGTCGTTGCCGTACAGGGTCATGTGGTCGGCGCCCTTGGCCGACCAGTCGTTGGACGGGTCCCACGTCGCGCCGTCGGCCACGCCGATGCGGAGCTGCACCTCGCGGCGGAACTCGGACTGGCCGCCGGGAAAGATGAGCGTCCCGGTGCAGTCGACCTCGGCGTAGTAGGTCCTGCCCTCCAGCAGGTGCGGCCCGGTGGGCTGCTTGCACTGCGTGTAGGACGTGCTCACCGTGACCTGGCTCGCCGTGGTCGAGCCGTCGAGCGTGAAGTAGTAGCGGAACTTCGCCTTGTCGAGCACGGTCGCCGGCCAGGCCGACTTGTTGATGACGAAGGTCTTGGCCGCCGTCTCCCGCGTCGTGTGGGTGATCGCCGGGTCCAGAGAGAACTCCGGGCCGTCGGGCGTCTCGCGGGGCAGCGTGGCCAGGGGCGTGCCGCCGTACGTGCCGTAGAGGACGGCGAGCGAGCTGGTGATGCCGGAGTTGAAGTCGAGCGCGACCTCGTTCTTCACGTAGTCGCCGCGGCTGTCGGTGTAGGCGTCGGTGCCGTCCGGGCCGCCGACCAGCGCGCCGTACAGGATGTGCCTGCTGACCGCGGGCTCGCTGTCGGGACCCGCGTTCGTCCAGGCGCCGTGAGCGCCACGGTGGTGCGGGTTGCGCGGCGGGTTGGTACCGAAGCCGATCATGTAGCTGGAATGGCGGGGGTTGTCGCCGAGCGCGTAGTCGATCTGCCGCTTGCCGAAGTCGTGGTAGCGCGCGTAGAGCGGGTCGCCCGAGCCGAGGAAGTCGGCGTACTTCATCGCGACGAAGGCGGTGTTGGCGGCCATGCGCAGCGACGCCCAGTAGAAGATGTAGGCAAGGCCGCCCGGGGTGATCGTGCCCTTCTTGCCCTTGTATCCGACGGTCCAGTAGTCGAGATAGCGCTGGACGTCGTTCTTGTACTTCTGCTCGCCGGTCAGCTCGGCCATCTGCTCGTAGACGGCGTACTGCTTGTCGTTCCAGCCGAAGCCGAAGTTGAAGACGGGCACCTGCTGCCCGTTGCTCCCCGGGTCCTCCTGGCTGCCCATCTTCGGGTAGAACTCGCGCGCCCGGTCGAGGTAGCTCGCGGCGCCGGTGGCCCGGTAGAGCCAGACGGAGGCCCAGGCCAGCTCGTCCCAATACATCTTCGTGGCGCCCTCGACCTGGCCGCCCTCGCCGGTGGAGTTGTAGAAGCCCTGCGCCGCGCTGACGCAGTTGACGTACGCCGTGTCGCGGCCGTTCGTGCCCTTGGTCGTGTCGGCGAACGTGAACAGCTGCTTGGCGTGGCTGAGCAGCGTGTCGGCGTACGACGGGTCGGTCTGCCGGAAGACGACGGACGAGGCCGCCATCGCGGCGGCGGTCTCGGCCGCCACGTCGGTGCCCGGGCACGACGCGGTGATCTTGTAAACCGGCCGTTTGTGGCCCTTGGCCTCGACGGTTTCCGGTGCTCCCCAATAGGAATGGTCCTCGCCGCCGTCGCCGACCTGGACGTACAGGACGTTCGGCTCTGGATGGGCGTGGATGAAGTAGTCGTTCGACTGCCGCAGCGTGTTCAGCAGATAGGGCAACTGGCCCGAGCGTTCGTAGGACGCCCGGTAGTCGGCGCCGCCCCAGGCCAGGGTGGTGGTCGCGGACGCCATCGGGAAGCCGAACTTGATGTGGTCGCCCGCGTCGTAGAAGCCGCCCGACAGGTCCACCCCGGCGGACTTCCCGTCGTTGACGGTCGAGTCGGCCCGCCAGGTCACCCGGTTGGTGGACGGCAGGTGGCCCGACTCCTGCGCCTCGTAGAACAGGAACGACTTCTGCAGCGCCTCGCCGTAGTTGAAGCTCGCTGCCGAGACGGGGGTGGAAGTCGAGGTGACGGCCAGCAGGGCGCCGGCCAGTGCCGCCGCCGTGCTCGCGCTCAGCAGCCGTCGCGGTAGTCGCATCACGTGCCCCTCGGATAGGACGACGGACCGGCCCCGGCTGTGCGGGGCCGGCCCGGAAACGGGCGGGACGATCTCGGGAGGGCTCCCGCCCGGATGGTGCGTACGCGAGGTGGCGCGGTCCAAGCGCGTTCCGGTGACGGAGCGGTACCGGCCAGGTCAGGACGGCCGAGGGCATGTCGCGGAGCTGAAACTTTCAGTTCGGCGCGGTGTTCGGAGCGCCGGCATGAGCGGACCCGCCGGGGACTCCGGCGACGACCAGGGTCACCACGGGCAGCGCCGTCCTGCCGAGCGGACGGCGCACCGGTGCCGCGCCGGACTGCCAGCGTGGCCAGGACCGCGGTGGTGGCGAGTGAGGAGGCCAGGGCGATCCACGCGGCGACCACCCGGTCGGTGGCGAACAGCGGCACCCGGCACATGAGCAGCCATCCGCCGTAGCCCGCCCAGGCCAGGCAGGCCACGATGAGAAGGGCGAACACCACCTGCGTGCCGCCGGGCAGCGGGCCGGGCTCGCCTCCCCACAGGGCGGTCATGAACGCCGTGCCGGAAAGACCGGACAGCAGCGACGTCACCGCCCGGACGCGCCTGGCGCGGGACAGCGCCGGTTCGAGCCGCTCGATCATCTCCCGCGCCGACAGCCGTGGCTCCTCGGTCATCTCGTCCTTCCGTCACCATGCACAGTCGGACGAGGGGCCGATCAGGTTCACGTCGGCACGCGTGGGACCTGCCTCCGGCGATGAGGCAGGTCCCGGCCGCGAGGCGGCACACGCGCGGGTCGTGCCCAACCCGGCGCTCGAGTTCGCCCTACGGGCGGCGGCGTGGTGGCTATGCCGGCGCGGGCGCGTACGTCTCGACCTCGTGGTGGCGCATGCGGTGGATCAGCGTGTCCAGCGCCCAGGCACCGGGCCCGAAGACCGCGATGAGGAAGAACGACCAGCAGAACATGGCCGCCGCCTCACCGCCGTTCTGGATCGGGAACAGGTTCTGCGGCGCGTGGACCGTGAAGTACGCGTACGCCATCGAGCCCGAGCAGAGCAGTGCGCTGACGCGGGTGAGCAGCCCGAGGAGGACGAGCGTCCCGAAGACCAGCTGGATGGCCGCCGCCCACCAGCCCGGCCACGTGCCGAACGCCATGGCCTGGCCGGTTCCGCGGGTGCCGCCCAGCACACCGAAGATCGTCGCCGCTCCATGGCAGACGAACAGCAGCCCCGTCACGATGCGGAAGAGCGAGAGGACTGGTCCGCGGATCTGGTCCGTTTTCATATGATCACCTTCTTGTCGTGCCTGCCGGGCAGGCCGCGCCGCGTACGCGGGTGCGATCCCGCCGGCCGATGAGAACGCGCCGGAAAATCCGGATCCGGCGGAAGGGAAACGGAAAACTCCGGCCGTCGCCTATTCGAAGTCAGGGCATGGTAAATCGGCCGTCATTTCCATGGTTCCGTGGCTCACATTGTCGGCGAATTGGACGCCCGACGGCAGGAGGCCGCGCGGGCATGCGGGCAAAAGACCCAGAAGTACTGGTCAAAGCCTCAAATGAGCAGCGTCTTCGCTGTTGGCTTCGACGGTTCGCCGGTGAACCATGCGTGCCGGCCTCGCTTATTCGGCGGTGAATACGCGGGGCGGCGTACAACCAAGAATGCTCATGGCGGCGCTCATAGTCAAGTGTTCAAGTAATTCTCTGTCAGCTAATCAGACATCGCGTCGGCAAACGACTGGCGACGCACCGGTCACCTGCCGCTTTTCCCCGGTCGCGGAGTGTCCCGCCCCGGGGACCGCGTGAAACTTTCTCGCGGATCACCGTGGGGTGCCCGCGGCTACCTCGTCCACAGGCACTCCTGTGCCGTCCGCACCAGTGCCATCAAGGCCGTCGATCCGGGCGAGAGCCGTTCGTCCCGCCACGCGAGCGCGTACGTCAGGTGGAGGTCGCCCGAGTCGAGGGGAACGAAGGCGACATCGTCCCTGCGTACGGACGTCACGACCAGGGAGGGAGTGGGCAGCAGGCCGACGCCGGCCGCGACCAGGTCGAGCGCGGCGGCGAAGTCGTCGATCTCGTCGGCCACCACGTGCTGCCGGTGCGGACCGACGCGGGCGGCGAGCCGCGCCCACATCCCGCCGGGCGGGCGCTCGCGCGGCACCAGGACGCGGTGCCGCGCCAGCCGCTCGGGCTGCAGGCGGGGCAGACCGGCGAGCGGGTCACCGGCCGGTACGGCCAGATGGCCGACCGGCACGTGGAAACGGGCGGCGGTGGTCAGCTCCCGCGGAAAGGGCGCGGCGAGGATGGCCGCGGTCACCTCGCCGCCGGCGAGGGCCGCCAGGGCGGCGGCCCGGCCGGCCGGGCGCAGCCGCACCTCGGCCGGGGGGTCTCTGTGCGCCATCCGGCGGGCGATCCGTGCGGCGAGGCCGCCGGCCGGCGGAGGATAGGCCAGGCGGACAGCGGCGCCCTCCGGCGCGGCGAGCCGCCTCGCCTCGGCCGAGAAGGCGGCCGCGGACTCCAGCAACGCCTCGGCGTACGGCAGCAGCGCCGTGCCGGCCGGCGACAGGCGGACCTCCCGGCTGGTCCGCTCGAAAAGGCGGACCCCGAGCGTGCGCTCGAGACGGCCGACGGCCTGGCTCGCGGCGGGCTGGGAGACGCCCAGCTCGGCGGCGGCGCGGGAGAAACTGAGATGCCGGGCGACGACGGCGAAACAGCCGATGTCACGCAGCGGCGGGCCGGAGTCCACGCTCCAGTATGGGGAGATCGGAGGGCCGGGCCGCGACGGAGGTCAGGGCTTGCGGGCGACGCCGCACAGCGCGTCGACCTCCGGCGCCTCCCCGAACGTGCTGGGTTCGAGCCGCCACCGCGACACCGACACCACTCCCGGCTCCAGCAGCGTGAGACCGTCGAAGAAGCGCGCGATCTGCTCGGGCGTCCGCAGCCGGTAGGGGTCGCCTCCCTCGGCGCGGATGCGCTCGGCCTCGTCGGCCGCCTCCGGCAGGACGACCTTCGTGCCGTCCTCGAACACCAGATGACTGCCGGACGGCAGGGCGTCCAGGAGGTGACGCACGATCCCGTACGCCTCCTCGTCGTCGAGCACCTGGCCCATGATCCCCAGCAGCATGAGCGCCACGGGCTCGCCGAAGTCGAGCGTCTTCGACGCGGCTTCCAGGATCTTGTCCGGCTCGCGCACGTCGGCCTCGATGTAGTCGGTCACGCCGGGCGGGCTGCTGGTCAGCAGGGCGTTGGCGTGCACCAGCACCAGGGGGTCGTTGTCGACGTACACGATCCGGGACTCCGGCGCCACCCGCTGGGCCACCTGGTGGGTGTTGTCGGCGGTCGGCAGGCCGGTCCCGATGTCGAGGAACTGCCGGATGCCCTCCGCGCCCGCCAGGTGCCGTACGGCCCGACCGAGGAAGCCGCGCGACTGCCGGGCGATGTCGACGATGCCGGGGTACGCCTCCCGGATCTGGGCGCCGAGCTCGCGGTCGACCGTGAAGTGGTCCTTGCCGCCCAGGAAGTAGTTCCAGATGCGTGCCGAGTGCGGCACGCTCGTGTCGAGCTTGGGACGGTGCTCCTCGCCGGACCCGTCCGCCGACCCTTCGCCCACCCGGTCCTCCTGCCGTCGCGGTGATCGTTACATACGATAGGCCGATTCCGGGGCTTGAGTCTCCAGCCGCTGGACGGTCCAGACTCGGGGCCGTGACTCCTCCGCTCCCTGAAGGGAGCGGCTTCTCGCTAGGCCGCTTCCGCAGCGTCGCGAAGGGCAAGCCCTGCCCTGAGAATGTTCTTGGCCGCGTTCACATCGGCGTGCGCGGCATGCCCACACGCCCTACAGGCGAACTGGGCTTGGGTGAGGCGGTTGTCCTTCGCGCAGTGCCCGCACCGCGAGCAGGTGCGGGAGGTGTTGCGGGGATCAACTGCGATCAGCTCGCGACCAGCGCTTTCAGCCTTATGCGCGAGCACACGCAAGAACACCCCCCAACCCGCGTCCAGAATGCTCCGGTTCAGCCCCGACTTGGCCGCGACGTTCCGCCCCGGAGCCTCGATCGTGCCAGACGCGCTGCGGGTCATGTTCGCGATCCGCAGGTCCTCATGCACGATCACGTCATACGCTCGGACCAGAGTCAGCGCCTGCTTGTGCGCGTAGTCCAGGCGCTGCCTGCGCACCTTCGCGTGCAGTGCCGCCACCCTCGCCACCGCCTTACGGCGCCGCTTGGACCCGCGCTTCTTGCGGGCCAGAGCCCGCTGGGCCGCCGCGAGACGGCCGGCGGAGGAGGCCAGGTGGCGCGGATTGGCCAGAGGCTCCCCGTTGCTGGTGGTGACCAGCGATGCCACGCCCATGTCCAGGCCCACGGCCGCGCCCGTCTGCGGAAGCGGCTCGGCGGGGACGTCGTCGCAGGAAAGGATCACATACCAGCGGGTTCCTTCCCGCGTGACGCTGATCGTCTTCACCCGGCCCTTGACGGGGCGGTGCCGGTGCACCCGGACGTGCCCGACGCCCTGAAGGCGGACGAACGTCGCCGTGGGGTGCTCGGGTTGGGAGTCCCACCGGCAGCCGTCCCCGTCCTTGGGCCAGGTCACCGTGTCGAACCAGCCGCGCCCCTTGAACCGCGGGAACCCCGGTGTGCGGCCCTCGCGGACCCGGGTGAAGAACGCCGCGAACGCCGTATCCAATCGCCGCAGCGTGGCCTGCTGAGAGGAGAACGACCACCGGCCCTGACCGGCGAGGTCATCGGCGCGGATGTGCTTGAGGTCGGCCGACCGGTCACTGTAGCGAACGTTTACGCCCGCCTTGCGGTAGGCGGTGCGCCGGTGCTCCATAGCGGCGTTGTAGAGGACCCGGTGATCCTCCAGGCAGGCGGTTAGCGAGGCGGCTTGCTTGACCGTGGGGCGCAGCAGGAATGTGAACGACCGGCGCACACCCACCTCCACGTTGCGCTTACGTTCAGTGATCAGGTCACCACGCTACTGGAAGGCGCCGACAAAACCTGGACGGAGGGAAACGCGGAATCACCGGTCAGCCGAAGCAGGCCGCGGATCAGCTCCGCACAGCGGGCCTCCACCCGGCCACCCGGAACGGGACGGCGGCACTTCGGACACCAGACCACGTGGTGCCCGAGGTCATACGCCGCACCCGGGGCAGGCGCGCACCCGAGGAGTCACACGATGACCATGAAAGCACCGCCCATCTCATCCACCGGTGAAAGGAACTCGCGATGAGCCCGGAGACAAAACCAGTCAGGGACGGCAGTCCCCCGTCGCCTGAAGGCGACGGTCCCCTGCCGAGGTTCTGATGGACGACGAGGGGCTGTTCACCATCGGGTGGCTCTCCCGCCGCACCGCGATGCCGGTGCGCACGATCCGGTACTGGTCGGACGTCGGCGCGTTGCCGCCGGCCGGGCGGAGCGAGGGAGGCTACCGCCTCTACGACGCGGGCGCCGTGGCCAGGCTCGAGCTCATCAAGACGCTGCGGGAACTCGGCCTCGGCCTCGACGACGTACGCCGGGTGCTTGAGCGGAGGGCCGCCCTGGCCGAGGTCGCCGCCGTCCACGTGGACGCACTGGACGCGCAGATCCGCACCCTGCGGCTGCGGCGCGCGGTGCTCAGCACCGTCGCGAGGCGGCGGTCCGGCACGGAGGAGATGAAACGGTTGCACGATCTGGCACGGTTGTCCGCCGAGGAGCGGCGGCGCATCATCGAGGACTTCGTCGACGAGGTGTTCGGCGGCCTGGACGCCGACCCGGAGCTCAGGAACAGGATGCGGCACACCGAGGCCGGCCTGCCCGACGACCCCACGCCCGAGCAGGTGGACGCCTGGGTGGAGCTCGCCGGGCTCGTACGCGACCCGGGCTTCCGGCGGCGCATGCGCGACATGGTGGAGCACAACAGCCGCGGCCGGGCGGGCCAGGAGCGCGGCCGGGCGGGTCAGGAGCCGGGGGCCTTCGCCTGGTTCGTCAAGAAGGTCGTCTGGCAGGTGGGCCGGGCGCGGGAGGACGGCGTGCGCCCGGACTCGCCCGAGGCCGCCGAGGTCGTCACCCGCCTGCTCGGCGACATGGACGCCGCGGGCCGGGCGGCCGTCAGGGAGCGCCTGGAGGCCGGCCTGTTCGCCGAGGCCGAGCGCTACCGCCATCTCATGGCCGTCATCAACGGCCGGGAGCCCAAGCCGTCCCACGCGGACGATTTCGCCTGGCTGCTCGAGGCTCTCCGCGCCCATCCCTGACGCCCATCCCTGACGCCCGCGCCGCCCGGCCGCCGTCGCGGCGGCCGGCCCTCGCGCGGCGCGGGCGCAGGCCTTCTCCGGTGGCCGGGCTCGTCCCGGCCACCGGACGGGGGATCGCCTCACCTGCCGCCGGAGGCCACCGCCTGGGCCAGCCGGCCGGACCACACCCGCGCGGACGGCGCGGCGTGCCCGTCGGCGACGCGCTCGGAGGGCTGGGGATGCCAGCTCAGGGACAGCAGCTGGATCCACGCGTCCGCGCAGGCCACCATCAGCCCGTGCCGCACGTCGGACCGTACGGTGCCGGGGTCGGCCAGGGGGCCCGGCTGCTCGTCGTGCGGCAGCACCCGTGCCTCGTGCGCCCGGGCCCCTGATTCTCCCGAGATCAGGGCCCCCGGCTGGGGACTGCAGGCGCGGACGACCCGCATGACCTCTTCGGCCGGCCGCGTCCAGTCGATCGCCGTGTCCTCCGGACGGGGCTTGGAGAAGTAACTGCGCGAGCGCAGGTCCTGCGGGGTGGCCGACAGGTCCGCGGCGACCAGGCGGGGGACCACCTCGTGGAGCAGCCGCCGCGACTCCGCGAACAGGATGTCCCGGATCTGCCCGGAGGTCTGCGTGCCCGTCAGGCGTACGGGCCGCTGCGCGAGCACCGGGCCGTCGTCGATGCCGGGCGTGGTGATCAACGCGGTCACCCCGGAGTCGCGTTCGCCGTTGCGGGCCATCCAGAAGAACGGCGACAGACCGGCGTACCTGGGCAGCGGGCTGGGGTGGAAGTTGACCACCGCGTGCCGTGGCACGGCCAGCACCGGCTCACGCAGGATCTGCTGGAAGTTCGCGATCAGCAGGTAGTCGGGGGACAGGTCCCGCAGCGCGGCGACCGTCTCCGCGTCGTTGACGCTCCGCGGGCGCAGCACCGGCACCCCCGCCCGCGCCGCCTGCTCGGCGAGGTCCACCGGGTCGGGTTCGCCGAGGTAGTAGCTGCACAGCGTGCCCGGCGGCCGGGTCAGCAGGCCGGCCACCTCGACGTCCGGACGGGTCAGCAGGTCCGTGAGGAAGGGAGCGCCGAACTTGGAGTTGGCCTCCGAGAGCAGGACGATTCTCGTCGGCCGCGTCATCGGGCCCACCACGCGCGCTCGACGATCTCGGCCTTCCACGTGAGCGAGTCGAAGACCGCGTACCCGGGCTGGGGCGGCAGAGGCGTGCGGCCGGGGATGTCCATGATCTCCTGGGCCAGCCGCTCCACCAGGATGCCCTCCGCCAGCGGCGGGCAGGCGCCGAAGATCGGCATGCGCTGCATCTCGACGAACCACGAGTCGAGCATCGCCTTGTCCGGGAACGGCGGCATCTCCGGGATGATCCGCTCCATCAGCCGCCGGGAGACCTCGTCGGTGATCGGAGTGTCCTCCGGCAGGTCGTAGACCTGCTCGATCGGCATGGAATCCTTTGTGTACGTGAACACGTACACCTTGTGGGAGACCGTCGGAATCTTGAACATGAACCGGCAGCGGTCACTCGCCCGGAACGCGCGATGGAGTGCGTACCGGTTTCTCACCTGGTAGAACTCCATCTGGTCCATGACGTAGTCGCAGCCGTCCATGAAGGATTCGGCGGTTTCCGGGGTGATTCCCTGCGGATAGACGTCGATGTTCACGTCCTTGGTGAGGTCGAACGCCATTTCGGCGACGACCTCCGCCTTGTTGCGTCCCACGTTCTCCAGGGACGCGCCGAGCTGCCGCTGGATGTTGCTGATGTCGAACTCGTCGGGATCGGCCAGCTTGAGATTGCGTGCGCCCATGCGCACCAGCCGCGTGGCGACCGCGCCGCCGATGCCGCCGGTTCCGACGATGCCGATGACCGCGTCTCTGAGCCTCTCCTGCCTGGCCCGCTGCTCCTCGGGCGTGTTACCGAGCCAGCCGAGATTGCGGTCGACCCTTTCCCAGTAAAGTTTGTCGTCGTATTCTCCGCGATACCGAGTCACGTTTACCGACATGATGATTGCTCACCTCGCTGTCGAGTAGGAGTTGTGTCTTCCTGTCGGGTCGATCTCGTTCTGACCCGCAATCCCGAAGGAATGCGCGTCTTTTGTCGCGTTTAATGGCAAACCTAGCGAGCAGTGTGTTCGGCATGGACCGAACCGTCGTCGACGGCCCCGACATCGCTCGTGTCGCGGCACTTCTCGGGGAGTCCTCCCGGGCCACGATGATCACCGCGCTCATGGACGACCTGCGCCTTCCCGCCAGCGAGCTGGCCAGGATCGCGGGCGTGAACAAATCCACGGCGAGCGAGCATCTGGCCCGCCTGGTCGACAACGGCCTCCTGGCCACCGAGCGCTGCGGCAGGCACACCTACTACCGCATCGCCAATCCTCTGGTCGGCCCCGCCCTGGAGACCCTCGCCGTCCTCGCCCCGAAGCGCACGCCCAACTCCCTGCGCTCCGTACGCCGCCAGGAGGAGCTCGCCCGAGCCCGCCTCTGCTACGACCACCTCGCCGGACGCCTCGGCGTCGCCGTCACCGACGCCCTGCGCAAACGGGGTCTGCTGCACGACGACGACGGATCGCTGCACGTGGACGTGGAGGCATGGGACGCCGACCCGCCCCTCGGCGTCCGCTGCGCACCTCTGGCACAGGACCGCCGCCCACTCGTCCGCGGCTGCGTCGACTGGACCGCCCGCCGCCATCACCTCGCCGGCGCGCTCGGGGCGGAGTTGACCGCCCGGATGTTCGACCGTGGCTGGATCCGCCGCAGGAGACCCCGCGAACGGGTCCTCGTGCTGACCGACGCCGGCGTGCACGGCCTCGCCGCCACCCTGCCCGTGGACGACGACACCCTCGACGCCGTACGCGGGAGCTGATCCGCCGAAAGCCGGCGTCACAGGGGCGCCGGAAACCCCGTTCCGGCCACACTTCGGCGCCGGCCGAACTCACCGCGGGTAACGATGAGGTATGTCATCGACGAGAACTCCTATCACCCCCAGCCAGGGCACGGCGCCCCAGGGGCGCGGGACGATCCTCGCCGTGATGTGCGCCGGCATGTTCCTCGTGCAACTCGACGTGACCGTCGTCAACGTCGCTCTGCCGCACATCGGCGCGGGCCTGCACACCGGCCTGCCGGGTATGCAGTGGGTCGTCGACTCCTACACCGTCGTCCTCGCCGCCTGCCTGCTCGCCGCCGGAGTCGTGGGGGACCGGCTCGGGCACCGCACCGTGGCCGTCGCCGGGCTCGCGCTCTTCGGCGCGGCATCTCTGCTGTGCGGCCTCGCCCCCGGCATCGGCACGCTGGTCGCGGCCCGCGCGCTGCAGGGCTTCGCCGCCGCGCTGCTGCTGCCCAGCACCCTCGCCGTGGTCAACCAGACCTTCCCCGAACGCGCGGAGCAGGCCCGGGCCCTCGGCATCTGGGCCGGGGTCTCCGCCCTTGCGCTGCCCGCGGGCCCGGTGCTCGGCGGCGTGCTCGTCACCGCCGCGGGATGGCGCTCGGTCTTCCTCGTCAACCTGCCCGTCGTCGCGGCCGCCATCGTGCTCACCCTCCGCCGCGTCCGCAGGGACGAGCCCGCCCCCGGCCGGCGGCTGGACGTCCCCGGGGTGCTCGCCGCCGCCGTCGCCCTGCTCGCCCTCACCTACTGCGCCATCGCGTACGGCCACTCGGGCGTCTCCGCCCAGACGGTGGCAGCCGCCGTGGTCGCCGTGCTGGGCGTGGTCGCCCTGGTCTGGTGGGAGCGCCGGGCCCCCGAGCCCCTTTTCCCGCCGTCCCTGCTCGGCGGCTCCGGTTTCGTCGGCGCCAACGTCGTCGCGGCCCTGATGAACTTCGTCGGGATCGGCCTCGTCTTCGTCGTCACCCTGTATCTCCAGGGTGTCCGCCATCACGACGCCCTGTCCGCGGGCGCCATGCTGCTGCCGCTGTTCGCCCCGCTCGCGCTGTGCGCGCCCTTCACCGGGCGGATCGCCGCCCGCTACGGGCCCAGGCTCCCCATGCTGGGCGGGTTGCTGCTCGGCACCGCAGGCGCGGCCTGCCTGCTGCTGGTCACCACCGACGCCCCCTACGCGGTGCTCATTCCCCCGCTCCTCGGCGTCGGTCTGGGCATGGGCCTGCTGACCCCGTCCGTGGTCGCGGCGGCGCTGCGCTCGGGTCCACCGTCTCGCCCCGGCCTGTCCTCCGGCGTCAACAACACCGCCAGGCAGGCGGCCGGCGCCCTCGGCGTCGCCGTCCTCGGCGCGATGGTCGGGGACCCCGCCGGGGGCGAGACGTTCACCGCCGGCCTGCGATGGACCGGCGCGCTGTCGGCCCTTCTGTGGATCGCCGCGATCGTCATCACCGTCCGTACGGTGCCGGGCCTGGAGGACCGGAAGGAGCGCGATGCCACAGGCTGACCCGCCGCGCAGGGTGGCGGGATGCCGCGCCCGCGCCCTGCCGCAGGCTCACCCGCCCCGCACGGTCGCCGAGTTCCGTGCGCGGGCCGCCCGTGCCCTGCCGCGGGAGGTGTTCGACTACTACGACGGAGCCGCCGGACGGGAGCGCACCGCCCGCGACAACGAGGCCGCCTTCGACGCGTGGCGGTTCGTCCGGTCGGTGCTGGTCGACGTCTCCTGCCCGCGCACCGAGACCACCCTGCTCGGCCGGGCCGCGAGCGCCCCGCTCCTGCTCGCCCCGACCGCGCTGCAACGGCTCGCCCACCCGGACGGCGAACTCGCCACGGCGCGGGCCGCCCGCGGGGCCGGCCTGCCTTTCGTGGTCTCCACCCTGTCGTCGGTCCCCCTCGCCGACCTGGCCCGCGCCGGCGGCGACGTTTGGTTCCAGCTCTATCCGCACCGCGATCGCGGCGTCACCTCGGAGCTGGTGCGGGCGGCGGAGGAGGCGGGCGCCCGCGTCCTGGTGCTGACGGTCGACACCCCCTGTCCCGGCCGCCGGCTCCGGGACGAGCGCAACGCCTTCCGGCCCCCGCCGGACGTGCGGCCCGTCGAGCTCGAGGCCGCCTGCCGCCGAGCCGTGCGGCAGGCCGGACCCCCTTCCGGGCGAACGCTCACCGCGTTCTTCGAGCGGAACTTCAATCCCACCACCACCTGGGACGACGTACGCCGCCTGGCCGAGGCCACGACACTTCCCGTCGTGCTCAAGGGCATCGGCCGGGCCGAGGACGCCCGCCGTGCCGCCGATCTCGGCATCCCGGCCGTCGTCGTCTCCAACCACGGCGGCCGCCAGCTCGACCGCGAGCGCCCCAGCCTCCACGCCCTTCCGGAGATCCGCGACGAGGTGGGCGACGACATCGAGGTCTACGTCGACGGCGGCGTCCGCGGCGGCGGCGACATCCTCACGGCCCTCGCGCTCGGCGCCGGAGCCGTCCTCATCGGGCGCCCCTATCTGTGGGGCCTCGCGACCGGCGGTGAACAGGGCGTCGGCGACGTCCTGCGGCTGCTCCTCGACGAACTGCGGCTCGACATGAGCCTGACCGGCGTCGCCGACACCGCGGCGGTGCCGCGCGACGTCGTCACCCCGGCCGCCGGGCCTCGATGACCGCTGCGGCGGCGCGCGCCGGCAGGCCCGCGTCATGAGCGGGTGCGTGCTCGGCACTGTCTACGACATGGCGATGATCTGCCCGGTGATGTGACGCGCCTGGTGCGAGGCCAGGAAGACGATCACCTCGGCGATCTCCTCCGGCGTGCCGACGTGCCCCAGCGGGCTCGCCGCGCGGACGGCCTCCTCGACCACCGGAGTGATCCACCCGGTGTCGGTGGCGGGCGGGCGGACCATGTTCGCCGTGATCCCGTAGCGGCCGAGCTCGGCCGCGGCGGACATGGTGTAATTCTCCTGGGCCGCCTTGGCCGCGCCGTAGGAGACCTCCTCGGGGAATCCCGCAGGTCCGCCGGAGGTGAGCCCGATGATCCGCCCCCACGTGGCGCCGCGCCGTACGTGACGGCGGGCGAACTCCGCGATCAGCAGGGCCGGTGCCCGCGCGTCCACGGCGAACTGCCGGTCGTACGAGCCGGCGTCGACCGGTCGCAGCTCCCGCCCGAAGCGGTCGCGGGCATCGGGAAGGAAGGAGTCGGCCAGCCAGCCGCTGGCGTTGTTGACCAGGATCTCGACCGGGCCGAGGGCCGCCTCCGCCCGGTCGAACAGGTCGCCGACGACGGTCGGGTCGGCGAGGTCGGCCTCGGCCTGTTCGGCCCGGCCGCCCTCCCATCGGATCCGGGTCACGACCTCCCCGGCGTCCTGCGCCCGCAGTTTGCCGTAGGCATCGGGGAAAGCCGGGTCTCCGGTGTGCTCGGCCGGGTCGAGCCGCTTGTAGGTGAGGAAGACCGCCGCCCCGCACGCGGCCAGCGCCAGCGCGGTGGCCGCGCCGATGCCCTGGTTTGCCCCGGTTACCAGCGCCACCCGGCCAGTCAGTCGAGGATCGATCACCGCAATCAGTCTGGCACCCACCGCGCGACCCCGGCCACGGATTTTCCGCCCGGAGGGTCTCCGTGCGGAGACCCGTCCTCGGTGAGGCCGGACGACGGCTCCCCCGTCCGACGGACGGCAGGCCCGATCTCGCGGGCCCGCGGGAGCGAAAACCGTGACCGTCGGCCGGTTCTGCTCGACCAGCACCCCGGCAAGCCGCCGGGAACGGCCGGGCCTAGTTGGTGCAGTCCTGGTTCTTCAGGGCCAGAGCCAACTCGTAGACCTTGCCTCGGTTCGACAGGAAGTAGTACAGGGCTTTCGGGTTACCGGGAACGACGGCGACGGGGTAGTTGCCCGTCGTGTCGAGCCGGGGATAGGCCTTCTTGACCTGCTTCATGGTGGAGCCGACCTGGATGCCCTCGGGCGTCTTGACGCCCTTGGGCGCCTGGATGAGGGCGACGCCCACTTTCTTGGAGATGTGGAGGCCCACGCTGTCGCGACCGGTCGGGTGCGCCTTGAGATCCCACCCCGAGCATTGACCCTCGTCGAGCTTTTTCACGATCTTGCGGGTCGCCTCGGCCTGCTTGAGGGTCATCCCGAGCCGTACCCCACCGTAGCCGTACGGACCGAGCGTGCCGCTCGCACCGGTGGCGGTGTCGGCGGACGTCGCGGCCGCGCTCGCCGCCGTGGCGCCGGTCAATGCGATCCCCGCGGCGAGCGCCGCCGCGACGGCCGGGCGTGCCACCCGAGCCACCCTGTGCTCGCGGATTCCTCTGTGACCATTGTTCATGCCGTGTTGGAGTGCCGCCCGGCCGGGAAAGTTCGCCGCAGGCCACAACTGGTTGTCGCAGCCAAACCGCCGAACCCGGATTTCTCCCGGCCCCTCGGCGGTGTTCGCGGCTTATCGATGCCTGCGGCCAATCAGGACGACATCGAGGTGATTCATAAGCACGGCCGATAGATCGGGCGGGGGTGAGGTCGGCGCCGGGAGGATGCGGGGCGTCCTGTCTGACGAACGAGGAGTCGTGATGACGTCGTCTTTTCCCGCATCGACCGTGCCTGGGTATCCGAGGATCGGGCCGGATCGGGAGTTGAAGCGGGCGCTGGAGTCGTACTGGGAGGGCCGCACGGGCCGCGAGGAGCTGGAGGCCACCGCGCGGCGGCTGCGGGAGGACACCTGGCGGCGGCTGACCGCGCTCGGTCTGGAGGGGCTGCCGTCGAACACCTTTTCCTACTACGACCAGGTGCTCGACACGGCGGTGCTGCTGGGCGCGGTGCCGGAGCGCTACCGGCGCGACGACGACCTGGCGACCTACTTCGCGATGGCCCGCGGCGCCGAGGGAGTCGCGCCCCTGCGCATGACCAAGTGGTTCGACACCAACTACCACTACATCGTCCCGGAGATCGGCCCGGACACGGTCTTCTCCCTCGACGCCGCCAAGCCGCTGGCCGAGGTGCGTGAGGCCCGCGCGCTGGGGCTGGAGACCCGGCCGGTGCTGGTCGGGCCGGTGACGTTCCTGCTGCTGGCGCAGGCCGCCCCGAACAGTCCGGGCACTCCGGGTAGTTCAGACAGCGCGGGCAGTTCGGGTAGTCCTGAGGGTTTCGTGCCGCTCGACCGGCTGGACGACGTGGTCGAGGTGTACGCCCGCCTGCTGGCCGAACTCGCCGCCGAGGGCGTCGGCTGGGTGCAGCTCGACGAGCCCGCCCTGGTCGCCGACCGCACCCCCGCCGAGCTGGCCGCGGTCGAGACGGCATACGGCCGGCTGGGGCGGCTGGAAAACCGGCCCGCGCTGCTGGTCGCCTCCTTCTTCGGGGATCTCGGTGAGGCGCTGCCCGTGCTGGCCGGAACGCCGGTCGAGGCCGTCGCCCTGGACCTCGTCCGGGGCACGGCTCACGGGGTGGACGCCCTGGCGGGCAAGACCGTCGTCGCCGGCGTGGTGTCGGGCCGCGACGTGTGGCGCACCGACCGGGAGCGCGCGCTGGCCACGCTGCTCGCCGTACGGGAGCGCGCGGGGCGGGTCGCGGTGAGCACGTCGTGCTCGCTCCTCCACGTGCCGTACGACGTGGAGCGGGAGACCGGCCTCGATCCCGTGCTGCGACGGCGGCTGGCGTTCGCCGAGCAGAAGGTCGCCGAGGTGGTCGAGCTGGCGCACCTGCTCGCCGCCACACCCGATGGGCAGCCGCCGCGAAACGACGCACCCGATCGTCTCCAGCCACGGCACGACGCGTCCGGCGGTCACCCGGCGCAGAGCTGCGCCGCATCCGGCCCCGGGCACTCCGCCGCGTACGACCGTTCGCACACGTCCCGGGCGGTGGAGGGCCGCGCTCCCTACGCCGTACGCGCGGCGGCGCAGGCCGAGCACCTGAAGCTGCCGCTTCTCCCGGTCACCACGATCGGCTCGTTCCCGCAGACGGGGGAGCTGCGCCGGGCCCGGGCCGCGCTGGCGACCGGGGAGATCGGCGAGGCGGCGTACGAGAGCATGGTCCGAGCGGAGATCGAGCGGGTGATCGCGCTGCAGGAGCGGCTCGGGCTGGACGTCCTCGTGCACGGCGAGCCCGAGCGCAACGACATGGTGCAGTATTTCGCCGAGCACCTCGACGGCTTCGCCGTCACCCGGCACGGCTGGGTCCAGTCGTACGGCTCGCGCTGCACCCGCCCGCCCATCCTGCACGGCGACGTACGGCGGCCCGAGCCGATCACCGTCCGCTGGGCGCGGTACGCGCAGTCGCTGACGAGCAAGCCGATTAAGGGCATGCTCACCGGCCCTGTGACCATCGTGGCGTGGTCGTTCGTCCGCGACGACCTGCCGCTCCGCGAGGTGGTCCTTCAGGTCGCCGACGCCGTACGGGAGGAGGTGGGCGATCTGGAGGAGGCGGGCATCCGCGTCATCCAGGTCGACGAGCCCGCACTGCGCGAGCTGATGCCGCTGCGGCGTGCCGAGCAGGCCGCGTATCTGGAGTGGGCCGTCGCGGCGTACCGCTGGGCCACCTCGGGCGCGAGCGAGCGCACGCAGATCCACACGCACCTGTGCTACTCGGACGCCGACCAGATCCTCGCCGCGATCGACGCACTCGACGCCGACGTCACCAGCATCGAGTCGGCGCGCTCGCGGGGACGGCTGCTCGGCGCGGTCGGCGCCTTCCCCCGGGGGCTCGGGCCGGGCGTGTACGACATCCACTCGCCGCGCGTGCCCGGCGTCGACGAGGTCGAACACCTGCTCACGGGGGCGCTGCGGACGGTGCCGGCCGAGCGGCTGTGGGTCAACCCCGACTGCGGGCTGAAGACCCGCTCCTACGAGCAGGTCGAGGCCGCGCTCGCCAACGTGGTCGAGGCCGCGTTGCGTCTGCGTGGCCGGTACGCCTGATGGATACGCGCCTCGCGCCGGCCCCGCCTACGCCGGCCGCCCGGCGACAGCATGCAGGGGCGGGCCGGTCGCGTTTCCGCTAAAGGCCGACACTGGCCAGGACGACACCCCGATAGAGGACGAGCGGGGCGCCTCCGTCGAGGCGGGCCAGGACGATTTCGTCGTCCGGGCCGGGACCGGCCGCGAGGTTGTCCCGGGGGCGCAGGGAGACGATGAGGTGCCGTCCGTCGGCGGTGGGCAGCACTCCGGCGACGACCTGGTCCTTCCGGGCTCCGGTGGCGATCCGGACCGCCCCGCCCGGCTCGCCGACGGCCGTGAGAGCGGGCCCTTCACCAGAGAACAGGATCCGGCGGCCGGGCAGGGCCGCGACGGGGGACGTCCCCGCCGGACCCGCGACGGCGACCCCGTCGCCGGAGACGGCGACCACGCCGCGGTCCGGCGCGAAGCGGAGCCCCGCCAGAAGGCGCGCGCCGGGGACCGGTGCCTCCTGCCCCGCAGGGGTGCCCCCGGGCAACGGAGTGGCCTGCTGGGCCCGCGGAACGGTGACGGCCCGGCGTGCCCGGGCCTGCCGCAGGTCGACCTCCCACACGTCGGCGGGCCGCGGGTCACCGATGTCCGCGTCCCGGGCGAGCACCGCGACGAGCGCGTGCTCGCCCGCGACGACGATCTTCGCGCCGCCGTCGCTCGCGGGGAAACCCTTCACCGGGGTGAGCGCGCCCGTCCGCAGGTCGGCCACGACCAGGCGCGGGCGGCCGCGGCCCGCCATCGCGAGGGCGCGCCGGCCGTCCGGCACGAAGGCGACCGTGCCGACGTCGTCCACAAGGCCGCGGACCTCGCCGTGGAAACCGGCGACGACGAGCGCCGGCGCCCGGTCGTCCGCCCGGAGGATCGTCACGTATCCCTCGGGGGTGAAGACGTCGGGGCCGCCGCGGCTCGCCCCGCCGGCCGTGACGGCCGTGCCGTCCCGGACGTCGATGACGGCGAGGGTCTCGCCTCGCACGTACGCCAGGTGGCGCCCGTCAGGGGAGACGGCCGCAGGGAACTCCGGCACGACGAGCGCCGGGCTCGCCGTGCCGGTCCGCAGGTCGATGCCGCCGATCCTCTTCCGTTGCCCGGCGTACCAGTACGCACCGCCGTTGGGGGCGCGCTCGCACTGCGCCTCGGGCTCGGGCCGCTCCATACGGCCGTCGGTCCGGACGAGGACGCAGCGGCCGGTGGTCGCGGAAAGCTCTCGTCCGAGGGAGAACGTCCCGGTGAGGAAGACGTGCTGGGGCAATTGGGCGTCGATGACGTTTCCGGCCGCCAGGACGGCGTCCCGGGGATCCCCGGCCAGGCCGCGCACCGCGATGGGAAGGGCCGGATCGCCCAGCGCGACCTCCGCGTGGCGACGGACCCAGGCGCCCTTCGCGAGCGCGTCTCCGAAGCGGCCCACCCGGATCAGTCCGAGCATGTCGTCCCGCATCCGGTCGGGGACGCGGGCGAGGAAGACCGCGGCACCGGGACCGCTGACACCGGCGGGCAGCGGATTGACGCGAGCGGCCAGGCTTTCCGGCGGTCCGCCGGGGGGGCAGGCCGCGAGCGACGGCATGGCGAGCGACAGGAGAGCGAGCAACACGGCCGCGGGCGTACGCAGACCCATGAACGCGATCTTAGGTATGCCCGTCATCGCGCGTCCTCCCCGGGGCCGAGGAGAACGCTCAGCCGGATCTGGCGGAGTTCCGAGGAACCACCAGACCGGACTCGTAGGCGAAGACGACGAGCTGGGCGCGGTCACGCGCGCCCAGTTTCGTCATCGCCCTGCTCACGTGGGTCTTGGCGGTGAACGGGCTGATCACCATGTGCGCGGCGATCTCCTCGTTGGTGAGGCCGCGCGCGACCAGGGCGACGACCTCCCGTTCCCGGTTCGTGAGCGCCTCGAGCGCGGCCGTCGGCACGGCATCCGGCGGCCGGGAGACGTATTCGCTGATGAGCGTCCGGGTGACCGCCGGGGACAGCAGGGCGTCGCCGCGCGCCGCGACCCTGATCGCCTGGATGAGCTCCACGGGGTCGGTGTCCTTGAGCAGGAAGCCGCTCGCGCCCGCCCGCAGCGCGTCGAACACGTATCGGTCGAGCCCGTAATTGGTCAGCATCACCACGCGGGTGGCGGCCAGGCGGGGATTGGCGGCGATCCGGCGGGTCGTCTCGATGCCGTCCATCACCGGCATCTGGATGTCCACGAGGGCGACGTCCGGAACGTGGCGCTCGGCCAGCGCCAGGCCCTGCTTGCCGTCGCCCGCCTCGCCGACCACCTCGACGCCCTCCTCGGAGTCGAGCAGGGCCCGGAACCCGGCCCGGATGAGGGCCTGGTCGTCCACGAGCAGCACCCTGATCAAGTCGTTCCCTCCTCCGCCGTAAGGGCGGTGACGCCCGTCCGCGGGACGGCCGCAGGTTGTTCGGTCCCGATACGGGCTCCGGTGCCGTTGCCACGCTCGCCGGTGGAGCCACCGTCGGCGGAGATTCCGTCGGCGGGGACCGTGTCTGTGGAGACCCCGTCGGTGGAGGCTCCGTTCGCGGAGGCTCCGTCGGCGGCGGGCGGCGCGGCCGCGAGGGGCAGCTCGGCGTGGACGACGAAACCGCCGTCCGGCCCCGGTCCGGTCCGCAGCCGGCCGCCGAGCGCGGACACCCGCTCCCGCATTCCGGTCAGCCCCACCCCGACGCGAATCGCGTCCGGGCGGACCCCGGCGCTCGCCTCGGCGGTCGCGCCCGCTCCGTTCGGCGATGCGGCGCCGGACAGGCCCCGGCCGTCGTCCTCGACGTGGACGACCAGGGTGTCGGGCAGGTAGCCGACGTGCACGGACGCCGAGGCGGGGCCCGCGTGCCGTGCCACGTTGGTGAGTGCCTCCTGCACGATCCGGTAGGCGGCCAGGTCGACCTCGGGCGGCAGGGCGCGGGGTGTGCCGGTGACCGCCAGCGTGGCCGGCACGCCCGCCGACCGCGCCCGCTCGACCAGCTCGCCGATCCGGTCGGCCCTGGCCGTGCCGGGCGCGTCGTCAGGGCCGGGCTCGCGCAGCACCTCCAGCGTCGCGCGCAGCTCCCGCATGGCGTCCGCGCTCGCGTTCTGGATCGCCAGCAGCGCGGCCGGCACGTCATCGCCCCGCTTGCGTGCCAGATGGACGGCCACGCCGGCCTGCACCTTGATGATCGAGATGCTGTGGGTGAGCGAGTCGTGCAGCTCTCTGGCGATGCGCAGCCGCTCCTCGCCGGCCCGGCGCAGCGCGGCCTCCTCACGGGTGCGCTCGGCCTGGATGGCGCGCTGCTCGGCCTGGCGCAGGTACGCCCGGCGCTGCCGGGAGACGACCCCCGCGACGTTGGCGGCGACGAACCACCCGAGCAGCAGGTTGACCCCGTCCACCACCTCGCGCGGGGTCCGGGTGCCGAGATCCGACAGCTCCACCAGGAAGACGCCGCCGAGGTAGGCCGCGCTGACCAGTGCCGCCCACACACGCCGGCCGGAAACGGCCGCCGAGTAGACCGTGATCAGGACGGGGAAGGCGGTCGTCGTCTCGAAGTGCACCCGCAGGGCGTAGGCCAGCATGCAGGCCGCGGAGACGACGAGCGCCGTCACCGTCGCCGTGCGCCGTGCGGCCAGGGCGGCGGACCCGGCCAGCAGCAGCACGTAGTCGACCGCCCCCACGTCGGCGAGGCCGCCCGGCGAGCCGGGCAGCAGGGTGCCGCCCACGAGCAGCGCCGCCACGACGATCGCGATCGCGACGTCCGCGACATACGTGCCGGCGATGCGGCGGCGCCACACGCTCGCCCCGGTGTCCGCGAGGGCCGGTGGGGTCACGGAAGCACGCTCCTGCGGGCACGCCGGTGAATCCGCGATCACCGATGCGCCCGGGGACGCCGCTGGGCTGTGGGACGCCTGACGTCCGTGATCGCCGTCCATGTCTGAAGGGTAGCCCGCGCCTGCTTCGCGCCGCCTCCTCCCGGCGGATCGATCCGGCGCTACTCCCACCGGAGTACGGCGGCCGTCTCCCGCATGCCGGGGAGCGGCTCGGAACGCCTTCCGCCGTACGACGACGGGAGCGGCGGCGCTCGGCACGATCAGAACGAAAAGCACGACCGATGGGGAGACCGAGATGCCGACGCCGTACCGCTACGTGACCCCGGTGCCCGTGGAGGCGGCGACCGGGCTGATCGCCGGGGTCTACGGTCAGATCGCCCGTGATTTCGGCGTGGCCCGCATGCCCCTGTTCGCGGCGTTGTCCCCGGCTCCCGAGGTGCTCGCTCCCACATGGGCGGTGCTGCGTGAGTCGCTGCTCGCCGGACAGGCTCCGAGGGTGACCAAGGAGGTCGTCGCCGTGGGGGTCTCCCTCGCCAACAGGTGCCCGTTCTGCGTCGACGCGCACACCGTGCTCCTGCACGCGACCGGCGAGCACCGGCTGGCCGAGACCGTCGCACGCGGGGAGGCGCCGGCCGATCCGGAGCACGCCCGGCTGCTCGTCTGGGCCACCGGCACGGCCACGGCCGGGCAGGCGCCGCCGTGCCCGCCCGTCCACGCGCCCGAGTACATCGGCACGGCCCTCGCCTTCCACTTCATCAACCGGATGGTGTCGTCGCTGCTGACCGACGACCTCCTGCCCGCCGGCCTGCAGCGGTCCCGGCTCATCCGAGGCCTGGGCGGCAGGGCCCTCGCCAGGACGGTGCGCCGCAGCCTGCCGCAGGGGGAGGCGCTGCCCCTGCTGCGGGGGCTGCCGTCGGGCCCGGCCCCCGCCTGGGCGGCGGGGGCCCCGGCCGGGACCGCGTTCGCCGCGCTGCACGCCGGAGCGGAGGAAGGGGCCGCTCTGCTGGACGGCACGGCGAGGGAGGCGGTCATCGAGGCGGTGGCGGCGTGGGACGGCGGACACCCTCCGCTGTCCGGCCGGACGTCCGATCCGCTGGCGGACGTCGCGCCCACGCGCCGCCCGGCGGCCCGGCTCGCTCTGCTGGCCGCCCTCGCGCCGTACCGGGTGACCGACGCCGACGTCGCCGCCTGGCGGGAGGCCGGGGGCAGCCGGTCCGACGCCGACCTCGTGCGGCTGCTGGCGTTCGGGGCGATCACCGCCGTCCGGCGGATCGAGTCCGCCCTCGCCGTACGGGCCGCCTGAGACCGGACGGGTCAGGAGGCGGGGGCGCAGACCGACCGGCGGTATCTGCCGGGGGAGATCCCGTGCTCGCGTTTGAACGCGTTCCCGAACGCGAACTCCGAGCCGTACCCGACGCGCCTGGCCACCTCCGCCACCGAAGCGTCCGTCTCCTGCAGCAGGCGGGCCGCGGTGGACAGCCGCCACCAGGTGAGATAGGCCAGGGGCGATTTGCCGATCAGGTCGGTGAAGCGGCGGGAGAAGGCGGCCCGGGACAGGCCGGCCCGCTCCCCGAGCGACTGGACGGTCCAGGGGTGGGCGGGGTCGCGGTGCATGGCGTCGAGGGCGGCGCTGACGGCCGGGTCGGCGAGGGCGGCGGCCCAGCCCGAGTCGGCGCATTGCTCTCCCTCGGCCTCGAACCAGGACCGCAGGATGTAGAGCTGGAGGGTGTCGAGCAGGGACGAGATCACGGTGTCCGCGCCCAGGCGTGGCGTTTCGATCTCCTGGGCGAGCAGGTCCACCGTGGCGCGCAGCTCGGGATGACGGCCGAGCCGGGCGGGCAGATGGATCACGGCAGGCAGTGACCGCAGGCTGGGGTGGGACCTGGCCTGGTCGAGCCGATACCCGCAGCACAGCGTGACCGTCTCGGCTCCGGTGCCACCGAGGGCGGTGCTGATCACACCGGCGTCCCGGTACGGGTCGCAGACCGGTTCGGTCAGGGGAGTCGCGGGGCTGTCGGCCAGGCCGTACCCGCCGCCCTGCGGGAGGAACACCACGTCCCCCATGCTCAGCGCGACGGGCTCACCCTCGGACGGGAGGAACCAGCAGGACCCGCGCAGAACCACCTGGAAGGTCGAGGAGCCGGGCTCCCCCGGGAAGCGCTGCCCCCAGGGCGCGCGCCAGGAAATCAGCGCGGAGCGGGGCCGGCCCGTACGCATGATGGCGATGACGTCGCTCAGGACATCCATGCGGAGAGTCTAAGCGGCGAGACTCCCGCGTATAAATGCCAGATCCACACGCATTGGTCTTCTCGCGGCTGCTTCCTAGAGTTGTCCACGTCAGATGCCGCGGGCCCCGGCGCCGAACCCCCTTTCAGGGAAAGAGACCGCTCACAATGATCAAAATAGGCGTCATCATCGGCAGCACCCGTCCCGGTCGCAACGGGGCGGCGGTCGCGCGCTGGGTCCACGACCTGGCCGTCAAGCGCGGCGACGCCGACTACGAACTGATCGACCTGGAGGACTACGCACTGCCGCACCTGGACGAGCCGGTGCCCGCCGCGGCCGGACAGTACGAGCGCGCCCACACCAGGAGGTGGTCGCAGGCGGTCGCCGCCCTCGACGCGTTCGTCTTCGTGACCCCCGAGTACAACCGCTCGACCTCGGGCGCCCTCAAGACCGCGATCGACTTCCTGTACGCGGAGTGGACGAACAAGGCCGCCGGGTTCGTCGGCTACGGCGTGGACGGCGGCTCCCGCGCCATCGAACACCTGCGCCAGATTCTCGGCACGGTCAGCGTGGCGGGCGTGGCGCCGCAGGTCACGCTCTCCATCCGCGACGACTTCGAGAACTTCTCCGACTTCCGGCCCGCCGCCCGGCACGAGGATTCCGTGCGGCTGATGCTCGACCACGTCGTCTCATGGGCGGAGGCCCTGCGTACGGTCAGAGCGTGACCGGAAGGGAGGTCAGACCTCCAGCTCGCCGGACCAGATGGTCACGGCGTGCCCGGCGAGCTCGACCCGGTCGCCGCGCAGGGTCGTGCGCACGGTCCCGCCGCGCCGCGACACCTGCTCCCCGACGAGCGCGTCCCGGCCGAGCCTGCCCGACCAGTACGGCGCGAGCACGCAGTGGGCCGATCCGGTGACCGGGTCCTCCGGCACGCCCACACGGGGGCCGAAGAACCGGGAGACGTAGTCGGCGGAGGTGCCCTCGCCGGACGCCGTCACGATGACGCCCCGGGCCTCGACCTCGGCCAGCCGCACCATGTCGGGGTCGGCGGCCCGCACCTCGTCGGCCGACCCGACCTCGACCAGGACGTCGAACCGGCTTCGCCCGACCCACAGCGGTGTGACGCCGAGGGCCTCGGCGAGGCCGTCCGGCGGTGGGCACGACGCGGGCGGGTTCGCCGGGAAGTCCATCGTGATCAGGCCGTCGTCCGACTGCTCGGTGGCGAGCACGCCGCTCTTCGTGGCGAACTCCAGCCGCCCGGACTCGCCCACGGAGTAGAGGACGTGCGCGGTGGCCAGGGTGGCGTGCCCGCACAGCGCGACCTCGACCGTGGGAGTGAACCAGCGCAGCGAGCGCGGTCCCTCGTCCAGCCGCAGCACGAAGGCCGTCTCCGAGTGGCGCATCTCGGCGGCCACGGCCTGCATCCACTCGTCCGGCACGGTGTCGTCGAGAAGGCAGACCGCGGCGGGGTTGCCCCGGAACGGCCGGTCGGTGAAGGAGTCCACGGTGAAGACGCGCATGTCTGCGGATTCTACGGCCGCTCGCTTTCGCCGGCGGGACGGCCGAGCGCGGCGAGGGTCTCCCGGGCGACCTGGAGCTCCTCGCGGGGCCGTACGACGAGGACCGGCAGACGGGCGTCCGGCGGGCTGACGACGCGATCCCGGTCCACATCGGACACGGCGGGCGGTTCGACGCCGAGCAGCGGCAGTCTGTCGCACACGGCCTCGCGCACCTCGGGCTGGTCCCAGCCGATCTCGCCGGTGAACACGAGCGCGTCGAGCCGGTCGAGGGCGGCCGTCACAGCGGAGATCTCCCGGCTCACCCGGTAGGTGAACACGTCGAGCGCCAGCGCGGCGGCCTCCTCGGGCGATGCGACCAGGTCGCGGGTGTCGCCGGACAGGCCGCCGGAGAGCCCGAGCAGGCCGGAGTCGTGCTCCAGCCCGTCACGCAACTCCTCCGGCGTGAGGCGTGAGCCGGACAGCAACCACAGGAGCATGCCGGGATCGACGCTGCCCGCACGCTTGCTCATGGGGACGCCCTCCAACGGCGTGAACCCCATCGAGGTGTCCACGCTCCGGCCGTCGCGTACGGCGCAGACCGAGCAGCCGCCGCCGAGATGCGCGAGGACCAGGTTGAGCTCGCCGGCGGGACGCCCGAGCAGTTCGGCCGCCCGCCGGGTCGCCCACGCGTACGACAGCCCGTGAAAGCCGTAGCGGCGCAGACCCCACCGGCGCCGCCACTCGGCGGGCAGGGCGTAGGTGGCGGCGGCGGCGGGCAGTCCGGCGTGGAAGGCGGTGTCGGGACACAGCACGTGCGGCACGGAGGGCAGCACCCGCCGGGCCGCCTCGACCAGCGCGAGCGCGGGCGGCACGTGCAGCGGTGCGAGGTCGGCGTACTCGCGCACGGCCTTCACCACGCCGTCGTCGGCGACCGTGGGCGCGCGGACGGCCTCTCCGCCGTGGACGAGCCGGTGCCCGACGGCGGCCACCCCGACGTCCGCCCCGGACAGGAAGTCCGACAGCGTACGCTCCGCGGCGGCGGGGTCCGGGCTGTGCTCGCTGTGCTCGGTCCGCAGCACGCGGGAGTCCCGCACCAGATGCAGTTGCAGGCTGCTGGAGCCGGCGTTGACGGTGAGCACGACCGGTGTCATGGCCTCCGTCTCCCCGGCGACTCGATGGGCAAACCCCGGCAGGCCGCCCGACAGAGCGGTCGGGAAATTACGGACGTACGGCGCAGAGCAGCCGGTTGTCGCCGCGCTGCCACAGCGTGCCGATCTCGGCGAAGCCTGCCGCGCGGAGGGCCTCGACGTGGGTGGACAGGTGGAGCGACTCCGAGCCGTGGTGCGCCGCGGTGGCGGGCCGGGGCGCCGCGACGCCGGCGAGCTCGGGGTCGGCGGCGATGGCGTCCCACCATTGGCGCCAGTCCTCGGGACGGCCGGCGGCGAAACGTCGCCGCTCCTCGCTCTCATGGATCGCCCGCTCCAGCCGGCCCAGCACCGGTGTGGTGTCCTCGGAGCTGAAGTGGTCGCCGTTGAGGAACAGCCCGCCCGGCCGCAGCACGGCCGCCAGCTCGGCGTACACGGCTCGCAGATCGGGCTCGGCCAGCCAGTGCAGGGCGGTCGTGCTCACCGCCGCGTCCGCCGGGCGGTCGAGGCCGAGCGCCCCGCTCCATCCCGGCTCGCGCAGGTCCAGGTCGGCGAAGCGCAGGCCGTCGCGGCCGCCGTACGCCGCCCGGCCGAGCGACAGCAGCAGGGGGTCGGCGTCGACCGCGACGACCGTGGCCCGGGGAAGACGGCTCAGCAGGCGGGCCGAGAGCGACCCGGGGCCGCAGCCGAGGTCGATCACGAGGGGGTCCGGGCGGCCCGCGCCCGCCTCGACCGCGTCGATCAACGCGGTGAAGCGCTCCTCCCGGTCGGGGAGGTAGCCCTCCTGCTGGCGGTCCCAGCGGTCGATCCACCGAGTGGCGACGTCGAACGTGAGCATGCCGTCTCCTTGTGACTGGCTTGTATGCTTTCGGCAGTTACAACGTAGAACGCAAGGACGTAACTGGTCAAGTGAACTTCAACAGTCACACCGATGCCGTCGTGTCGGTCGCCGTCGGCCTGGTCAACACGCTCACCGAGGGTGAGGCGCGGGGCAGGCCGTACGAGCCGCCCACGGGGGAGGCGCGGGCCGCCGCGGTCGCCGACGTCCTCGCGACCGGCGACAAGCGGGCCCCGCGGGTCGCCGAGACCGAGGCGGGCGCGCTCGCGGAGGTCGCGGGACGACTGCGCGCCGTGTTCGAGGCGGTGACGCGCGGCGACGTGGACGAAGCGGCGCTCACCGTGAACGGGCTGCTGGCGGAGACGGACGCGCGCCCGCACCTCGACCGGCACGACGGGGAGCCCTGGCATCTGCACTTCCACGGCGCGGGCGGCACCCTGGCCGGCAACTACGCGGCCAGTTGCGCGACCGGCCTCGCCGTGGTGCTCGGCAGCGAGTTGCACGACCGGCTCGGCGTGTGCACCGCGCCGCACTGCGACCGTGTGTACGTGGACACCTCACGCAACGGCACCCGCCGATTCTGCTCCACGGCCTGCCAGAACCGGGTGAAGACCGCCGCCTTCCGGGCGCGCGGCGCCTGACCCCTCAGCCCGGCGAACGCCAGGTCCGATCGCCGCCGGACCCGCCGGTGCCGTTCTTGCCATGCTCGGCCCCATGAACGAGACCAACGACATGAACGGCAAGGCGGCCCTGGTCACCGGGGGTGGCAGGGGCATCGGCGCGGCCGTCGTCCTGAAGCTGGCCGAGCGCGGCGCGGACGTGGCGCTGACCTACGAGCGCGACGAGGACAGTGCGGCCGCCGTGGCGGAGAAGGTGAAGGGGATGGGCCGGCGGGCGCTGGTCATCCGGGCCGACAACGGCGACGCGGCGGCGGTCACCGGAGCCGTGGACCAGGCCGCCGCCGAGTTCGGCCGCCTCGACGTGCTGGTGAACAACGCGGCCGTCTTCCACGTGGCGCCGATCGAGGACCTGCGGCCTGAGGACGTCGACCGTACGCTCGCGGCCAACGTGCGCGGGCCGTTCCTCGCCGCGCGGGCGGCGGCGGCGCACATGACCGAAGGCGGCCGGATCATCACCATCGGGAGCAACATGGCCGAACGGGCCGTCTTCCCGGGCTTCGCCCTGTATGCCATGAGCAAGACGGCCATGACCGGGATGACCAAGGGGCTCGCCCGCGACCTCGGGTCGCGCGGCATCACGGTCAACCTCGTCAACCCCGGTCCGACCGACACCGCCTCGAACCCGGCGGACAGCCCCATGGCGGACGCGATCCGGGGGCTCACGGTCCTCGGCCGCTACGCCGAGCCGGACGACATCGCCGAGACCATCGCCCACCTGGCGGGCCACGGCGGGCGCTACGTCACCGGCGCGACGATCAACGTCGACGGCGGCTGGGCCGTCTGATGTCCGCCCGGGCGCATCGCTCGGGCCGAGCACGGACACCTCGCGGCCTTTCCACCCGCAGAAAATGGCCGCGAGATCTCACGCACGACTCCGGCCACCGGGAGAGGACGGGAGCCGGGTGATCGGTGTGAGACACCCAGGTGTGCATGACGGCAGAATCTCCGCACGCACCCCCTTGCCCCGCAACTGGATCAGACGCCAGTGCCGGCTCTTCCCAATGCACAGTGTCTTCGGTGACGCTGGTGCGCCGACACGTTTTCGACCTGACGGACGGCTGGGACCCCGAGGCGCCGTTTCACTTCGTCGACGGCGTCGAGGCAGCCGTGGCCAAGGCACAGGAGCTCGCGGGTGACCGCATGGTCGAGGTCGCCGCCGGCGACGTCGGTGGCCAGGTGCTTGCCGCGGGCCTGATCGACGAGGTGCGCATGGACGTCGTACCCGTCGTGTTCGGGTCCGGCAAGCGTTACTTCGGGTCGGTCCACGCGCAGTACATGTTGGAGGATCCTGAGGTGGTGATGCAGGGCAACCGGGTGCTTCACCTGCGCTATCGGGTGCGCCGTTGACCGGTCTGAGCGGGTACCCGAAGAAGCCCACCGCGAACGGTGACGCGAGATCGGGCCTCCGGCTGCCTTCGCGCATCGCTGTCCCTGGCCGGGCAGCCGACGACCGATCCGCCCCGGCACCTCACCTGCGGCAAGTTCACCTCAAGATCACTGGTTGCCGGTTTCCGTCGTCTCTCGCGGCTGGGGCGGGGTCCCGGTAGGCGGCGATCATCAGTCGGCGGGCTCGACGTCGGCGACCACACAGGAGATGTTGTCGGGGCCGCCGCCCTCGTTGGCCAGCTCGATGAGCCGCAGGACCGCCTCCTGCGGATCGGTCACGGTGGTGAGCACGTGGTGCAGCGCCTCGGGTTCGAGCACGGAGGTCAGCCCGTCGGAGCACAGCAGGTAGCGGTCGCCCGGGTAGGCCTCGCGCAGGGACAGATCGGGCTCGGCCAGGCCGCTCGTCTCCAGCGCCCGCAGCAGCAGGGAGCGGCGGGGGTGGCGGGCGGCCTGGTCGGGGCTCATGCGCCCGTCGTCCACCAGTGACTGCACCAGCGTGTGGTCGCGCGTTATCTGGTACAGCGCGCCGTCACGCAGCATGTACGCCCGCGAGTCGCCCACGTGGGCCAGTGCGAACTGCCCGTGCCCGTCCCACAGCATGGCGGTGACCGTGGTGCCCATCCGTTCGAGCGCCGGGTCCTGCGCGGCGAGGTCGCCCAGGCGCTGCCCCGCCTCCCGTACGGCGTCCGCGAGGGCCGCGACGGGATCGGCGGGGGCCGGGCCGTCCTCCAGTTTGGCCATGGTGGAGATGACGGCCGCGCTGGCGACCTCGCCGTGTCCGTGCCCGCCCATTCCGTCGGCGATGGCGAGCAGGCGCTCGCCGGCGTGCACCGAATCCTCGTTGTTGGCACGCGAACGCCCGACGTCCGACCCGGCGGCGTATCGAATACGGTTGTGCGTCATGGTTTTGAGTAAACCATTGGTTGAGTCACTTCACAAGCATAGTGCTAGGCTCGTGTTCATGAGCCACGACGCCCAGGCGGACAGCACAGCGGACACGACGGCGCGTCCAGCCGCCGCGAGCCCGCTCGAGGCCGCCGTCGAAGCGGCGGTCGAAGCGACCGTGAACGCGGGCGACATCGCCCGGCTCGCCGACGTCGGCAGGGCCGCGGTCAGCAACTGGCGCCGCCGGTACGAGGACTTCCCCCAACCGGTCGGTGGTACCGCATCCAGCCCGCTTTTCTCGCTCCCGGAAGTAGAGGCGTGGCTGCGCAGGAACGGCAAGTCGTTCGAGGTGTCCCAGGGGGACCGCGTCTGGCAGCGGCTGCGCGCGTCGGCCGACGATCTGCGCCTGGGCGAGGTGCTGGGGGAGGTCGGCGCGTTCCTGCTCTACACACTCCGCGACCCCGATGGCTGGAAGCGCCTGTCCGCCGCTTCCGACCTCGCCGTACGGCTCCCGCGCGCGGTGGCCGAGGCGACCGCCGACCTGCCCCCGCGCGGCGGGGACGCGACGCCGCTGGAGCCCGGCCTGCTCCGGCTGGTCGCCGGGATGGCCGAGCGGCAGGGGGCGGCGGTCACGTTCGAGTTCCTCTGCGAGCGGTACGCGGAGGCGCACAGCCGCAGGCTGGCGCTGACCCGGCCCGACGTGGCCGCCCTGATGACCCGGCTGGCCTGTCCGGGGGCGCGTACGGTGCTCGACCCGGCGTGCGGCATGGGGACGCTCCTGCTGGACGCCGCGGCCGGGGCGGGGAACGAGGTGCGGCTGCTCGGCCAGGACGCCAACGAGACGGTCGCACTGCTCGCCGCGTTGCGGCTGCTGTTGCGCGGACGGGACGCCCGCGTCGTGCCCGGCGACGCGCTGCGGCACGACGCGTTCCCGCCGGACCGGCCGACGGACGCGCTCGGGGACCCGACCGGGGACGCGCTCGTGGACGCCGTCGTGTGCGACCCGCCGTTCAACGAACGGGCCTGGGGCCACGAGGACCTCATCGGCGACTCCCGCTGGCAGTACGGCATGCCCCCGAGGGGCGAGTCGGAGCTGGCCTGGGTGCAGCACTGTCTCGCCCACGTGCGGCCCGGCGGGCTGGTGGCCATCCTGATGCCGGGCGCCGCCGCGAGCCGTCGCCCGGGACGCCGCATCCGGGCGAACCTGCTGCGCGCGGGCGCGCTGCGCGCGGTCTTCACGCTGGCGCCCGGCGGGCCCGACCTGTGGCTGCTGCGCCGCCCGGAGCCGGGGGAGCGGCAGCCGGTCGCCCTCCTCGTGGGCGACGCGGGCGACGACCCCGCCTCCGTCGAGCCGGCCTGGCGGGCTCACCTCGCCGAGACCGAACCGCCGTCCGGCGGCCGTACGGTCCGGATCATCGACGTCCTCGACGACGAGGTGGACGTGAGCCCGGCGCGGCACCTGTCGCCCCGGGTCGACACGCGGGGCTTTCCGGCGGCAGAGGATCGCTTCCGGGAGGCGCTCGCGGCGCTGGCCGGCGGCGTGCCCGACCTGGAGGTGCTCACCGGCGGAGCGGCGGGCTGGGACGCGTCGTGGGCGACCGTGGCCGAAATGGCCAGGTCGGGGCTGCTGACCATCCGGCACTCGACGCTGCGGGCGCTACCGGACGGCGACGTCCCCGGTGACATCGCCGGCGAGGTCTCCGGTGGCGGCGTTTTCGCGGGCGCGGTCTCCGACGGACAGGCGATCGGCGGGGCGGCCGGCGACGCGTCCGGGGACGGCGTCCGGGTGCTGACGGCCGACGACGTCGCGGCCGGTACGGCGCCGTCGCGGCGGATCCCGTCGGCCCCCGGTCTGGTCGTCGCGCGCCCGGGTGACGTGGTGGCCTCGGCCGTCACCGCCCGGGTGGTCACGGTGGAGGGGGCGGTCCTCGGCCCCCATCTGAGCCTCTTCCGCGTCGACCCGGGGAAGGTGGATCCCGAGTTCCTGGCGGGATTCCTGCGGTACGCGGCAGGCGGCGGCCGGCCGCATCTCGGCAGCAGCCGGGTGGAGGCCCGCCGGGCCCGCGTCCCCCAGCTTCCGCTGGCCGTCCAGCGGACGTACGGCTCGGCCTTCAGGCGGCTGCTCGCGATCGAGGACGGCCTGCGCGAGGCGGCCGCCGCGGGGGAGGCGCTGGCCCGTCTCGGCGTCGAGGGGCTGATCGACGGACGCCTCCGCCCCCGTGGGTGACGCGAACGGGAGCTTCCAAGCTGAAGATGTCCTGTTCACCCGGCCGCCGAGCCCGAGCATGCCGGACGGATCCGGTAGCTTTTTCCCCGATAGGCCGACGGGAGGGGCGCATGGTCATCGGCGACCGGTATGAGCTGGACGACCTTCCCCTCGGTCAGGGCGGCATGGGCGCCGTGTACGGCGGGCACGACCGGCGGCTCGACCGCAAGGTGGCGGTGAAGTTCCTGCGGCTGCCCGACGGCCCGGACGAGGAGCTGCAACGCCGGTTCATCCGGGAGGCGCGGATCCTCGCCAAGCTCGACCATCCCGGCGCGCCCGTGCTCTACGACTTCGGCACCTACGAGCAGCGGCTCTTCCAGGTCATGCAGTTCATCGAGGGCGTGACCGTCGCCGACCTGCTCAGCGAGCACGGCCCGTTGCCGGTGCCCTGGGCCGCGGCCGTCGCCGCCCAGGCGTGCGCCGTGCTGACCGCCGCGCACGAGCTGTCGATCTGCCACCGGGACCTCAAACCGACCAACCTCATGCTCTGCCCGGACGGCAGCGTGAAGCTGCTGGACTTCGGGCTCGCCATGCTGCGCGAGGCGGATCGCGCGGGGGTGACGGCGCAGTTCACCCGGATCGGGCAGATCCTCGGGACCCCGGCGTACATGTCGCCCGAGCAGATCCAGCGTGGCGTCGCCGGGCCGAAGAGCGACCTGTACTCCCTCGGCTGCGTGCTGCACGAGATGCTGACCGGCAACCAGCTGTTCACCGGGCCCACCGAGTACGCCGTGTTCGACAAGCAGGTGAAGGAACGGCCACCCCGGGTGCCGGGGGTCCCGGCCGAGCTGGACCGCCTGATCGCCGAACTGCTGGAGAAAGAGCCGGACAACCGGCCGCCCGACGCGCACACGCTGTTCGAGCGGTTGCAGCCGTTCGCGGTCGACCTGCCTCCGCTGCCCGGCTTCCTCAACCCGTCGTCGGTCCCCAGCCCCGGCCGCATGTACGCCCAGATGGTCGGCCGCGTCCGCTGAGAGCCGCTCATGCGCGCCAGGCCGTCAGGACCTCCTCGACCCGGGGACGGATCCGCTCGCGGGCCGTCATCCGCGGCACCCCGGACATCAGCAGTTCGTCGTAGTCGGTGTCCAGGTGGCGCACGCTCGCGATCACGGCGAGCGTGATGGCGTTCTCGTCCAGCACGCGGGCTGCGGCGGTGCGGCCCACCCGTCCGCTGCCGCGTACGGCGGCGTGCGCGGCGATGGCCTCGGCCCGCTCGGCCGGGCAGCGGGGGAACAGGCGCCGGATCTCCGCCGCCATCCTCGTCCGGAACTCGGCATCCTCGCCGGCGCGGCGCTCGCGGTCGCGTTCGCGGCGGCGCAGCCGCACCTCCTCGTCGGCCAGGCACTGCTCCTCGGCCCGCGCCAGCGCCTCCTCCTCGACCAGGACGCCGAGACGCTCGTATCTCTTGCGCCGCCGGTTGAAGCGGACCACGACGGCCGACAGTCCGCTCTCCTTCTTGGCGCGGCGGCTCAGCGCCGCGTTCCCGGCGGGCAGCAAGCACAGGTGGTCCATGTCGGCGCAGCTGAGACAGTGCGGCCGGTCGTCCTCCATGACCAGGTAAGGTCCGGTGTCCCCACAGTCGGCGCAGGTCCACGCGTCCAGCGGGGCGACGACCACGAGGTCGGGGGCCTTGTTGTGCCGTTCGGTGATCTGCCGCCGCCGCGCCTCGCTCAGCTCCGGCGACAGCCAGTGAACGCGGAAGGCGCGCTCCAGCTCCTCGTCGCCCGCCGCGGTGAAACGCAGCTGCCGCCGGTCGCGGGTGCCCGCGGTGTACGCCGCCTCGCTCTCCACGAGGTCGCGGGACACGGCCCAGGCGCGCAGATGCGACACGGCCTCGGCCATCCGGCCGGCGTCCACGGCGGCCAGCCGTTCCAGGCTGTCGGCGCGGCCCTGCCGCCAGGTCTCCACGTGGCGGTCGTGCAGCCACCGCAGACCGGTGAGGACGTCGATCGGGGTCACGTGCTTGCGGGTGGCCAGGGCGATCTCCGCCGCCTGGGCCACCCGTCCGCCGAGCTTGCTGCGCATTCCTCCAAGCCTGCCCTATCCCGGTGTGCGCGTACGCCGGTTCACGGCGGCCAGCAGCCCCACGGCCGCCAGGCTGGAGATCGTGGCCGACCCGCCGTACGACACGAACGGCAGCGGCAGCCCCGCGACCGGCAGCAGGCCCATGGTCATCCCCACGTTGACGAACGTCTGGAACGCCAGCCAGCACACGACCCCGCCGGCCACGACCGTGCCGAACGGCGACGGGCTCTTGGCCGCGATCCACAGGCCACGCCACAGCAGGACGAGCATGAGCAGGATCACGCAGGCGGCGCCGGCGAAGCCGAGCTCCTCGCCCGCGACGGTGAAGATGAAATCGGTGTGCTGCTCGGGCACGAAATGGCCCGCCGTCTGCTCGCCGTGGAACAGGCCCTTGCCCAGCAGGCCCCCGGAGCCGATCGCGATCCTGGCCTGGGTGGCGTTGTAGCCCACGCCCATCGGGTCGGCGTCCGGGTCGGCCAGCACCATCAGACGCTGAAGCTGGTAGGGCCGGACGAGGTCGAGCCGCCACACCAGGAACAGCCCGGCGGCCCCGGCCGCGGCGAACGCCGCGAACCATCTCTTGGGCGCGCCCGACACCGCGATCATCCCGGTGGTCAGCACCAGGAAGACGAGCGCGGTGCCATAGTCGGGCTGCAGCGCGATCAGCCCGACCGGCAGCGCGGCGAGCCCGAGGGCGAGCAGCACGGCCCCGGCGCCCGGCCTGCGCTCGCCGTCGCGCGGCTCGCCGAGCGCGGTCGCCAGCGCGAGCAGCGTGGCCGCCTTCGCGAACTCCGACGGCTGGAACTGCAGCCCGTCGCCGAGCACGATCCACGCGTGCGAGCCGTTGATCGTGCGGCCCAGCGGGGTCAGCACGGCGATCAGCCCGGCCAGCCCGAGCAGGTACAGCACCGGGACGTACGCCCGCAGCATCCGCAGGTCGATCCGCGAGACGGCCCACATGAGCACGAAGCCGATGCCCACGCTGAGCGCCTGCCGCTGCGGCAGCGTCGAGCCCGGCTCGTTGCGGGTGGCCGACCACACGAGCAGCAGCCCGATCGCGGACAACGCGGCTGCGGGCAGCAGCAGCCCCCAGGCGGGGAGGAAGGCGAGGCGCGCCCTCGTCCTGCGCCTGGTCGCACGGCCCGGGGGCAGCCGTACGGACAGGGGACCGAGCGTCGTCATCGTGCGCCTCCAGCTGGACGAGCCCGGACCGTCACCGCCGGCGGGCGGGCGGTCATCGCGCACCACCCGCTCCGGCGAGCGCGGCCGGAGGCAGGGAGGCGGACCGCGTCCCGCTGCCGTGCTTCTTGTGTTTCCCGGCCTTCTTGCCGTGCTTCTTCTTGTCGTGCTTTTTCGCGTCATGGGTGAGGGCGGCGATGCCCTCCCAGATCTCCCGGGCGGCGGGGGCCGCCGTGGTCCCGCCCGTGCCGCCCTGGGAGACGACGACCACCACGACATACTTGGGCTTCTTCACCGGGCCGAAAGAGGCGAACCACGAGGTGTCCTGCCTGCCGTACGCCTCGGCGGTGCCGGTCTTCCCGGCGACGGGCAGGCGCTTGAACGGGTACCCCTCGAACGCGCCCGCGGCCGTGCCCGTGCGCGGCACGCCGGCCAGCGCGTCGCGGATGAACCGGAGCGTCGTGCGGGAGGCGCCGATCTTCCCCACGACGGGAGGGGTGATCGTGCGGCTCACGGTGCCGTCGGCACGCACGACCTGCTTGCCGATCCTGGGGCTGAAGACCGTGCCGCCGTTGGCGAGCGCGGCGTACCCGCGGGCGAGTTGGAGCGGCGTCACCAGCACGTCGCCCTGGCCGATGGAGAAGTTGGCCGCGTCACCGGCCCACCAGACCCCGCCGGAGCGGCAGTTGCCGGCGGCGAGCGCCTTGAGGTAGGCCGCCCGCTTGCGGTCGGACATCTCCGGATAGCCGGTCTTGGCGCGGCGGCAGGAGTCGGCCCTGGTCCGCTCCCAGGTGGACTTCTTCCAGGCGCGGTCGGGCACCCGTCCCGACGCCTCGTGCGGCAGGTCGACACCTGTGGGCGTGCCGAACCCGAACTCCCTGGCCATCGCCTGCATCGGGTCCTTGGGGCGTTTGACCGGCGTGAGCCCGCCGTCGCGCTGCCACAACTTCTCCGCGAACCGGTAGAAGATCGTGTCGCAGGACACGACCAGGGCCCGGCGCATGTCCATCCGGCCCAGTTCGGCGCTCTCGAAGTTGTGGAACACCCGGCCGCCGATCGTGTAGCCGCCGGGGCAGTCGTAGGAGGCCCGCAGCGAGTAGCCCGCCTTCGCCGCCGCGGCGGTCGAGGTCACCTTCCACGTCGAGCCCGGCGGCCACTGCCCCTGCACGGCGGCGCTGACCAGCGGCAGGTCCTCGTAGTCGCGCTGGGAGATGCCCCCGGTCCACACGCCCGGGTGGTAGGTGGGGTAGTCGGCGATCGCCGTCACCCGCCCGGTCGCCGCCTCCAGCACCACCGCCGCGCCGCTGTCGGCGGGCTCGCCCCGCTTGCGCGCGGCGGTCACCGCCCGGGCCAGCGCCCGCTCGGCCAGCTCCTGGACGCGTGCGTCGATGCTGGTCACGAGCGTGTCCCCGGCCACGGCCGCCTCCTCGCGGATCAGGCCGGTGACCTTGCCCGTGCTGTCCACCGCCACCTGCCTGATTCCGGTCCGCCCGGCCAGCTCGCGGTCGTACTCCGCTTCCAGGCCGTCGCGGCCGATCAGCTCCGGGCCGCCCTCGGGGTCGTCGGGAGAGGGCGGCTGCAGATAGCCGAGCACGTGTGCCGCCGCCGAGCCGAGCGGGTAGGTCCTGACCGGCCGCAACGCCGTGCTGACGCCGGGGAACTCGTCCTGCCGCTCCGCGATCCACAGCGCCGTGCGCACGCTCACGTCGTCCGCGACGACGATCGGCTGGTACGGCGAGCCGGGCCAGCACGGCCGGGGCACGCCCCCGGTGCACAGCCGCGCCCGGTCGGCGATCTCCTGGTAGGGCCGGCCGAGGGCCCGGGCGAGCCGGGTCAGCACGTCCTTCCCGCCGTCGGGCTGGTGGATGAGGGCCATGTAGTCCACCGACACCTGCGGCTTGGTCTCGTTGGCCACCAGCGGCCGGCCGCGTACGTCGAGGATCTGCCCCCGCACCGGCGGCAGGACGACCGAGCGCACCCGCGACTCCGTGGCCGCCCTGACGTACGACGGACCGGTGACGACCTGCAGATACCACAGGCGGCCGAGCAGGGTCAGCATGAGCGCGGTCACCACGACGAACACGACCGTGAGACGGCCCCGGTTGGAAAAGGGGCGGTGGGCGCTCCTACGCAAGCCGCCTCCCCCGGGCGTACGGATCGCGTGAACCGTCCCGTGATCTGGGCACCCGCCCGAAGGACCGGCGGCGGGGGAGCGCGGCGAGCGCCGCCGACACGAGCGCGGCCAGGCCGGCGTTCCAGGCGAAGGCGCCGGGCGCGAGGGCGGTGCCCCACGGCGTCCCGTCGAGCAGGGCCGCGAGCAGGCCCCCGGCGAGCGTCGCGCCCAGGGCCACGGCGGCGGCGACCGCGGCGCGCCGCCCGGCCGTGCCGTCGGCCGCCACCCGCGCGCACACCCATCCGGCCAGGCACAGGACCAGGGCGAGCCGCCCGATCACGTGATCGGCGGGCGGTGCGATGTCGGCGGCCAGGCCCGCGGCGAATCCCAGGAACGCGCCCGCTCCTCCTCCCGCGGCGCCCCGCTCCGGCAGACCCCTGGCCTCCGGTCTCGGCCGCAGATGCGGCGCGAGCGCGATGACGGCGACCAGCACGACGTCGGGCCCGCCGCCGGGCAGCGACAGCCCGTTCACCACGGTGACCTGGAGCACCGGGGCGAGGAGGACGACGAGCACGGACAGGACGACCGCCCTCATCACGCCTCCTTCGCCTTCTTCGAACCGCTCTTCGGGGTGTCCCCGGCCGCGCCCTCGCCCCGGTCTCCGCCCTTGCTCTCGGCCCCGCCTTCGCTCTCGGCCTTCGCCGCGTCCTTGCCGCCGCCCTTGTCGCCGTCCTCGCCGCCGTCTGTCTCGTCGGACGGGTCCACCGCCGGGTCCGCGGCGTCCGGCAGTGGCCCGAGGACCACGGTGACGAGGTCGAGCGCGGTGAACCGCGCGAAGGGACGCACGAGCGCCGTCCTGGTCAGCGCGTCCGGCGCCGGCTCGACCGTGGCCACCGTGCCGATCGGCACGTCCGGCACGTACGGCCGCATGTCGCGCGAGCCCAGCGTCACCACCCGATCGCCGGGCTTCACCTCGGCGGCGGGATTGAGCAGGCTCAGCCGCAGCAGCCCGCGCTCGGGGACGCCGGTCACCAGGCCGACCTCCCGCGAGCCCTCGAGCCGCGCGCCGATCGAGGCTCCCGAGGCCGTGGCGAGCTGGACCGTCGCCGTGCCCGGGCCGGCCCGCAGGATCCGGCCGACCAGCCCGTCCGCGTCGAACACGGTCATGTCGCGGGTCACGCCGCCCTGCGTGCCGGTGTCGACGGTGACCGTGCCGTCCCGGCCGAAGCCGATGACGTGGGCGGACACGACCTGATAGCCGTCCGCCCGAGCGGGGGGCGGGGTGGCGCGGCGGGCGGCGAGCACCTCGGCGCGCAGCCGCGCGTTCTCGCGTTCGAGTTCCTCCACGCGGGGTCCGTCCGACGCCCACCGGGCGCCGGAGGACGCGGCGTGCTCCAGTCCGCCGTACACGGCCGACCCGAACGCCCGCAGCGGTTCGAGCGGGGTGACGGCGTCGGTCACGATCAGTGCGACGGAGACGAGCGCCAGCAGCGCGGGCGCCCGGCGACCGGCCGCCCTCATCGACGTGTTTCGGGAAGGAACACGTCCTGCATGTCGTCGAAACGCTCGACGCACCGGCCGGCGCCCAGCACCACCGACTGGAGCGGCTGGTCGACGAGGTGGATCGGCATGCCGACGGCCTCTTCGAGCCGTTCGGCCAGCCCGTCGAGCAGCGCGCCGCCGCCGGTCAGCACGATGCCGTTGTCGATCAGGTCGCCCGCCAGCTCGGCCGGGCACTGGTCGAGCGTGCTCTGCACGGCGTCGACGATCGTCTGGACCTGGTCCTCGATCGCCTCCCTCACCTGCGCCCGGGTGATCGTCGCGGTCTTCGGCAGACCGGTCACCAGGTCGCGTCCCCGGATCGGCAGCGGCGTGGTCTCGTCGCCGCCCGGCCGCGCGCCACCCATCTTGATCTTGATGTGCTCGGCCGTGCGCTCGCCGAGCATCAGGGAGTGCTCCTTCTTGACGTAGTTGACGATCGCCTCGTCCAGTTCGTCGCCGCCGACCCGCACGGACTTCGACACGACCACGCCGCCGAGCGAGACGATGGCGACCTCCGTCGTGCCGCCGCCGATGTCCACGACCATGTTGCCGGTCGTGTCGCCCACGTTCAGCCCCGCGCCGATCGCCGCCGCCATCGGCTCCTCGATGATGTGGACGCGGCGGGCGCCCGCCTCGTACGCCGCCTCCCTGACCGCGCGCTGCTCGACGCTCGTGGTGCCGCTCGGCACGGCGACGACGACCCGGGGCTTGGCCAGGTAGCGGTTCTTGTGCGCCACCTGGATGAAGTGCCGCAGCATGCGCTCGGCCGCGTCGAGGTCGGCGATCACGCCGTCCTTGAGCGGGCGCAGCGTGGCGATGTGGGGCGGGGTGCGCCCGATCATCTCCTTCGCCGCGGTGCCGACCGCCACGATCCTGTCCGTGTGCAGGTTGATCGCCACCACCGAGGGCTCGTCGAGGACGACGCCCTTCTTGCGCACGTACACGAGCGTGTTGGCCGTACCCAGATCGACCGCCATGTCCCGGCCGAGCAATCCCCACGGGAAACCCATCGCCGACCAGCTTTCAGAGAGGAGGGAGAGCACGCGTGATCGCTGCCCGGCGGCCCCGCCTCTAAACGGAACGGTCCCTTCCATACGAACCGGACCGTCAGGCGACGCTGAGATAGAGGTCTCTCGCCAGCTTCGTCACCCGCTCGGCCGACCGCGTGAAGGACGCCCCCGAGGGCTGCAGGGTGAGCACCACCATGATCAGCCGGTCGCCGATCACGCCGGTAGTGTGAAGCACCGGACGGCCGAAATCAACCGGGTTGCCGCCCATTGTGACCGACCCGATACGGTACGACGCCGCCTTCGCCCGGGTGCATTTGACGGGAGGAACGGCGCCGTATCCGGACCACCCCTGCTTGATCGCCCAGGGGCGCGGAACGGCACGGGGGATGCCGAAGAACTGGTCGAAACCGTCGCGGGCACACTGGGACGCCTTGCGTAGATGGCCGAGGACGAAGTCGCGGACGCGGGGCTCGGCCCGCCGCAGCAGATACCGGTAGACGAGCGCGATGTCGGCCGCGCTGATGGCCGTGTAGCCCCAGAAGCCGGGTTTGGCGGCCGGTGGCGGGGAGGTTTCGGTCAGGCCGATCCGGCGTGCCATGCGCCTGACGATCTCGCCCTGGCCGCCGCGCCGCCACAGGGCCGTCGCCGCGTCGTCGTCGCTGCCGCGGAGCATGGGCGTCAGCAGCGCCATGTCCCTGGCCGGAATCGTCCCCCTGTGCCGCTCCAGGTAGTCCGTGGCGATGAGGATCTTCACCACCGACGCCGACCGGAACCGGTGGTGCGCCAGGTGCTGGGCGACCGTCTTGCCCGTGGTCGCGTCGACCACGGCGTACCCGGCGGTGACGCCGGCCGGCACCCGCACCGGCGTGGCGGGGGACCGGACCGGGCGGGCGGCCCCGTCGGACGCGTCCCTGGCCGCCGGCCCGCTCGCCCGCGCCGCCGCCCTTGAAGATCCGGCGCCCGGAGACCCGGTGCCTGAAGATCCGGTGCCCGGAGACCCGGTGCCTGAAGATCCGGTGCCCGGCGTCGCCTGCGCCGCCGCCGTCGTCGTCCGGTCCGCGCCCGTGACGCGGCCGTCCGCCGCGCAGCCGGTCAGGAGCGCCGGGAGCACGGCGGCGACGGCCAGGACGGCGGCGGTTCTCGATCGCGTCATCCGACCATGCCTACCAGATCGGAACCAGCCCGCGTACTGACAAGTCCGGATTCAGCGGCCGTCGAGGAGGGGCTGCTCCGGGTCCCAGCGGGTGCCGTCGGCGGCGTCCCTGCGGCGGCGGGCGATCGCCGACAGCGCCTCCAGGACGACCCGGTTGCCGAGATAGGCGGTGATGTCCGCGTGGTCGTACGGCGGGGCCACCTCGACGATCTCCAGGCCGACGACGGGCAGCTCGTAACAGGTCCTGCGTACGGCGTCGAGGAGCTGGCGGGCCGACAGGCCGCCCGGCTCGGGCGTGCCGGTGCCCGGCGCGTGGCCCGGGTCGCAGACGTCCACGTCGACCGACAGGTAGACCCCGTCGCAGTCGTCGAGCGCGATCGCGTACGCCTCGGTGAGGCACTCGTCGAGGCCCCTGGCCACGATCTCGGTCATCTCGTACGACCGCATGCGCTGCCCGGCCATCCAGTCGAGGATCTCGGGCCCGGGCCAGTAGCCGCGCAGGCCCACCTGCAAAAAGCGGTCGCCCCGGATCGCGCCCGACTCGATGAGCCGCCGCATCGGCTGCCCGTGGCCGTGCAGGTGGCCGAACTCGATGTCGCCGGTGTCGGCGTGCGCGTCGAAGTGGAGCATCGAGATCCGGCCGAAGCCGTGATGGCGGGCCACGCCGGTCGCGTCGGGCAGGGCGATCGTGTGGTCGCCGCCGAGGACGACGGGGATCGCCCCGGAGGCCGCGATCCTGGCGACCGCGTCCTCGATGGCGCGCAGGCTGCCCTCGATGTCCCCGGCGTAGGTCTCCACGTCCCCGGCGTCCAGCACCCGCAGGTCCTTGAGCGCGTCCACGCGCAGCGCCAGGCTGGGGCGGGAGCCGTCGTGGGGGAGGTAGCAGGTCTGGCGGATGGCGTTCGGGCCGAAGCGCGCACCGGGGCGGTGGGAGGTGCCGCCGTCGAACGGGGCGCCCAGGATGACGACGTCGGCGTCCGCGTAGCCTGCCGGGTCGCCGAGGTCGCACCGCTCGACGCCGAGGAAGGTGATGTCGGGACCGAACATCTGGCCGTAGCGGGACAATCCAACTCCTTAGCTGCTGCCGGTCTTATCGGGCATCACATGCTATTAGGGGACGAAGGTGGACATGTCGGGTGTGCGGGCCTCGACGAGGAACGGGTCGAGCAGGCCGGGCGTGGCCGCGGCGGCCAGGCGCAGCGCCTCGCCGAGGTTCACGTCGCTCACCTCATAGCCCTGCTTGCCCGCCGCCGTGGTCGCGGTCAGCGTCGCCAGGCGGGCCCTGCGCTGGAAGAACGACCGCTCGATGTTCCAGCCGATGACGCCGTCGCACTCCAGCGCCACCCGGCGGCGTACGAACGAGCCCCAGCGGGTGACCAGATAGCCGGACGTGAGCGCGTGGCCGAGCGAGCGGTAGCGGTCGGCGGCGAGCAGGGCCGTCAGCGGAAGCAGGGCGGCGGTGGTGATCCACGTCCACGAGGGCAGCCCCGCCCACCTCCACAGCACGAGCAGCGCGGCGAGCGCGAGCGCGTGCACGCCGTACGCCCGGGTGAACCTGCGGCGCAGCGCGGCCGGGCCGTGCGCGGCCAGGCCCGCGGTGACCGGCGAGGCGTCCGAGGAGGCGCCGGGAACACGGGACAGCACGAGCCGGGCCACCGACACGGCCTGCGCGCGCGGTGCGGGCGGCAGCAGCATCGACCCGCCGCGCTGGGCGCCCTGCGCCGAGCGCAAACCGGTCGTCACCGCCGACAGCCGCGCCCCGCGTACGGCGCGCAGCAGCAGCGGCTCGCTGACCTCGACCCCGCGCAGCCGCCGTTCCTCGATCGAGGTGGCCCGGGCGGTCAGCAGTCCCCGGGCCACGTGGAGGGTGCCTTCGGCGTGCCGCGTCAGCCGGAAGTTGGCGAAGGCCAGGACGTACCCGAGCGTGGAGGCGACGCTCACGAACACGGCCAGCACGAGCACCACCGTCGCGATCTCCAGCGGGAGCGACATCGTGGTGAACCACCGCCAGGCATCCTGCACGGGCCCGACCCGGCCGAGGTCGACGTTGCCCTCCGAGACCAGGCGGGACACGAAGCCGGCGACGACGCCCACGGTGACGAGCCCGGACATCGTGAACGGCCCGAACCTCACCCACTCGGGACGCATCCGCGCGAGTTCGGTCTCCGCGGCCGGCGCGCTCCCTGCGGGGGGCGGCACGGGGGTCGTCGCGGAGGGCGCGGCGGGAGAGGAGGCGGAGGCGAGGGAGGAACGGTGCAGCAGTTCCACCCGCAGGCGGGCGGCCTCGGCGGCGGTCAGCGCGTCCAGCTTGAGCCGGCCCTCGTGCCTGCGCTCCGACGTGCCCGTCCCCACCTCCACCCGGGCCAGGCCGAGCACGCGGTGCAGCACGTGGGAGGTGACGTCGACCGTGCGGACCCGGTCGCGGGGCACGGTCACGACCTTCCGGGTCAGCAGGCCGCGGCGGACCTGCACGTGCTCGGGAGTGATGCGGTAGGTCGTGGTGAACCAGCGCAGCATGCCGAGCACGACCATGAGGCCGACGCCCGCGACGCTCCACAGGTGGCCCTTCCCGCCGCTGCTCGATCCCGCGACCAGCAGGCCGAGCAGCGCCGGGGCGGCTCGTACGACCTCCTGGAACGGGTGGATCACGAGCATGCGCGGGCTCAGCCGCCGCCAGGTCGCCTCGACGACGGGGTCGATCACGTCGCGTCACCCGCCGTCGCCTGCGCGGTGGCCGTGAGATCGGCGACCAGGCGCTGGGCCGTGTCCCGGTCGAGGCCGCTGACCTTGATCGGGCCGGCGGCGGAGGCGGTCGTGACGGTGACGTTGGCCAGGCGGAAGATCTGCTCCAGCGGACCGCGCTCGCTGTCCACGGTCTGGATGCGCGAGACGGGCGCGATGCGCCACTCCTGCTTGAACCAGCCCGACTGGGTGAAGACGGCCGCGGATGTGGCCTCCCAGCGGTGCACCCGGTAACGCCACTGCGGCATGACCGTGACGTGCGCCACCGCGACGACGGCGGTGACGACGAGACCGGTCACGTGAGCGGTGACGGACAGGGCGTTCTCGTCGCGGTCCATCACGAGCCAGAACACCTGGGCCGCGAGGATGACCAGCCAGCCGAGAGCGGCCCGCGCGGCCCAATACCAGATGGCGGTACGGCTCACGCGGTGCTGAGGGGATCGGAGGGTCGGGGTGTCCACGCCCCAACTCTGCCCCATCGTGCGCGTCCCGGCGTAGTGAGGCCGATCCCGGTTCTCCCCAGGACAAATGTCCCGTCTTCCCGTGGCGTACGGCCGATCAGAGCGCGGACAGGAGCTTGTGGACGTGGGAGAGCGGATCGGCGCCCGCAGCACCCGCGAAACCAACCGGGCGGACGGCGACCGTGGTGACGCCCGCCTCCCACAATGCCCTGACCTGGGCGGACGCCTCCTCCGGGGAACCCGTCGCCATGACGACCTCCTCCGGCGGCACCTGCAGGAACCCCGCCTGCTCCTCCGCCGCCGGCCGCATGGCCTCGCGCGCGTCGTCGCCGATGTAGAGGTGGACGAAGGCCACCACCTCGTGGTCGCCGCTCGCGCCGATCCGCTCGATCATCGACCGCAACCGCTCGGGGCCGAGCCCTTCGGGGAGGATCGTGCCCTGGGCGACCCGTCCCGACAGGGCCAGCGAGCGCGGGCTCACCACTCCGGCGAGGACGGGCGGCGGCTCGGCGGGCGGGTGGACCAGGCGGACGCCGTCCAGGCTCACCTCGCGTCCGTGCAGGGTGACGGTCTCACCGCCCAGCAGCGCTCGTACGGACGTGATCGTCTCCTCGAGCAGCGACAGCGGCGAGGAGGCGGCGGCGCCCACCTGGCGCATCCACGCCTGCACGCCGTGCCCGATGCCGGCGGCGAGCCGCCCGGGGTGGAGGCGGGCCAGGTTGGCCAGTTCCATCGCCAGCAGCATCGGGTTGCGCAGGGGCGCGGGGGTGATGCCGATGCCCACACGCAGGCGCGAGGTCGCGGTCAGCGCCGTGGCGGCCGAGGAGATCGCGCCCGTCCAGCCGAGATCCTCCACCACCCACAGATCGGAGACCGGCGTGCCGTCGAGTTCCCCGGCGAACGCCGGAAGCGACTCCGGCGGCAGGTCGCGGTCGAAGACGACTCCAAGCCTCACGGGCGGTCCTCCAGAACGAGCGAGATCGGCTCCACGGCCTTCCGAGTATCCAGGACGGAGGGGGACAGCGCATACGGGGACCCGGGTGCGGGCCGGCACCGGTCGCGAGGGAAGCGGGCGGTGAAGGAGCGAGGCGTGCGCAGGAGGAGGGCCGGGCCGCGTGGGCCCGGCCCGGATCATGGTGGCACCGGCCGTGAGGCCGTCACTGGCTCTCGCCCTCGGCGGGGCGGTTGGCCTTCTTCGCCTGCTTCGCGGAGCGGGCTTCCTTGATGGCCGTCCTCTTCGCCTTGCCGGTGGACTTCGAAGGCTTCTTCTTCTGAGCGTCGTCAGCCATGATTCCCCCGAATGTGCGTGGATGCGCCTTATGTGCACATCTGATGGGGTTGATACCCAAGAGAGCTATGAGACATCCGGCCCGGTACGGCTCGCGCCCCGAAGGCGTGAGCCGTACCGGAACGCCCGGTCAGACCATCTGGTGCTGCTCGGAGCTGAGCGGGGCGGCGATGTCCTCCAGCGAGCGCCGGGCCGCCTCCACGCCCATGAACCACTGCACGAGCCCGGCCGCCATCATCAGGACGGCGCCGATGACGTAGCCGACGACGACGTTGCCGACGACCCCGCTCTCCACCAGACGGCCGAACAGCACGGGCCCGATGATGCCGCCGAGCCCGGTGCCGACCGCGTAGAACAGCGCGATCGCCAGGGCCCTGGTCTCCATCGGGAAGATCTCCGAGACCGTCAGGTAGGCGCTGCTGGCCCCCGCCGAGGCGAAGAAGAACACCACCATCCAGCAGGCCGTGAGGGTCACCGGGCTCAGCACGTGCGCGTTGAACAGCGCGGCGGTGCCCAGCAGGAGCAGGCCGGACAACACGTAGCTGCCCGCGATCATCGTGCGGCGGCCGATCGTGTCGAAGAACCGGCCGAGCAGGACCGGGCCGAGGAAGTTCCCGATCGCGATCGGAACGAGGTACCACGGCGTGCCGGAGTCCGGCACCTTGAAGAACTTCGACAGCACCAGCGCGTACGTGAAGAAGATCGAGTTGTAGAGGAACGCCTGGCCGATGAACAGCGACAGGCCGACAACCGTGCGCTTGGGATAACGGCGCAGCAGCGTGGCCGCCACCTCGGTCAGCGGGGTGTGCGCCCGCTGGTTGATGCGGATCTCCCCGTGAGCCGGTTCGAGCGTCTTGCCGCTCTCCTCGCGGACCTTCGTCTCGATGTCCCGCACGATCTCCTCGGCCTCGCGTTCGCGGCCGTGGATGAACAGCCAGCGTGGGCTCTCGGGCACGGTCCTGCGGACCAGCAGGATCCCGACGCCGAGGACGGCGCCCAGGCCGAACAGCAGGCGCCAGCCGAGACCGACCGGCAGCAGGCTCGTGTCCAGCGCCGGGATCGCGATGAGCGCGCCGAGCGCGGTGCCCAGCCAGAAGGAGCCGTTCACCACCAGATCGACCGTGCCGCGCACGCGGGCCGGGATGAGCTCGTCGATCGCCGAGTTGATCGCGGCGTACTCGCCTCCGATGCCGGCGCCGGTGAAGAACCGGCACAGGTAGAAATACCAGGCGTCGTGCGAGAAGGCCGTGGCCACGGTGGCGGCCAGGTAGAGGGCGAGCGTCACCAGGAAGAGCTTCTTGCGCCCGAACCGGTCCGTCAGGTGGCCGAAGAAGAGAGCGCCGAGGCAGGCTCCCGCGACGTACACGCCGGCGGCGATCCCGACCTCGCTGTCGGTGAGTCCCAGCCCGCTGCCCGGATCCGTGATCCGAGGACCGATCACTCCGACAATGGTCACTTCGAGCCCGTCGAGGATCCAGACGGTGCCGAGACCGATGAGCACGAGCCAGTGCCAGCGGGCCCAGGGGAGCCGATCCAGCCGCGCGGGAATGTCAGTGCTTATTTGCGCCATATCGTCCCCTTCTTCGGAAGATATGGCGCCCGTCTACCCCGTATCCGGCCGGAAATTCGTTCTGCCGGCCGCGGTCTCGGTGGTGGCCGGTGCGGACCGGCGTTCAGGCCGTCCTCGTGCCCTCGCTCTCCGCGTCCCTTGGCTGCGGTACGGCGGCGTCGTGCCCGAGCTCGAACCACACACAGACCCCGGTGCGGCTGGCCGACACGCCCCACCGCCGGGTGAACAGGTCCACAAGGTGCACGCCACGGCCCGGCGTCAGCTCCGGAGACGTCCAGCACCCACAGCCCTGGGTCGACAACGTGACACGCGCCGCGGCGGGGGTGGCCAGGACCGCCACGCCGTACCCGGGAGGACGCCCGCAGGAGACGGCGTGCCGCAGGGACTCGGCGACCAGCTCGCCGATCAGTTGCACGGCGTCGTCACGGCAGGGATGACCGTCGCCGAGGCGGCCCGCCACGAACCGTCGGGCGGCCCGCACCTGGGACGGCTCTCCCGAGAAGGGGCGTGAGATCGCGATTCTCCCCGAGAGGTTGAGAATTGTCATCCCGTGATAACTCCCTGTGCACCCGTCTGCCGATGGCGATTCGAGGTCGTGCAAGACTTCGTTCATCCTGCACTTTGCAAAACGACTACGCAATACGGCGAATGAACGATTGCATGGTTTCCTTTTGCGGCGAAAGGGAGAGTTCGGTTCATGAGGGGAGTAGGCGGTCCTACGGTACGGCTCCGCCGGCTTTCCAGTGAGCTGACACGTCTGCGGCGTGAATCCGGGTTCATCCGCGAGGAGGTCGCGCGGCGGCTCGGCGTGGCGGCCTCCACCGTGTACCGGATCGAGACGGGCCACACCCGCCCGCAGCCCCGCACCATCCGCGACCTGCTCGATCTCTACGGCGTCGAGGGCTCGGAGCGGGAGGCGCTGATCGCGCTGGCCAGGGACGCGGCCCGGCGGGGATGGTGGCGCGCCTACGACGACGTCCTGCCCGGACCGTACGTCGGGCTGGAGGCGGAGGCGTCCTCGGTGCGCAACTACGAGCCGCTGCTGGTGCCCGGGCTGCTGCAGACCGAGGACTACGCCCGCGCGGTCATCGGCGCCGCCCTGGTCAAGGACCCGGCGGAGATCGAGCGGCGGGCGGCCGCCCGCATGGCGCGTCAGCGGCGCCTGACCGGGCCCGCCCCACTGGAGCTGTGGGCCGTCGTCGACGAGGCGGCGCTGCGGCGGCCGGTGGGCGGTCCGCCCGTGATGGCCGAGCAACTGCGCAGGCTGCGCGAGACGGCCCTGCAGCCGAACGTCACCGTGCAGGTGCTGCCCTTCGACGCCGGCGCCTACCTCGGCATGGGCAACGCGTTGGCGATCCTGGCCTTCACCGATCCCGGCGACGCCGACGTCGTGCTGCTGGAGAACCTGAGCGGTGAGCTCTACCTGGAGGATCCGGCGGAGATCCGCCGATATGCCCAGGTCTTCGATCATCTTCGTGCCGCCGCGCTCGGCCCGGAGAAGTCCATGGAAACCATCATTTCGGTCGAGAAGGAGTTGGCAGGGCGATGAGGGGACTCGTACCGGCGGACGATCTGGCCTGCGCGGTCTGGCGCAAGGCGGCGCGCTCGAACACCGTCGGCAACCAGTGCGTGGAGGTGGCGCGCCTGCGTGACGGCGTCGCCGTGCGCGACTCGAAGGACCCCCAGGGGCCGCGGCTGATGTTCACCCCCGGCGAGTGGGAGGCGTTCATCGACGGGGTCAAGGGCGGGGAGTTCGACCTGTCCTGACAGCTCCCGTCCCCGTACGGCTCGCCCCGTCACGCGCTTCGCCGGCGCGGGGCGGGCCGTACGGCATTCAGGGGTGATGAGGGCGGTGCGGTGCGGCCGGTCCGGCATGGCGGGCCCTCCACCGGGCAGGAGACCTGCATGCGAAAGGAAGACGACCGCTACATCGATACCGAGGACGAGCCGGACATCGCCGGCGAGTGGACCCCGTCCGCCACGGATCCGCCCAACGCGGAGCCCGACGACAAGAACCCTGACGAACGCTGGGACAAGCCGACAGAGGTGTGAGGGAGGACCGAACATGACCATGGGAGTCGACCCGCGGGACCTGGGCGACGAGGATCTGATCCGCGAGTTGCGCCACCTGCACGAAACCCGGTCGGACACGCTCTTCCACGGGTCGGACGACGCGCTGGAGCGCCACACCTCGCGGACGCAGGAGCTGGAACGCGAGTACCTCGAACGCTACCCGGACCGGCAGGTCGATCCGGAGCGGCTGCGTGAGGGGGCGAGACAGCGCAGTGCCTGACAGAAAGAGCCTGGAAGACGCCCAGGAGATGACGGCGGCGGAGATGACGGTCTACGAGGCCGTCGCCGCCCTGAACGTGGAGGAACGGCACGCGACCGTCGCCGAGGTCGCCCGGATGACCGGGCTCGGCGACGACGACGTACGGCGGTGCCTCGACAGGCTGACCGCAGGCGGCAGGCTGGTGCCCAAGGGCGACGCCTACCTCCTCGGCGACCACGACTGGGGGCTCGACTACTGAAACCCGACCGGGAGCTGTGCACGCCGAGAGTGCTTTCACGAACGTGCTTCGGCCCATGCCGGGTTGTGGTCCATTTGGCCGACGTGTGCTCGTGAGTGCTTCGGCCAAGCGTCGGCCGTGCTCACACCGGCTTGCGTTCCACCTGGCCGACGTGCCCTCGTGAGTGCTTCGGTCGGCCCTGGTTCGCGTGAGCCGGCCAACCTTGGAGACGCGCTCAAGGGCGGGCGGGTGCTCCGGCCGGCCGTGATAGTGGCGGTCAGGTGAGCCGCGCGGGCGCGGCCATCGCGGGCGCGGTGGTACATGGCACGGTCTTACGCCGGCCTCCGCACCCGCCCGCCCCCGGCGCTCCGCGCCGACGGCGAGGCGGGCCGGAGGCGCTGACGAGGCCCGGCCGTGGTGCCAGATCACGTGGACCCGGCCGGACCACGGCGGTGCGGGCGGGGAACGGTGGTGCGCCACACCGTCCGCCTCGCCCGGATCGCCGGGCCGGCCGGGAGTCTGCGATCGCCCGCGCTGAAGGCGGGCAGCCCGATGCTCGGGTCAGGAGCAGGCGGAGGCGAGCTGCTGGGTCGCCTGGATGGCCTTCTGGCCGGACTCGGCGAGCTTGGTCGCGGCGGCCGGGTCCGACAGGTCGATCTTGAAGGACCCCCACGAGTCGGCCAGGCCGGTGAGCGTCACCTGCAGGTCACCGTCGGCCTTGCCGGACAGGTCCTTGAGCCGCGCGGCCAGGTCGCTGGTCGCGGCGTTGATGCCCTTGAAGTCACCGGCCGCGGCGCCGGCCTTGCTGCTGTAGTCGGTGAACGCCTTGGTCGCCTCCTCGCAGACGGCCGTCTGGCTCCCGCTGCAGGCGGCGGTGAGAGTGAGAAGGGCGGACGCCGCGACGACGGCGAGGCTGTTCCTGAGGATGTTCATGGTGCCTTCCTGAGTGATCTTCAACGCGTCAGACACTAGGAATCGCCTCTTTCACGGCGCTTTCAGCCCGCTTACAGCCCTGTGGCGGAAGATCCTTGGCCCGATCGCTCCGCGTCGTATGCTTGCCGCCATGACGCGACGGCTTGCGGAGGTTGCGAAGAAGGTCGGGGTCAGCGAGGCCACGGTGAGTCGCGTCCTCAACGGCAAGGCCGGGGTCTCCGAGGCCACCCGGGAGGCCGTGCTGACGGCCCTCGACGTGCTCGGATACGAGCGGCCCACGCAGCTTCGCGGTGAGCGCGCCCGTCTGGTCGGGCTCGTCCTGCCCGAGCTGCAGAACCCCATCTTCCCGGCGTTCGCCGAGGTGGTCGGCGGAGCGCTGGCCCAGCAGGGGTTCACCCCCGTGCTGTGCACGCGCACGGTCGGCGGGATCTCCGAGGCCGACTACGTGGACCTGCTGTTGCAGCAGCAGGTGTCCGGCGTGGTGTTCGCCGGGGGGCTCTACACGCAGACCGGCGTCGTCCACGAGCACTACCTGCGGCTGGTCGAGCGGCGGCTGCCCACCGTGCTGGTCAACGCCGCCGCCGACCACTGGGACTTCCCCCGCGTCTCCTGCGACGACACGATCGCGGTGGAGCAGGCGCTGGGCCACCTCAGGGCGCTCGGCCACCAGCGGATCGGCCTCGTCGCCGGCCCCGCCGACCACATGCCGTCCGTACGGAAGCTGGAGGCCTTCCGCGCCGCGGGCGGCGAGCTGGTCGAGCACACCATGCACTCGCTGGAGGGCGGCCACGCGGCGGCGCTGAAGCTCGTACGGCAGGACGTCACCGGGATCATCTGCGGCAGCGACCCGCTGGCCCTCGGGGCCATCCGCGCGGCGCGGCGGGCCGGCAAGCGGGTGCCCCAGGACGTGTCCGTTGTGGGATACGACGACTCCGCGCTCATGACCTGCGTGGACCCGCCCCTGACGACGGTGCGTCAGCCGATCGAGGCGATGGGCCGGGCCGCGGTGGAGCTGCTGGTGAGCCAGATCGAGGGCGCCGCCGTCGCGACGGGCGAGCTGTTGTTCGAGCCGGAGCTGGTGGTCCGCTCCTCCACGGGTCGCGTCGGCGTCGCCATCGCCTGAGCGGGGTCTCCTGGTCCGGTCCGCCGCCCCGTGATCGTGCCGTACGGCCTGGTGGGGTCATGCTGTGTGGGGGAGCCCGGAGGAGGAGGCGTCCACTCCTCCTCCGGGCGTCCCGTTCCGGGTTACGAGGCGTACGCCTCGAACTCGGAGATCTGCGCGGCCGGCCAGCCGGTGTTGCCGGTGACGTTCAGCCGCAGGTAACGCCGGGCCCCGGCGGGCACGGCGACGGTGACGGCGTTGCCGGTCGCCGGGTCGAACCTGTAGCCCGCGGGCCCGGCGATCGTGGTGTAGTTCGTGCCGTCCGTGCTGCCGAGGACCGACAGCGTCTGGGTGCGGGCGCCCCAGGCGGCGCTCGGCGGCAGCCTGAGCACCACCCTGCCGACCGTGACGGACGCCCCGAGGTCCACGGTGATCGACTGGGGGAAGGCGTTGTTCGCCGACTCCCAGTAGGTGCCCGTGTTCCCGTCGGTCGCGTTACCCGCGACGTACACGTCGGCGTGGCTGCTCGCGCTGACCTGTTTGCCCCGGGCGAGGTTCCCCGTGGGCGGCGGACTCGGCGACGGGCTGGGGGAGGCACTGGGTGAGGGGCTGGGGGTGGTGCCGGTGCCGTACACCTCGATGGCCGACAGTTGCCCGGCGGGCCAGCCGGTGTTGCCGGTGACCGTCACCCGCACGTGCCGGACGTTCGCGCTGGTGAAGGAGATGCTCGCCGTGTTGCCGGTGGCGGGGTCGAAGGTGCGGCCCGCAGAGGGGGACAACGTGGTGTAGTTCGTGCCGTCCGTGCTGCCGAGGACCGAGAGGGTCTGGGTGCGGGTGGCCCAGGCCGCGCTGGGCGGCAGCGTGAGCACCACCCGCTGGACCGGGGTCACGGCGCACAGGTCCACGGTGATCGATTGCGGGAAGGCGTTGTTCGCCGACTCCCAGTAGGTGTCGGCGTCGCCGTCGACCGCGTTGGCCGCGACGTACGACTGGGTGCTGCTCGTCGCCGTGACCGGCTTGCCCCGGGCGAGGTCCCCGCTGCCGGGGGCGCACGCCGTCGGGCTGGGCGACGGCGAGGGGCTCGGGCTCGGGTCGCCGCCGTCGTAGATGTAGTTGGGGGCGGGCCACTGGCCGGTGCAGACCGTGGAGTCCGGGCTCCAGCCGGAGTTGCCCGTGCCGTACGCGGGGGCGAAACCGGTGCCGACGCAGTTGTGGATCGCGACGCCCGCGCCGATGTGGGCCGCCCGCACGTTGGTGAAGGTCGCCTTCGCCGCCGCCTGCGCCTGGATCATGTACGTCCCGGTGCCGTCGACGTTCACGTTCGAGAAGTTGACGGTCTGGGTGCTGCCCTCGATGAACTGGACGGCCTCGTAGGAGCTGTCGACGATGTCGGTGTCGGTCACGTTGATCGTCGCGTTGACCGGCTCGTTGAGGCCGTCGAACCAGATCGCGCCGACGCCGAAGTTCCAGTTGTAGTCGCTGTTGCCGGCCCGGATGAGCGTGTTGCGGGCGACGGCGATCGTGCCGGCGACGGCCGTGCCCTGGCCGGAGTTCACGCCGGGATAGCGGTTGGCGACGTGGATGCCGCCGCCGTTGGTCACCGTGTCGCTCACCACGTTGTCGGTGATCTTCATGTCCCGGCCGCCGTACGTCACGATGTTGTTGGCCAGGACCGGCGCGACCACGGTGTTGAAGGTGAAGGCGTTGTTCGCGTTGGCCACCCGGTCGGGCCACATCGCCAGGCCGTCGTCGCCGGTGTTGCGGACGAAGGTGTTGGTCACCGTGGAGTTCGTGACGCCGGTGTGGAAGTTCACCCCGTCGGCCGTCTGGTCGAGGATGCGGCTGTTCTTCATCGTGAAGTCGTCCATCGGGCCGTCCATCCAGGCTCCGACCTTGGTGTGCTGCAACCACACGTTGTCGACGACCGAGTTGGTCATCGCGCCCCCGAGGGCGTTGACCTGGTCGTCGTCCACCCGCTCGGTGATCTCACCGATGATCGCGAAGTCCTTCAGAGTGACGTTGCGACTCGGCCCGCCCGCCTCGTGCGGCCGGATCCCGCCGGTGTAGCCGCCGCCGCTGACGTACTTGCCGTAGACGCCGACGGCGCGGTTGCGCTGGGTGGGATGGCGGCCGGTGAGCACGCTGTACCAGGGCCCGGCGCCGCGCAGCGTGACCCCGTCCACCACCACGTGATCCCACAGGGTGTACGTGCCGGCCGGGATGTAGACCTCCTTGCCCTGGGCCTTTCCGGCGTCGACGGCGGCCTGGAAGGCGGCGGTGGAGTCGCTCGTGCCGTTGCGGTCGGCGCCGAAGTCGACGACCGACAGCGATCCGGCGGGCCGGGGGATCTGGTCCGGCACGAGCTCGAAGTCGGCGAGGTCCACGACGACCCACGGCGCGACCGCGGTGGAGGCCATCTGGATCCGCACCTTGGTCCCCGCCGCCAGGGTAGATCCGAACATCGTGCGGGTCTCGTCGTAGAAGTGGTGCGGCTTGTCGCCCGGCGTGTTGCCGAACGGGTAGCCGCCGTAGAACCAGCCGTACCGGGAGGTGAACTGCAGGTCCTTGAGCTTGGTCCCGTCGATCCGCAGATCGACCGGTGCCGTGATGCCCGTGCCGGCCGCGTTGTCCGGCACGCTGTAGCGCACGGTCATCGCGTTGGCGGCGTTGGGCAGGGTGAACTCGACGTACTCTCCCGGCGCGTCGAGCCGCACGGCCCGGCGGCCCGACGCCTCGGACGGCAGATGCGTGTAGACCCGGTCCGGGCCGATCCGCTCGCCGTTGGTCACGGCGCTCTCGGCTTCGATCTCCGTGAACGGCACGGTCGCGCCCCTTCCGGCTATCGAGAAGGGTGACGGCGACGTCGCGGCCGACGACATACCGGGGAACGCCACCACGCTCCCCACGGCGATCAGCGCCCCCGCCACCGCGACGGCGGCTCCGGATCTTCTCATGGGAATCCTTTCTGCATGCGAGATCCGGGAGATGCGGCGTGGACGCTGAAACCGCCACACCTCCGAAGAAGGTGAGTGGCCACACGATAAGTTGACAAACATCCTTCTGCAATATTGCGACGAGAAGTCGCAAGATACGGGGGATGGGGGACGCGAGGTGCTTGGACGCTCGGCGCGGGGCATCTGTGGCGGGGACGTGCGCGACGTGCTTGGGGGCTGGGCGCGGGCATCTGGCGCGCTCACCGGCGGGCGGGCACGCGCGAGGTGCTCATGAGCAGGGACGCGATGTGCTTTTGGGCGAGGGATGCATGACGCGCTCAAGGGCGGGCGGGTGCTCCGGCCGGCCGTGATAGTGGCGGTCAGGTGAGCCGCGCGGGCGCGGCCATCGCGGGCGCGGTGGTACA
>NZ_JBFBIP010000031.1:0-71859 GCF_040685655.1 Microbispora sp. NPDC088329
CATGCCCCGGACTCCCGTGACCCGGGCCCTCATAAGCCGGGCGCAGGGCCGGTGCCAGGGCCGGGGGCAGACTCGGCGGAGCAAGGGCCGGCGACCGGGCTGGGTCCGGGGGCAAAAACATGGCCGGGGGCGTTGCCGGGCAGGGCACCGGGGCTGCTGCTGGCCACAGGGCAGGTGCTGCCCGTCTCCGGCGTGCACCGCCTGGCCCGCACCTCCACCCTGGTACGCCTGGTGATGAACGCCGACGGACAGGTGCTCGACATGGGCCGCAAAGTCAGACTGGCCACCTCGGCCCAACGCCGGGCGATCTTCGCCCGCTACGCCACCTGCTGGATCGACGGCTGCCCCCTGCCCGCCACCATGTGCCAGATCGACCACGCCGATAACTGGAGCACCGGCGGGCTCACGGACCTGAAGCTGCTCGGCCCGGCCTGCCAGTTCCACAACCGTGACCGCTACCAGCACCCCGAGCGCTACACCCGCCACACAACCGGCAAAGACCGCTGGACCTTCACCTACCACCACCCCACCAAAACGCGGTGGTCACGGGCATGAGCCCGGACGTGAGCCGCCGCAGGCTGGGGAGCGGCCCGGCGGCACATCGGAGCGCCCCAGCCGTTCTTGGAGTGATCAGACCTCTTCCCAGGGGCCGACGTCGTCCTCCTTCCACTCCAGACGGTCGACGACGCCGATCGCGCTGTCCACCGCGATCCCGTGCCCGGAGCCCGGGGCCTCCGCGGCCGGCCGGGCGAGGGTCATGTCAGCCGGCTGCCCGGCGAGAACCGAACGAACGGAGCAGGCCGGACGCGGCCAGATCCCGCAGACCCAGGGCTGCGGCGGCGCAGGCCACCGGGACGGCGGGCAGCACGTAGCGGTGGTCGAAGTCGAGCGCGGCGATCGGGCCGAGGAACAGGAAGGCGGCCGCCGTCCACGGCAGCAGCGCCGCGCGCCACCGGCCGATCGCGCCGATCCCGCCCAGCAGCAGGGCCACACCGAACAGCGGCCCGTGCAGCAGGCCCGGGTAGCGGTAGACGCCGAGGACAGACGCGTACGGCTCGACCGAAGACATACCGCGGATGGCGGGGTCGTACTCGGCCCGCACCTTGTCGATGAGCGGGAAGGAGGAAAGCGGCCAGGAGCCGACGGGAAACGACAGCGCGGGACGCATGCGTGCGGGGTGCCGCACAAGGGTGACCGCGAAGGCCAGCGAGGCGTCGTGCGCCACCTCGCGTAGGTAGTCGAGCGGCTGCGCCGCGATGGCGCGCAGCGCGAACCGGCGGGCCAGGTCGTTGTGGGAGAAGCGGTCGCCGGGCAGCAGATTGAGTGAGGCGCCGGGTGCCCACACATACTCGGACGCCGCGTCCACGACGGTGCCGTTCGGGCACAGCCTGGCCTCGTCGGCCGGCGGCCTGATGACCGAGCAGTCGGCGAACGTCATCGTCCGCGCCCAGAGCGCCACCCCGTCGGAGCCGCTGAGTGCGAAACGTCCATGATGGGCCTGATACCAGCCCGCGTAGGCCGCCAGCGGCAACGCCCCCGCGAGGGCGAGCGCGGCCACCTGGCGCACCCCGGCCCGGCGCACGACCAGATGCAGCAGGACCAGGCCGAGCAGCGGCACCGCGGCGGTCCGGGTGAGCCCGGCCAGCGCGAGCAGCGCCCCCGCGACGGCCGCCGTCCGTACGGACGGCTGTGCCCGCCACATGAAGACGGTCAGGGCCGCGACGACGAGGAAGATCAGCTGGGTGTCGGAGAGCACGGCGTGCTCAAGGCGGACGAAGGACGGGTCGAACAGCACGGGCAGCGTCGCCAAGGTGGCGCCCCACGCGGGCAGCCGGTGGCGGCGCAGCAGCGCGTAGATCATCACGGCGATGCCCAGGCCCATGGCGTGCTGCGCGCCGGCTACCAGTTCGACGCTGTGGACCGGCCACAAAAGCCGTAGGAAGAAGGAGTAGCCGGCGGGATGGAACGCCCCGTCCGGCTTCAGATGGACGGCGTTGTCAAGATAGGTGAACGAGTCGTACCAGTAGAGCTGCGCGGTGTCGTACCCCAGCATGACGAGCACGCGCAGGGCCGCCGCCACGGCGAGCACGGCGGCGAACAGGCCGTGTCCCCTGATCAGCACCCGTTTCGCGCGGGCGCCCCCGAGCGGCACCGTCCGTGGGGCCGGTGTCGAGGTGAGCATGGACGATCCCCCGGGTCCGGGCCGGGGCGGCTCCCCGGCGACGTCCGGACAGTCCAGCGAAAGATCGATAAACTCTCCGTCACCTGATTCGGTTACGTCCTGGTTATGCCGCTCCTGGCAGCCTGGGGCGGTTTCGACGGGTGAAGGGGGCTTCGATGCGGGTGCTGGTCGCGGAAGACGAGCGCATGCTCGCCGACTCGATCGCCGAGGGCCTGCGGGAGGAGGCGCTCGCGGTGGACGTCGCCTACGACGGTGACGCGGCGCTGGAGCGCGTACGTGTGAACGACTACGACGTGCTCATCCTCGACCGGGACCTGCCGGGAACCCATGGCGACGACGTGTGCCGGGCGGTGGTGACCGAGGCCGCGCAGGTGCGCGTGCTCATGCTGACCGCCGCGGCCGACGTGCGCTCCCGGGTGGAGGGGCTGTCGCTGGGCGCCGACGACTACCTGCCCAAGCCGTTCGCGTTCGAGGAACTGGTGGCGCGGGTGCACGCGCTCGGCCGCCGGGTGCGGCCGGCGGACCCGCCGATCCTGGAGCGGGCGGGCATCCGGCTCGACTGGGCGCACCGGCAGGCTTTCCGCGATGGGCGATACGTCCCGCTCGCCCGCAAGGAGTTCGGAGTGCTGGCCGAGCTGCTGCGCGCGGACGGCGCGGTGGTCTCCAGCGAGACGCTGCTGGAGAAGGTGTGGGACGAGCACATCGACCCGTTCACCAACACCGTGCGCACGACGATGATGAAGCTGCGCCGCAAGATCGGCGATCCGCCGGTCATCGAGACGGTCACGGGAGCGGGATATCGCATCCCATGACGAAGAACCTGCGGCTGCGGTTCGCGCTCGCCTGCGGCGCCGTCTTCCTCTTCGCCGGCGCCGTCCTGATCGGGGTCGTCGCCTTCGTCGTACGGCAGACCCTGGAGCCCCGCGCCGGGCTGGGGCGGCCCGCGTACATGAGCGTTTCGAGCGGAATCTACCCTCCGTACACAATCGGGTACTCGGTCGCCCAGGAACGGGCCGAGCAGGTCAGGCGGGTCTACCAGGCCGAGACGGTCAAGAACGTGCTCGTCGCGGGTGCGATCGCCCTCCTCCCCGGGGCCGGGCTCGCGGCGCTGCTCGGCTGGCGTGAAGCCCGATGGACGCTGCGGCCGATGCGGTCGGTGACGGCGAGCGCGCGGCGGATCGCGCAGAGCCACGACCTGACCGAGCGAATCGCGCACGACGGCCCGGACGACGAGGTCAAGGAGCTGGCCGACATCGTGGACACCGTGCTGGGCCGCCTCGCCCGCTCGTTCGACGGCCAGCGGCGCTTCGTCGCCAACGCCTCGCACGAGCTCCGCACTCCGCTGACCATCAACCGCACACTCGTGGACGTGGCGGTCCGCCGCGCCGACGCGAGCGAGGACGTCAAACGGCTCGGTGAGTCGCTCTTGCTGGTCAACGCCCGGCACGAACGGCTGATCGACGGCCTGCTCGCCCTGGCCGAGGGCGAGCAGAAGGTGCTCGACCGGCGGCCCTTCGACCTGACCGACGTGGCCGAGCACGTGCTCGACGCCGCCGCCGAGGAGGCCAAGGCCGCCCAGGTTACCGTGCACCGGCTGCTCGACCCCGCGCCGACGGCGGGCGAGCCGGTGCTGATCGAGCGGCTGGTGCAGAACCTCGTGGAGAACGCGATCCGGCACAACCATCCCGGCGGCGAGGTGTGGGTGTCGACCCGGCGCAGGGCCGACCGGGTGGAACTGGTGGTGGCCAACACCGGCCTGCCCGTGCCTCCGTACGAGATCGAGACGATCTTCGAGCCGTTCCGGCGGCTGCACGGCGACCGGCTGCGGTCCGAGCGCGGCAGCGGCCTCGGGCTGTCGATCGTGCGGGCCGTCGCCGACGCCCACGACGGCGTGGTCACCGCCACCCCGCGGGAGGAGGGCGGCCTCACCCTCGCGGTCGAGCTGCCCTGCGTTGAACCCTCCTAAGAGTCGAACCCTTCTAGGAAAGCGGCCGAGCCGCGCCGACCACGAAGGACTCCAGCCGGTGCAGCAGGGCGGCCATCTCACCCTTGGGCAGGCGGGTGGTGTCGGCGCTCAGCTCCACGCCGAGCGTGCCTTTCCAGCGCATCAGCGCCAGGCAGAAGTGACAGCTGCGCTGGTCCGTGCCGGGGAGCCATTCCAGCTCGGACTCCCCGTCGACGTCGCCGGCGCTGCCCGGGTCCTCGCCGGGGCGCAGGTCGTTGAAGCAGCACGACGGGAACACGGACACGCCCCGGTCGGCGCTCACTCGGTCGACCATCGCGTCGAAGGCCAGCGTGTCGAAGCGGGCGCGCCGGTACGACGCGAGAACCGCCGGATAAGCGCTCACGAGTGTCTCGGCGAAGCTTCCGCACGGCCCCAGGGTGAACAGTCCCAGCTGGTTCAAGCTGGTGACCAGGTCCCGGGTCCGGTCGTCGAAGCGGTTGTGCACGATCGGGGTGATCGCGCACACCTCGTGCCCTGTCAGCTCGCGTAGCTGCATGGTGACCGCCACCAGCAGGACCGTGGCGGTGCTGACGCCGGTGCGGCGGGCGAGCACCTGCGCGGCGTGGTTGAGCCGGGGCGACGACAACACGGCGCGCGCGTACCTCGGCGTCGAGCCCGCCGCGACCGCCTTCGGGAACATGCTGGACGGCACGGTCCGCAGGAGCGTCTCCCACTGCGCGATGGCCCGGTCCGAACGGGCCGACGCCGCCTTCTCCTCCCGGACCAGGTCGAGCAACTGCGACGACGGCGGTCGCGCGATCGCGCCGCGCAGCAGCAACATCCGCAGGTCGCGCACCACGACGTCGGCCGCGTGCCAGTCCGCGACGACATGACTGATCACGAGCACCACCTGCGTGACGGCGCCGTCGCAGACCACGAAGCCGGCGCGCAGCGGCTGCTCACCGTCGGCGAAGGATCGCCCGGCCAGGCGGGCGACGAGTTCCGCCGCGGCGTCATCCGCGTCGCCGCGTGCGGCGTCCACCAGCTCGATCGGCAGAGTGCCGGTCGCCTTCACCTCCTGGTACGGCCCGTCCACGCCGAGCCGTACGAGGGATCGCAAGGCGTCGTGCCGGCCCACCACCTCGGCCAGGGCGGCCGCCACGTCGCCGGGACCGCGCGGGCCGCCCGCGCGCGGGACGTCGAGCAACCGGGGCACGTTGAAGTAGTGCGCGTCGTCCTGCCCCACACCGTCGATGGCTCTCCAGATGGCCCGCTGTCCCCAGGCGAGATCCGCCGTTCCGGAGCGGTTGGCCGCGAAGTCCACCGAAAGCCGCATGACTCTCCTTCGACTGCACGTCTGAATCAGCAAATGCCGGTCCGCGGAGGAACGTGGTGCCGGGCGGCCGTGGTGCTGGGAGGCCGTGGGAACGCTCCCATGGAAGGCTAGGTACCGCCTCAGGCCGGGTCAAGATCTCCCCGTTCCGTTCGTCTCGGCCCAATGCGGCGCGACGGGGTCACCGGCCGATTCGCGCACGTGGCGGAAGGGGCCTTCGAACGCTCCACCTGGATTTTGACAACCTGGAAACCGCTTCGTCCGGCCTCGGCGACGCTCTCCGCCGAATCCGCCGCGCCCGGGCGCGGACAGCGACCGGCCGCTCTCCGGCGTTCACCGAAGCGTTCCGAGTACGAGACCGCTGGTGGGCACCCCGGTGCCCGCGGTCACGATCACGTTGCGCACTCCTTCCGGCTGGTTGACGCTGGTGCCCCGCACCAGGCGGACGGCCTCGGCGATGCCGTTCATGCCGTGCAGGTACGCCTCGCCGAGCTGCCCACCGTGCGTGTTGAACGGCAGCCGCCCGCCGAGCTCCAGGTTGCCTTCGGCGATGAAGTCCTTCGCCTCGCCGGGGGCGCAGAAGCCCAGCTCCTCCAGTTGCGGCAGCACCAGCGGGGTGAAGTGGTCGTACAGGATCGCCGCGTCCATGTCGGCGGGGCCGAGGCCGCTCTGCGCGTACAGCTGCCGCCCGACCAGTCCCATCTCGGGAATGCCGGTGATGCGGGGACGGTAGTAGCTGGTCATCATGTGCTGGTCGTCGCCGGAGCCCTGGGCCGCGCCGAGGATGACGGCGGGCGGGTGCGGCAGGTCGCGCGCCCGCTCGGCCGAGACCACGACCAGCGCCTGCCCGCCGTCGGTCTCCTGGCAGCAGTCCAGCAGGTGCAGCGGCTCGGCGATCCAGCGCGACGCCTGGTGGTCCGCCAGCGTGATGGGCCGCTGGTAGAACCAGGCCGCCGGGTTGGTCGCGGCGTGTCTGCGGTCCACCACGGCCACCCGGCCGAAGTCCTCGCTCGTCGCGCCGTACTCGTGCATGTAGCGGCGGGCGAACATCGCCACCCACTGCGCGGGCGTCGACAGGCCGAACGGTGTGAGCCACGCGTAGGCGGCGCTGTCTGCTCCCGTCCCCATCGGCTGGCCGGCCTGGCCGAGGCCGTAGCGCACCCCGGACCGCTCGTTGAACGCCCGATAGCACACGACCACGTCGGCGACGCCGGTCGCGACGGCCATCGCCGCCTGCTGGACCGTGCCGCAGGCCGCGCCGCCGCCGTGCGGGATGCGTGAGAAGAACGTCAGGTCGCCCATGCCGGTGTCGCGGGCGACGTGGATCTCGGCGTTGGTGTCGGCGGTGAACGTCACCATCCCGTCCACGTCGGACGGCTTCAGCCCCGCGTCGGCGATGGCCGCGAGCACCGCCTCGCAGGCGAGCCGGAGCTCGCTGCGGCCGGAGTCCTTGGAGAACTCGGTGGCCCCGATGCCCGCGATCGCCGCCACACCGGAAAGACGGGTCATGTCGCCTCCTTTGCGAGGAGCCGGACGACGGCGGTGCCGGTGACGTGGGCGCCCAGGCCGTTCTCGCCGCGTACGGCGATCTCGACCCGGTGGTCCTCGTCGTGCTTGGCGGTGACCCTGCCGGTCAGCGTCATCGTGTCGCCGGGATAGTTGGGCACTCCGAGCCTGATCCTGATGGCCGTGACGACGGCGGCCGGGCCCGCCCATTCGGTGACGTACCGGTCGACCAGGCCGTTGGTGGTGAGGATGTTCATGAAGATGTCCTTCGACCCGCGCTCGACCGCGAGGCCGGGGTCGTGGTGGACGTCCTGGTAGTCGCGGCTCGCGACAGCGGTCGCCACGATGAGCGTGCGGGTCAGCGGGATCGGCAGCACGGGCAGCTCCTCCCCCACCACCACCTCCTCGTACGGCCGGCTTGTCATGTCCATCAGTCGTCCTCCTGCGGGCGGAACACCGGAAGTGACAGGTCGGGGTCGGCGTCCAGCCAGTCGAGGACGACGGGCATGCCGATCTCGGCCTCACCGGGTTCCACGCCGACCAGATCGGTGACGAGCCGCGTGCCCTCGTCGAGCTCCACGACCGCGACGATCAGCGGATACTCGAACGCCGGGTGGCGGGGGTGATGGTTGACCACGAAGCTGTAGACCTGCCCGCGGCCGGACGCCTCGGCGGCGTCCCATTCGAACGAGCCGCAGTGCGGACAGCACGGGCCGGGCGGGTGGCGCAGCGTCGCACACCCGGCGCAGCGCTGGATCAGCAGCCGGTGCTCACGTGCCGCCTCGAACCAGAACGCGTTGTCCCGGTTGATCGCCGGCCGCGGCCGCAGCGCTTTCGGGACCGGCCTTTCCGGAGAAGATGCCTTCGGGCGGAACCACAGCAGACGCCAGCGCTGCACGGCGACGACCTCACCGTCCTGGTCGGTGTAGGTGCGGACCGTGGTCACGAACCGCCCGACGCCCAGCGCGGTGCTCTTGTCCGGGGAGATCGACTCCACGACCTCCCGGACGCTCACGCGGTCGCCGACCACCAGCTCCCGGTGGAACTCGAACTCCGAGTCGGTCGCCACCACCGAGGTGTAGCCGTCCTTTTCGAGCAGCGCGTGCAGCTCCTCCGCGCCCGGGGCCGCCCCAGTTTCCGCGACGGTGTCCTCAACGGTGCCCGCAACGGTCGCGGCGTATCCCCGCATCGTCCACGCCTGCGTCATCGACGCGGGCGCGACGATCCCGGGACGGCCGGTCGCGCGGGCGGCGGCGTCGTCCAGGTAGACGGGGTTGCGGTCGCCCATCGCCTCGGTCCAGTGCCGGATCATCGGCACGTTGACCGGGTCGGGCCCCTCCCGCAGCGGGACGATCTCCCGCCCGGCGAACTTCTCGTAATCGCTCATCGGCGACCAGTCCGTGGAAGGCCGAGGCCCCGGGTGGCGACCATGTCCCGCAGCACCGCGTACACGCCGTCGAAGGCGGTGACGACGAGCTCGTCGGTCACCGGGCTCTCGCGGCTCAGCCCTTCGCAGGTGGCCGCCTTGATGCGGTTGCGCAGGGTCACGGGCCCGGGCTTCACCGGGGCGAGCACGTCCGGAGCCGTCCTGGGCGCTTGTCGAGTCAATGGGGGATCCTCCACTCCGGTCTTCACGCTGTCCAGACGTTAGTCAGCGGGACCCGCCGGCGATCCGGCGAATCCCGCTGATCGGGAGGAATCCTTCGGGCCCTCCGCGTGGCTACCCGGGTTGCCGTATCAGCTTCGACCTGACTTCGGCGGCCCGCGGGTGGCCGAGCGCGTCGAAGACGACCAGCGCCTGTTCCCAACGGTGGAGCGCCTCGTCGTGCCGGCCGAGTGCCTGCAGCGCGCCGCCCAGCCCGTCGAGGGTCATCGCCGCGGCGAGACGGTCGCCGGCTTCCTCGTGAACCGCCAGCGACTGCTCGAACCGTCCGACGGCGGCGTCCCATGCACCGGCCGAGGCCTGCCCCAACCCCGACTCGTACAACGCCCAGCCCTGTACGGCCCGGTTGCCGATCGCCAGGTGGAGGTCGGCCGCCTTCTCGAGGATCTCGGTGGCTTCACTCCAGCGGCCGCGTCCCAGTTCGACCCGGCCGAGGTTCCGCAGCGCGTGCGCGATCCCCCATTCGCTGCCGATCTCACGGAACACGCGGAGGGCCTCGCCCACGGTGGTCTCGGCATCCTCCCACCGGTGCAGTTCCAGGTACGTGAGCCCGAGATTGTTCAGGGCGATTCCCTCACCGAACCTGTCGCCCTCCCTCCGGTTGGCCGAGGCGGCGGCCGCACAGTGTTCGAGCGCCTCCTCCAGCAGCCCCACCTCCTGGCAGGCGAGGCCGAGGTTGTTGAGGATCCACCCGTCGGCGACGCCCCCGGCGTTCCGGGACGAGGCCGCGGCGAGCCGGTGGATCTGCAGCAGGTCCGGACAGCGGTTGCGCAGGTAGTAGTACTCACCGGAGGCGGCGGCGAGTTGCCAGGCGAGGTCGTCCATGCCGAGACGGGCGGCCTGGCCTGTGGCACGGATCAGGTTGTCGGCCTCACGGTCGCACCAGGCGAAGGCGGCCCTGGTGTCGGGGAAGCCGGGGAAAGCGACACCGGTTCGCATGCTCAGCGGCACCCGGCGACGCTCGGGGGCGAACACCCGGTCGGCCGCATCGGCTCACGATGGTGGCCAGGGCTCATCCCCGCCATCAGCACCTCCTATGCGGGTGAACCGGGCGGCAGGAACACGTCCTGGGTGCGCTGCCCGTCCAGAAGCGGAGGCGTCCGGTAGTCGGCGACGTCGCGCAGGTCGACCTGCCCGTCCCGGAAGCGGGCACCGGCGAACGTGATGTCGCTTCCGCGGAAGGCCGCTCCGGTGAAGGCCACCAGGCAACCGCAGAAGACGGCGTTGAACGAGAGCGCTCCCCCGGTGAACCGCGCATCGGTGAAGCTGACTTCACCGCTCTCGAACTCGGCGTCGTCGAAGTTCACCGCCCCCGCCGTGACGTGTGCACCCTCGAAGCTGACCATGCAGTCCGCGAACCGGGCGTCCTGGAAGGAGACCACCGCACCGGCGAACACGGTTCCGCGGAACGACACCACCCCGGAACGGAACTGGGCGTTGCGAAAGCTCACCCTGCCGGCGGTGAATCGCGCGTCCTCGAACTCCCCGCCGTCGAAGACGGCGCCGGTGAAATCGAAATCGTGCCCCTGCCAGGAAGGCCCGGCACCTTCCCGCAGCCGGGCGGAGATGATGCGGGTGATCGAGTGCCTCAATTGCCGTTCACCGTGCCACGCCCTCCGTTCCGGCAGCGCGTCCGGCGGGTCGGGAACGTAATAGAGGCGCAGGTAGGCGCACAGGACGTCGATGCAGTTCTGGCGCCCCCGCGGCCAGTCGTCGGCGAGCGACGCCAGGGCGTACACGCCGGCGAGGCGGACGGCCGGAGCGTCGGCCCCGAGCTGCTCCGCGGCCTTGGCCAGGCGCTCGACGTTGAGCCTGGTCTGCTCCCGGAGCTCCGCGCGCTCATTTAGCCACTGCTTCCGGTAGGCCCCACCACCAGCGCGATCACGCCGCCGACCCCGCCCACCACGGTAAGAGCCACCCTGGTCAACTCGAGCTTGTCCGTCGACGGCAGCCCTGACCGGCCCGACCACGGCGGCGTCCCGAGGCTCCACCAGAGCCCGACTCCTGTGACCAGCGCGCCACATATTCCCAACGCCAGCCAGAGAAAGACCTGCCGCCCAAGCCGCATGCGGGGGCGAGGCTCCGCATCCACTGCCAACGGCGTCTCCGAGAATGACGGGGGAATCGTCATCGTACTCTTCAACGGCGCAATTCTCATAATGGGAACCGTTTTTCGGACCGCCGCAACAGAGGCCGCCAGACAAATGACCTGAGCGGCTCAAGCCTCACTTAATTCCCACTTCGCGACAATAGCCATAGTTCGGCATTCAGTGCTCTTGCGACGCCTGCGCGCCCGTCGTCCCCGAGGCATGGGCCCGGCGACGGGGGGTAGCTCGGGTAGCCAGGCCGATCACGCCGACAGCGGGGGACGCCCATGACGCGAGTGAGCGAGAACCGGACCGCGGACATGACCGGCCGGGCCGCGGGCCACCCGTCCGTGTCGATGGCGCTGGGGGCGCTGTTCGTGTCGGCCTCGGCCGTGCTCATCCACCTGTCGGGCACCTCACCGGGGACGGCCTCGTTCTACCGCTGCCTGCTGGCCCTGCCCGCACTGGTTCCCCTCGCGGCGCTGGAGCGCGGGCGGAAGGGCGGACGGGAGAACGGGCGGGAGAACGCGGCGCCGGCGCGGCGGCGGGTCGTCACCCTGGCCGCGGGCGTTCTGTTCGCCGGCGACATGCTGTTGTGGACGGCGGCGATCGGTGAGGTCGGCGCCGGGCTCTCCACCGTGCTCGTCAACGTTCAGGTGGTGATGGTGCCGCTGCTCGCCCTGCTGGTGGATCACGAGCCGCCGCCCCGCCGGTTCGTCGTGTCCCTGCCCTTCCTTCTGCTCGGCGTGGTCCTGGCGAGCGGTGTGGCCGAGGGCGGCGCCGGCGGGAGCCGGCCGCTCCCCGGGACCGTTCACGCCGTGCTCGCGGCCGTGTGCTACTCGGGCTTCCTGTTCCTGCTGCGGCGGGGAGGGCAGGACGGGCGGGCGGTGCGGTCCTATCTGTGGGTGACCGTCGCCGCCGCCGTCACGTCCCTGGTCGCGGGCGCCCTTTGGCAGGGCGTCGATCTGGCTCCGGGCTGGACGGCCGTCGGCTGGCTGGCCCTGGTCGCGGTCTTCGGGCAGGTGCTCGGCTGGCTCCTCGTCGCCGTCGCCGCTCCCCATCTCGCGAGCCACGTCGGGGCGATCCTGCTGCTGCTCACGCCCGTCGGGGCACTCGTCCTCGGCTGGGCCGTCCTCGGCGAGCGCCCCTCCCTCCTGCAACTGGCGGGCTGCGCCGTGATCCTCGCGAGCGGCGCCTTCGCCACCACCCGTTCCCGCCGCGAGTCGTGAGACGGGCGGCCCGGCGGCAGACGCACCGCCGGGCCCGATCGTCACCGCGTCGTGTTCACTGAACGGCGAAGCGCTGGGCGGCGGTGCCGTTGCAGTCGTAGATCTGCAGGCGGGTGCCGTTCCCGGTGGCTCCGCCGGGGGCGTCGACGCACCGGCCCGACTGGGGGTTGCGGATCGACCCGTCGGACAGCCGCACCCAGTTCTGCGCGCCCGTGTTGTTGCAGTCGTACAGCTGCAACGGCGTGCCGTTGGCGGTGCCGCCCGACTGCACGTCGAGGCAGCGGCCGAGGGTGCGCAGCGTCTGCCCGCTCCAGGTCCAGCGCTGGTCCTTCGCGTAGGACTGACAGTCCCACAGTTGCACCGGCGCGCCGTTGCCTCCGGTGTCGTCGCCCGCGACGTCGACGCACTTGCCGCCGGGACCGACGATGTTCGTGCCGCCCGTGCCGCCCGGGCCGCCCGTGCCTCCGCCGAAACTCCCGATCGTCATGCCGGCCGACGACGGGTTGGGCTGGTCGATCACCGGGGCGAACCCGCCGACGTCGTCATAGGAGAAACCGTAGGCCAGGCCGTTCAGCGAGTTGGCGTGAATCGTCTTGCTGAACAGGTTCGACGCCGGCTGCCCGTAGAACTTCGCCGCATCGGTCGTCGGCTGGGTGTCGTACATGGCCCGGCCGGAGGTCGACAGCGTCGCGCGGTTGAGCGCGGCGCACACCCGCGCGCCGACCGCGAGGATGGCCGCCTGGTCGGGCTGGTTCGGTGGTTGCATGCCGCCGGAGCAGGCGAAGACGTCGCTCGTGGCCGGTTTGGTGAGCGTGCCGATGACGGCGCCGGACGCGTTCCTGAACGTCCAGTTCGTGCCGTTGGTCGTGCCGGTGAAGGTGCCCAGCGACGTCTGCACGGTCAGCGCGTGCGTCGCGTAGTAGGACCACACCGCGCTCACGTAGGAGTCGAGGTACGTCGCGGGGAACAGGCCCTTGGCGATCGCGTGCACGGGCGCGAGCACGCGCAGCGGGAGGCCGTCGGAGGCCCGCGTCGTCGTCAGGCCCGACCACGGCGATCCCAGGGCGGCGAACGCGTTGAGTATGCCGGTGCGGTCGCCGGGGATGCCCTGTGTCTGGGTGGTGCCGGAGGCGTCGGTGACGCTGACCGTCACCGGGACGCTGAACATGTCGACCGTCGTCGAGTTGATGAAGATGCCGGTGCCGCCGTTGCTCGTACGCGCGAACTCCGTCCAGTCGTAGAGGATGCCGGCGTTCGGGTCGCTGTCGACCCAGGGCGCCGGTTCGACCAGGCCGTTCGTGGTCAGGAAGAACCGCAGCTTTGCGCCCATCGACACATAGACGCGGCCGCCGGACAGGTTCGGCGGCAGCGTGATGGTCGCGCTGGCGCCGTTGCCCGGCCCGGGGATCGCGATGTCCGGCGCCGGGACGGGCCCGTTGGGGATCGACGAGGGGAAGGAGTACGCGCGCCACGTTCCGGAGGCGTCCACGTATCCCTGCCGGCCGGTGGCCGAGTTCCGGGCGACGACGTAGACGTACGTCGCGTCGGCGCGGCCGGAGTTGTTGGTGATTGTGAAGGGCAACTGCGCGACGGCGGCGTCCGCCGCCCGCTGCCCGGCGGCGAGTACGACCGCCTGGGCCAGCAACACGACGGCGAGCAGTGCCCGCCGCCACAGCCGGAACGACATGTGCATGCCTCGGCTCCTCTGGGGGGTGCGGAGATGAGCCTGAGAGCGCTCTCAGTAAAGTATCTTTACTGTTGACTGACCGCCCGTCAATACCCGCCGGCAGGCGACGGCCGCGTCAGCGGTCCGGGCCGGCGGGGCCGGACGCGCCGCTCGCCGGTCCATCCGATCGGCCCGCTTCCTCAGATCCGTTCGATGACGGTGGCCGCGGCGTGCGCGCCGCCCGCGCACATGGTGACGAGAGCGGTCGAGCCGCCGGTGCGCTCCAGCTCGCACAACGCCTGCGTGATCAGGCGGGAGCCGGTGGAGCCGACGGCGTGGCCGAGCGCGATCGCGCCGCCGTTCACGTTGACCTTGTCCAAGTCGGCGTCGAGCTCCCGCGCCCAGGAGAGCACGACCGAGGCGAACGCCTCGTTGATCTCGACGAGGTCGACGTCGGACAGCTTCATGCCCGCCTTCTTCAGCACGTGCCGGGTCGCGTCGATCGGGCCGTCGAGGTGGTAGTAGGGATCGGAGCCGACCATGCAGGAGGCGACGATGCGCGCCCGCGGTCGCAGGCCGAGATCGCGCGCCCTGCCGGCGCTCATCAGCAGCACGCCGGCCGCGCCGTCGCTGATCTGGGAGGAGTTGCCCGCGGTGTGGACGCCTCCCGGCAGCACCGGCCGCAACCTCGCCAGCGCTTCCCCGCTGGTCTCGCGCAGCCCCTGGTCCCTGGTGACGACGGCGGTCTCCCCCGTCGGGCCCTCGGGTCCCGTCACGGGCGCCTCGACCGCGAGGACCTGTCCCTCGAACCTGCCCTCCGCCCACGCCTTCGCGGCGCGCCGCTGGGAGCGCAGGCCGAGCGCGTCGGCGTCCTCGCGGGTGATTCCGCGCCGCCGCGCGATCCGTTCCGCGGCGGTGAACTGGTCGGGCATGTCCAGCGACCACGACGGCGGGAAGGGGCTGCCCGCCTCCGGGGTGATCGCCGCGCCGAGAAAGACCCGGCTCATCGCCTCGACGCCGCACCCGATGCCGACATCGATCGCGCCCGCCGCGATCAGTCCGGCCACCAGGTGGACCGCCTGCTGGCCGGACCCGCACGCGCAGTCGATCGACGTGCAGGCCGTGCCGTACGGCAGGCCGGCGTGCAGCCATGCCTGACGGGCGACGTTGTTGGCCTGCTCCCCCGCCTGAGTGACGCAGCCGCCGATCACCTGCTCGATCACCTCGGGGGCGAGGCCGTTGCGCTCGATCAGGCCCCGGTGCACCACGCCGAGCAGTTCGGCCGGATGAAGCCCGGACAGGGCGCCGTCGCGCTTGCCGACCGGTGTGCGCACCGCGTCGACGATGACGGCCCCAGTGACAGCCCCAGTGACGGTCGCGGCCATCGGTCCTCCCGACTCGAACAGGGATGCCACGTTCGGCGCCATGAGGAGAGACTAGAAATCGTTTCTGTGGCAGACAATGGTCCTGTCCCGCTCAGCGGTCTTCCGCGAACCGAGCCCGAACGCCGCGAAGACGCTCAGGATCACCAGGAACGCGACGATCTCCGCAGCCACGGAAGGAATGCTAATGAGTGCGGGAGGCGGCGTTCGAGCGGGGCGCGAGCAGCAGCCGGCAGGCGATCCGGATGTCGCTTTCCGTGTCGGGGACCGACACCCGGCCGTTCAGGCCCGACTGCAGCACGCCGTACCAGCACTGCATGAGGAGCCGGATCAGCGTGACGTCCACGACGGTGGGTTCGGCGATGCCGAGCGTCCGCAGGACGATCCGCCGGAACTTCATGTCGATGCGGCCGGCGTCGGCCACCGCGGCGGCGTTGGCCGAGTTCGCGCACTGCAGCATCGCCGTCGCCAGCGTCGGACGGCTCAGCAGCTGCCTGCTGGCCAGCACGAGCACGTCGGCGACGGCGTCCTCCGGCGCGGTGCCCGGCTTCGGGCGCGGGACGCTCTCGTCGAACCGGTCGATCTGCTCGGCCATGACGGCCGTGAACAGGTGGATCTTCGAGGGGAAGTACCGGTACAGCGTGGCGATCGCCACCCCGGCCTCCTTGGCCACCTCGTGCATCTGGACGCGCTCGAGGCCCTTCTCCGACCCCAGCCGCGCGGCGGCCCGCAGGATGCGCAGGTGCCGGGCGCGCTGTTCCGGCGAGCTGGGCTCCGCCGGCGCCCGCACCTCGGCGATTCTCGGCACCTCTCCCCCCGATCCTCACGTGTCGCAACGAAGATACACAGCTCCGCGCGGCGGCCTGCCACTGGTCCATACCACTGAGCGGGACGGCCGGGCCGGGGCATGGGTGACGCCTCAGATGAGGTTGTCCTCGACGGTCAGGCCGAACTCGCCCTTGCCGTACATCGCGAGGGCCCGCTCGACGTCGTTGGCCACGTGGACGCTGCCGGCGTGGGCATCCCGCCAGGCCCGCTCGATCGGGTTGCCCCGGCTGAGGGAGTTGCCCCCGGCCGTCTTGAACAGGATGTCGATCGCCTCGAGCGCCCGCTCGGTGGCGCGGACCTGGTCCCGGCGGGCCCGCAGCCGCAGCTCCACCGGAATCGTCTCGCCCCGCACCGCGTGCTCGTACACCTCGCGGATGTTGCGGTCGGTCTGCAGGATCGCGGCATCGATCTCCGACGCCGCCCGGGCCACCGCCACCTGCGCGAACTGGTCCTCGGTGAACCGGCCGCCGTCCAGGCTGAGCCGTACGCGGTCGCGCATCGCGGTCACGTACGACCGGTAGCAGCCGGCGGCCATCCCGATGACCGGGGCGGTGATCGTGGTGGTGAACACGGCGCCGAACGGGATGCGGTAGAGCGGCCCGGTGTTCACCTTCTGGCCGGGGCCGCGCAGCTGCGCCATCTCGTGGTTGCGCATCACGCGGTGCGCGGGCACGAAGGCGTCCTCGACGAGGATGTCGTTGCTGCCCGTGCCGCGCAGCCCGATGACGTCCCACACGTCGTCGATCAGGTAGTCGGAGCGGGGCACCAGCACGGTCATGAAGTCCACCGGCCTGCCCCGGTCGCCGAGGACCAGGCCGCCCACCATGGCCCACGACGCGTGCTCGCAGCCGGAGGAGAACCGCCATCTGCCGGACAGGCGGTAGCCGCCCCCGGCGGGGACGAGCCGCCCGACCGGCGCGTACGACGAGGAGATCAGCGCGTCCTGGTCGCTCCCCCACACCTCGTCCTGGGCGGCCTCGTCGAACAGGGCGAGCTGCCAGGGGTGCACGCCGAGCACGGCGACCGTCCAGCCGGTGGACCCGCACACCGCCGAGAGCTCCCTGACCACCTCGTAGAAGCTCACCGGGTCGCTCTCCGCGCCGCCGTACCTCTTGGGCTGCAGCATCCGGAAAACCCCGGCCCGAACCAGCTCCCCGATCGACTCCGCCGGGACCCGCCGGTCCTCGTCCGTGGACCGGGCCCGTTCGGCGATCTTCGGCAACAGCGCCCGAACCGCGTCCAGGACCTCGTTGCTCATCTGGGAGTCCTCCGTGTCACGCTCGTCGGTCAGATGCCGTCAATGATGGTGCGTGGAGCCGGCGGCCGCATGTCAGGGCACTCGCGGCCGATGGAACCCGCCCTCAGATCTTCAGGCGGGCGGCGACGCCGTCGAGGACGCTGTCCAGCCCCAGCTCGAACTGCCAGTCGTCGTCGTCCTTCCTCACGCCCTCGCGGATGTAGCGCTCGAACGCGGGATAGCGGCCCGACTCCAGCAGCCACCTCATCCGTGACGAATAGAGGCCGCGCAGGTCGTCCATCTTCTCCGCGCCCTCCTTGCGCATGAGCCGGGCCATCCTGATGCGGGCGGTGGTCGCCCCGGTGACGAACGCCGTGACCGTGCCGACGACGGTCATCGCCGTGTCGGCGTCGAGGCCGAGGCCGTCGAGCGACGCGAGCAGGCGGTCGGTCCGCGCGACGAAATTGGGCGTCAGCGGCCCCGCCTGGGCCGTGGTCTCCACCAGCCAGGGGTGGCGCAGCATGAGGGCCCGCAGCCGCAGCGCGGACACCCGCAGGACCTCCCGCCAGTCGCGGCCCTCCGCGGCCCGCGCCTCCTCGGCGTAGACCGCGTCCACCATCAGCTCGATCACGTCGTCCTTGCCGCGCACATAGCGGTACAGGCCCATGGTGGCGACGCCGAGCCGCTCGGCCAGCCGGCGCATCGAGACGGCGTCGAGCCCCTCCGCGTCGGCGATCTCCACGGCCGCCGCGGCGATCTGCGTGTGGGTCAGCGCCGCGCGGGGAGGCCGGGCGGGGCGCTCCATCCGCTGCCAGATGGACTCGTGGACGCCGTCCCATGCGTCGCCCGCAGTGTCGCCCCCGGTGTGGTCCGCTCTCTTCCCGGCCATCGTCGTGCTCCTCCCGGTTCCGTGTGTACATCGTACTTGGACTTGTACACCGTACGCAGCAACGCGTACGGTGTACTCGTTGCGTACGACGTACTCACCTTGTGGAGGAGACCATGTCCGGAGAAGACCGGCTCAGTGTCGCGATGATCATCGGCAGTGTCCGGGACGGGAGGGTCGCGCCCCTCGTGGCGAACTGGTTGGCCGGCCAGGCCGAGCGCCGCGACGACGTCGCGCTCGACGTGATCGACCTGGCCGAGACCCGGCTCCCCGACGGGCTGCGCGGGCACTTCGGCGGCGAGAAGCCGGAGGAGGTCACGGGGCTCCAGCCCCGGGTGGAGGCCGCCGACGCCTTCGTCGTCGTGACCCCGGAGTACAACCGCAGCTTCCCCGCATCGCTCAAACTGATGATCGACAGCTACCACCGGGAGTGGGCGGCCAAGCCCATCGGATTCGTCTGCTACGGCGGCATGTCCAGCGGCCTGCGGGCCGTCGAGCAGCTCCGGCTGGTCTTCGCCGAGCTGCACGCGGTGACGATCCGCGACTCGGTCGCCTTCCAGAGCCCCTGGACGCTGTTCGACCCGGAGGGGAACTGGCCGAAGGACCCCGCGGGCCCCGAAGGCGCCGCCAAGGTCATGCTCGACGAGCTCGTCTGGTTCGGCCGGGCCCTGCGCGAGGCGCGGGCGGCCCGGCCGTACGGGGGCTGAGATGGGCTCCCTGATCCGCTCCGCCCTGCGGCCCCGCCGAGGCGCGGTCGCACTGATCGGCGTGCTCCAGATCGCGCAGGCGCTCGCCGCCCTCCTGCTGCCCACGATCAACGCCACGCTCATCGACGACGGCGTGCTGCGCGGCGACACCGGGCTGATCGTGCGTCTGGGCGGCCTCATGGCGGCCGGGACGCTGGCACAGGTCCTGTGCTCGGCCGTGGTGGGAGTCCTCGCCGCCAGGACCGCCGCCGCCGTCGGCCAGGACCTCCGTGCGGCCGTCTACGCGAAGGTCCAGTCGTTCTCCTCCCGGGAGGTGGCCCGCTTCGGCGTGCCGTCCCTGATCACCCGCACCGTCGGCGACGTGCAGCAGGTGCAGACGCTGGTCTTCATGGGACTGACCGGCCTGGCCGCGACGCCGATGATCTTCCTCGGCGGGGTGGTCATGGCGCTGCGGCAGGACCTGCGCCTGTCCACGCTGCTGCTGGTCGCGCTGCCCGCGCTGTCGGTCGTCCTGTGGGCGATCCTGCGCCGGCTCACCCCGCTGGCACAGGCGACGCAGCGCGGCGTCGACCAGGTCAACCGGCTCGTCCGCGAGCAGATCGCCGGCGTCCGGGTCGTCCGGGCGTTCGCCGCCGAGGAGCGCGAACGCGCCAGGTTCGCCGAGGCCAACGACGGATTGCTGGACGCGTCCGTACGCGCGGCGCGACTGGCTGCCGTGATGTACCCCGCCGGAATGCTGATCGGCAACCTCTGCGGCGTGGCGGTCGTCTGGTACGGCGGGCACCTCGTCGACGACGGGATCACCCATGTGGGCTCGCTGGTCGCGTTCCTCAACTACCTGGCCGTGATCCTGGGCTCCGCCCTGCTCGCGACCTTCACCGTCCTGGCCGCGCCGCGGGCCCGGGTCTCCGCCCTCCGGGTGAGCGAGGTGCTGGAGACCGGGACGGAACCGCTCGGCGACGATCCGACCTGGCGAGGCCGGTCTTGGCAGGGCGAGGTGGAGATCCGCGACGCGCACCTGCGCTATCCGGGCGCCGAGGAGCCGGTGCTGCGCGGCGTGAACCTCGTCGTCCGGCCCGGCGAGACCGTCGCGATCGTCGGCTCCACCGGCTCGGGCAAGACGACCCTGCTGAACCTCGTCGCCCGGCTGCTCGGCCCGACCGGCGGGCAGGTGCTCCTGGACGGGACGGACCTCGCGTCGCTGCCACCGGAGGAACCGGCCGGCGTCGTCGGTCTGGTGCCGCAGCGGCCGTACCTGTTCTCCGGGACCATCGCCGCGAATCTCAGGTACGGCAGGCCCGAGGCGACGGACGCGGAGCTGTGGCAGGCGCTGGAGGTCGCGCAGGCGCGCGACTTCGTCGAGGCGCTGCCGGAGGGTTTGGAGACGCCGCTCGGGCAGGGGGGCACGTCGTTGTCCGGCGGCCAGCGCCAGCGTCTGACGGTGGCGCGGGCCCTGGCCGCCCGGCCCCGGGTGCTGCTGCTCGACGACCCGTTCTCGGCGCTCGACCCGGTCACCGAGCGGGCGCTCACCGGCGCGCTGGCCCGGGAGACCCGCGACGTCGCCGTCCTCCTGGTCGCCCAGCGGATCTCCTCGGTTCGGCACGCCGACCGGGTGGTGGTGCTCGACGAGGGCCGGGTCGCCGGGGCCGGCACCCACGAGGAGTTGCTGGTCTCCTGCCCCGCCTACCGCGACATCGTGTCCTCCCAGACAGGCCTGGAGGTGGCCGCATGACAGCCCGGAAACGAGGCGTCGTCCGGCGCCTGCTGGAAGACGCCCGCCCGGAACTCCCGCTCGCCGTGGCCGCCCTGGTCTGCGCGACCGGGGCCGTGGCCCTGACCGTGACGGTCCCCCGGCTGCTCGGCGCGGCCACCGACGTGGTGCTGTCCACCGCGAGCGGGCGCCAGGGGGTGGACTTCGCCGCGACCGGCCGGATCCTGCTGGCCGCCCTCGCCTGCTATCTGGCGGCGTTCGGCCTCTCCTTCGTCCAGCAGCGGGCGACCGCGACCGTCGTGCAGCGGCTGGTCTTCCGGCTGCGGGAGCGGACCCAGGCCAAGCTCGCGCGGCTGCCGCTCGCCTACTTCGACGGGCGGCAGCGGGGCGAGGTGCTCTCGCGCGCCGGCAACGACGTCGACAACGTCGGCCAGACGCTGCAGCAGGTGCTCGGCGTGGCGGTCACCGCGCTGCTCACGCTCGTCGGCGTGCTCGCGATGATGGTGTGGACCTCGCCGCTGCTCGCCCTGGTCTCGGTCGTCATGGTGCCGCTCTCCGTCGTGGCCGCCAGGGTGGTCGGCAGGCGGGCGCAGCCGAGGTTCGCCGAGCAGTTCGCCGCCACGGGCCGGCTGAGCGCCCACGTCGAGGAGACCTACACCGGGCACGCCCTGGTCAGGGTCTTCGGCCGGCGGCGCCAGGCCGTACGGGAGTTCGGCGAGCGCAACGACGCGGTGTTCCGCGCGGGGTTCCGGGCGCAGCTGCTGTCCAGCCTGATCGGGCCGTCGATGTCGCTCGTCATGAACCTCAACTACGTGCTCGTCGCGGTGATCGGCGGCCTGCGGGTGGCGGCCGGCGCGCTGTCGGTCGGCGACGTGCAGGCGTTCATCCAGTACTGCCTGCAGTTCGGGCAGCCGGTCAACCAGGTCACGTCGATGTCCACGCTCCTGCAGTCGGTGCTCGCCTCGGCCGGGCGGATCTTCGAGCTGCTCGACGAGGACGAGGAGGAGCCCGTCGCCGACCCCGTCCGCCTGCCGGCCGCGACCACCGGGCGGGTGGTCTTCGAGAACGTCTCGTTCCGGTACGCGCCGGACCGCCCCCTCATCGAGGGCCTGTCCCTGGTCGCGGAGCCGGGGCAGACCGTCGCGATCGTCGGCCCGACCGGCGCGGGCAAGACCACACTGATCAACCTGCTCATGCGCTTCTACGACGTCACGGGCGGGCGCATCACGGTGGACGGGGTGGACATCGCGCGGGTGCCCCGGCAGGAGCTGCGCAGCAGGATCGGCATGGTGCTGCAGGACACCTGGCTGCGGCACGGCACGATCGCCGACAACATCGCGTACGGCGCCGGCGACGTGCCGCGGGAGCGGATCGTCGAGGTGGCCAGGGCCACCGGCGTCGACCACCTCGTGCGCACGCTGCCCGACGGGTACGACACGGTGATCGACGACGACGGCGAGGGGCTGAGCGCCGGCGAGCGCCAGCTCGTCACCATCGCCCGCGCGTTCCTGGCCGATCCCCCGATCCTGGTGCTCGACGAGGCCACCAGCGCGCTCGACACCCGCACCGAGGTGCTGGTGCAGCGGGCCATGACCTCGCTGCGGGCCGGGCGCACCGGTTTCGTCATCGCCCACCGGCTGTCGACCATCAGGAACGCCGACCTGATCCTCGTGATGGACGAGGGGCGGATCGTCGAGCAGGGCACGCACGACGAGCTGCTGGCGGCGGGAGGCGCGTACGCCCGGCTCCACCGCGCGCAACTGTCCGGTGCTCAACTGCCCGGCACTCAACTGCCCGGCACTCAACTGTCCGGTGCTCAACTGCCCGGTGCTCGGCTCTCCGGATCCCGCTGACGGCCGCCGCCCATCGTGACGGCGGCCCGGGACAGGAGACCGGGCGCAGGAAGCCGGGCACCGGTCCGCCCCCGCCCTCCCGCTCGGTGGAAGTCCCGGCGGGCAGGCCCGGGGGCGGAGCGGCGCAGGCGTCAGCGGGCCTCGTGGCGCCGCTGGCAGGTGATGCAGTAGCGGGCCATGGGCCGGATCTTCAACCGGCCGAACGGGATGACCGCGGCGCAGTCGGCGCACCGGCCGTAGCTCCCCTCGTCGATCCGCTCCAGCGCCTTGCGCAGCTCGGCGACCGCCCGCTCGGTGGCGGCGACGTCGGCGAGCAGGGCGAGCTTGGCGGTGTCCTCGTTGCCGCCGCCGACGTCGGCCCGCAGGTCGCGCAGCTGCACCTCACGCCACTGGAGCTGCTCCTGCAGGTCCGCGCGCATCGCCTGCATCTGCGGCTGGCTGATGGCGGTGAACTCGTCACTGGTGGTCATCGTCGACGTCCTTTCGTCCGATGGCAGACATGCCGGGGGTGCGGTGCCGGACCGTGGACAGCAGGCAGGCCAGCCCTCTGACGGTCGCGTTTGCGGGATCGGGTGCGGGGCTGACGGTGATCCGCAGCTCCGCGCAGAGCTTGCGGGCCAGCTCCGGGTCGTGGGCGCCGCCGCCCGTGATCAGCAGGCCCTGCTGCCTGGCGATGCCCCGCAGGGCGGCGGGAACGCGCGCGATCAGGTCGGCGACCATCGCCACGACGCGTTCCCGCGCGTACGGCGGGCAGCCGGCGCCCTCCGCCGGGTCGCCCGCGGCCACCTGTACGGCGCCCGCGTCGGCGATCTCTCCGGAGCGGATGACGACCGCCTCGGCGATCCCCGCCCCCAGGTCGAGCAGGAGCCGGGGCCTCGGATCGGCGATGTCCAGGCCGCAGCCGACCGCCGCGGCCAGCGGCTCCTCGACGATCGTCACCCGGCAGCGGGCGGCGCTGTTGACGGCCGCGTACGCGGCTCGCCGGTCCAGTCGCGAGGCCGCGACGGGCACGCCGAGCAGAACGCGTTCCAGGGGCGGGTGCCGCTCGGTCACGACGTCGAGCAGCGCCGTGCGGACCAGCCGGGCGCATCCCGGCATGTCGGCCACCATGCCGTGCCGCACCGGCCACCGGCGCGCCCCCGGTTCGCCACACGCCGACGGCCGCTCCTTGACCGCCGTGCTGCCGGGCAGCAGCAGCCGGGTCCGCGCGGTGCCGAGGTCGAGAGCCAGGGCCGGTTCCCTGCCTCTCCTCACGTTGACACCGGTCATGCCGGTCATGACCGTCATGCCGTCATCCGGGCTTCGCCGGCGCAGGCCGCGCACTGCTGCACGTGCGGCGCGAGCCGGAGCCGGTCGAGCGGCAGGAACGCCTCGCATCGGGTGCAGGTGCCGTACAGGCCCCGGTCCATCCGCTCCAGCGCCGCCTCGATCGCGGCGACGTCGAGACGCGCCTGCCGTACGCGCGCGGCGGACGGGCGTGCCACGACGGACGACGCCACGTCGTACGGATCGCGCGTCCGGGCCAGCTCGGCCCGGGCGGCGTGGAGCCGCTCCTCGAGGAGCATGCGCAGCTCGGACAGCTGCGCGGTGTACCGCCGGCACTCCTCCATGAGGAGGCGCGGCGACCTGATCTCTGCCATAAGCGGCATCACTCCAGGTGAAGGATGAGTCGGCGCGCGAGCGTGCGCGCCTCGACGCACCGGTGCCGGTGCACGAGATGAGTACGCGGGCGGGCCCGCGTGGCGGCGGCCGGGGGCTCCGCTCGGAGCGCGGCGTCACGACGACCCGCTCCCCACGGGGACACGCCGACGGCGCCGTGCCGACGGGCACGGCGGGACAGCGGTGTGGCGGGGTGCGGGTGTGCGTGAGCGGGTGCGCGGACGTAGGCACGCGTCACCGGTCCCGGTCGCCCGGCGCGCCGATCCGGCATGGCCGGACATGGATCAGGCGCGCGACGACGAGGGCCGTGACGGTGCCGCGGTTCCCGCGGGCTCCGAGCGGGCTTTGGTCAGCGGACCTGTGGTGGACTGCGTGAGCCGGCGGTGCGGTGCCCGGTCTGCTGCGGGCTGAGGACGATGTCCTCGTGGGCCCGGGCGGGCACCGGTGCGTAGACGGGAGCCACCGTGACCGCCGCGTTGCGCGGCCGCAACGGGAACGGCAGGTGCTCGGGACCGGCGCCGCCGGTGGGCAGGGTCGCCGACTGCGGCGTCCACGCTCCCATCGTCCACAGCTCGGTGGCGCCCTGCGGCGTGCGCTGAGCGGGATCGCCGCCGTACCAGGCGGGGGTGGATGCGACCAGTGCGAGGGCGAGCATCAGCAGGCCCACCACCAACGTGAAGGCGGTGGACCCGCACATGCCACGTCGTGAGGTCGCCATGAGACCGACCATAACCCACCTTCGCGAAACGGTCATCTGCGTTTCCCGCTGCCCGTTTGTGACGTTCGGTGCGCGCCCGATTCCCGGCATTCGTGATGCGTACCCCGTTTTCCGGCGCCGTTCCCGTACGCCCGGGTGCGTTTCCCCTTCCCTCCCGTACGGCATGTCCCTACCGGCAGGGGATGCGGCACGGCATGCGCCACGCGCGCGCGGAAGCCGCTACGGTGGCCCGCAAGACCGGGTCGCGTGGGAGGGAGGGATCGTGCGACGCAGGCTGACCGCCGCGCTGCTGCTCCTGCTGCACGCGATCTTCCTGACCGCGGCCGGCGTGCCCGCGTCCGCGCTGGAGACGCCGCATCGCGTGGCCGCACCGCACAGCGCCTTCCCACACGGCGCCTTCCCACACGGCGCCGGCCCGCACCTCGCTCCGGTCCGTCCGGCGGCCGGGACACGCGGTGTGCGCCAGGCGGCCGGCGCCTGGTCCCCGGCGCGTGACGGCGCCCGGCTCACGGACGTCCGGGCCTGCGCTCCGGCGCACGCCACGCGGCCCGCGAACGGCGACCCGTCCCGCGTCCAGGCGGGCGCGGGCGGCCCCGGCGTGTCCGGCGGGCCGGTCGTGCTGCCCAATCCGTCGGCGCCGCGCGGCGGCACCCGGGTCACCCGGGCCGGGCCGCGCCACGACGGCCCGCCCGCCCAGTGCCCGCGCCGGGCCGCTACGGCCCGCGCTCCTCCCTCCACGGCGTACTGAGACCTTTTCCCAGTTCGTCACGCCTGTGGAGGCTTCATGTCCCGTGCGCCCCTGTGGCGCGCGGTGGCGGCGCTCGCCGTCATCGCGACCTCACTGCTGCTCGCCCTCACCATGGCCCCGCGCCTCGGCCTCGACCTGCGCGGTGGCACCCAGCTCGTCTTCGAGACGAAGGACTCCCCCACGGTCAAGGCGGACGCCGGCGCCACCGACCGTGCCCTCGACGTGCTCCGGCGCAGGGCGGACGCCCTCGGAGTCGTCGATCCCACCCTGGTCCGCTCCGGCGAGAAGCGGATCATCGTCGAACTGCCCGGTGTGCTCGACCCGCGCGAGGCCGCGAAGGTCATCGGCAAGACCGCGCAGCTCAACTTCCATTCCGTGCTCGGTCCCGCGGAGGACGGAGACAAGGACGCGATCGCCGACGAGAGCGGCCAGAAGCTGAAGCTCGGCCCGGTCGCGCTCAGCGGTGCCGGCGTCACGGACGCCGCCGCGCGCACCGACCCCCAGATGGGCCCCGGCTGGTTCGTCACGATCGACTTCAGGGAGCCCGGTCCCTGGCGTGAGCTGACCGGAAAGGCGGCCTGCGCGCCGGTCGGCGACCACAAGCGCCGCGTCGCCATCGTCCTCGACAACGAGGTCATCTCCTCGCCGCAAGTAGCGGAAACGGTGGCCTGCGAGGCCGGGATTCCCGGCGGCACCACGCAGATCACCGGGTCGTTCACGGCCCAGGAGGCCCAGAACCTCGCGGTGCTGGTCAAGGGTGGCTCGCTTCCGGTGCCGCTCGAGCTGGTCGAGCAGCGGACGGTCGGCCCGACCCTCGGCGCGGACGCCATCGCGGCGAGCGCCAAGGCGGGCGTCGTCGGGGTGATCCTGACCGCGGTGTTCATCGGCGTCGTCTACCGGCTGGTGGGCGTGCTGGCCGCGGTCGCGCTCGCCTGCTACGGCCTGATCTCGTACGCCGGGCTCGTGGCCATGGGAGCCACGCTCACGCTGCCCGGCCTGGCCGGGTTCGTCCTGGCGATCGGCATGGCGGTGGACGCCAACGTGCTGGTCTTCGAACGGGCCAGGGAGGAGTATGGCGAGGCGCCACGCCGGGGCCTCAAGGCGGCCCTCGACCGTGGCTTCAAGAACGCCTGGAGCGCGATCGCCGACTCCAACATCACCACCCTGCTCGCCGCCGGGCTCCTGTTCTGGCTGGCGTCCGGGCCGGTGAAGGGCTTCGGCGTGACGCTGGCCATCGGCGTGCTCGCCTCGCTGGTCTCGGCGATGCTGATCACCCGGGTGCTCACCTCCGCCCTCATCGGCAGGATCGGCCCGCGGGCGTCCGGCCTCGGCTCGATCGGCCGGGTCAGGACCTGGCTGACCCGGCGTGACCCGGACCTGATGCGGGGCAGGCGGCTGTGGCTCGCCGTCGCGGCCGGGCTGCTCGTGCTGGCGGGTGCCGGGCTGGTCGCCCGTGGCCTCAACTACGGCGTCGAGTTCACCGGCGGCCGGATCGTCGAGTTCGGCACGAGCAGGCCCGTCGACGTCGCGACGGCCAGGCAGGCGGTTGCGGACGCCGGGTTCCCCTCGGCCGTCGTGCAGCGGTCGGACGACGCGATCTCGGTGCGTACCGGGCAGATCAGCGCCGACGACGTGGTCCGCATGGAGGAGGCGCTGGACCGGCGCGTGGGTGAGGTCACCAAGCAGCGCGACGAGCTCATCGGGCCGAGCCTCGGCGAGGAACTGCGCCGCAACGCGCTCATCGCGCTCGCCGTCGCGCTCGCGGCGCAGCTCGTCTACCTGGCGCTACGGTTCCGGTGGACGTTCGGCACGGCGGCCGTGGCGGCGCTGTTCGTGGACGCGGCCGTCGTCGTCGGCGCGTTCGCCTGGCTCGGCAAGCCGATCGACGGCGTCTTCCTGGCCGCGATGCTCACGATCATCGGCTATTCGGTCAACGACAAGGTCGTGCTCTTCGACCGGGTGCGCGAGCTGTGGCCGGTGCGGCGCGGGGAGCCGTTCCACCGGGTGGTGAACGCCGCGATCCTGCAGACCGTGCCGCGCACCGTCAACACCGGGCTCGGGGCGCTGTTCATCCTGGCGGCGCTGGCGGTGTTCGGCGGCGACTCGCTGCGCGACTTCGCCGTCGCCCTGCTGATCGGCATCGTCGTCGGCACGCTGTCGTCGTCGTTCGTGGCCGGGCCGGTGGCGATCGCGCTGGAGAGGCGCAGCTCGCAGCCGCCGCCCGCTCCCGCCGCCCCGCGCCGCAGGCCCGTCACTCGTGACGGATCGGGCGCGGTCGTCTGAGCCGCGAGTCGTGGCCCCGGGACGTGCCCGGGGCCACGAGAGCGGATCAGCGCCGGATCAGCGCCGGCCGAGTGCGCGCAGCTCAGCGGGCGTCAGCGCGGAGACGTTCTGGTCGATGGGCGAGTCGGTGTACTGATGGATCGCCCAGGACTTCCAGTCGGCGGGCGGCGTGATGTCGCCCGGGGCCTTGCTGTAGTGGGCCACCCACAGCGGGTACTGGCCGAGGCCGCCGCCGTACTCGTTCGCGAAGTTCCAGCCGCTGTAGAACATCGGCCTGGTCCCGGTCTTGGCCGTCACGTACTCCAGCCAGGTCTTGGCCCACTTGTTGACATGTGCGACCGACTCGCCGTCGGTGGTCTCCAGGTCGAGCACCAGGATGTCACCGGGCTTGCTCGGCTGCGCGTTCACCACCTCGAGGAAGTGGTCGGCCTCGGCGACGGGGTCGTTGGAGGGATGGCCGTAGTGGTAGACACCGCGGACGATGCCCTTCTTCTCCAGCTCCCGCCAGTGGCGGGGGAAGGACGAGTCGGTCCACGAGGTTCCCTCGGTGGCCTTGATGAAGCCGAACTGCGCGCGGCTGTTCACCCAGTCGTGGTCGGCCTCGTAGCCGGAGACGTCCTGGCCGTACGTGTGCGGGTTGGCGTAGGCCGGGGCGGACAGGACGACGGCCGCCGTGACGGTGGCCGAGGCGGCCGAGACCGCGAGGGTCGCCGCCGCGAGGGCGGAGCGCAGGCGCCGGCGGGAGGGCCGGCGGCCGAGGGAGAGCCGATGGGTGGGCATACGGGGTTGACTCCTTGCTTCCATGCCGCCTACCGGGTTAGCTGACGGGTTCGGGCAGGAAGTGCCCTACGGACGCATCTGGGGGCTGCGCCCGATTCACCCCAGGAAATGGGTCCCCGGCTCCGCAGGACGCGGATTCGGCGGCCGCGCGATCATCCTGATCGCGTGGACCGGGCAACGACACGGCAACGGACACGAGAAGGCGGAGACCGCCGGTACCCATTGCCGTGGCACCTAAAGGTACACACCGCACCAGAATGGTGTAAACAGGACAAAAGGCGTCTTTACCTGCGCGCGAGTTGCCGCGGCGAGATGGCGTCGGCGCACCCTCGGGCCCGTCAGTCCGGGGTAAGGATCACGGCTACCGACGGTAAGTAGTCAATCAATTGCCCTGCGTGAAAGAGTCCGTCTCCGGAGGGATCACCCTCCTCCTCCCTCCCGAACCTGGGGAGGGGATCGCGACGAACGACGGGAGTGGTCTTGTGCTTCTCCTCGAGGCGGGCGGTGTGAGAGGCATCCCTCATCACGTGGCGTGTGTCATGGACGGGAACGGCCGGTGGGCCGCGCAGCGGTCGCTGCCCCGCACCGCGGGGCATCGGGCGGCGGAGGCCGCCGTGATCGACGTCATCGAGGCAGCGCACACGGCCGGCGTCGAGTGGTTGAGCCTGTACGCCTTCTCAACGGAGAACTGGCGGCGCCCGGCCCCCGAGGTCGACGTCCTGCTGCGCCTGGTGCGGCGCGCCATACGCAAACACGCCTTGTCACTGCACACACGCGGGATCCGATGCCGGTTCCTCGGGGTCACAGACCCGCGGATCCCGCCCGCGCTGGCGCGGGACATCGCCGACCTGACGGCGCTGACCCACGACAACCGGCGGATGACGTTGACGGTCGCGTTCGATCACGGCGGTCGTCGCGACATCATCGAGGCCGCCCGGTCGCTGATCCGCGACGGGGTGCCGCCCGAGCAGGTCACCGAGGAGAGTTTCGCCCGTCGCCTGCCCCACCCCGACATGCCGGAGGTGGACCTGGTCATCCGCACCTCCGGAGAGCAGCGGATTTCCAACTTCATGCTGTGGCAGGTGGCGTACGCCGAATGGGTCTTCCCCCGGGTGCTGTGGCCCGACTTCCGGGCCGAGCACTTCTGGGAGTGCCTGGAGGCCTACCGGCGGCGCGAGCGCCGGTACGGCGGCGTACAGGCACCGGCCCCTATGGGAAAGGGATGTCGATGAGCGACGCAGCAGCAGCCGGAACCGACGCCGATCCGCTCGGCCCGGGATCGATGCTCCACCGGTTGACCCGGCAGGCACGCTGGGGGCTGGTGGCGACCCGGGCCATCGTCCTGGAGGCCGCGCACCCGCAGATCGGCGCGGCGTTGATCACCAACTCGACTTTCGTCGCGCACCCGTGGCGGCGGCTGCGCAACACCGTGCTCAGCACGCAGCGGATCGTCGACCCCGACATTCAGGTGCGGCAGCGGGAGGCGGCCCGGCTCAACCGCCTGCACGCCCGCATCACCGGTGTCGACGCGGAGGGCCGCCCGTTCAACGCCGCCGACTCCGAGGCGCGCGCCTGGGTGGTGGCGACGCTGTTCGAGTCCACGGTCACGATGTGCCGGCTGAGCGGCGAGTCCCTCGACGGCCCCGCCCTGGACCGGCTGTACGCCGAGTTCCGGGCGTTCCTCGCCCTGATGGACCCCTACGGGGGCAAGCTGCCGCCCACCCTGCGGGAGTTCTGGCGCTACTACGCGCGCTTCGTGGAAGAGCGGCTGGAGAACACCGAAGCGGTCCACGTCATCCTCGACCGCCTGTTCGCGCAGGTGCCCGCTCCCCCTCTGCTACGGGACCGGCCGGCCGTGTGGGCGGCGGGCAGGGCGCTCGCCGGGCCCACGGCCAGCGCCGTCGTCGTGGCGTCGCTGCCCGAGTCGCTCCGCGCGCGACTGGGGCTCGCCGAGGTGCCGGGCACACGCACGCTGATGCACGCCGCCTACCTGTCCACGCATCTCGCGACGCGGCTGCTGCCGGAGTCGTGGACACGGCTCGACACGGTCATGACGATGCTTGATCCGGCCTACGCGCCTCAGCGGGGCGGCGACGCGCTCACAGGGCTACCCACGTTGGAAGGGCTACGCCGTGGCGTGGCGAAAGCGGGGGCGCTCCTGCGCCTCCTCACGCCCGATCGGGAGACGGAGGCCACCGGCGACTCGGCACAGCGCTCCGCCGCGCGGTTCTTCTCCGAGGTCCTCGACCAGACCGGCGACGGTCACCTCGACTGGCCCGACCTCGCCGCGATGGCGCGGGAGATCGCCACCCGCCTCGACCTGGACACCCAGGACGAGGACCGCCTGTTCGCCGCCTTCGCCGACTGGTGGCGCGAGCTGCAGAAAGAGCTCGACACCGACGGCGACGGACGCATCACCGGCCACGAGTACGCCGCGGCGGCGGCCGCCATGGCCGGTCCCGCCCTGGTCAGGATCGCCGAGGTCCTGTTCGACGTCACCGATAGGGACGACGACCAGGTCATCGACGCGCGGGAGTGCCGGGCTCTCTTCCGGACGGCCTTCGATCAGGACCCGGGCGGCGGCGACACCGGCGAGCGACTGACCCGTGGCGATTTCGTCCGCCGGTTCCTGAGCTTCATGGCCGGCCGCCGGCACTCCGGCGCCTACGACCAGTTGTTCGCCCAGTCCTGACGGCCTCGCCACGTTCCCCTCGCCGAATTCATCGAGCGCACCGGTCGGCCGTCTCGCCCCCCGGCGTCGCCGAGCATGCCGCCCAGGAAGATCCAGTCGCAGCGGCCGGTGTCCGACGACAACCGCCACCGGCCGTTGACGACGTGGCCCCCGTCGGCCGGCCGGGCGATGCCCATCGGTTCCGTGACCGGCGAGACCGGCGCGGGCAGGTCCGGTGACCTGCCCGGACGGCGAATCCGCCCGTACGCGCCTTCCGCTGACCGGGATCCCCCTGCGAGTCGCACACGAGGGGGTTTGTAAGTTCGTTACCTGAGGCATCGACACGTACGCGAGGTGAGTCCATGACCGCTGCACCCGCCGACCCCGAGTTCACCGGGGCGGCGCCGCCGACGCCGGCCGAATTCCGGCGCGCGCTGGGCATGTTCGCGAGCGGCGTGACCGTGGTCACGGGCCTCGACGACGGCGAACCGGTGGGCTTCGCCTGCCAGTCGTTCGCGTCGGTGTCCCTCGAACCGCCGCTGGTCCTGTTCTGTGCCGACCACAAAGGCCGCGCCTGGCCGCGGATCAGGAATTCCGGCCGCTTCTGCGTGAACGTCCTCGGCGAGGAGCAGGTGGACGTCTGCGGCCGGTTCGGCTCCAGCAATGGCCGGAAGTTCGACGGGCTCGACTGGGACCTGTCGCGATGGGGCACTCCCGCGCTGCGCGGGGTGCTGCTGCGCGTCCACGGCGAGGTGCGCGAGGTGCATGTGGCCGGGGACCACGACGTGGTCATCGGCCGTGTCCGCGAACTCGAACCCGTCGCCACCGAGCAGCGCCCGATGCTGTTCTACCGCGGCCGGTTCGGCGTGGAGCACGACGACCGGTTCTCCGCCCTCGGCCCGAACCTGTGGGGCTGGGGCGACCACTGGGGCTGAGCCCCGATCTCCCCTCGCCACGGCCTCTCCGGGTGACTCATCGCGCCTCTCTACCGGCCCGGTCGCGCTGCCCAGTGTGGACCTGCGCAGGAGCCGTGTCTACGCCATCCTCATCGACTCCCCGGAGGCCGAGGCCGCCGAGGCCGCGGCCTTCTGGTCCGCCGCCCTCGGCGTTCCCACCCGGGTCGATCCCGAGGAGCCGCAGTTCATCTCGCTGCACGAGGCGATTCCGGGGCTCGCCGTCGCCGTACAGCCCATCGACGGCGCCCCTCGCTACCACCTGGACATCGAGACCATGACATCGAGGCCGAGACCGCACGGCTGACCGCTTTCGGCGCCACGCGGGTGGCACGGTGGCTGGATTGCGCCGTGCTGCGCGTACCCGGCGGTCACCTGGTCTGCGTCCTTCCGGCGGCGAGCGATCCGGTAAGCGAAGGGGAACACGATAGGGCCGGATGCCGAATCTCGACAAAATCAGGTTATGACCGTTTGACTATTCTTCTTTCCTCTCGTCTTCCGCATCTGTAACTCCAGCTAATCACCTCCTCTCGTTGCCCAACCACCCGAGGGCATGAAATAATTCAAACACGCTTTTGAATTCACCGAGGGGGTGTGATGATTTCGTTCGACCAGGATCCCGGCCAACCTCGTCGTTCGAATGCTGAAGACGGCGACTGGTGGGATCGGCTGACCGCTCGTTCACCGTTGTGGTCGTCGGAGGGTTCGCTCGCCCGCGACGAATACGCCGCTAGTTATTTGTCGAACGTCGAGCGTGAGATGCGGGGTCCCGAAAGCCCCCGCGACGGTTCAGCCAATGGCGGTTCAGTCAATGACCGTTCGACCAATGGGGAGGACGACGCGGCCGCTGGTGGCCGCGCCGCGGGCGACGGTGCCGACGGCACCAGAGCCGACAAATCCGGACCCGGAAATGCTGCTGCGAGCACCGGGGCCGAAGTTGCCGGAGCCGACAGCGCTTTCAGGTCTGGCGCGGCGGATGCCGCCGGTGCTGTTGGTGACGATTCCGGGGCCGCTTCCGCGGCTGGTTCTGCTGGTGCCGCGGATTCTGCTTGTGCCGATGCTGATGCTGGTTCGGGTGGCCCCGGTGGTGCTGGGGATGCCGGTGGTGGTGCGGGCGGCGCTGGTAGGGGCGGCGGCAGTCGGGGCCGGTCGTCGTGGGTGTTGGTGGCCTCGTTGCGGGAGTCGTCGCAGGCGTTGGCGCTGGCGCCGTTTCCGGATGATGCCGGTGTCTGCCTGGCCGAGGCCGAGGACTTGATGTTCGCCCGCGATCGGATCACCTCGGCGTTGGCGGATCGGGTGGGGCGGGTGCATCGTGCGGGGCAGGCCAGGCAGCATGGGCATGCCTCCACGCGTAGCTGGTTGCGTACCGCGGGTGGGATGAGCGTGGCGGGGGCGGGCCGCCTGCTCACCCTGGGCGTGGAGCTGGCCCGGTTGCCGCGGGTGCGGGAGAAGTTCGCGGACGGTGAGCTGTCGGCGGGGGTGGTGGAGGCCATCTGTATGGCTACCGAGCACCTGATCGGTGAGCAGGCGGGGTTGGCCGAGCCGATTTTGGTGGAGTTGGCGGGCCGGGCGGGGCCGGCGGAGGTGGCCAGGGCGGGCCGGTATCTGCGGGCGGTGCTGGACCCTGATGGGGACGAGCGTGATGAGCGGGCCGATTACGGGCGGCGGTTTCTGCGGGTCCGCCCCGGTAAGGGGGGTGGGCTGGAGGGGGAGTTTTATCTGCCGCGTGAGGCGGCCGCCCGGTTGCGGGCGTTGCTGGACGCCTATGCCCGGCCCCGGGCGGAGGGTGATGACCGGCCGCTGCGGGTACGTCAGGCCGATGCGTTGATCGCGCTGCTGGAGCAGAAGATCGTCGCCGAGCTTCTGGTACTGGTCAACGCCGAGTCCCTCCCCACCGACCCGGTCACCGCCACCGACACCGAGGACACCGGCACCGCCACCGACCCCGACACCGACCCTGACCCGGCCACCGACCCGTCCAACGACCCGGTCCCCGGCCAGGGCGACCACGCCAACCACCCGGTCCCCGGCCAGGGCGACCAGGGCGACGACGCCAACCACCCCGAGGACGCCACCGCCGCCGAGGACAGCGAGAACTGCCAGGACATGGAGGACTTCGAGAACAACGGCACGAGCGACGCCGAGGACCCCGGCACCCGCCCGGAGACCCAGGACGCCGAAGACATCGTCATCGAGCCGGCCGAGTCCGTGGGGCCCGCCGAGGAGGCGGTGTGCTCTGCGTCGAGCGAGGCCCAAGGGGCGGACGCGGTCGCTGTGGGCGCCGGTGCTGCGGGCCTCGGTGACGCAGCCGGGTTCGGACAGTCGGAGGGCAACGAGTCGGAGAGCAAGCAGCAGGAAGGGACGCAGCCGGAGGAGGCGCGGCCGGAGGAGGCGCGATCGGAGGAGGCGCGGTCGGAGAGGGCGCGGTCGAGCGAGCCCCAGCACAGCGAACCACGACAGCGCACGCCACAGCAGAGCGAGCCACGACAGCGTGAGTCACAGCAGGGCGAGTCACGGCCGGGTAGGTCGCGCTGGGATGAGCGGCAACCGCCGGATCCTCCTTCGTGGGGCGCTTCTGCCCGTCATGCCCACGCCGGGCCTCGGCCTGCGGGGGGACACCGGCATGGGCTGGGCACACCCGACGCCCACGGCGACGTGCACGGAGGGCGGCACTCCCATGACCCGGACTGCCACGACCCGGGCCCTCATAAGCTGGGCCCTCGTAAGCCGGGCGCAGGGCCGGTGCCAGGGCCGGGGGCAGACTCGGCGGAGCAAGGGCCGGCGACAGGGCTGGGTCCGGGGGCAAAAACATGGCCGGGGGCGCTACTGGGCAGGGCGCCGGGGCTGCTGCTGGCCACCGGGCAGGTGCTGCCCGTCTCCGGCGTGCACCGCCTGGCCCGCACCTCCACCCTGGTGCGCCTGGTCATGAACGCCGACGGACAGGTCCTCGACATGGGCCGAAAAGTCAGGCTCGCCACCCCCGCCCAGCGGCGGGCGGTCTTCGCCCGCTACGCCACCTGCTGGATCGACGGCTGCCCCCTGCCCGCCACCATGTGCCAGATCGACCACGCCGACAACTGGAGCACCGGCGGCCTGACCGATCTGAAGCTGCTCGGCCCGGCCTGCCAGTTCCACAACCGTGACCGCTACCAGCATCCCGAGCGCTACACCCGCCACACAACCGGCAAAGACCGCTGGACCTTCACCTACCAACCGGCCCACGCGAGGCGCCTGCGGATGTAGATGCGGTCGGGCCGTTTGCGGCCAGTCACCCCAGTGCGTGGGCCGGGGACTCGTCTCCTGTCGCCGGTCCCATGGGCCCTCGTGCGGCTCAGTGGGAGGATTCCGCGGGGTGGTCCACAGCCGGTCGCCGTTCCGGCCGGCGGTGAGCAGGCGGTTTACCGGGCTCCGGTGACCATGTCCGGCACGCGGTGGACGGCCCGGGACCCGCCCTGTAACCCGAGATCGGGGAAGAGCGCGAGCGAGACCTGCCGCGCGGCCTCGACCACGAGCGGGGCCACCTTCTCCAGCGGCGTACGGTCGTCTCCCGCCAGGGAGATGCCGGCCACCGGTCCTTCGTGGCCACGAACGGCCGCGGCGACGCAGGAGATTCCGGGGAAGCACTCCCCCCGCTCGAAGGCGAGCCCTCGGCGCCGCCTGATCCGGTTGAGCTCCTGGTGCAGCGTGCCGATGTCGCCGATCGCCCGGCCGGTCAGGGGACTGGGCAGACGGCTGGGCAGACGGCTGGCCGGCCGGTTGATGTGCCCGTCGACGAGCGCCTCGGCCTGTTCGGGCTCCAGCCAGGCCAAGATGGCCTTGCCGAGAGCGGTGCAGTGGGCCGGGGCCCGGCCGCCGACGCGGGAGGGCACCGACAGGGCGAACCGCCCGCCGACCTTGTCCAGATAGAACACCTCGGCGCCGTCGAGCACGGCCAGATGGACGACCATCCCGGTCCTGATCTGCAGGTTGTGCAGCACCGGCGCGGCGGCCTCCCGGATCTCGCCGTGGCCGCCGTCCCGGCCGCCGAGGCCGAGCGCCCGCTTCCCGAGGCTGTAGCCGAACGACGTGTGGTCCAGCCAGTTCAGCCGTACGAGCTGATCGAGGATGCGATGAGCCGTCGACCGCGGGAGGTGAGTGCGGCGGGCCACGTCCTCGAGCGTGAGGCGGGTGGAGCGGCCGGTGAACGCGTCCAGGATCAGCGTCATCCGTTCGACCATCGACGGCGGCGGCTCGCGGCGAGCGGGCGCCGCCGCCTCCTGCTCGGCGTGGAGAGCGGTCATCACACCTCCCAAAACTGAAATGAATTCTTGCTTCGGAATGTAGCAACGCATCACGCCTCCGGGAAGAGACCAAGAGATCTTCCTTATGCGTGGACGACCTGGCCCCACCCGCGCCGTGACCGGTTCGTGACCTTGATAGCCTGCCTGCTTCGTGAGGCACGGGGATCGGGGGCCTGATGGAGGAAAGGCGGCGGTTACGACTCAACGCGCCGCTGGACACGGCCGGGATCGTCCTCGCCTCCGCCTTCTTCTCCCTGTCCCTCACGCCGTCGCTGCTGCCCCGCCCCTGGACGCTGCAGGGGATCATCGCGGGCGTGCTCACCGCCACCGGATACCTGGTGGGTGTGCTCGCCGCCACACTCGTACGCCCGGCCGCGGCACGGATGCCGGAGCGATGGCGCGAGGCGTGGCACCGGACGGGACGGCGGCGCGTCCGGCGCCTGGTCGCGACGTTCGGCTGCGGTCTCGGCGCGGCCTCGCTGGTCCTCGGTGTACGCGCGCAGCGCGACATCTACGTGCTGATGGGAATGGACCCGCCGGAGCGGCTCGGCTACCTGGGGGTGCCGCTGGTCGCGGCGGCCCTGTTCCTGGCCCTGCTGGCCACGGCCAGGGCGCTGCGGATCGCGGCGCGGGCGCTGGGCCGCCTCCTCGGGCGGTGGTTCCCCGCGACGGCCGCGCAGTTCGCCGCGGGGCTCGGAGTGGGTGTGCTGGCCGTCTTCCTGACCGACGGGATCGTCACTGAGGCCCTGCTCATGGGAGCCGACCGCAGCTTCGCCGCGATCAACAGCGAGACGACGCCCGGCGCCACCCGGCCGAGCGCGGCCACGCTGTCGGGCAGCCCTTCCTCGCTGGTCTCCTGGGCGTCCCTCGGCCTGGAGGGCCGCGCCTTCGTCGCGGATGCGCCGGGCGTGGGCGAGCTGAGCCGGTTCAGCGGGCGGCCCGCCGTCTCCCCGATCCGCGTCTACGCGGGGCTCGACTCCGCCGCGACCACCCGCGAACGGGCCGCCCTGGCCGTACGGGAGCTGGAGCGGACCGGCGCGTTCGGCCGCAAGGTCATCTGCGTGATCACGACGACCGGCACCGGCTGGGTGGACCCGCAGGCGGCCGCCGCCCTGGAGTTCATGTACGGCGGCGACACCGCGCTGGTCTCGATGCAGTACTCCTACCTGCCGAGCTGGCTGTCGTTCCTGGTCGACCGCGAGCGGGCCAAGGCGGCCGGGCGGGAGCTGTTCGACCAGGTGTACGCCCGCTGGTCGGCGCTGCCCGCCCGTCACCGGCCCAAGCTGCTGGTCTTCGGGGAGAGCCTGGGGGCGTTCGGCGCGGAGTCGGCGTTCGGCGGCGACAGCGACCTGCGGGAGCGCACCGACGGCGCGCTGTTCGTGGGACCGCCGGACAGCAGCGCGCTGTGGCGGCGGATCGTCGACGGCAGGGACCGGGGAAGCAGGGAGGCGCTGCCCGTCTACGGGGGCGGCGAGACCGTGCGCTTCGCCAACCGCCCCTCGGACCTGGACGTGCCCGCGTCACCGTGGAACGCGCCGCGAGTCGTCTACCTCCAGCATCCCTCCGACCCGATCGTGTGGTGGACGCCCCGGCTCGTCCTCACCCGGCCCGACTGGCTGGAGGAACGGCGCGGCGACGACGTGCTGCCCTGGATCCGGTGGTATCCCTTCGTGACGTTCTGGCAGATCACCGCCGACCTGGTGTTCTCCCTCGACGCACCGCCGGGACACGGCCACGACTACGACGGCGAGGTGGTCGCCGCCTGGGCACGGATCGCGCCGCCGGACGAGTGGGACGACGCACGGAAGGCGGCGCGGACCACGGCGCTGACCACGCTGCTCGCGCAACGCGCGGCGGGGTCAGGCGCCCGATGAACCGCCCAGTGGTGAACCGCGCAGTGAGTCGAGCCAGCCGAGCAGCCGGGCGCCCTCACGCGCCATGATCTCGGGGTCGCGCAGGGCGTTGGCCAGTAGCGACATGCCCTGGTAGGCGCCCACCAGGGTCAGGGCGAGGCCGTCGGGCTCGGGCAGGCCGAGCTCGCGGAACTGCCGCTCGGCCCAGTCGAGCAGCAGCCGGATCACTCTGCCCGCCTCCGCGTCCAGGCCGCCCTCGTCACGTTTGTCCAACTCGGTGGCGAGCGTGCCGGTGGGGCAACCCCACCGGGCCGCGACGTCGCGCTGGGAGACCCACGCCTCCACGAGCCCCTTGAGCCGCTCACGCGGGTCCGGCAGCAGCTCCAGCCGGGCGGTGAGCTCGCCGAGATGCCGGGCGTGCTCGGCGAGCGCGGCGGCGACCAGCTCGTCCTTGGTCTTGAAGTAGTAGTAGACGTTGCCCACCGGGACGTCCGCGGCGCGGGCGATGTCGGCGATGGTGGTGCGCTCGGCCCCCTGCCGGTGCAGAACCTGGGCGGCAGCGGCCATGAGCCGCTGCCGCTTGGCGCTCGCGGCCTTCACCCGGGCACTGGTCGAGTCAGTCACCTGACTGACTATAGACCCGCCTGGTGTCACCAGTTGGCCGGCAGGCCCGGTGTGGTCGGGGGCAGGGGGCGGTTCTTCGGGTGGATGACGTACACGATCCCGCCGCTGCCGGTGCTGCGCAGCCAGACGTTCTCGAAGTTGGCCCGCGGGTAGACGTGGCGGACCGCGTCGTCGTCGGGGGATGCGGGGTCGTTGGCGATCACGTCACCGTCGGCGGTGAAGCCGACGATGACCATGAGGTGGCCGTTGGTGCTGTACCCCGCGCCGGGCAGTTCCTCCGACTTGAACGACTGCGAGGTGACGACCGGGATGCCGGCCCGGACAAGCCGCTCCATCTCGGTCAGCGAACGGAGCCGGGTGACGAACCCCTCCAGCCCGTACCGCCCCGCGTAGGCGGTATTGAACGGCCAATTGCCCGCCCCCTCGTACGCGTAGTCGTAGGTGTATCTGGCGGCGTAGTCGACCTCGGGGTCGGGGTCGGAGGGGTCCACCCAGGCGGTGTCCTGCTTGCCGGGCCACTTGCCCCAGTAGCCGAGGACCATGGTGGTCGAGGTCGGGCTGCACCAGGCCTCTCCCCCGCCGTCCCACTCGGGGTAGTGGCCCTCGTGGACGTTCTGCGACCGCCGGGGCACGTTCAGCTCGACGCCCCAGGCGGTGCCGCCGGGGCTGACCGGGACGGTCGTGCGGTCGGGCACGGCCGAGGCCATCGCGCCGAGCGCGCGCACGACCGGCTGCACGGACGAGCCCGGCGTGCGGTACAGCGTGACACGCAGCTGGTAACCGGTGATCGCCTTGCCGGCCGCGGCCACGAACGTGTCCACCGAGACGGTGCCGTCCGCGTCCCGCTGCCCGGACAGTGAGGTGCGCCGGATGTCCTCGTCGCCGTACGCCCAGCGGCCGAGCACGTACCACTTCGTCTGCCCGGCGGCGTGGCGGCCGCGCATCTCGACCTGCAGCCAGCTCCCGGCGGGCACGTCGGCGTTCCAGCTGGCCACCAGCTCGGTGGCGGCGAACCCGACGGGCCGCTCGGGGCCGGTCCACCGGGCGTACTCCCAGGTCTTGGTGCCGAGCGCGTCGGTGTAGGAGATCGTGCCCACGGGGGCGCCGAAGGACAGGGTGGTGCCCGCCTTCACTCCCTCCCGCAGGCCCGGGCCGAAGTGGGCCCGCTGGTAGACGACGTCGACGGCGGACGACGGTGACGGCGGTGGCGGTTTGGCCACGGCCTCGGCTGCCGTGGCGGTGAGGGAGGAGGTCATCAGTAGGGCGGACAGGAACGCGGGCAGGAACACGCTCGGCACGCGCATGGCTCACCTCGGGGTCTCGTCGGCGCCCCCGACGGTAGAGACCGCGGCTCCTGCGCGCATCGGCAGGAATACGTATCCGTTGCCGGGGTTCGCACGGCGGGCCCGGCACGCGCTCCGCACTACGACCGGCGCCGTCAGGAGGCGGGGGTGTAGGGCGGGGCGACGCCCCAGCCCCACTGGGGGACGGGAGCCTGCTGCGAGGGGCGCGCGCCGGGCTGCGAGTTGGCGAAGGCCAGGCGCGTGCCCCACTCGATGTAGCTCGCGAAGGCGGCGCGGAACTCGGGGTCGGCGGGCAGGCCGACCTCGTCGGCGGCGTCCATGAGGAGGTTGACCCAGCGGCGGCGCTGGGGTTCGGTGATGGCCTTGCCGAGGTGCTGGAGCAGCATGTGGTGGTAGCCGCCCCGTTCACGCGTGTAGCGGGACGGGCCGCCGAAGACCTCGGCCAGCCACATCGCGACATACTTGGGGTGGCCCGGGTCCATGTGGGCGAAGAGGGGACCGATCAGGTCGTCCTTGAGGACCTGATCGTAGAACGTCTCGGTCAGCCGCTCGAACGCCTCGGTCCCGCCCGCCCAGTCGTACAGGCTGGGGACGGAGGAGCCGGCGCCGCGCACGGCGGTGGGCTCGTAGTGGCGCATCTCCTCGATCTGCCGGACGTACGGCTTGATCTCCCCGAAGAACGCCCCGAAGCGCTCACCGCCGCGGAAACCCCGCAGGTGGTCCTCGGCGGAGGTCCAGGTGATGCGCAGAACGTAACACTCGGGCTCTTCGACGCAGCGGGACAGCTCGTAGTCCACGCACTGCGGCGCGGCCGCCAGGGACTGCGCGGCGCGCCTGTAGGCCTTTTCGAACTCCCCGGCGTCCTGCCGCGCGATGCGGTAACGGATGTACTCGACGATCATGTGGACAGCGCCCCCGTGGCCGCGATGACGAATGGAAGATCACCGTAATACTGTAATCAGTGCAAGTCGACCCCGTGGGGTCTTGCTTGAAGGCACAGGTGGATGGCCCATATGACTGACGACGAGCTCATCGAGGCGGTCCGCGCGATCCCCGGTCTTCTCCCTCCCGCGTCGCCCGAGGCCATCGACGAGGTGGAACGGGTCATCGGGCACCCGCTGCCTCCGTTGCTCCGCCGTCTGTATCTCGAGGCCGCGAACGGAGGCTTCGGCCCGCGCACGGGGATACTGGGGGTGACCGGGAGCGAATACGAGCACCATTTGGAAGTGGCCGACATCGTCGACATGTATCCGGATACACGTGACGAGTGGCCCGGCATGTTGTGGTTGTTCGACTGGGGGTGCGGAATCTGGTCCGTCATGGATTTCCGGGATCCGGCGGGCCCGATGTGGATATGGGACCCGAATTTCGACGCGGAAGAGTCTCCGGATGAAGTCCCGTTGACTCCGCAGAACATGACCCTGGCCGAATGGCTCACAGAGTCACTCAGCGGCAACCTGGAAAAGGCTTTCGAGACCTCGGATCTCGTCGCCGTCGCCGAACGCCGCGCATCGTTCGACGTTTGTCCCGGCGAGCTGGAATACACCCCGCCGGAGTGCCTGCCGGACGATGAGATCATCGGGACGATGTCCGCGCTGCCCTGCCTCAGTTCACCCGCGCCTTCAGCGGCGGTCACCGAGGCGGAACGGGCGATGGGGCTTTCCCTGCCTCCGTTGCTTCGCCGGTTGTACCTGGAGGTGGCGAACGGAGGAGTGGGCCCGGGCCGGGGTATTCAGGGGGTGCCCACGCCAGACGCCTACCGGGCGCGCCAGATCGTCTTCTCCCACAGCGCATGGAGTTCCGGCCCGGATCCTTTCGTCCCTCCCGGTTTCGTCTGGCTCTGCAGTTGGGGGACCGCGATCTGGTCGCTCGTGGATTGCCGCGATCCCGCGGGCCCGATGTGGATATGGGACCCGATGGGTCCCCACCTGCGGCCGGATCAGGCATATGCCGGAGTGGACCCTTCCGCGTTGACGCCGCAGAACATGACGCTCGCCGAATGGCTGACCGAATGGCTGGCAGGATCGTTCACGAGGGATTTCCGGCCTTCCACTCTTCGCGCCGTGGCGGCGCGGCGGGGCGAGGCCGTGTCACGGCCGGGCCCGCCCCCTGGATGATCGCGCCACACGCCCGGGTGCGGGTCCAGATCGAGGCGCTCCCGCATCCCTCGCTGCGCCACTCCGAGCAGCTCGGCGGCGTGCAGCCCGACGAACCGTCCGCTCCGGCGCCCGACCGGCGTCCCGGCGCTCCCGGTCAGATCACGGCCGTTACCCGATAAGTCACACCAAACCTCTTAAATCACATACGTTCAGGCGCTTTGCCGATATTTTGCCAAATCTCGCCAGAAAGGCCCGAATAGTCATGGCACGCTGATTCGCATGTTCGCTCGGAAGCTTTCCCTTGGTGCCTCCATGGCCACTTTTGCCCTGGTCACGGGGGTTGCGGCGCCGGTTCTCGCCCCTCCCGCCCTGGCCGCTCCCGGCCTGACGCAGCACATTTCCACGCAGCACATTTCCACGCAGCACGGTCCTGCGCAGGCGTACGTAGCGCCGCATGTGCACGGGCGGGCCGTCTACCTGTGGGACGCCACGACCGGGCAGGACCTGCTGGACAAGAACGCCGCCGAGCGCATGCCGGTCGCCAGCCTCACCAAGATGATGACCGCGTACATCATCCTGCGGGAGGCGGACCTCGACGACGAGGTCAAGATCAAGCGTGAGGACCTCGAGTACGCCTGGAACAACGACGGCACCACGGCCGACCTCGAAGCCGGGGACACCCTGCCGGTCCGCGAACTGCTGTACGCCCTGTTGCTCCCCTCCGGCGCGGACGCCGCGCACGCCCTGGCCCGCGTGTACGGCCCCGGAGTGAAGGGCTTCGTGGACAAGATGAACGCCACCGCGCGCGAACTCGGATTGAAGGACACCCTCTACGTCAACGCCGACGGCCTCCCCACGTCCCACGGCGACGGGCACTCCACCGCCCGCGACCAGGCCAGGCTCGCGGAGATCGCCCTGCGGAACCCGATCTTCACAAAGATCACCTCGACGAGCCACCACTCGACCGAGGACGGCCGGTACGACTGGTACAACACCAACCACATGCTCGGCCTGCCGGGCGCGATCGGCGTGAAGACCGGGTCCACCAACGCCGCCGGGTTCTGCCTGGCGTTCGCGGCCGACCGGGACGGTCACCGGCTCATCGGGATCATCCTCGGCGAAGACGTCGCCAGCCGCCGGTGGAACACCGCCGAGAGGCTGCTCGACTGGGCGTCCGAGTCCGAGTCCGAGCGCTGAGCCGGCGTAGGGGGAGGCGGGCCCGCGCAATACCCCGGCGGGCCAGAAAACACGGTCTTTCCGGATCGGTCAATCCCGGTTAAGTTCCCGATCAGTGTCCAGCGGGGGCCCTGGCACCTGGACCGTCCGGACCGTCATTGGACCCGAAGGAGAGCCCAATGCGCGCCTCGCTCGGCATGCGGGCCGCCGTCGCCACCGCGGCGTCCGCCCTCGTGCTTCCCCTCCTGCCCGCCGCGCCGGCGAACGCCGACCCCGACCCCGCCCACATCGCGCAGACGGTGGTCGCGTCGGCGGTGAAGAAGCACCTGCGCAAACTGCAGGACATCGCGAACGCCAACGGCGGCACCCGCGCCGCCGGCACCCCCGGCTTCGCGGCCTCCCGCGACTACGTCGCCGGAGTGCTGAAGAAGGCCGGCTACACGGTGACCCTGCAGGAGTTCGACTTCCCGTTCTTCAAGGAGAACTCGGCGGCGGTCCTCCAGCGGACCGCGCCCTCCCCCAAGACGTACGCGCCCACCCCGCCGGACGGCAGCAGCGTCGGCGACTTCGCCACCATGACCTACTCCGGGTCGGGAGACGTCACCGGAGCCGTCCGGAACGTCGACCTCGTGCTGCCTCCCGGCCCCACGCCCAACACGTCGACCTCCGGCTGCGAGGCCGCCGACTTCGCCGGCTTCCCGGCGGGGGCCGTCGCGCTGGTCCAGCGTGGCACCTGCACCTTCCAGGTGAAGGCGGAGAACGCGCAGGCCGCGGGCGCGTCCGCGGTGATCCTCATGAACGAGGGTCAGCCCGGGCGCACCGACACCCTGCAGGGCACGCTGGGCGAGCCCACCGTGCACATTCCCGCAGTGGGCGTGAGCTTCGCGGTCGGCCAGGAACTGGCCGCCGCCGGGACGTCCGTACGGGTGAGGACCGACACCACGAGCGAGACCCGTAAGACCCACAACGTCATCGCCGACTCGCGGTGGGGCGACCCGAACAGGGTGGTGCAACTCGGGGCGCACCTGGACAGCGTGCCGGCGGGGCCCGGCATCAACGACAACGGCTCCGGCAGCGCCGCGATCCTGGAGGTCGCCGCCGCGTTCGGCAAGATCCCGACCAGGAACACGCTGCGCTTCTCCTTCTGGAGCGCGGAGGAGCTGGGCCTGCTCGGCTCCGAGCACTACGTCGCGAGCCTGTCCCCCGCCGACCTGGCGAGGATCAAGCTGTACCTGAACTTCGACATGGTCGCCTCCCCGAACTACGCCCTGAAGATCTACGACGGCGACGACTCCGACGCCACCGGCGCCGGCCCCGGTCCCGCGGGTTCCGACGAGATCGAGAAGCTCTTCGAGAAGTACTTCGACACGCTCCGTCAGGCCCACAACGGCACCGACTTCGACGGACGGTCGGACTACGGGCCGTTCATCGACGCCGGGATTCCGTCCGGCGGGACGTTCACCGGCGCCGAGGGCGTCAAGACGCCCGAGGAGCAGGCGTTGTTCGGCGGCACCGCCGGTGAGGCGTACGACTCCTGCTACCACCAGGCCTGCGACACCATCGCCAACATCAGCGACAAGGCTCTGGCGCTGAACACGGGCGCGATCGCCACCGCCGCCGCCGTCTACGCCTTCGGCCGGGACCTGCCCGGTCCGGACGCCCGCACCACCGCGGCCGCCGCCAGGACCGCCGTGGCCCACGCCGGCGAGGCGCACGGCACGCTCGCCCGGTGATCCGTACGCGGTGACACACACGCGGGCCCCGCCGGACGACGTCCGGCGGGGCCCGAAGCCCACCGCCTGCCGGGGGACGCGGTCAGCAGGGCCGTGACGCGTAGGGCCCAGCGGCGGATCCGGGCACATTTCATTCACCTGCGGCCACGAGAGGCCTGCTGCCCCTGCTCCGACTTCGCCAGGAACGGCGAGCGGCCGAGGATGACGATGCCCACCACGAGCGCCACCAGGCCGCCGACCTCGCCCGCGAGGGCCGGCGGATCGACGCGCAGACGCTCACCGAAGATCGCGACCCCCAGGACTATGCCGACGATCGGTTCGGTCGCGGTGGTGGCGGGCAGCGAGATCCGCAGCGGTGCGGCGTCGAACGCGCTCTGGTTGAGCAGGAGACCGGTCGCGGCGATGACGGGCACCAGATACACCTGCCATGAGGTGAACAGCGCCACCGGTCCCCGCGCAAGGGTCAGAAGGGCCCCGCGGGTCAGCGCGTCCTGGAGGCCGTACAACGCCCCCGCCGCCGCCGCGAGCAACATCGCCTTGGTCTGCAGGGGCATTCGCAGCGCCACCGCGACCATGCCCGCGGCCACCCCCGCCACGACCAGCACGGCCAGCCAGACCAGAGAGTTCGGCGCCGGCATCCCGCCGCCGTGGGGGCGCCCCGCCACGAGAAAGGCGGCGACGCCTCCGCTGACCAGCACCGCCCCCAGCCACTCCGCCGCGCCCAGGCGCTCCTGGTAGAACAGGGCCGCCGCGGTGAGGGCGAAGATGAGGCTGGTCGCCAGGAGCGGCTCCACGGAGGCGACGTCGGCACGCCGCAGGGCCAGCGCCCCGAGGACCTGCCCGCCGACCATCGTGGCGATCCCGGCCAGCCACACAGGCTTGCGTACCAGATCGAACAGCAGGCGCACGTGCAGCATCTCGCCCAGCGGTTCGGTGTACGCGACGTGCTGCTGCGCGACCCAGCCCAGCCCGAGCAGGGCCGCGGCCGCGAGGCCGAGAACCACCGTGACGATCACGGCCCCGCGCCGCCCCCCGGAGCCCCGGACATCATGATCGATCACTCCCCTCGGCGACCGGGTCGCGCATATGTATCCGGCCATCCCCGGTGACGGCGGCCTCATGTCCGCGATATTGTTTTTGGGCGGGCGTCCAAGTCGTTCGACCAAGGCAGTCGTACGAGACGTGAACGGAGCAGGTGGGAGATGACGGAGGCGTCCGCGGACCGGGGCAGGACCACACGGCAACGGCTACTCGCCGCCGCGGCGGCTCTGATCGCCGAGGCCGGTTGGAGCGGGGTCAGCACGCGGATGGTGGCCGAGCGGGCCGGAGTGGCCCCCGGAGTCGTGCACTATCACTTCGCGTCGCTGCCCGACCTTCTGATCGCGGCCTCGACGGGGGTCGCGCGCGCGATGCTGGGAGAGTTCACCGGGCGGCTGGCGGAGCAGCCCGGCCTCGAGACCGGCGTCGAGTGGCTGCTCGGTGAGCTGTCCCGATACACGGGGACCGACCCCGCCTCGCTGCTGATCGCCGAGATGTACCTGGCCGCCGCCCGGCTGCCCGAGCTCCGCGACCGGCTGCACGAGATCGTCGCCGACTCCCGCGCCCACGTCGCCGCCTGGCTGCGCGAGCACGGCCATCGCGGCGACGCCGAGGCGACCGCCGCGGTCCTCGTCGCGGCGGTGGACGGGCTGGTGCTGCACCGCGGCCTCGATCCCGCCCTCGACCTCACCGCTCTGGCCGGGCCGCTGCGGGCGATGGTGCGTACGGACGGACACGAAAAGGGTGGAGGAACATGAGAGCGATCGTCTGCGGCGCCGGGATAGCCGGAACGGCCCTGGCCTGGCATCTGGAGCGCGCGGGCTGGGACGTCCGGCTGGTCGAGCGCGCCCCGGCGTTCCGCGAGGGCGGATACATGATCGACTTCTACGGTCCCGGCCTGGAGGCGGCCGGGCGGATGGGGCTGCGCCCACGGCTGGAGGAGGTCCGCCACCCCGTCCACGAGATCGGCTACGTCGACGGCTCCGGACGGCAGACCAGCCGTCTCACCGTCAAGGCGGGATTCGCCGACGTGGTCAGCCTGCTGCGCGGCGACCTCGCTCGCGTGCTCGCCGAGCAGGTGCGCGCGCCGGTCCGGTACGGCACGACGGTCGCGGCCGTCACGCAGGACGACGGGGGTGTCGAGGTCGAACTGACCGACGGCACCCGGCACGAAGCAGATCTGCTCATCGGCGCCGACGGCGTGCACTCACGGGTCAGGGAGCTGGTCTTCGGTCCCGAGGAGCGCTTCGTCCGCTATCTCGATCACCACGTGGCGGCGTACGTGGTGGAGGACGAGGACCTCAGCCGGGAGGTCGGCGCGCGATACCGGATGCTGACCGTGCCGGGCCTGATGGCCGGAGCGTACGCGGTGGGCGGGGACCGGCTGGCCCTGCTGTTCCTGCGCCACGAGCCCGACCCCGCCGCTCCCGCCGATCCGGCCGCCTCGCTGCGCCGGCATTACGGGGGTCTCGGCTGGATCCTGCCCGAGGTGCTGGCCCGGTGCCCGCAGCCGCCCGAGCTGTACTACGACCAGGTGACGCAGGTCGACGCCCCTCGATGGAGCAGCGGCCGGGTGGTCCTGCTCGGCGACGCCTGTCAGGCGGTCTCCCTGTTCGCCGGGCACGGCGCGTCCCTCGCGATCGCCGCGGCATGGGTGCTCGCCGACGAGCTGCGCGAGGTCTCCCCCGGCGGCCTGCCCCCCGCCCTCGACCGGTACGCGGCACGCATGCGGCCGGTCGTCGCCGATGTCCAGGCCTTCGGCCGCCGCTTCCTCCCCTGGATGGCGCCGTCCAGCCGCCTGCGCATCACCGCCCGCGACTGGCTGCTGCGGCTCGCCTCCCTGCCGGGAGCCGACCGGCTGTTCATGGGCTCACTCAGCCCCGGCGGCCACCGCCTCATCACCTGACTCACTCGGCGACATCACGTACGGTGACGCATCGGTAACAGATTTTTATTCCGGATGCCGTGGTCCGGTAATCCGGGCGGGCTGAAGTGGCCGTCATGGAATCGGCGGCAAACACCAGCACACCGCGGATCGCCGGAGCCCACTACCCGGTCGCGGTCGTCGGCGGCGGCCAGGCCGGGCTGTCGGTCAGCCACTGCCTGGGCCGGCGCGACATCGAGCATGTCGTCATCGAGGCGCGGCGGGTCGGCCACGAGTGGCGCGAGCACCGCTGGGACTCCTTCTGCCTGGTGACCCCCAACTGGCAGTGCGATCTGCCGGGCTTCCCCTACCGCGGGCCCGACCCCGACGGTTTCATGGTCCGCGAGGAGATCGTCCGCTACCTGGAGGACTACGCCGCATCCTTCGGCCCTCCACTCGCCGAGGGTGTGCGCGTCAGCCGCTTGCGGAGGGCCGCGAGCGGGACGTTCGAGCTCGCGACCACCGCCGGGGATCTCACCGCCGACCAGGTCGTGGTGGCCACCGGCCCCTACCACGCGGCCGCCGTCCCCCGCCTGGCCGAGCGGCTGCCCGCGGGGATCACGCAGGTCCACTCCTCGCGGTACCGCCGTCCCGCGCAGCTTCCCGAGGGCGAGGTCCTCGTGATCGGCACCGGGCAGTCGGGCTGCCAGATCGCCGAGGACCTGCATCTGGCCGGGCGCCGTGTCCACCTCGCCGTCGGAAGCGCGCCCCGGGTCGCCCGCTTCTACCGGGGCAGGGACTGCGTCGCGTGGCTGCACGACATGGGCCACTACGCGAGGAGCATCGACGAGTTCTACGACGCGGACGCCGTACGCCTGCGGGCCAACCACTACGTCACCGGACGCGACGGCGGGCGCGACATCGACCTGCGGGCCTTCGCCCGCGACGGGATGCGCCTGTACGGCCGGCTGACCGGTGTGACCGGTGTGACGCTGGAGTTCGCCGCCGACCTGAACGACAACCTCGACCGGGCCGACGCGGTGGCCGAGGGGATCAAGGACGCCATCGACGCGTACATCTCCACGCACGGCATCGACGCCCCCCGAGAGCCCCGCTACGTGCCGGTGTGGGAACCGGGCGAGCCGGTACGCGCCCTCGACCTGGCCGCGGCCGGGATCACCTCGGTCGTCTGGGCGACCGGGTTCACCCGCGACCACCGCTGGATCGAGATCCCCGCCTTCGACGGCCGGGGCTATCCGATGCACTGGCGCGGCGTGACGAACTGTCCCGGGCTCTACTTCCTCGGGCTGCCCTGGCAGCACACCTGGGGCTCCGGGCGGTTCGAGGCGGTGGGCCGGGACGCCGAGTTCCTGGCCGGTCACATCGAGGCGTCCCGGCGGCTGGCCGACGTCTGCGGCGCGCTGACCGGCGCGCCGGCCGAGCTCTCGCCCGCGCTGCCGGTCGGGTGAGTCCCATGACCCGCGACATGGTCTTCGACGCTCACCGCCACATCGGCGTGCTGCCCGCCCATCCCTTCTACGGCGGTCCCGCGGTGAATCCCGACGTCACCGCGCGGGCCACGGTCACGCGGCTGATCGCCGACCTCGACGCGGAGGGCACGGAGCGTGCGCTGGTGCTGCCCAACTACGGCGTGCCCGACCCGGCGGTCGCCTTCGCGCTCAACGACCTCGTCCTGGAGGCCGCGCAGGCAGACGACCGGATTCGCGCGGGGCTGTGGGTCTCGCCGCTGCCCCGCGACGAGGAGCGCACCGCCCGCGCCCTCGCCCTGGCGGGCGAGCGGGGTGTCCGGGCGCTCAAGCTCAGCTTCCTGCTCGGCGGGCGGCCCACCGACCCCGCCTGCCGTCCCGGCCTCGACCGGATCTTCGCGGCGGCCGGACGCCACGGCCTGGTCGTCCACGTGCACACCTCGCCGGGCGCCGCCTCGGACGTCGACGAGGTCGGACACCTGGTCGAGTGGTACGCCGACCGCGTGCCGGTGCACCTCGTGCACTTCGGCGGCGGGATGAGCGGCCACATCAAGCTGGCCGGCTCCCGGTTCTTCGACTGGATCGCGGCCGGCAAACGCGTCTACACCGACCTGTCCTGGGCCATCGGCTTCGCGCCCTACTGGCTGGCCACGGAGATCGAGCGGCGCGGGCTCGGCCACGACCGCGTGCTGTTCGCCAGCGACCAGCCGTGGGGCGACTTCGCGGGCGAGCACGCCCGGATGCGCGCCGCGGCCGGGGACGGCGAGCTGGGCGCGCTCGTCTTCCGCGGCACCTTCGCCTCCCTCTACGACTGACCCCGCTCACTTCCTGCCGACACAAGGAGAGACACATGTCCGTCGACATGACCGACCTCGAGAAGAAGAGCATCGAGGAGATCCCCCACCCGTCCCTGCCCGAGGGTTCCAGCATCTACGGCACGACCAAGGTGTTCCCCGACTACAAGGCCGAGAACGGCGAGTCGTACTTCACGCTCGTCCACGGCATCGCGCACGAGTCGTCGGTCAGTTTCGTGGCCGTGCTGCAGGCCACCCGGGCGCTGCGCAAGGGCTTCGAGACCGCCATCTACTTCTACGGCCCCGGCTCGCTGAACTGCCTGGCCACCCGTGGCTTCCCGACGACCGGCAACTCGGCGTTCCCTGGAGAGCACAACATAAACAACCAGCTCAAGACGTTCATCGCCGAGGGCGGCAAGGTCTACTGCTGCCGGTTCGGCCTGTCCCTGCACGGCGCCCGCGAGGAGGACCTCATCGAGGGCGTGATCCCGACCCACCCGCTGGACGTGCAGGACGCGCTGATCCACTACGCCCGCAAGGGCGCCATCATCAACTCCACCTACCAGCTGTAGTGCCGTGACCGTCGATTTGCGGATCATGACCCGCGCCGAGCTGGCCCTGCGCGGCGTGGCCTTCGACACGCCCGTACGGCGGCCGGACGGCGCGGGGCCCAGCGGCGACGGCCACGTCCTCGTCGACGGCGCCGGCGCGGCGCTGCCCATCGATCCCGGCAGCCCCTACACCGTTCGCGACGGCACGGTCTGGCTCGGCGAGCAGGACACCGGGGTCTCCCTGGTGCCCGTGCGGCGGCCGAGGTTCTACGACCTGACCACCGCCGACGGCGTGCCGTACGAGAAGATCGCCCGGCTGCACGGCGCGGACGTGCTGGCCACGACCGTCGTGCAGACGTGCGTGAGGTACGGCGAGGCCGACCGCTGCCGTTTCTGCACCATCGAGGAGTCGCTGCGGTCGGGCGCGACGGTCGCCGCGAAGACGCCCGCCCAGCTCGCCGAGGTGGCGGAGGCGGCGGTGCGGCTCGACGGCGTGCGGCAGATGGTGATGACCACCGGCACGACCACCGGGCCCGATCGCGGCGCGCGCACTCTGGCACGGTGCGTGCGCGCCGTGCTGGACGCCGTGCCGCGTCTGCCGATCCAGGTGCAGTGCGAGCCGCCGGGCGACCTGGCCTGGATCGGCGCGCTGCGCGAGGCCGGGGCCACCGCGATCGGCATCCACGTGGAGTCGCTGGACGAGGAGGTCCGGCGGCGGTGGATGCCGGGCAAGTCGTCGGTGCCGCTCGCCGACTACGAGGCCGCCTGGGACGAGGCGGTCCGGGTGTTCGGGCGCAACCGCGTCTCGACGTATCTGCTGGTGGGGCTGGGCGAGGACCCCGACGAGCTGATCGCGGGCGCGGGCCGCCTCATCCGGCGCGGCGTCTATCCCTTCGTGGTCCCGTTCCGCCCGATGCGGGGCACCCTCGCGGCCCGCGACGGGATCGGCGCCCCCGGCGCCGGCCTGCTGACATACGTCACCGAGGGTGTGGCGGCGCTGCTGCGGGCGGCCGGCATGCGCGGCGCGGACCAGGGGGCGGGCTGCGCCGCCTGCGGGGCGTGCGGCGTGCTGAGCGCGGCGGGCGGGTGAGGGCCGATGCACCTCGACGGCGACACGGCGCCGGACATCCTCGCGCTGCTCGGTGACCGCAGCACGCTGGCGCGGCGGCCGCCTGTCCGGATCGAGCAGGCCGCTGACGCCGCGACCCTCCGGGCCTACCGGCGGCTGCGGCACGAGGCGTTCGTCCGGGAGCAGAGGTTGTTCGGCGAGCACGACCTCGACGACAGGGACGACGATCCCCGCACGATCACGCTGGTGGCCAGGGACGCGGCGGGCACGGTCGTCGGCGGCGTGCGGCTCGGTCCGGCCTGCGACGGCCCCGACATCGGCTGGTGGACGGGCGGGCGCCTGGTCGTCACGCCCGCCGCGCGCGGCGCGGGGGCGACGGGAAGCACCGGCGCGGCCCTGGTGCGGGCCGCGTGCGCCCGCGCCGAGGCGGAGGGCGTGCTGCGGTTCGAGGCGACCGTGCAGGTCAGGGCCGAGGCGTTCTTCCGCCGTCTGGGCTGGACTCGGGTGCGGACGGTGACGGTCGCGGGCGCGCCGCACGTGCTGATGCGTCACCCGATCGGCAGGGTCGCGGCCCACGCGGCGGCGGCCAAGTCGGCGCTCGGCCCGCTGCTCGCCGCCCTGCCGGGCGGTCCGGCGCGGCTGGGCGGGCCGGGCTTCGTCGGTGACGACGGCGCGCCGGTGCCCGGCAGCGATCTCGTCGCCGCCTGCGACGCGATCGTGCCGTCCATGGTCGAGCGCGACCCGGAGTGGGCCGGCTGGTGCGCCGTCCTGGTCAACCTCAACGACCTCGCCGCGATGGGCGCCGCCCCGGCCGGGCTGCTCGACGCGCTCGCCGCGCCCGACGCCGCGCACGCCGCCCGGGTGATCGACGGCCTCGCGCGGGCCGCCTGCGCGTACGGGGTGCCGGTGCTGGGCGGGCACACGCAACTCGGGGTGCCGGCCGCGCTGTCGGTCACGGCCCTCGGCCACGCCGCGCGTCCCGTGCCCGGCGGCGGCGGACGCCCCGGCCACGCCGTGCGCCTCACGGCGGACCTCGGCGGCGGCTGGCGGACCGGCTACCGAGGCCGCCAATGGGACTCGGCCACCTCCCGGCGCACCGACGAGCTGCGCGCGATGCTCGGCGCGGTCGCGGCCGGTCGCCCCGCCGCCGCCAAGGACGTGTCGATGGCGGGGATCGCCGGCACGCTCGGCATGCTGGCCGAGGCGAGCGGCTGCGCGGCCGTGCTGGACGTGGCCGCGGTGCCGCGCCCGGCCGCCGCCTCCATGGGCGACTGGCTCACCTGCTTTCCCGGCTTCGCGATGCTCACGACGGACCGGCCGGGCGCGCCTGCGCCGCCGCCGGGGCCGGCCGCATCGGCGGTGTGCGGGGAGTTGACCACCGGCGGCGGCGTCTCGCTGCGCTGGCCCGACGGACAGGTCACGGAGGCCGTCGGCGGCCCGGTGACCGGATTGGGGACCGCGTGAGCGCCCTTCGCATGGCGGCGGTGTCCGCCGGTTTCGGCCGCGACCTCGACGAGGACTTCGCGATCGCGGAACACCTGATCAAGGAGGCGCGCGACGCGAGCGTGCGGCTCCTCGCGCTGCCCGAGGCGTGCCTCGGCGGCTACCTGATCAGCCTCGACGGCGGCGCCGCGGACGCCGGGCCGCCCCCGCTCGCCGTGAACGGCCCCGAGATCCGGCGGCTGGCCGCGCTGGCCGGAGACCTGGTCGTGGTCGCGGGCTACTGCGAGGACGGCGGCGACGCCCGCTACAACAGCGTGGTGTGCGTCAGCGGCGACGGCGTGCTGGGCAACCACCGCAAGGTCCACCAGCCGCTCGGCGAGAACGCCAGCTACGCCTCGGGCGACGGTTTCCGTGCCATCGACACGCCCGTCGGCAGGATCGGCATGATGATCTGCTACGACAAGGCGTTCCCCGAGTCCGCCCGCGCGCTGGCCCTCGACGGCGCACAGATCGGGGTGTGCGTGTCGGCGTGGCCGGGCTCGCGGACGAACGCGGCGCCGGACCTGGAGCGTGACCGCTGGAAGCGGCGCTTCGACCTGTTCGACCGGGCGCGGGCGCTGGAGAACCAGATCGTGTGGCTGTCGGCCAACCAGGCGGGCACGTTCGGGTCGCTGCGCTTCGTCGGCAGCGCGAAGATCGTGGACCCCGGCGGTGAGATCGTCTCGGCGACGGGTGTCGGGCCGGGCATGGCCGTCGCCGAGATCGACGTGCCGCGGGCGCTGGAGACCGCGCGCCGGTCGATGGGCCACCTGCGCGACCGCCGGCCGGAGACGTACGGGACGGCCGGGCAGGCCGGACACGCGGGGCAGGCGGCGTGAGCGTCCTGCGGATCGCCGCGGCGGCCGCCCATTTCGGCCGCGACCTCACCTTCGACCTCGCCCGCATCGCCAAACTGATCGACGACGCCCGCGCCGCGGGCGCCCGGCTGCTCGTGCTGCCCGACGCCGCGCTCGGCGGCTACCTCGCCGACCTGCGTAGGCCGGACCCCGACGCGCTGCCGCCCGCCCTGAAGCCGGACGACCCGGTCATCGCGCGGGTGGCGGCGCTGGCCGCCGAGATGGTGGTGTGCGTCGGATTCTGCGAGGACGGCGGCGACGTCCGCTACAACACGGCTGTGTGCGTCAGCGGCGACGGGGTGCTCGGCCTGCACCGCAAGGTGCACCTGCCCGCGGGCGAGACCGCGGCCTACCGCCCGGGCGACCGGTTCGACGCCTTCGACACCCCGGCCGGGCGGATCGGCATGCTGATCGACTACGACAAGACCTTCCCGGAGTCGGCCCGCAGCCTCGCGCTCGACGGCGCGCAGATCCTGGCCTGCCTGTCGGCCTGGCCCGCCAGCGTCACCAACCGCGCGCCGCGGATGGCCCAGGACCGGCAGTCGCGGCTCTTCGACCTGTACGACCAGGCGCGGGCCGCGGAGAACCAGGTCGTGCTCGCCTCCTCCAACCAGACCGGCGTGATGGGAGGCATGCGGTTCCTGGGCCAGGCCAAGGTCGTCGGGCCGGGGGGCGACGTGCTCGCCCGCACCTGGTCGAAGGCCGGGCTGGCCGTGGCCGAGCTCGACGTCGCCGCCGAGATCGACCGCGCGCGGCGGATTCTCCACCATCTCGGGGAGCGCAGGCCGGGCGTCTACCGGGAGGTGCTTGAGGAGGTGCATGAGTGAGAATCGCGCTGCTCAGCTACTCGACCAGGCCCCGCGGCGGGGTCGTGCACACCCTCGCCCTCGCCGAGGCGCTCGCGGCGGCGGGACAGCACGTGACGGTGTGGACGCTCGGCCGGGGCGGCGACTCGGGGTTCTTCCGCCCGGTCGACCCCGGCGTCCGGCTGCGCGTCGTGCCGTTCCCCGACATCCCCGGGGAGGGCGTCGGCCCACGGGTGCTGCGGTCGATCGCGATGCTGCGCGGGGCGTTCGCTCCTGAGGCCGCCTCTTACGATGTCGTGCACGCCCAGGACTGCATCAGCGCCAACGCGGCGGGCCTGTGCGTGCGCACCGTCCACCACCTGGACCACTTCACCACACCCGAGCTGGCCGCCTGTCACGAGCGCGCCATCGTCACGCCGTACGCGCACGTCTGCGTGTCGGAGGCGGTGGCCGCCGAGCTCGCGGCCGGGTGGGGCATCACGGCGACGGTGATTCCCAACGGCGTCGCGTATGAGCGCTTCGCGTCCGCCGACCCGGTCGCCACTCACATGTGGCGCGGTCAGCTCGGGACATACGTGCTGACGGTCGGCGGCATCGAGCCGCGCAAGGGCTCGCTCGACCTGCTGGAGGCGTACGCGCTGCTGCGGGAGGCGCGCCCGGACGTCCGGCTGGTGATCGCCGGAGGCGAGACGCTCTTCGACTACCGCGACTACCGCGCGCGGTGGGAGGCCCGGGCGGCGGAGCTGGGCGCCGAGCCGCTGGTCCTCGGCCCGGTCGCCGACGCGGACCTGCCGCCGCTCGTGGCGGGCGCCGCCGCCTTCGCCTTCCCGTCGGTGAAGGAGGGCTTCGGCCTCGCCGCGATGGAGGCCCTGGCGGCGGGCGTCCCCCTGGTGATGCGCGACCTGCCGGTCCTGCGTGAGGTCTTCGGCTCCGCCGCGCGCTTCGCCGTCACCCCCGCCGGGCTCGCCGCCGAGCTCGCCGGCGCCCTCGCCTCCGCCGATCCGGGCAGGCGTACGGCAGGCCGGGCGCTCGCCGCCCGGCACACCTGGCGGGCCGCCGCCGAACGCCACATCGCCCTGTACGAGTCGCTCGCGTCATAGGCTCGGACCATGGCGGCCAGAGCGTTCGACGCGGTGCTGTGCGACTTCGACGGGGTCCTGAAATTTTCCGATCTCGAGCAGCAGGCGGAGATCGAGCGGGCGTACGGGGTGGAGCCGGGGACGGTGGCCCGGGTGACCGGCCAGTCGGCGCTGGTGGTCCCGGCCCTGACCGGGCTGGTGACCCGGGAGGAGTGGCTGGCCTCGGCCGTTCCCGTCCTCGCCGGACTGGTGGGCTCGGCCGCGCGCGCGAGCGCGCTGACCGCCGACTGGCTGGCCGCCCGCACCTGGGCGGACGAGGAGGTGCTGGCGCTGCTCACGCGGGCGCGCGCCCGCGTCCCCGTCGTGCTCGTCAGCAACGCCACCTCGGAACTGGCCGCCCACCTGCGCGAGCTGGAGCTGCAAAACGCCTTCGACCACGTCGTGAGCAGTTACGACGTGGGGGTGGCCAAGCCCGACGCGCGGATCTTCGAGATCGCCGCCGGTCGCGCCGGCGTCCCCGCCCGGCGCTGCCTGTTCGTCGACGACCGGGCCGAGAACGTCGCCGCGGCGGTGGCGCTCGGCATGACCGGGGTCGTCTACCGTGCCCCGGCGGACCTGGAGACGGCACTGCTCCCGCTGTTCGAGGAGGCTCCCTGATGGCGCTGCGGCGGGTGCTGGCCTTCATCGACAGGCCCAGGGAGAGCTTCGAGAAGGCCGCCGCGTTCTGGACCGCCGTCACCGGCACGCGCCTGTCGCCCCGGCGGGGCGACGACGGGGAGTTCGCCACGCTGCTGCCGGAGACCGGTGACGCGTGCGCGAAGATCCCAGGCGGTGGGCGACGGGGGCGGCGTCCACCTCGATCTGGAGGTGGACGACGTCCGTGCCTCGATGACCCGGGCCGTGGCGCTCGGCGCCGCCGTCGCCGACGACCACGGCGACTGGGCCGTGCTGCGCTCCCCGGAGGGCAGGGCGTTCTGTCTCGTGCCCTGGGAGGGAGCGGCGCGGCGCCCGCCCGTGATCGCCGGCACCCGCCTCGACCAGGTCTGCCTCGACATCGCCCCCGGCGCGTACGAGGAGGAGGCGGCGTTCTGGCAGGCGCTGACCGGCTGGCCGCCTCGCCGGGGGTCGCTGCCCGAGTTCACGGTGCTGACGACGCCCGGGGCGCCGGTGCGGATCCTCCTGCAGCGGCTCGGCGAGGGGCCCGGCGGCTCGGCCCACGTCGACCTGGCCTGCACCGACGCCGAGGCCGCCCGGCTGCTGCACGAGCGGCACGGCGCGACGTTCGTGACGCGAGGGCACCATTGGACCGTCATGCGCGATCCGGCCGGCGGGGTCTACTGCCTCACGCAGCGCGATCCGGAGACCGGCGCCCTGCTCTCCTGAGTATCAGGCGGCAGTGATCAGGCAGCGGGGATCAGGCGGCGGGACGCAGGTGCCGCAGCGCGGTGGCGAGCCGGGCCAGCTCGGTCACCATCGCGTCCGCCGCCGTGTTCATCACGTCGTTGGACCGCAGGCGGCCCTCCTCGTCGAGAAGCTGGGCGACGAAGGGGATCGAGACCGCGTCGAACACCGGCACCATCTTCAGCGTGGTGACGACCTGCTTGAGCATCTGCACGGCGCGCGTGCCCGCCGAGACTCCGCCGTAGCTGACGAACCCGACCGGCTTGTACTGCCACTCGTGGTGCAGGTAGTCGATGGCGTTCTTCAGCACCGCGTTGAAGCCGTAGTTGTACTCGGGCGTGACGAACACGAACGCGTCGGCGCGCTCGACGGTGGCGCTCCACTCCTTGGTGTGCTGGTGGACGTACTGCCGGAGCCGGGGGTGGTTCGGCTCGTCCAGGAACGGCAGGTTCACCTCCGCCAGGTCGACGAGCTCGACCTCGAAGGCGTCCTGGGCCGCCGCGCGCTCGCGGAACCATTCCGCGACCGGTAGCCCGACCCGCCCGGGGCGCGTACTGGCGATGACGATCTGCAGAACTGGCTTAGCCATAATTCCCCCAAACAGCTAATAAGCGGACAGAACCCGCCTAACGGTACGCTCTGATCGGCAGGGAACACCGATAGGGGCGCGCCGATTCCCGAGGCGGCCGCCACCCCGCGTGGGTGCGGCCGATCACCCGCTCGGCATGGGGGATTTCAGCGGGCGAGGTGGCGGCTGATGACGAGGCGCTGGATCTGGTTGGTGCCCTCGATGATCTGCATGATCTTCGCAGCACAGAGGCCATGCCAGTAGCGTTTCCGCTATCAGCGATCCGAACTGGCAAAACCCTTACCGTCCCTGATGGTCATGCGTCATCGCTAGCCACTCTCGGACAGAACTGCGGCAGAACCAGGTGGGGGGCGATCGCCGGCAACACCCAGAGCCTTGGATTACAGAGAGTGATCTGAGACTTGATTGGAGCCCGCATCCACGAGGTGCTTGCCGAAGAGCCCGGCGAAGAATCTCCGTAGCATCTGGACGGCGGCAACCTCGTCGATGGTTAGCTCATGCCCCCCAAAGCGGTACACCTCGTGCCCCTTGAGACGCAGTGCCCGATCCTCGGCAACCATCCTCGAGTACAGCCGCGGGCGTGGTGATCGCCACCCGGTTGGTCGTCGGGTCGGCGGCGGGTCGGATTTTCCTGGTCCAGGGATCGTCTCCTCGGGTAGTTGTCGGACACGCGCGCGCCGAGCCCGTAGATGTGGTGGGACAGGTCGGAGGGTGCGCCGCAGTGGCACATGCCGGTGATGACGACGCCGCCGCGCAGGTCGAGCCACCAGCGGTTGGCGGCGGCCGGGAGGTACTTGTGGAGCAGCAGCCCAGCGATGAGGTTGCGCTGCCGTCCGCCGGGATGCGACAGCCGGCCCACGACGAGTCGGATGGTCGGGTACTCCTCGGTCTCGCACACCTCGGTGTCGCCGTCGCCGAGGGTCAGCGCACCGGACAGGTACAGCGTGTCGAGCCCGTCGCCGCCGTCGGCGAGCAGCAGCGGCACGCGCTGCCCCGCGTTCAGGTCGGTGGTGAGCCGCAGGCCCATGACGCTGCTGCTGAGGCCGGGCCGCGGTGGCGGCGGCTTCGGTCATCTGGTGTTGGCTCCCTTCCGGAAGCGGCCGGGGCCCGTCCTGGCCCCGGCCGCTCCGGCTCAGTTGGTGTCGTCATCGCCGTGGAGCAGGTCGATCACGGCGACGGTGGTGTTGTCGTAGGCGCCGGACCGCTTCGACATGTCCAGCAGCGAGGCCGCGACGTAGCCGCCGTCGAGGTGGGGCGCGGCCATGTTCGTCAGGGTCGCGATCATGACGTTCATGTGGTCGATGCGGCCGGAGAAGATCCCGGGCACCGACTGGGCGAACCCCACCGTCAAGGGCTCGGCGCCCGGGGCGGGTACGCGGTCAGGCCGTCCGAGGTGAGGATGACCCGCCGGAAGTCGTCGCTCTGGAGGAACCGCCGGTGCGAGGCCGAGTCGTGGCCCTCTTCACGGTTCGGTCGGGTCGACGAGCGGTTCGATCGCATCGAGCAGGAGCAGGCCAGTATGAAGGCCGCGCAGGCGCAGATGCTCGAGAGACTGATCGACATCCAGCGCCGGGTCTCGTAGTGGATTTAACCATCAGAAACGCAGGAAGCCCCCCGCCTATGCGGGGGGCTTATTGCTGCTTCATCCGGACAGAGCGGGTTCCCGATCATAAGTCGGGATGTGCACCCCCCGGGGGTGCGGATCGACGCCACCCGCTCCGTGAGAAGTGGTCTGCCGATTTTCCCAGAGACCGGCCTATAGCAGTCTGAGCTAGGGGCGAGCAATCCAAGCGGATGTTTCGCACTTTCGGTCCGAGGAGCCGTAGCTTTGGCCGGAAATCGTGAAGGAAACTGTGGCAACGGAGCACCACACCTGGTCGCCGGACTGGTTGTTCGCTTTGGCGGTTACTGTGGAACAGGCTCCATTGGTCGAGCAGCTACCGCTGCTCGACGCCACCTGAGAGCTGTCTCTGAGTAGAAGGACCTGGATACTCGCGCTGGAAACGCCGCTACAGCTTCCGGTTCCCTTGGCAGTGACACTCGGCGAAGCGTATGTCGGAACGTAGGCGGTGGCTGTGCAGCCGGCCAGGAGGGCCGAGTCTGGCGCGGCGTCGGCGAATGCTGGATTCACAACCAGCCCTGAGGCTGCGAGAGCGAAGACGGCTAGACCAGCGAGCCCGAATTTCAAGACACAGTCCCTTCGATGACGGGGGGTAGATGTGTGGAGGGAATCTCCATCACCGGGTACACCCCTCATGACATCGCTATGGTGTCGTTTCACAGCTTCGGTTTTCAAGATCTTGACAACGGTTACCATTACACGTAAATGGTACGGTAACCTTTCCGATGCCAAGCGTTGCGGTATTTAGATAAGCGGACAGTGCTGGCCTGTGGCGCTGGGTAGGCAGGCCAGGGGTCTCAGCATGGGCGGCTAGCTAATCCGCCCGAAGCGTTACGGCGATGCATTACCTTGTCGAGGTGCAGCAGATTTGTTGGTCACAATGTCTCAATCGCTACTATGGCCGTCTTCATCGAGGCCGTTCAGCAGGTCTCGCAGATGCGAATTCTTCCTCTCCAAATGATGGCCGGCGACTATAAGTCCTCGGAGAGCGAGAAGGCTTCCTAAGCCGACGAGAAGATCATCGCGTGGGCAGACGAGGTGGTCTGGTCGATCACCGACTCCCACGCCGAGCATCTGCGCGCGAGGCCATCCTCGGCGCCGGCTGCGGGATGCGGGCGGGCGAGTGGTTCGGCCTCGCGCTGGAAGACCTCGACTTCGAGCTACAGATCATCCACGTACGCCGGCAGGTCAAAAAGCTGGGCGAGTCGTTCGTTTTCGCGTTGCCGAAGAACGACCAAGAGCGCGTCGTCCCCATGCCCGACTGGGTGGCCCAATATCTGCGCTCGCGTATCCAGAAGTACACGCCACGGCCGTACACGCTTCCCTGGGAGAAGCTGAGCGGCAAGCCTCGGACGTGCAACATCCTCTTCCGCTGGGCCACCGACGATCTCCACATCCGGCATCGGACCTACGACGAGACGATCTGGAAACCCGCTCTCGTGCTGGCGGGCATAATCCCCAAGCCGACGAAGGACGCACGAGGCCGCCGCCGGTACATCACGACCCGGAAGGAGGGCACACACCAGCTCAGGCACTACTACGCCTCCGTGACGCTCCCAACCGGTGTCTCGATCAACGAGCTGGCCGAGTATCTCGGGCATTCCGACCCGGGGTTCACGCTACGTGTCTACGCCCACATGCAGTCCAGCTCGCACAAGCGGGCACGCGCGGCGATCGACCGGCGCATGCGTCGTCCCCGGCTCGTGGCCGGGCAGAACTGAGACAGAACTGGAGATCATCGGACGATATCCCGTGTCGCCCGATGATCTTTCTTCGCATCGAGGCTTCCCAGGTCAATGAGCTACTTTGCGAGGTGGCGGCTGATGACCAGGCGCTGGATCTGGTTGGTGCCCTCGAAGATCTGCATGATCTTCGCCTCGCGCATGTAGCGCTCGACGCGGAACTCGCGCGTGTAGCCGTACCCGCCGAAGACCTGGACCGCGTCGGTGGTGACCCGCATCGCGGTGTCGGTCGCGACCAGCTTGGCGACGCTGGCCTGCCTGCCGTACGGCAGGCCGGCGTCGCGGCGGCGGGCCGCGTCGAGGTACGTGGCCCGGGCGGAGTCCACGCCCGCGGCCATGTCGGCGAGCAGGAAGCCGAGCCCCTGATGGTCGATGATCTTCTTGCCGAACGCCTCGCGCTCCTTGGCGTACGCGACGGCCTCGTCGAGCGCGGCCTGGGCGAGGCCGACGGCGCAGGCGGCGATGCCCAGCCTCCCGGAGTCGAGCGCGCCGAAGGCGATGGGCAGGCCCTGGCCCTCCGCGCCGATGAGGCGGTCGGCGTCGATCAGCACGCCGTCCCAGTGGGCGGTCGTGGTGGGGACGGCGTGCAGGCCCATCTTCTCCTCGGGCCGGCCGAAGGTCAGGCCCTCGGCGGAGCCGGGGGCGAGGAAGCAGGAGACGCCCCGGCTGCCCTCGCCCGTGCGGGCGAACAGGGCGTAGAAGTCCGCCCGGCCGCCGTGGGTGATCCACGCCTTGGTGCCGGTGATCCGGTAGCCGCCCTCGGCCTTGTCGGCCTTGCAGGTCAGAGCCCCGGCGTCCGAGCCGGCTTGGGGTTCGGAGAGGCTGTAGCCGCCGACCAGCCGCCCGGCGAGCATGTCCGGCAGCCAGCGTTCCCGCTGCTCCGGCGTGCCGTACGTCGCGACGGGGAAGCAGGACAGCGTGTGCACGCTGACCGCGACCGCGACGGCGGCCCAGCGCGCGGCCAGTTCCTCGATCACCTGGAGATACACCTCGTACGGCTGGGCGCCGCCGCCGTACTCCTCCGGGTAGGGCAGGCCGAGGAGCCCGGCGGCGCCGAGCGTGGCGAACAGCCCCTCGGGATAGGTCTCGGCCCGCTCGTGCTCGTCCACGCGGCGGGCGAGTTCCTTGTCGGCGATCTCGCGGGTCAGCTCGATGAGGTCCCGGGCGTCCTGGCCGGGCAGCAGACGGTCGACGGTCACGGTGCCTCCTGGAGGACGGGCTCGTTCAGCTCGGCGAGAAGGGCGGCGGCGCGGTCGCGAAACTCGGCGACACGGGCGAGCTTGATGCCCTCATAGCCGCGGATCATGTCCGGCAGGGCGGCGATCTCGGCGACGGCCGGGGCGGTCGCCGGGGTGAGCCGGCCGAGCGCGCGTCGTACCAGCTCGCGGTACTCCCCGACCAGCGTACGCTCCACCCGGCGCACGGCCGCGTGCCCGAACACGTCGAACGCGGTGCCGCGCAGCACGCGGGCGGCCCGCAGCCCGCGGAACACGACGCCGGCGGACCCGCGCAACTTGATCTTGCGCTTGAGACCCATCGCCCGCAGCAGCGGCGGGTGCAGCAGCACCGACACGGCGGTGCCGGGGCCGAACTCCCGCTCGCGCCGGGCCCGCTCCACCGGGTCGAGGTGCAGCCGGGCGACCTCGTACTCGTCCTTGTACGCCATGAGCTTGTGCAGCCCCCGGGCGTACGCGAGCCCGATCCGCGCGCCGGCCTCCTCCCCCGCCCGCTCGGCGGCCAGCGCGGCCACCCCGCGCACGTCGCGCGCGTACGAGCGGGCGTAGGCCGCGTTCTGGTAGCCGGTCAGGTCGGCGACGCGCACGGCGAGCGTCTCCTCCAGCGCGTCGGCCGGCGCCGCGATCTGCGGCCGCGCGATCTTCTGCTGGGGGATCGCGGCCCCGGACACGGCCCGGAACACCGCCTCGCGGTCCAGGACGGCGGCCCGGCCCCAGCGGAAGGCCGCCAGGTTCCGCTCGACGACCGCACTCTTGGGACCACCGTTGAGGCGGATGGCGCCCTCGATCGCGTCCGCGGAGATCGGGATGCAGCCGTGCTGGTAGGCCGCGCCGGCGAGCACGAGATTGGCGGGCATGTGGTCGCCGAACAGCGCCTCGGACAACGCGCCGGCGTCCAGGTGGAGGCCTGCCTCGGCCAGGGTGGCCGACGCGATGCGGACGATCGCGTCCTGCGGCCCGGAGAGCGCGGCGCGGCCGGTGACCATGGCGGCCGTCGGCACGATCGCGGTGTTCACTACGGCGACCGTACGGCCCGGCGAGGCGGCGGCGAGGGTGTCGTCCGCGGCGGCGCCGAGCACGTCGAAGCAGATGAGGACGTCGGCGGTGCCGCGGGCGGCACGGACCGCGCCGCTGATCGGCTGCGGGGACACGCGCACGTCGCTGACGACGGGACCGCCCTTCTGCGCCAGCCCGGTCTGGTCGAGGCCGGCGGCGTGCAGACCGTCGAGATGGGCGGCCATCCGCAGGATCTGCGAGACGGTGACGACCCCGGTGCCGCCGATGCCGGGCATCCGCAGCAGCACCGAGCGCTCCGGGAAGCGCGGCACCGGCCCGGTCAGCGCCACCGGCGGCTCGGGCACCGTACGCGGGGTCTCGGAGCGGGGCTCGACGAGCAGGAACGACGGGCAGTCGCCCTTGAGACAGCTCAGGTCGGAGTTGCACGACGCCTGGTGGATGCGGGTCTTGCGGCCGAACTCCGTCTCCACCGGCTGCACCGACAGGCAGGTGGAGGCGTCCCCGCAGTCGCCGCAGCCCTCGCACACGCGCTCGTTTACCACCACCCTGGCCTTCGGCGTGGGCAGCGTGCCGCGCTTGCGCAGCCGCCGCTTCTCGGCCGCGCAGCGGTCGTCGTGGATCAGCACGGTCACCCCGTCGATCGCCGCGAGCTCCTTCTGCACGGCAGGGAGGTCGTCACGGTGCCGTACGGACGCGATCGGCGCCAGCCGGACGTTCCGGTAGGTCTCGGGCTCCGGGGTGGTGACCACGACCCGGCGCACCCCCTCGGCCGCCAGCCACCGCGTCAGCGCCGGGACGTCGAGGCGGCCCTCGGCGCGCTGTCCGCCGGTCATCGCCACCGCGTCGTTGTAGAGCAGCTTGTACGTCATCGACACGCCGGCCGCGACGGCGGCGCGCACGGCCAGCGAGCCGGAATGGTGAAAGGTGCCGTCACCGAGATTCTGGGTGAAGTGGCGGTCGGAGGTGAACGGGGCCAGGCCGAACCACTGGGCGCCCTCGCCCCCCATCTGCGTCATGCCGACCTGCCTGCCGCGTCCGTCGCCGTCCAGGGCGATCATGGCGTGGCAGCCGATGCCCGCGCCGACCAGCGTGTCGTCGGAGGCACGCGTGGAGGCGTTGTGCGGGCAGCCCGAGCAGAAGTACGGCGTGCGGCCGGCGGCCAGCGGGAGCAGCCGACGCCTCGCGGAGGTGGGCGTCAGGATCGCGGCCCGGCGGGGAAGCCGGTCGGGGCCGAGGCAGGTGACGAGCGCGGCGGCCACGTCCTCGGCGCCGAGCGTGCCGCGCGCCGTCAGCAGGTCACGGCCGAAGACGTCGGGGCGCTGCCCGGTTTCGTACAACGCCTGCTTGAGGTGCCCCTCCAGGAACGGCACCTTGTCCTCGACCACGAGCACCCGGTCGAGCCCGGCGGTCATGGCGGCGAGGTCGTCGTACGCGAGCGGGAACGGCATGGCGAGCCGGATCAGCCGCAGGCCGAGGTGGTCCATCGCGGCCTCGTCCAGGCCGAGATCGGTCAGGGCGCGCAGGACCACGGCGTAGGAGGCGCCGGACGCGAGCACGCCCGTCGTGGCGCGCGGCGCGTCGTGGGTCACCCGGTTGAGGCCGTGCGCGCGGGCGTACTCGCGGGCCAGGCGGAGCCTGCGGGTGAGCATGTCGTGTTCGGCGTCGAGCGAGGCCGGTCCGACCAGGGTGGGCGGTGCCCCGCGATCTGCGCGGTCCGGCACCGGGACGCCGGACCGGATGTTCTCGCGCAGCGATCCGAGGTCGACGGTGGCGGAGGCGTCGGCGACGTCGGCGACGATCTTCAGGCCGGCCCACAGGCCGGTGGCGCGCGACAGCGCCACCGCGTGCAGCCCGAGTTCGACGACCTCCGCCACGGAACCGGGGGCGAGCAGCGGCATCGACAGGCTCTGGCACATCGGCTCGCAGGAGCTGGGCACGGTCGACGACTTGCAGGCCGGGTCGTCGCCGATCCAGGCCACCGCCCCGCCGAGCGGCGCGGTGCCGGCGAGGTTGCCGTGCCGGATCGCGTCGGCGGCCCGGTCGAGGCCCGGGTTCTTCCCGTACCAGAACCCGGTCACCCCCTCGTGCCTGCGGCCCGGCACCTGCGCGAGAAGCTGCGTGCCCGCGACCGCCGTGGCCGCCAGCTCCTCGTTGAGGCCGGGCCTGGCCACCACCCCCGCCTCCTCCAGGAACCGCGCGGCCCGTGCCATCTCCAGGTCGACGCCGCCGAGGGGGGAGCCGGGATATCCGGAGACGAACACCCGCGTGTCCAGCCCACGCGCGGCGTCGAGGCGGCGCTGCTCCACGGTGAGCCGGACGAGGGCCTGGACGCCCGAGATCAGCACGGTGCCGTTCTCGGCCGCGTACTTGTCGTCGAGCGAGACGGGAGGCGGGGACACGGCGAACCTCCTGGGGTCTGGGTGATTCACAGCACACCAACGCCCGAGGCGTACGCGCAAGCGTCGCGCGCGAAACAACCGCGGCAACGCGGGGCGCCGGGCCGGTCGCGACCCTCAGCGGCCCCTGCGCGCGCTGAGGCCGGTGGCGTTCAGGAAGTCGACGAGCGGGCCGTCGGCGAGCGCGCCGGTCTGGTGCGCCCGTCTCAGCTTGACGAGCAACTCGCCGACGTGCCGCGCGGCCTTGTCGCCTTTGCCCCTGCCTCTGCCTCTGCCGGGGCCCCTGGACATGTCCCTGGCCGTCTTCCTGATCGCTTCGTGGGCCTCGCGGGCCAGCTTCGGCTCGATGCCGCCCCTGGTCTCCTGCTCCTGGACGGCGTGGTCGAAGGCGGCCAGCCATTCCTGGTAGCTCCGGTAGACCCGGCGCGCGGACGGCGTGGGAGACGGCTTCGGGGACGACCTCGGAGACGGCCTGAGGGACGGCGTGGGAGACGCCTTCGGGGACGGTGTCCTGGACGCCCGGGATGCCGGGGTGGGCGACGTCCCGGCGTCCGTGCCCGCCGGCGACTGGGCCGCGGCCGCGGGTTCCGCCTGCCCGCCGCCGTCGGACAGCGCCGCCACCCCGATCGTGACCGCGGCGAGCCCCGCCACCGCGGCGCCGAGCCGGATGAGCGTGCGTCGTTCCGGCGACGTTCCCGAACGGCCCGGAGCACGCCCGGCCGGCGGGCCGGGCGGCGGTGCGTCGGGCAGCCCCGTGTCGACCATCCCCGTGTCGAGCAGCCCCGTGTTGAGCAGCCCCGTGTTGAGCAGCGCCGTGTCGCCCGCACGCGCACCGGCCGGATACGACGCCTGCGGCGCCGCCGTCCCGGCCTCCCACTGAGCGGCCTCCCACTGGGCCGGCTCCCGCTGGGCGGCCTCCCGCGCGGAGAGGGCGACGGCCGCCAGGACCCGGCGCGCGACCTCCGCGTCGGCGGGCCGGGCGGCGGGGTCCTTGGCCAGCAGTGCGATGATCAGGCGCTCCAGCTCGGCGGGGATGTCGGGCCGGTGCCGGCCGGGCGGCGCCGGGACCTGGTGGACGTGCTGATACACCAGCTCGGGGGCCGACCCGGTGAACGGCGGGCGCCCGCACAGCAGCTCATAGCAGACGCACCCCAGCGCGTAGAGATCGCAGGCGGTCCCGCCACCCCGGCCGTCGATCTGCTCCGGCGCCAGGTAGGCGGCGGTGCCGATGACGGTGCCCACCATCGTGAGCCGTGCCGCCTCGGTCGCCACCTGGGCGACGCCGAAATCGACCACCTTGAGCACGCCGCTCGTCGTGAGGTGCAGGTTCGCGGGTTTGACGTCCCGGTGCACGACCCCGGCGCGGTGCGCGGCGTCCAGCCCCGCGGCGGCCTGGCTCATGAGGTCGCACGCCTCCGCCACGCCGTACCGGCCCCGGTCGAGCAGTTCCGCGGCCAGGCTGCGGCCGGTGAGCAGCTCCATCACCAGGTACGGCCGGGCGTCCTGCTCGCCCACGTCGAGCACGGTCACCACGTTCGGATGGACGACGCGGGCGGCGGCGCGGGCCTCGCGGGCGAAGCGCTCGCGCGAGGCGACCCCGGCGACCTGCGGCGCGAGGATCTTCACCGCGACGGGGCGGTGGGCCCGCAGGTCGCGGCCCCGCCAGACCTCGCCCATGCCGCCCTGGCCGATCAGCTCCTCCAGCTCGTAACGACCGCCGAGCGTGGACGGCACCATGTCCCGCACCTCCCCATAGCGACTCGCGCCCAGATGATCGGGAGCCAACCTATCCTCTTGGGCGGACCGGGCGAGAACGGCCGGATCGGCCGAATCCGCCGGACCTGCCGGCCCGGCGGAACTCGTTCACGGTGGCGGCGCCGTGCTCGAACGCAGGGAGATCGGCGGGAAGAGCAGGACGTGGCTGGGCGGCGTGCCGGGCTCGGCCATTCGCTCGGCCAGCAGTTCGACGGCCCTTTCGGCCATCTCGGTGATCGGGACGTCGGCCGCGGTGAGCGGCGGGTGGAACTCCTCGGCCCAGTGCCGCCCCACGACTCCGGTGACGGAGATCTGCCGGGGTATCGCGCGGCCGAGGCGTCGCAGCGCGCGCTCGACGCCGGGCAGGGCCGCCTCGTTCACCGTGACGAGGCCGGTGACCCGCGGCCGGGCCGCCAGCAGGTCCTCGATGCAGGTCTCGCCCGCCGTCGCCTCGTCGGCGCAGCACGACGCGGTCGCGGACAGGGACCGTGCCGCCGCTGCGGCGGTGAACCCGTCCAGGGCACGGCGAGCCGGGCCGTAACCGGAATCGAGGAGCTCTCGTGGCCGGTTGATCAGCGCGATCTCGCGATGCCCGAGGTCGGCCAGGTGATGCACACAGCCCGCGACGAGTCCCCGGTAGTCCAGATCCACCCAGTATCCGGTCGCCGCGTCCGCGGTATGGCCGATCGCCACGAAGGGCACACCGGACTCCCGCAGGCGGGCCGCTCTCGCGTCCCGCAGCCGGACCTCCATCAGGATCACGCCGTCGACCCGGCGACCGCGAATCATCCGTTCGAACGAGCGGTCGTGCTCGCCGCCGCTGGGCGACAGCAGCACGTCCAGCTCGCGCCGGCCGGCAGCGGCCACGACATCGGCGACGAAGCCGAGCTGGATCGGGGTCAGGCGCCGCCCGGCGGGCGGGATGACCAGTCCGATGGCGCGGGTGCGGCCCTCCGCCAGGGCTCTGGCGGAGGCGTTGGGCCGATAGCCGACGTCGTCGACGACCTGCAGGATCCGCCGGCGAGTCGCGTCGGAGACCGCGCGCTTGCCGCTGAGGGCGTAGGAGACCGTGCTCCGCGACACGCCCGCCCGCCTCGCGATCTCCCCGATGTTCACCCGTCCCCCGCGGCAGCCCGTCGACGCGATTATTCGAATCGATTCGACGGCAGGCTACGCAGGCGTCCGCGGTTGTGTCAAAGCCGCCGTACCCGCCGTCCGCGCCCGCTGTTCGTGTCGCCGTTCGTGGGCGGCGGCGAGGATGAGATAGGCACTGGCCGTCCAGGTGTAGGCGCGGTCGCGCAGCCCCTCGCCGGTGCGCGCGTCGAAGTTCTCCGCGAAGCCGGACCGCTCGCACAGCCCGCGGAAGCGGGCGCTGATCTCGTCGGCCAGCCCGGTGTGACCGGCGCGGCGCAGGCCGTCCTCGACGAGGACGGTCGAGGGGGCCCAGATCGGTCCCCGCCAGTAGCCGTCGTCCTGATAGTGCTCGGACCCGGGGTGCTCGGTGGCCGGACCGAACGCGGTCAGATGCGCGGCGATGCGCGCGGCGAGCGCCGTGTGCACCGGCTCGGGGAGCTCGTCGCCGAGCACGATGGGCATGAGGTCGAGCAGGCTGGAGCTCGACCAGGTGCGCCCCGAGTGCGCGCCGCGTGCGACGAACCGGTCCCCCGTCCACAGCTCGGCGAGCAGCGCGTCGCGCATCCGGTCGGCGGCGCCGGACCAGCGGGCCGCGGCCGCCGGGTCCGGGGCCCGGCGGGCCAGTTCGCGCATCTGCAGCACGAGGAAGGCGGCCAGGTCGGCGGTCTCGACGACGCGCTCGGGGTCGAAGGTGGTGGCGTTGTCCCAGCCGCTGTCGTTGCCGTGCTGGTAGTGCGGCAGTTCACGGCCGGGGACGCGCCGCGCCGTAAGCCAGAAGGCCGTCCAGCGTTCCAGCAGCCGGTAGACCTCCTCCGGCTCGGCCGCCGCCGGCAGGCGGCGCAGAGCCCAGCCGTGGATGGGCGGCTTGACGAAGTTGTAGAGGATCTCCGAGTGGGTGACGGAGTCGGGCAGCGCGCCCGCCTCGTCCTGGTGGTCGAAGGGCAGCCGGAACTGGTCCCACGCCAGGCCGGGCAGGCCGTCGGCGAGGGCGATGGCGTTGAAGCAGTGGTCCCAGCTCCACACCTTGTCCATCCAGTGCTTGGACATCAGCACGGCGGGCCGGGTGACGAACCCGGCCGGACGTACGGTCGCCGACCACAGGACGTAGGCGGCCAGCTCGGCCGCGGGCGTCCGTTCGCTGCGCCAGGGCGCGACCGCCGCGGTGAACGCGTCGAACTCGGCCCGCGCCGCCTCGGCCACCTCCTCGAACGCGCCGGCGGGCGCGTAGGGGGCGCGAGCGGCCTCGTACTCCTCGACGGCGACCTCCCACTCGCCGCTCAGGACGACGCCCCGCTCGGCGGTGCCGAGCGCCTGCGCGCCCCGCGCTTCCGCCTGTCCCGCGAGCACCGTGACGCGGTAGCGGCGGCCGGTCTGGTAGACGGTGAAGACGAACGATCCGTCCGCCGGGTCCTGGTAGAAGTACGGGCCGCTGAACGGCGTCAGGACGGGGTCTGCGGCCAGGAAACTCAGCCCGAGGTCCCTGCCGCGCAGCCGCACCGTGTCGGCGTTCTCGTAGGCGAGGTCGATCCGGCCGCCGGCACGGCTCCAGGTGAGCCGGTGGGGCGTGGCGGTGACGTCGCTCTCCGCGGACGGCACCAGCCGCAGGACCGGGTGCATGCCGGTCTGGTGGGAGACCAGATGCACGTCCCGGGCGTAGGTCTTCTGGGCGACCACCGGCGAGAAGCCGAACCAGGAGCCGCGGTAGCTGAACGGGATTTCCCGCAGGGAGAACACCGGGCCTGAAGCGGCGACGGTCATGAAGAGGGGGTCCCTTCTCGAAGAAACTCAGTCCTTGACGGCGCCGGCGGTGACGCCCGCGGCGACGTAGCGCTGGGCGACGATGAGCAGAACGGTCGCCGGGATGGAGGCGACCACGGCGGTGGCCATGATGGCGTTCCACTCCTGGTTGTTGTTGCCGATGTAGTGGTAGATCCCCAGGGTGATCGGCTGATGGGCGCCGCCCTGGTCGAGGGTGGAGGCGAAGACGAAGTCCGACCAGGCCCACAGGAACGCGAACAGCGACACCGTGATGATCGAGTTGCGGGAGACCGGCAGCACGATCGAGACGAACGTGCGCATCACCCCGGCGCCGTCCACCCGGGCCGCCTGCAGCAACTCCTCGGGGATGCCGGACATGAACGCCGTCAGGATCAGCACGGCGAACGGCACCGCGAGCGTGGAGTCGGCCACGATCAGCCCGGGGACGGTGTTGAGCACGCCGGTGGTGAGGAAGATGGCGTAGAAGCCCATCGCCATGATGATCCCCGGGATCATCTGCGCGATCAGCAGCACGAAGCTCAGCACGCCGCCGCCGCGCGGCCGCAGCTTGGCCAGCGAGTACGCCCCCGGCGCCGCGACCAGCAGGGTCAGCGCGACGGTGCCCAGCCCGACGACCAGGCTCACCCCCAGGTAGGGCAGCTGCCGCTCCAGCACCGCCCGGTAGCCGTCCAGCGTGCCGTGCACCGGGAACCAGTACGGCGGCGACTTGCGCATGTCCTGGTCGCGGGTGAACGAGACGTTGACCATCCAGTAGACCGGGAACAGCATCACGGCCGTGAGCGCCAGCCCGACGGCGGTGTTGAGCCGCCTCATGCCGCGGCCTGCCGTCGCTGCACGCGGATGTAGACGAGCCCGAAGGCCAGCGCCATGAGGATCAGCAGGTTGCCCACCGCCGCGCCGGGCCCGAACGAGGGCACGAGGTTGCCGAAGCCCAGCCGATAGGACCAGGTGGCGAACGTGCTGGAAGAACCGCTCGGCCCGCCCTTCGTCATGATCCAGATGATGTCGAACACCTTGAGCGTGTAGACCAGCCCCAGCAGCAGCGTGATCGCCGACACCGGACGCAG
>NZ_JBFBIP010000032.1:0-66639 GCF_040685655.1 Microbispora sp. NPDC088329
AGAAGCACCGGCGACCAGCCCGCACACACAACACAACCACCGAAGTGATCGAGAAGGAGTGCGCCGAACCGCGCCGACACCAGAAGATTACCAGGCCCTGCCGGCGGCTTGGCCCGGCTAAGCTCCAACGCATCCGCACGGAAACCTATTCCCCCAGGTCATCGACCAGATGGAAGTTCCGCGCGAGTGCCGGTCCGTCGTACGGCGCATGGCCCGGCTTCATTCCCGTCACGACTCGCCCGCGCGGACAAGGGTAGAGGCCGGAGGGTGTTAGGACTTGATCCAACTTGCGCAGCCTTTGTAGGGAGAAGGGGTAGGAACGGGACGTGACTCGACAGGGGTTCCCTCGCGCCCTGATCGTGCTGGTCGGTGCCGCCGCCGCAGTGATCACTCTCGCCGGCGTCCAGGCGGTCGGCTCGATCGTCGGCCCGGTCGTCCTGGCGCTGACCCTCGTCATCGCCGTCTCGCCGATACGCGGCTGGCTGGCCCGCCGCAGAGCGCCGATGTGGCTGCAGGTGGCCGTCCCCCTCGCCGTGGTGCTGCTGGTCCTGCTCGGCATGGTCGCGGTGCTCAGTCTCGCCGCCGCTCAGCTCGCCATCCTGGCCCCGACGTACTCGGTTCAGTTCAACGCGATGGTGGCCGACCTGCAGCACTGGGCGGCGGGCCTCGGATATGGGAGCGACCAGCTCAACAAGGCGCTGTCGTCGCTCGATCCCGGCAAGTTGATCGGCCTCGCCCAGAGCGTGTTGAGCAGTCTTCTGGGCGTGCTGTCGAGCCTGTTCCTGATCGCCGTACTGCTGCTGGCCATGAGTCTCGACGCCCCCGTGTTCGCCCGGGTCGTGGACGCCGCCTCGGCCGAACGGCCGGCGCTCGCCCGCGCTCTCAAGACTTTCACGTACAGGACCCGCCGCTACCTGATCGTCTCGACCGTCTTCGGCCTCATCTGTTCGGTCCTGGACGTCACCGCGTTGTACGTGCTGAGCGTTCCGCTGCCGCTGCTGTGGGGAGTGCTCGCCCTCATCACGAACTACATCCCGAACATCGGGTTCGTCCTGGGCCTCATTCCGCCGGCACTGCTCGGGCTGCTGGAGGGCGGCCCCAAGACCATGCTGCTGGTGATCGTGGCGTACATCGCGATCAACGTGGTCATCCAGTCGTTCATTCAGCCGAAGTTCCTGGGTGACGCCGTGGGGATGTCCACCACGGCCACGTTCCTCTCGCTGATCGTCTGGGCGTGGGTGCTCGGCCCGCTCGGCGCGCTGCTGGCGATCCCGCTGAGCCTGCTGGCCCGCGCCCTGCTGGTCGACAGCGATCCGGACGCCACCTGGGCCGCGGCGCTCATCTCCGGCCGGTTGCCGGAACGCGCCCCGGCGTCACGCCCCGAACCACAGCCGAAACAGTCCGAACAGTCCGAGCGCCGGTGAGGCTCTCCGGCCGTACGGCGCAGGGGAACCCCGACGGCCATGGGTGACATTCGGGACGAGGCGTGGCCAGGGCCGCCGGGACGGCCCTCGACACGGGACGTTTCGCGCGGTGAGGCGCGGCGCTCCGGCTTAGGGTCGGATCATGCGGCGATGGGACGACGACGAGCGGTTCACCGGGATCGCGGACGCCTCGGCGATGGAGCCGCAGGTCTCCGCCCTGCTCGAAGCGATGACGCGAGACGGGTGGGTGACGGAGCTGCCCGAGGCGCACCTGCTCCCCCATCTGCGCCGGGCATGCGGGTCGGAGTGGCTGCTGACCGGTGAGCGCCTGCTCGCCGACGGGGTCTACGAGGTGACGGTTTCGCTGGCGGGCGACAGGGAGGGCGTCCATGTGCACCGGGACGTGATCCGGCTGCTGTCGGCGATCGCCGAGAGCGTCTTCTTCGTACGGCAGGCCGCGCCCGGCGTGTTCGAGTGCGTGACCGGGATGCTCGACGGCGACCCGTCCGGCTACGCGAGCCACGGCCACATGGTCCGCCTCATCGTCACCTGAGCGCCCCTGTCCCTGACGGAAGGGGCAGCGGGCTCAGGTGGCGGGAACGGTCTCCTTCTCCCCCGGAACCGGCGCCGGTGCGGTCTCCGCGAGCCTGCGCCGCCACGGGATGGCCGCGATCAGCAGGGGGAACAGCACCAGCGAGCTGATCGCCCAGGGCGCGTGCAGCTCGCCCCATTCGGTCCCGTGAAACTGGGTGAGCACGATGTATCCGATCGCCGCCCAGAGCGAGCTCCCGAGGATCGCCGGCCAGGCCCAGCGGGTGGGCCGGGCGACCAGGAACGGCATGAACCACAGCAGATACTGCGCGCCGAGACGCGGCGTGAAGATCATGAAGGACAGCAGGATCGCGATCGTGACGTCGACCGGGTCGGCCCTGCGCCACCAGATCAGACAGGCGACGATCGCGGCGTAAATCATGTACTGGCCGATCCTCGCCGGGGTGGGGTCGAGGTTCCAGTTGCCGCCGCTGACCAGGGCCGTCCAGCCCCAGTCGCCCGTGATCGGGCGGACGTCGCTGGGCCGCAGACCGATGGTGTTGAGCACCTCGGGCAACTGCCGCCACTCGGTCCAGCCGCCGATGGGCAGCGTCAGCAGGAAGAAGACCGGCGAGACGCCGGTGGCGACCAGCGTGACCAGGCGGCTGCGCAGCCCCGGCAGGAACATCAGCAGAGCCGGCACGAGGATCACCGGCCAGCTCTTCGCACAGAGCGCGAGCCCCATGAGCAGCCCGGCCCACACCGCCCGGCCCGTCGCCGCGCGGTCCTCGTCCGACGGACGGACGATGCGCCGCACGATCTCGCCCGGCGGGATCCAGGGGAGCGGCAGGTCACGGTTCGCGAGCCGCAGACGGGCCCATGGCAGCGGCTCCGGCCGCCGCCAGTCGCCAGGGCCGCGCGCCACGACGTACGCCGCGACTCCGAAGACCAGGGAGACCGGCTCGACCTGACCGTGCACCGAGGCGACGAGGATGGCGAGGGGGTTGCAGGCGTACTGGAAGGCGCGCAGCTTCTCGGTCCGCCCCCCGGCCAGCTTGCCGACCAGCGGGATCAGCACGACGTCGGACACGACGGTGACGATGCGACCGGCGTACTCCCATGGGATGCCCAGCCACAGCAGCAGGCCGTACATGTACGGGACCGTCGGGAGGAAGTGCCATCCGCCGTTGCTCTCGAGCACCGGATCGCGGTGATCCAGGATCGCCACGCCGGCGGGCTGGAAGCTGTTGACGTAGTCGACCGGCTGCCACTGGGTGTCCCGGGCCGACAAGACCATGATCAGCACGCGTACGGCGATGCCGAGCGTGAGCGTGACGGCCAGGGACGGCCGCCAGCCCTTCCACTGGGCGACGAGCGCGAGCACGACGCCGGCGACGAGAACGATGCTGGTGGGGATCGCGTATTCCATGACGATGCCAAGCCTGCCCGACGAACGGCAAAACCGGCGACTCGATCGAGCATTCGGCGGACCGGCCGTCGCGGTCCGTTACGTTTCGGGGTATTGTGACCACGGAGCGTTATATTCAGGAGACTTCGATGAAAATTCGCCTGTGGATCACCCTTGCCGTGGCCATGATCGTCGGGATGCTGATCGGCCTGCTCGCCCCGACGCATGGGGGCGACCGGTCCGGCGGGTAGGGGGGTCGTCCCCGCCGGACCGGCCGCCTGCTCAGCACCGCCGCACGCTCAGCGGACGCCGTGTGCGGGCGTTCGCGCGGAAACGGCACGAAACGGCACGCAAACGGCGAGGGATCCGGCCCGGCGGGCCGTGCCGGATCCCTCTGGCCCTCGCCGGATCAGAAGCCCGCGGTGATCCTGGTGAAGTCCCAGTCGTTCTGCGCGATGCCGCTGCAGTTCGACACCACGCCGCCGCCGGGGCAGCCGCGGTCGCGGTTGACCGACCAGAAGGCGAGCCGGCCCAGGCCCTTCGACTTGGCCCAGTCGCGGATCTGTGTCCAGGTGGCCACGGAAGTCAGCTCCTGCTGGTCGGACAGGCCGTTCATGCCCGAGATGCCCATGTGCGCGTACGCCTGGGCGTCGCTCCAGCCCCAGGCCGCCTTGAGCGCGTTCTTCAGGCCCTCGGACGCGTTGACCGTGTTCTGGTACATGTTCGCGCCGCCGCCGAAGTCGAACGGCATGATCGTGTAGTTGTCGACGGCGACGCCGAGCGCCTTCGACTGGTTGATCAACCGGGTGCCCCACCAGCTCGGGCCGGTCGTGCTGGTGCCGAAGGTGACGACGACCTTGACGTTCGGATTGTTCTGCTTGACGATCTTCAGTCCGCCGAGGATGCGGTCCTGGACGGCCTCGTTCTCGAACTCGTCGGTGTTCTCGATGTCGAAGTCGACCGCGGCCGGGTTGTAGGCGTTGACGACCTGCTGGACGGCCGAGGCGAAGGCGGACGAGCTGGAGCAGTTGGGGCCGAGCTTGTTGCCCTGCCAGCCGCCGAAGGAGATCTGGACGTTTCCGCCGGCGGCCTTGATCTGCGAGATCGCCGTGGCGTCGGGGCTGCCGGACAACGGGCGGGAACCGTCCCACGCCGGGGTGCAGCCGCCGCCGGAGAGCATGAAGGCCATCGTGAACTGCCTGACCCCGGTGGCGTTCATGACCGTGGCCGGGTTCGGCGGGTTGCCCCAGCCCTCGTACAGATAGGGCGCGCCGGGGAGCTTGCCGCCGCTCGTGGGGCAGCCCGTGGTCGTGCCGGTCGCCGAGCCGCTCGCCGCCGACTCGCCGTTCGAGTTGTACGCCTTGACCGTGTAGGTGTGGGTGGTGCAGGTGCCGAGGCCGGAGATCGTGGCGCTGGTGCCGCCGACGGTCGCCTTGACCGAGGTGCCCTCATAGACGCGATACCCGGTCACCGTGCCGCTGGACGCGGACCAGGACAGCGAGATCGACGAGTTCGTGGTACCGGTGACGCCGGGGTTGCCCGGTTTGCCCGGCGCGCCCGAAGGAGGCGTCGGCGACGGGCTCGGGTTGCCTCCGCCGCTGACCGGCTTCCACAGAGCGGGCACGATCGGCGGCTCCCAGCCGGTCAGGGACGTGTGCGCCTGGATGCACTCGTAGTCGGTGCCGTTGTAGGTCACCCGGGCGCCGACGGCGTACCAGGTGTTCGGGGCCCAGGCCGGGTAGGCCAGCATGACCACGGTGTTCGGGGCCGCGGAGGCGGACGCGGCCGTTCCCGCGACCAGCCCGGCGGCGGCCAGGAGGATGGAGGCGAGCAGGGCGACCAGCGCCCTGACGCGCCGGTCCGTACCGAAGCGAAGCTGCATTCTTCCTCGCAAAGGTGGGTTGGAGGGTGAGTGGGGGGTCGAGGAGGTGTCAGCCCGTGAAGGCCTTGAGGATGTTCGTGAACTCGTAGGCGGACTGGGAGACGCCGCTGCAGGTGGGCGAGAGGGTGCCGTTCGGGCAGCCGCCGTTGTCCCGGCCCACCGACCAGAAGCCGATCCGTCCCACGTGGTTGGCCTGTGCGTACGACAGGAGCGTGCGGGCGTCGGCCTGGTAGGTCACCTGGCCCGTGTCGTTCTTCCCGATCATCGGGGTGAGGCCGAGCATCCGCTTGATCTGCGCGTCGGTCCTCGACGGCCAGATCTGCTTCATCTGGGCCACAGTGGCGTTCGCCGCTCCGACCATCGCGGCGCCCCAGGCACCGGAGTAGCCGAAGTCCATCAGCATCGGGTTGACCAGGACGTTCAGGCCCCTGGCCGCCGCGTCCTGGAGGATCTGCACCGAGAACGGGTCGACGCCGTAGTCCTGGCCCTGCACCCGCAGGGTGTAGCTGATCACGGTGCCCCTCTCGGCCTGCAACTGCCTGAGCGCCGTGTTGACCTTGGCGGCGTCGATGGACGCCTCGACGTCCACGTCGAGGTAGTTGGTGCCGACCGTGTCCAGCACCTTCTTGTACGCCGCGAGCAGCGCCGCCGAGGTGCCGCAGGTGTGCTCCAGGTAGGGCCCCACGGCGCCTCCGGTTGCCACGATCACCTGACCGCCCCTGGCCTGCAGGGCCTTGACGTCGCCGACGATCCGGGCGTCGCCGATCGGGATCGTGCCGCCCCAGGCCGGGGTGCAGCCCGTGCTGTCCCCCAGCGCGAAGGCGAGGGTGTAGTTCTTCACCCCCGTCGCGGTGTACGCGCTCACCAGCGACGGCGTGGTCATCGTGACGTCGACGTACGGCGCGAAGGTGATGGCGCCCGGGTCGGGCGGCGGCCCGGAGGGCGACGGGCTCGCGCTCGGCGAGGGTGAGGGTGAGGGCGACCGCGACGGACTGGCCGAGGCCGACGGGGACGGCGAAGGAGACGGCGAGGGCGTGGTGCCCGGTCCGTCGAGGACGAGGTCGTCCGCGTAGTAGGCGCCCTGGCCGTACCATCCGTTGACGTAGACCGTCACGCTCGTCGTGGCGGATCCGGTGGTGAAGGACGTGGCCAGTCGCGACCACGCCGACCCCGGCGATGCCCACGTCTGGACCTCGACCGCGGCGCCGGTCGCGCCGAGGAAGACGTAGTCGCCCCGCACCCAGGCCGACAACGCGTACGTCGTGGACGGTTTCACCGCGATCGTCTGCCGGCACCGGGCGTAGTCGTCGCCGGTCGGCGTCGCCGACAGCGCCTTCGACCCGCCGTGCACCGCACTCGACACCACCTGCGCCGTCGGTGCACACGTCCAGCCCGTCAGGCCCGACTCGAAGCCCGGGTTGGCGGCGATGTTCGCGGCCCGGGCCGTTCCGGTGAAGCCCCCGGTGAGCAGGGCGGCGCAGGCGAGGGACGCCGCCGTGCCGATGCCGATGAGCTTTCTCATGCGCGCCGTCCCGGGTGCGCGGCGAAGATCGCCGGGTACGCGTGGCGCCGATTCGTGATCTGCATGGTCACAACCTCTGTGGGGGGTGAACGGGAGGTTGGTGGATCTCCGTACGACCGGCGCCTGACGGAGGCGGCCGATCGGACGACACCGGCCGTACGGAAGCCGGGAGCGCGACGGGACGCGGGAGGAGGAGACGTCAGGGAGGGGAAGAGGCCATGTCGGCTCCCGGGTCGTTCTCTTTTAGGAAAGTTTCCTAAGAGTTATACGGATCGTAGCCTCGTGGTCGCGGGTCCACAAGACCCAATTCGACAGCGTTCCTAACGAAGGCTGTCAGGCCGCGGGTCGAGGCCGCGCACGCGTTATGCGGAGCCGCCCCGGCCACGGTCGACGCCGAGCGCTTCACGGATCTCGCCGCCCGCGGCCGGTGCGCGCTGGAGGACGGCCGGGCGGGTCTCGGGGGCCGGGCCGCAGAGGTCTCGGGGGGCCGCAGAGGTCTCGGGGGGCGGTTCAGCGCAGGATCGCGCCCTCGCGAAGGGCGTGCCTGCCGTTGCTCTGGACGTTGACGAAGTCGACGAGGCCGACCAGCTTCTCCAGGTCGAACCCGGACTCGATGCGGTCCGGGTCGGCGGGGAGATAGACCGTGAGCAGATAACGGCGGCCGGTGGCCGCGCCGAGCGCGTCGAGTTGCGCGCGGAACTCGGCCAGCAGGGCCGTCAGGTTCCGTCTGTCGTCGAGGCCGGAGTGGTTGCCCAGGTGCCCCTCGCCGCCGGGCCACTCCCAGTCGACGTCGACGCCGTCGAAGACGCCCGCCGCGCTGCCCGGCCCGCCCCTGCCGTCGACGCCCGGAAGGTCTCCCCTGATGTACGCGTCGAGACACGACTTCACGAACCTCTGCCGGGTGGCGGTGGTCCGCGCGACGTCGGAGAAGTACTTGGAATACGTCCAGCCGCCGATCGAGACCAGCGCCTTCAGGCCGGGGTGGCGGGCCTTGAGCTTCTTCAACTGGTTGAAGTTGCCGGCGAGCGGCGCGTCCGGAGGGTCGGCCACGCCGTCCAGCGACTCGGCGGCCGTGAAGCCGCGCTGGTAGTCGGCCCAGGCGTCCCCCGCGCCGTCGCCCTGGTCGGGGTCGTTCGGGTCGGGCGCGAGCGGCCGGGTGACCCCGGTGAGACAGGTCAGCGAGCCGGGGTCGATGTTCGCGAAGGCGTACAGGACGTGGGTCAGCCTGCCCGCCAGCCCACTGGTGTGGAGATCGCGCACCGTTGACGTGGCGCCGTACGCGCCGCGCTGCGGGACGTACCCGACCCTGATGCGGCCGCCCGGTGAGGAGGACGGCGAGGGGGACGGCGACGGTGTGACGGTCACGGTGACCGTCACCTCCGGCACGGGAACGGCGGCGGCCGCCTGCGCTGCGGCGACTCCCTGCGCGGGAGCGGCAGCCTGCACGGCGGCGGCTCCCTGTGCTACGGCTCCCTGCGCGGCGACGGCCGCTCGCGCGGGGGCGACCGCCTGCGCGGGAGCGACCGCCTGCGCGGGAGCGACCGCGGCCCGCGCCGGTGCGGCGGCGGCCCGCGGCACCACGATGCGTGACCTGGCCTGCGTCCGCCTGATGGCCGTGGTGTCGGTCTCGGTGGCGCGGGCCGGGTCGTACCAGGCGACGAACAACGAGGACAGCAGGGCGCTCAGGACCACGACGGTGAAGGCGCCACGCGTGATCGCTCCCATGTGGGCTCCGAACAAGGATGAGCCTCCGCGACGAGCCGCGGAGGACGGAAGAGGAATGCCGCGGGAGCGTAGTGAGGTCGTCGCGTCGCGGACAAGGAGCGGAGTCTTAAGCCGGGATTATCCGCGACTCATGTCGCAGGCGGGCACGTTCCAGCGGCACCACCTGCGGTTATCGATGACGCCGCGCTTCTTTGCAAGTTTCACCCCCGCTGCCGGGCCGCGAGTCCGCAGGGCACCCCGCCGGCGCGCGCCGGTTCCTCCTCGCCGGTCTCGTGCCGACCCGGTGCCGGGCCGGTGCCGGCGCCGCCAGCGCCGTGCCAGCGCCGTGCCAGTGCGGGCGGCGACCGTCGGAGCATGACGTACGCGATTGAGGCCCACGGTCTCGTGAAGAGATACGGCGACAAGGCCGCGCTGGCCGGGATCGACCTCGCCGCGCCGCCGGGTTCGGTGCTCGGCGTGCTCGGCCCCAACGGCGCGGGCAAGACCACCGCGGTGCGCATCCTCGCCACGCTCATGTCTCCCGACGGCGGCCGGGCGATGGTCGGCGGGCACGACGTGGTGAAGGCGCCGGCCGAGGTGCGGAAGCTGATCGGCCTGACCGGCCAGTACGCGTCAGTGGACGAGAAGCTGACCGGGCGGCAGAACCTGGTGATGATCGGGCGGCTCCTCGGCATGAGCCGGACCACGGCCCGGAGCAGGGCGGCCGCGCTGCTCGCGGAGTTCGGGCTGGAGGACGCCGCCGACCGGGCGGCGGGGTCCTACTCGGGCGGCATGCGGCGGCGGCTCGACCTCGCCGCCAGCCTGGTAGGCCGGCCGTCGATCATCTTCATGGACGAGCCGACGACGGGGCTCGACCCGCGCGCCAGGGCGGACCTGTGGCGCATCGTGCACGAGCAGGTGGCGGGCGGGGCGACCGTGCTGCTCACGACGCAGTACCTGGAGGAGGCCGACCAGCTCGCCGACGAGATCGTGCTCATCGACCACGGCCTGGTGGCCGCCAGGGGCACGCCACGCGAGCTGAAGGCCAGGGCGGGCGACCGGCGGCTGGAGATACGGCCCGAGCGCGACGCGGAGAAGGCGGAACTGATCCTCGCCGAGGTTTCCGGCCTCGCACCGCACCGCGGGGAGGACGGGCTGCTCAGCGTTCCACTGCTGGACCCAGCGGTGAGCCATGCCGTGTTCCGGCGGCTGGAGGAGGCCGATGTCCCCCTTTCCGAGCACGCCGTGCGCCGGCCCACGCTCGACGAAGCGTTCCTCGCCCTCACCGGCGCCGCGACCACGGGGAGGACGCGATGACCGCCGCACCCGTCACGAGATCACCACGACGGACCGATGACGTCCGCGGGGAGAACGTGATGACCGCCATGCCGTCCACGTACGGGCGCCGGAGCGCGCTCGCGCAGGGCATGACCCTCGCCTGGCGGAGCCTGGTGCCGCTGAGGAACGAACCCGGCCGGCTCGTCCAGTTCCTGCTTCAGCCGATCTTCATGGTCGTGGTCTTCGTCCTGATGTTCGGGGCGATGTCCGGCGACCCCGAGCACGCCGCGCGCTATCTGATGCCCGGCGTGCTCACGCAGGTGGCCCTCATCTCGACGAACACCACGGGGATGAACCTCGCCGAGGACATCGTGAACGGCGTGTTCGACCGGTTCCGGAGCATGCCGATCGCCCGCTCCGCCCCGCTCGCCGGGCGGGTGACCGCGGACGCGCTGACGACGGCCGTGACCATCTCGGTGGCCCTGCTCGCCGGGATCGCGGCCGGATTCCGGATCACCGCCACGCCCCTGGAGGCGCTGGGCGGCCTGACCCTGCTGCTGGTGTTCACGCTGGCGCTGAGCTGGGTGTCGGCCTGGCTCGGGCTGAAGGCCAGGTCCGTCGCCTCGATGCAGGGCACGGCGACCGCCGTCCTGCTGCCGCTGACGTTCGGCAGCAGCGCGTTCATCCCCCCGGCCAACCTGCCGGGCGTGCTGCGCTGGTGGTCGTCGGTCAACCCGGTCTCGCACCTGGCCGACGCCGTACGCGCCCTGCTCACCGGCGCGCCCGTGGGAGCGCACGTCTGGGTCACCCTGGCGTGGGCCGCCGCCGTCACCGCCTGCTTCGTCCCGCTCGCCGTACGCGCCTACACCCGGAGGATCCGATGAACGCCCCGGCGATGAGCCCCGCGATCCCCGTCCCCGCACCCGGCTGGGCGGCGCATCTACCGCCCGGCCGGGACGTGTGGACGCCCATGCGCGACGGCGTACGGCTCGCCGCGACCGTCTGGCTGCCCGAGCCCGGCGGGCGGTATCCCGTCCTGCTGGCCCGGACTCCGTACGGCAGGGCGCCCTACGGCCCCGGCCTGCGGCTCGACGTCACCCGGCTGCTGTCGGCGGGCTACGCGGTGCTGGTGCAGGACGTGCGCGGCACCGGCGAGTCGGAGGGCGACCTGCGGTTCATCACCGGGGAGGCCGCCGACGGGCACGACACGGTGACCTGGGCCGCGCGCCAGTCGTGGTGCGACGGGCAGGTCGGCATGTTCGGCGACTCCTACCTCGGGATCGCCCAGCTTCTGGCCGCGAGCGAGCGGCCGGACGGGCTGCGGGCCGTCGCGCCCTCCGCCTGCCCCGCCGGGCTGCACGACGTGGTGTACGCCGGCGGCGTCCTCCGGCTGGGCGTCGTCCTCCCGGTCCTGGCGACCGTCATCGCGCCCCTGCAACGGGCACGCCGCGCCCGGCTCGATCCGGGAGAAAACGGTCACCCGGCCGCCCCGGCGACCCGGCTCGACGAGATGCTCCGGCGCCTTCCCGTCGGGGACCAGCCAGAGATCGCGGACCTCTTACCCTTCTATTCCGACTGGCTCGCGCACCCCGGCCCCTCGCACGAGCTGTGGCGGGACGCCGACCTGGAGGCGCGCTACGACAGGATCGAGGCGCCGGCACTGCTGCCGACCGGCTGGTACGACTACTTCCGCGACAGCACCATCCGCACCTACCACGCTCTGTGCGGCAGAGCCCGCCTCGTCGTCGGCCCGTGGACCCACGCGGTCCGCGAGCGGAGACTGGCGGGACGCGACCACGGCGAACACGCGAGCGGCGAGGCCGTCGACTGGACCGGCCTCCACCTCGACTGGTTCGGCCACTGGATGCGCGGCACGCCGCTGAGGGACGACGCGAGGGTCCGGGTGTTCGTCACGGGCGCCTGCGAGTGGCGGGCGATGGCCGGCTGGCCGCCGGAGGGGGAGTCCGTCCGCTACCACCTGGGAGACGGCGGCGCTCTCGGGCCGGAGACGGCGCTGCGCGCCTCCTTCCATTCCGACCCCGGCGATCCCGTTCCGACCATGGGCGGCGACGTGGTGGAGTTTCTGCCCCCGGGGCCCGGGCCGGTGGACCAGCGGCCGCTCGCCGGCCGGGCCGACGTGCTCCGTCACACGACCGCGCCGCTGCCGGCGCCGCTTGAGGTCATGGGGGCGGCCGAACTGGTGGTCACCATCGGGGTCGACGCGGCGCACCCGCCGGCCGACCGCCCTGTGGCGGCGGGCCGCGACGCCGCAGGTTCCGGTGACGCGCATTTCACCGTCACCGGCAAACTCGTGGACGTGTGCCCGGACGGCCGGGAGGAGATCCTCGTGGACGGCATCGCCGGAGTCGCGGGTGGCGGCGCGGGACCGGAGAGGGTACGCGTCGTCCTCGGCAATCTGGCCCACGTCTTCGGTGCGGGACACCGGGTGCGGGTGGAGGTCGCGGGCTCGAACTTCCCCAAGTACGCCCGGCACCCCGGCGAGGCGCTGATCACGGTCAGCGCGCCGTCCTACCTGGTGCTGCCGGTGGCGGGCAGGCCGAGGTCCTCACGCGACGCCGTACGGCCGCGCTCGTAGGCGGCGTCGAAGGCCGGGCCCGTCGCCTCGCGCGCCGCCGTCAGCGCCTCGGCGGCCCCGGCATCCGCCCGCAGGCCCGCATGAGCGGCGTCGGCCGCGCCGAAGAGCGACGCGGACCGCTCCGCGTCGCCTTCGGCCAGAGCGATCATGGCGAGCCCGGCCAGCACGGTCCCGAGCACGGGCAGGTCGGGGGTGGCGCCGAGGGCGCGCAGCGCCTCGTGGTGACGCGCCAGTGCGCCGTCGAGGTCGCCCTTGTCCAGCAGCGCCCTGCCGTACTCGGCGTACGCCGTCGCGAGCTGCTGCGGGACGGCGGGGGTGGCCTCCAGCACGGCCAGGGCCTCCTCGTGCGCCGCGACCGCGCCGTCGAGGTCGCCCCTGCTCCGCGCCACCTTCGCCTCACCCATGCTCACCTGGACGAGCGCGTAGGGCGAGACACCGGCGGACACCTGGGACCGGGCGGCGGCGACGTCCGCCGCCGCACCCTCGGCGTCGCCCGCCTGAAGGCGCAGCTCGGCCAGGCGGGTCAGCGTGGAGATCGTGTCGTCCGCGCTGACCCATCCGGCGGTCAGCCCCGCGATCTCGCCGATCAGATCCGCCGTCGGCGCGCCCCGGCGGGCGCGGAGTGTGGCCAGCGTGAGCAGGGCCTCGCTGAGCCCCCAGCGCTCCCCCAGCGCCCGGAACCCGCGCACCGCCTCCTCGACGTCCCGTTCGCCGTCGCCCGGCAGGCCGAGCGACCCGCCTCTGATCATCAGTGCCGAGCCGGCCAGCCAGGGATCGTCCGAGCCGGCGTACGCGTCGAGCATCGCGGCCGCCTCCTCCCTTCGCCCGGCCATCGCCGTCACGACCGCCCGCAGGATCGGCAGCATCGGATGCACCGGGCCCTCACGCAGGCCGGCCTCGACGAGATCGCCGAGTTCCCGGCGAATGTCCTCCAGCCGGGCGGGCTCCATCCAGATCGTGCCGAGCCGGGTGACCGTGACCGCGAACCGGCATCCGGCGTAGGCGCGCACCAGCCCGGCGGGCGGGCCCTCGGGGACGAGATCGAGCACCTGCCCGGCCCAGACGGCCGCCTGACCGCGATGCCCGCGCAGCCACCAGTACCAGCCCAGCGTGCCGCACAGGCGCAGCGCGGTCTCGGTCTCGCGGGAATCGACGGCCCAGCGCAGGGCGGCGTTCAGGTTGTCCTGCTCTGCGGTCAGCCTGGCCATCCACTCCAGCTGCCCGGCTCCGCGCAGGCGCGGCTCGGCCTCCTCGGCGAGCCGCAGGAAGTGGGCCGCGTGCCGGCGCCGGTAGCGGTCGAGCTCACCCGTGTCCGTCAGCCGCCGGAGCGCGTACGCGCGGATCGTCTCCAGCATCCGGAACCGGCCGTCGCCCGTCGTCTCCAGCAAGGACTTGTCGACCAGGGACGGCAGCACCGCCACCACGTCGAGGCCGTCGCCTCCGCAGACCGGCTCCGCGTCGTCGAGCGTGGCGCCGCCGGCGAACACCGCGAGCCGCTCCGCCAGCGTCCGCTCCTCGGGCGTGAGCAGGTCCCAGCTCCACTCGACCACCGCGCTCAGCGTCCGGTGCCGCGGCAGGGCCGTACGGCTCCCGCCGGTCAGCAGCCGGAACCGGTCGTCGAGGCGGGCCGCGAGCCGTTCCGGGCCGAGCGCCCTGATCCGCGCCGCGGCCAGTTCGATGGCGAGCGGCATCCCGTCGAGACGGCGGCAGATCGTGACGACGTGCGGGGTCGTGTGCTCGTCGAGGGCGAAGCCGGGGCTCACCGCGCGGGCGCGGTCCACCAGAAGGCGTACGGCCGGGTGCTCCCTCGCCTCATCGGGGGCGACCCCCTCCGGAGGCAGGGCGAGGGGCGGGATCGGGGCGAGCGCCTCCCCCGGCACTCCGAGCGGCTCGCGGCTGGTCGCCAGCACGCGCACGCCCGCGCAGCGGCGCAGCACGAGCTCGGCCAGGCCCGCCGCGGCGTCGATCACGTGCTCGCAGTTGTCCAGGATGAGCAGCAGCTCGCGCCCGGCGAGGGAGGCGACCAGGCGCTCGGCCGGGTCCGGCGGGTCGCGCCGCCAGTCCCCGCCCACCCGCGGCTCGGCGTCGGCGCCCAGCGCCGCGAGCACGGACCGTACGACGTCCGCGGGATCCGTCAGGGGGGCCAGCTCGGCAAGCCACGCCCCCTCGCCGTACCCGTTCCCGCTGTACCTGTTCCCGCCGTGCCCGATCTCGTCGTGCCCGCTCCCGCCGTGCTCGCTCCCGCCGTGCTCGCCCGGCCCGGAGCCGCCCTCTCCGGATTCCCCCTCCCCGGCGACGCCGTTTCCGGTGAGGCGCAGAGCGGTCTCGACGGCCAGGCGCGTCTTGCCCGCCCCGCCCGGCCCGACGATCGTGACCAGCCGGGATTCGCGCAGAAGGGCCGACAGGTGCGCGACTTCCTGCTCGCGGCCGACGAAGGTCGTCGGCGGCGCCCACATCCTGCCCGCGCGCCGGCCCGTGCCGCCGGTGGCGCTCCTGGCGGTGCCGTGGACGACGCCACTGGCCGTGTCACCGCCGGTGCCGCCGGCGGTGACACTGGCGCTGCCGAGGGTGGGACCTTGGGCACCGCCAATCGGCCGGGCGGGCGCAGCCGGGACCTGCCCGCGCAGCACGTCGAGTTGGGCGGCCCGCAGCTCCGGGCCCGGATCGACGCCGAGCTCGTCCGCGAGCGCCCGCCGGACCCGCTCGAACAGGGCCAGCGCCGCGGCCTGCCTGCCCGAGCGCGCGAGCGCGCGCATCGTCAGGGCCGACAGCCGCTCACGCAGCGGATGGGCGGCCACCTCGGCGGACAGGTCCACCTCACGGCCCAGCGCGAGATACGCGGCGGCGCGGGCCTCGACCACGGCCAGCCTCCGCTCCTCGAGCCGGGTCGCCGCGGCCGCCAGAGCGGGCACCGCGCGCAGGCCGGCCAGGGCGGGCCCGCGCCACAACGCCAGCGCCTCGTCCAGTTCCGCGCACGCGTCATGAAGCACCGCGTTCGGGGCTGCGGCGCCCGCCGCCCGGTCCGGCAGCGTGCCCGTCGCGTAGCGAAAGGTCATCGTGGTGAACACGTGGGCGTCGACCCGCGCCGGCTCGACGCCGAGCAAATAGCCGCCGTCGCGCCACACCACCGCGCCGGGCCGCCCGAACGCCGCGCGCAGGCGTTTCACCAGCGTCTGCAGGGCGTTCGCGGCGTTGGCCGGTGGTCCGTCCTCCCACAGCGCGTCCACGAGCCGGTCGGCCGGGACGAGGCGGCCGGGCTCCAACGCGAGCAGGGCCAGCAGCGCGCGCACGCGCGTGCCCGCGACGGCGACCGCAGCCCCGTCGTCGTCGACGACCTCGAGCGCGCCGAGGAGACGAACCCGCACGTCGGTCAATCCTGCCATGCGCCCGGGGCCGGGGCCCACCTGCCGGGCGCCGCCGAGGTCCTGCGGCGGGCGGCCGAGGCCGCGACCGCCACCCAGTGGCCGGAGCCCCGCGACGACCAGTACCTCCACTACGAACGGATCGCGTACGCGCGCAGCGAGAGCGGGATCCCCAATGTCGGGCCGCGCCACATCAACGGCGAGATCTGGGCATCCGTCGACGGCTCCCGCTGGGCGACCTGGGCCCCGGGGGCGCCGTCTCCCGCGAATCCCTCATCTTTCGACAAGGCCTCCTACGTCCTGCTCGGCGGCCAGGAACGCGTGCCGGGGTACGGGCGTGAACTCTGGTCCATCACCCGTCCGCGGATCACCGACGTGCTCCCGGACTGGTCCGCGTCTGTGAAGCGGAGAGACTGCGCCTGAGCCTTCGCTCAGACGGCGCCGACCAGGGTGATGACGCCCGCCCCCACCAGGGCGAACGCCCACATCCTGTCCAGGTTGAACCAGGCCCGGCGCAAGACGGCCACGCCGAGGAACTCGTACACCACGACGGCGACGACGGTCGCCGTGAGGAACATCGCGAGCGTGTGCACGCCGGCGACGAGCATGCCGCCCGACAGGACGTGCCCGTGGTGACTCGCCGGCATGCGGGTCAGCACGGGCAGCAGCATCAGGCCCGCGCCGTGCACCGACGACATCAGGAACGACCAGGCGGCCAGTTGCGGCAGCGACAGCCGCATGCCCACCCAGCGGAAGTGCCGCCGGGCGAGCAGGTGCCACAGGCCGAACCCGACGAGCACGACGCCCGCCCCGATCGACAGGGCCGTGGCCGTCACGATCGACCCGGTCGCCGACACGGCGAGCACCACGAGGGCCACCGAGGCGAGGTGGCCCAGCGCGATGACCGGCAGGGACTGCAGCAGCAGGTCGCGGCTGCGCTCCTGCAGCCCCCTGGCGACGGCGAACAGCCAGCCCATCGCGGGGTTGATCCCGTGGAAGGCGCCGAGCAGGATGACGGCGGTCAGCGTCACGGGTAGCAGTAGGAGTCGGAGGACGCGTCGCCGCCCTGAAGCCGGGTCTGGTGCGGGCGCAGGCCGCGGAAGTCGCCGCCGTGCGGGAAGAACCGCTCGTCCAGGGTGAACGACTCGGTGTCGATCTTCGCCATCCAGGCGCCGACGCCGTCGGGGTAGAACTGGTCGTCCCAGGCTCCGTACAGGGAGTTGGTGACGTAGACCCGGCGGCCGTCGCGGCTCACCTCGACCATCTGCGGCCCACCGGCGAGCCGCTCGTCCGGCGCGGCGGGGTGCGCCTCGCGCCGCACGATGCCGCCGAGGCGGATCGACCCCAGCTCGACCGGCTTGAACGGGTCGGACACGTCGTACTGCTTGAGCTCGCCGGTGCCCCAGCACGACACGTACAGGCGCTGGTCGTCCACCGACAGGTCGATGTCGGTGACCAGCGGCGGCACCGCGCCGAACGGCTTGAGCACGTCGGGCAGGTCGTCCGGCGAGGCGGGCTCGGCCGGGATGGTGATCACCTTCCGCGCCGCCCAGCGGGAGCCGTCCCCGTGCCTGACATCTCTGTGCCAGACCCACACGGAGGCCGACAGGTCCTCGACGCTGACGACGACCCCGGCGAAGCCGTAGGTCTTGGTGGGGTCGTGCGCGGGCCGCAGCTCCAGCGCCATCTGGTGCTGGTCGCCGAGGTCCACCTCCTGGAGGTGCTTCCGCTTGCGCAGGTCCCAGAAGTGCAGCTTGTGGCCATACTTGCGGCCCAGCAGCAGCTCGCCGACGACGCCGTCCTCGATCATCGAGGGCGTGCCCCACTCCGAGGTGATCACCACGTCGTGGTTGATGTGCCACCAGAAGTCGTACGCCAGATACTGCGGGCCGCGGTCGACCTCCCACCGGCCGAGCACGTCGAACGAGTTGTGGTCGAGGATGGCGATGCCGCCGGGCCCGTCGTCGCCGTATCCGCCGAGCGCGCTGACGTACAGCCCCTCCGGGCCGCAGTGCACGGTGTGCGGACGGGAGTAGCCGGCCCGCTTACCCAGCTCCTCGGCCTCGACGACCTTCACGAGCTCCGGGCTGACCCGGTCCTTGGTGTCGTAGACGTAGATCCGCGACGACCGCAGGCCGGGGACGATGAGGTAGCGCCGCTCGACGTGGGGGTGCGGCGCGTAGGGGCACAGCGCGCTGCTGCACGCGTTCCAGCCGAAGTGGTGCAGCTCGTCCCCCGTGTACGGCAGGTCGGTCCAGCCGACCACGGTCCCGTACGACGAAGAGCCGGGGTCGGTGTCCAGCACGGCCAGCGCGTCGGGCCGCTCGGCCGACCGGTCGAAGGCCGCCACGTAGGCGAGCTTCTCCGGCGGCGCCTCGGCGGCGTCGCGCGGCGAGGGGTAGAAGGTCGGATCGGGCTTCCACAGCGTCATGCCGTTAAGGTTGTCCCTAATTTCCGCTAGGGTCAATAGGGATCTACCGAGCTGCGGCGGGGAACGGCGAGAGGCTATAACTAGACCATTCGGCCTTTTGCGGGAGCAGGGATGTTCTTCGGGATCACCAACATCTGGACCTACGTCGTGGGCTCGTTCCTGATCATCCTGCTGCCCGGGCCGAACTCGCTGTACGTGCTCTCGACCGCCGCCCAGCAGGGGGTGCGGCAGGGCTACCGCGCGGCGGCCGGGGTCTTCGCCGGCGACTCGGTGCTCATGTTCCTGTCGGCCGCGGGCGTCGCCTCGCTGCTGAAGTCCACGCCCGTCCTGTTCACGATCGTGAAGTACTCCGGCGCGGTCTACCTGGCGTGGATCGGCTTCGGCATGCTCCGCGGCGCCTGGCGCTCGCTGCGGTCCTCCCGCGGCGGGGCGCCGGCCCAGGCGGCGGAGGCGGCGGAGGCACCCGCCGCGGCTCCCGCGGGCCACCCGTTCCGCAAGGCGTTCACGATCAGCCTGCTCAATCCCAAGGCGATCCTGTTCTTCGTGGCGTTCTTCGTGCAGTTCGTGGACCCGTCGTACGGCGCGCCGGCGCTGTCGTTCCTGATCCTGGCGCTGATCGTGCAGATCTTCAGCGTGACCTACCTGAGCACGCTCATCTTCGGCGGCACGTTCCTCGCGACCCACTTCCGGCGCCGCCGCAAGCTGGCCGCCACACTCACCTCGGGGGTCGGCGCGCTCTTCCTCGGCTTCGGCGCCAAGCTGGCCACCGCCACGCTCAGCTGAGCCTCACTCCCCGTGCGACTCGGCGAGGGCGTTCTCGAAGGCGTCCATCGCCCGCCGGATCCCGTCGTATCCGGCCGACGGCAGCCAGGCCATGACCCGGGAGACCCCGGCCGCCTCACACCGCTCCAGGGCGGCGGGGTCCGCCGGCGCGGCCAGCATCACGACCTCGACGCGCCTGCCCGCCTCCTCGGCCCGCCGGAACAGCTCGGGGATACGCTCGACGATCCCCTCGCCGTAGTTGGGCAGCCACGCGTCGCCGTAGCCGAGCACCCGGTCGAAGACGCGCGGCCCCACGCCGCCCACCAGGATCGGCGGGTACGGCTTCTGGGCCGGTTTCGGCCATGACCAAATCGGGTCGAACGACACGAACTCCCCGTGATACTCGGCTTCGTCACGGGTCCAGATCGCCTGCATGGCCCGGATGCGCTCCCGCATGACGGCGAACCGGCGGGCAGGGTCGACGCCGTGGTGGCGCAACTCCTCGCGGTTCCAGCCCGCGCCGACGCCGAACTCGAACCGCCCGCCGGTCAGGTCGTCCACGCTCGCCACCGTCTTCGCGAGGCCGAGTGGCTCGTGCTCGGGCACCAGGCAGATGCCCGTTCCCACGCGCAGCCGGGTCGTCGCCGCGCCCGCGGCCATCGAGGCGACGAACGGATCGTAGGTGTGCCAGTAGCGCCGGGGCAGCTCGCCTCCCCACTCGTCCTTCGGCGTCCGGCCGCCGGGTGGCACCGGGATGTGCGTGTGCTCGGTGAACAGCAGCGCCGCGTGGCCGCGCTGCTCCACGAGCCGGGCCAGGGCATCAGGACGAACCGCATCATGTGTTGCGAAGTAGCCGAAACCTGAGTCCATGCCGTCAACGTAACCCGCGCCCTTCGCGCGCCGGGGAAAGTGCCCCGCGGCCACCGGTAAAGCGCTGACCAGGGGTTCGGCCGAACCCACCGGCCGGCCGCGGCCATGCCGTACCGTTATGACCCAGGAACCGGCCCGGCGCATTCGGCCCCCGCGTGGTCGGCCGTCGGGTACCGTGAGCCACCGACAAAGAGCCACCCTAAGGGCGTTTCCGCCCACGATGTCCGGGTAGGCGCGTTGCCCAACTACAGCGTCGGTCTCCCCTGCCGGCCCGTTGGAGTCACCATGAACCACGCACCCTTCGCACTGCCCAGGCTCACCGCACTGATCAAGCAGGCGGTGCCCCGGCTCCTCGAAGGCGTGGTGGCTCCCCTCGTGGTCTTCTACGCGGCCCTCGCGGTGCTCGGGCTGCGCGGCGCGCTGATGGCCGCCGTGTCATGGGTCTACCTGGGCGTTCTGTGGCGGATCATCCGGCGTCAGCCCGTGCCGGGCACGATGATCATGGCGACGATCGCGATCACCTTCCGCACCGTGATCGGGCTGTGGACCGGCAGCCCCGTCCTCTACTTCATCCAGCCGGAGCTCGGCACGATCTGCATCAGCATGGTGCTCCTGGCCTCGGTGCGGATGCGCCGCCCGCTGGTCCAGCGGCTCACGCTCGACTACATCCACCTGCCGTCGTTCGTGCTGCGGCACGAGCGCGTCCGCACCTTCTTCGCCCGGATCACCCTGCTGTGGGCGTTCGTCCTCCTGGCCAACTCGGCCATGAGCATCTGGCTGCTGCTGCACGAGTCCATCGGCGACTATCTGATCATCCGCACCGCCGCCGTCGCGGTCGTCACCGGCCTGGCCTTCGTGGCGTCCATCTGGGCGTTCCGCCGGGTCCTGCGGCGCCTGCACACCGAGGTCCCGGCGCTCACCCGTTAGTCCTCCAGCCTGTGCGTGCGCACCGCCTCGTCTCCGCGGGTGTGCCACGCGTCGAACGCGAAGGCCGTGACCTTCCACCCCTCGGCCCGCCGTACGAGCCTGAGCCGGTAGACGCCCCACACCTCGAACATGCCGCCGCCCAGCGCGGCGTCGAGCAGGTTGTAGGAGTATCCCTTGGTGGTCACGTGCGCCTCGGCGCCGTCGACGGTCACAGCGAAGTTGCTCACGGTGTGGAAGCTCTGCTTGCGGGCGTGCAGGCCGGTCCGCCACCCGTCCACGAGGGCCTCGGCGCCGATCCGGGCCGGCTCCCCGCCGTTGAGGCTGGTGAAGTCGACGTCCACCTCGTCGGCGAACAGCTCCCGGCACACCGGCCAGTTCTTGGCGTCCACGGTGTCGAAGACGGCGGTGACGACGTCCACGATCTCGGCCCGGTCCACCAGTGCGGCGATCTCATCCATGCGCCCCATCCTGCCCCACGCGATCTGTGATAGGCACATTCCTCATGGGTACCGCACTGGTCACGGGCGCCTCACGAGGTCTGGGCGCCGTCATCGCCGAACGGCTCGCCGCGGACGGCTGGCACGTCGCCGTCAACTACGCCAACGACACAGCCGGCGCCTCCGCCGTCGCCGAGCGCATCACCGCCGCCGGCGGCTCGGCCCGCCTGGCCCGGTTCGACGTCACCGACGAGGAGTCCGTACGGGAGGGCGTGGCCGCGATCGGACACGTCGACGTGGTTGTCAACAACGCCACCGGCCCGCAGCCGTTGATGCCGGTGGAGAAGCAGACCTGGGAGGACCACCTCGGCCAGCTCCGCTTCTTCGTCAAGGCCCCGCTGCTGATCCTGCAGGCTGTGCTGCCCGGCATGCGCGAGGCGGGGTCCGGCCGGATCGTCAACGTGGGCAGCGAGGTCGCCGACCTCGGCAATCCGGAGTTCGGGCACTACGTCTCCGCCAAGGCCGCCATGCACGGGCTCACCCGGTCGTGGGCCCGCGAGCTGGGGCCGTACGGAATCACGGTGAACACGGTCGAGCCGGGCTGGATCCCGGTGGAGCGCCACGCGGACGTCCCCCCGGAGGATTACACCGGCTACCTGCGCGATGTTCCGCTGGGGCACATGGGCGCGCCGACGGACATCGCCGAGACGGTGGCGTTCCTCGCCTCCCCCGGTGCCCGGTTCGTGACCGGGCAGCGGCTCGCCGTCAACGGCGGCAGGACGATGAGCTGACGCACTCACGCGCCAAAGGTAAAGAATCATGTGATTCAGGAGCGGTTTAGACAAAAAATCAGTTAATGTCCGTTCATGTCCGGCGCACTTTTTCCCCGAATCCAGACCGTCACGGGCGCCGTCCCCGTCGCCGAGATCAACGGGCCGGTGCTCCCGTACGAGCACCTGCGCACTGACACCCGCTGGGGCATCGGCGTCGACTCCGATCCCCGCCGGTGGCTGGACGAGGAGCGGTACGTGCTGGCCGAGATCAAGCATCTCGGCAGGGAGCAGGCGCTGGGCCTCGTCGTGGAGCACAGCTGCATTGGCATGGCGCGCGACCCGGCCGCGCTCGCCCGGATCTCGATGGCCGCGCGCGTCCCGATCGTGGCCGCCACCGGTTTCGCCGCGCAGCCGTTCGCGGGTGAGGCCATCACGCGGTACGGCGTGGAGGACCTGACCGCCGACCTGCTGCACGAGATCGGCGCCGGACTGGACGGGACGGGCGCGCGGCCGGGCGTCATCCTCACCGCCGCGTGGGACGAGACGCCCACCCCCGCCGAGGAGCGGGCCGTCGTCGCGGCCGCCCGCGCCTCGCTGCGCACCGACCTGCCGGTCGCGACGGGCGGCCTGGAACTGCTGGAGCTCCTGCTCTCGCAGAACGTTCCCGCCCGGCGTCTCAGCGCCCGCACCGGCGACCCGCTGGCTCAGCGCAAGATCGCCGAGACCGGCGCGTACGTGAGCGTGGACGACGCCGAGGACGTCCTCACCCTCCTCGACGCCGGGCACGCCGAGCGTGTCCTGCTCAGCAGCGGCGTACGCCTGCGGGAGCACCTGGACGGGTACGGCGGGCAGGGCTACGGCCGGCTGTTCTCATCGGTCGTCCCGGCCCTGCGGGAGGCCGGCGTGGACGACGGCACGCTGCGTCTCATCACGCACGAGAACCCCCTGCGCTGGCTCACCCCCTGACGGCTCGCCTGGGAGCCGCCCGACCTAGGTGCCAGGATCTTCACCCTGCTTCGCGATGAACTCGCGCAGCCAGTGGAAGCTCGCCTTCTCGGTGCGGGTCTGGGTCTCGTAGTCGACGTGGACGAGCCCGAACCGGGCGGCGTACCCGCGGGCCCACTCGAAGTTGTCGAGCAGCGACCAGCAGAAGTAGCCGCGCACGTCCACACCGTCGGCCATCGCCGCGCGGATGGCGGCCAGGTGGTCGCGCAGGAAGCCGATGCGACCGGTGTCGTCGAGAGTTCCGTCGTCGCCGTAGCCGTTCTCCGTGATGAAGATCGGCGGTAGCGCGGGGTAGCGCCGGGTCAGTCCGAGGAGAGTCTGGTGGAGCCCTTGCGGCTCCATCGGCCAGCCCAGCCCGCTGGTCTGCGCGCCGTCCGGGGTGACGCTGCGCACCCCGAGATCGAAGGCGGAGCGCAGCGCGGGGTCCGCCTGCTCGTACGGCGCCGCGGCGGCGTGGATGCGGTAGTAGTAGTTGACGCCCAGGAAGTCCAGCGGAGCACCGATGATCTCCAGGTCGCCCTCGCGGCGGAAGGAGAAGTCGCTGATCGCGCCGAAGGTTTCCGCCATGTCGGCCGCGTAGGCGCCGAGCAGCAGTGGGTCGGTGAACTGCCGGTTGACCAGCAGATCCTTTCTGCGCGCCGCGTCGGCGTCTGCCGCCGAGCCGGACGCGGGCACCGTGGGAGACATGTTGAGCGTGATGCCGACCTGTTGTCCCGGTCGCGACCGCGCCCTCAGCCTGGCCGTCGCGAGGCCGTGGCCCAGCAGCAGGTGGTGGGCGGCGGCGAGCGCGCCGTGACCCTCGCGTGCGCCGGGTGCGTGGCGGCCTTCGGCGTAGCCGACGATGGACGAGCAGTAGGGCTCGTTCAGCGTGATCCACCGTGACACCGTGTCGCCCAGCGCCTCGTGTGCGACCTCGGCGTAGTCGGCGAAACGCTCGGCGGTGTCGCGGTCGCGCCAGCCGCCGCGGTCCTCCAGCGCCTGGGGCAGGTCCCAGTGGTAGAGGGTGACGTACGGCTCGATGAGGTGCTCGCGCAGGGTGTCGGCGAGCCTCCGGTAGAAGTCGAGGCCGCGCTGGTTCACCTGGCCGTCGCCGTCGGGCATGATCCTGGGCCAGGCCAGAGAGAAGCGGTAGGCGCCGGCACCGAGCCGGTCCATCAGCTCCACGTCCTCCTGCCAGCGGTGGTAGTGATCGCAGGCGTGCTCGCCGCTCTCGCCCCCGGCCACCGCACCGGGGACCCGGCAGAACGTGTCCCAGATGGAGGGCCCGCGCCCGTCGGCGTCCACGGCGCCCTCGATCTGGTAGGCGGCGGTGGCCGTCCCCCACACGAATCCGGCGGGAAAGGCCGTGCGTTCCCGGGTCATCCCTTGATCGCTCCTGACATGATTCCCCCGATGATCTGACGGCCCAGTACGGCGAAGACCGCCACGACGGGCACGATCGCGAGCACGGTGCCGGTGAGCACGAGCGCGTAGTCGGTGGTGTAACCGCTGGCCAGGCTGGAGAGCGCGAGCTGGACGGTGGGGTTTTCCGGCGTGAGGACGACCAGCGGCCAGAAGAAGTCGTTCCAGGCATGCATGAAGGTGAACAGGCCGAGCACGGCGGCGGCCGGGCGGGCGGCGGGCAGCACGACGTGCCAGAACAGCCGCAGCGTGCTGCACCCGTCGATGCGGCCGGCCTCCAGCAGATCGTCGGGGATGGCGCTGGAGAGGTACTGGGTCATGAGGAACACGCCGAACGCGGTGACGAGGCCGGGCACGATCACCGCCTGGAGCCTGCCGGTCCACCCGAACTCCGCCATGAGGATGTACAGCGGGATGATGCCGAGCTGCTGCGGCACCGTGGTGGTGGCGATGGCCAGGAGGAGCAGCACATTGCGCCCGCGGAAGCGCAGCTTGGCGAAGGCGAAGCCGGCCAGCGTGGAGAACAGCACGACCGAGATGGTGACCGAGCCGGACACGAGGATGGAGTTGAGCATCGCCTTGCCGAACGGGGTGGTGTCGAAGACCCGGGCGATGTTCTCGAACAGGTGGCCGCCGGGGGTGAGGACCGGCGGAACGCTGGCGATGGCGTCGTTGTCGTTGGACGCCACGACCAGCGACCAGTAGATGGGAAACAGCGAGCCGAGCAGCACGGCGACGAGCGCGGCGTAGGTCCAGAACCCGGCTCCCCGGGGGTTCAGGCGGCGTTGGACGGCCGTGACGATTGCCATGTCAGTTGCTCCTGATCTTGCGCGTGATGGCGAAGTTGACGAGCGCCATGACCACGATGATCACGCAGAGGGCCCAGGCGATCGCCGAGGCGTAGCCGAACTTGTACAGGCCGAAGCCCTGCTCGTAGAGGTAGAGGCCGACGGTCTGGAACTGGCGGTCCGAGCCACCGGTCGGGTTGCCGGTGCCGGCCTGGAACAGCAGCGGCTCGGCGATGATCTGGAAGCCGCCGATGGTGGACACGACGGCGGTGAAGATGATCGTGGGGCGGAGCATCGGCACGGTGATCTTCCGGAACTGGGTGAACTGGCTCGCGCCGTCCAGCCGGGCGGCCTCGTACAGACCCTCGGGAATGGTCTGCATCGCGGCCAGGTAGATGAGGGCGTTGTAGCCGGTCCACCGCCAGATGACGATCAACGAGATCGCGACGTGCGAGGACAGTGTCCCGGCCTGCCAGTCGATCGGATCCAGGCCCACCAGGTCGAGGGCCCAGTTGACCATGCCGAAGTCGCGGCCGAAGAGCTGGGCGAAGATGATCGTGATCGCGACGATCGAGGTCACGTTGGGCAGCAGCACGCCCATCCGGAACAGGGTGCGGGCGCGCAGCCTGCGGTTGAGCATGTGCGCGATGAACAGCGCGGCCAGCAGCTGCGGCACGGTGGACAACAGCCAGATGCTGACGGTGTTGAACAGCGCGTTCCAGAAGTAGTCGTCGGCCAGCAGCTCGGCATAGTTGGTCAGCCCCACCCACTCATGGGTCGGCTCCAGCAGGTCCCAGTCGGTGAGCGAGACGTACGCGGTGTACAGCAGCGGGAACATGCCCACCACACCGAACAGCAGGAAGAACGGGGCGATGTAGAGGTACGGCGAGCCCTTGACGTCGAGCTGGTAGGCCCAGCGGCGCCGGGGCCCTGATCTGACGGAGGTCATGGTCGGCTCCTCGGGGGGTAAGGGTGGCGACGGCGGGCCCTGGCCGCCCGCCGTCACCGGCTCTCGCGGGTCGGCGCGCGTCACTTGCTGATGCGCTCGACGTCCCCGAGCATCTGCGTCCACGCCTCGTCGGCGTTCTGCTTGCCCTCCTCGACGCGGTTGATCGCGTCGCGAATGGCGGTCTGGATGTCGCCGGCCCTCGGGCCCTGGTGTTGCGGCTTGAGCTTGCGGGCGGCGGTGGTGAAGATCTGCCCGATCGGCGCTTTGTTGAAGAACTCGCTCTTGAGTTCGGTCACCTCGGGCTTGTCGTAGGTGGCGAGGGTGGAGGGCAGGATGCCGTGCTTGGAGAACACCTCGATCTGCTGTTCTGGCGCTGTCAGCCAGGCGATCAGGTCGACGGCCTCCTTCAGGTGCTTGCCCTGCGCGGGGACGGTCAGGTAGGAGCCGCCCCAGTTGCCGCCGCCCCCGGGGATGGCTGCCACGTCCCACTGCCCGGCGAAGGCCTTGGCCTGGTCCTGGATCTTGGCGAGCATCCAGGCGGGGCAGGCGATGGTGGCGAACTGGCTCTTGGCGAAGCCGGTGTTCCAGGCGGGCGAACTGCCGACGAGCTTGGCCGACTGACCGTCGGTCACGGCCTTGATCACCTGGTCGTAGGCGGAGCGCACAACCGGGTTGGTGGCGACCACGACGTTGTCCTGGCTGTCGTAGTAGCCGGTTTCGGCTTGACCGATCATCGCGTTGAACACCTGGGGGCCGCCGTCGAAGAATGCGGCGCCTTCGGGCTTCTTGGCGGTGTAGCGTTTACCGGTTTCGAAGTAGGACGTCCAGTCGGGCCAGAGCTTGGAGACCTCGTCACGGTCGGTGGGTAGCCCGGCCTTCTCGAACAGGTCGCGGCGGTAGCACATGGCCAGGCCGCCGACGTCGGTGCCGTAGCCGATCTGAGCCCCCGACTTGGCCAGCGACGCCTCCCATTTCCACGGCAGCCAGCGGTCCTTGAGCTGGTCGGCCCCGTACTTGCGTAAGTCGGCGAAGTGCTGGGGCTGGTTCCTGAACTGGGCGATGAAGCCGGTGTCGATCCCCTCGATGTCGGCGGTGCCGCTGCCGGTGGCCAGGTGCGCCGCGAGGTTGCGGTGGTGGTCGTTGTACGCCGACGTCCTCTCGATGATCTTGATGTTGGGGTGAGCGGCCTCGTACTTGGCGTAGAGCTCCTTGAAGCCCATGTTCCCGAACAGGTTGAGGGTCAATGTGATCTCGCCCTCGGCCGACCCGGATCCGGTGGAGGGTGAGCCGCCGCAGCCCGCGGCGAGTATGCCGGCGGCCAGCACTCCGGCGGCGAGACGGATTCGTCCAGCAGACACCTGGGACTCCTTCGAACGGAGAGGAAGGGTGACTGCGAGATGCGATGAGAAGGCCGGGCCCCGCGGCAACAGTGCGACATCGGCCTGTCAGTGGAAATCCCACAGAACGCCACCATTTCTGTCAAGTCACAGAAAAATAACGTGCAGAAAATCTGCGGTGGTCATTGACACTGATACGACGCCTCGCATAATTTCGTGCAACCGGTTACATGAAACCGGTTACAGCGAGATGCGCTGATGTACGACCGTGGCAACGATTTGAGAGCTGGCGCGCGCCTTTTGCGGGGGTATCGCCGGCGACTGTCTTCCGCGTGTTCAACAAGCCGGAGGTGGTGGACGTCCGGACCCGCGCGCTCGTTCATCGGCGCCTGCACACACGGCCGCTCTCTCAGTGGTGAGGCGAGTCCGGCACGCCTGTCCCTCGTGGTCAAGCGGACGGCGGGCACCTGGCTCATTCAGCACTGTCACGCTGCCCCCGTCCGCACTGACCGGTCAGGGGCCGGCTTCGCCTACGGACAGGCGTCCGCTACTCGAGTCCTTCGAGACGGCGGGCATCTTTGATCTCGCTGATCCTGGCAGCCGTCATCGGGGTCCACTCCCTCCTCTCTCCAGCGGCACGGAGGGCTTCTCCAACCTCGCTGAGCTTCGCGGAGGACAACACGCCCGCCCGCTCGATCAGGTCGTCCCGGGCCACGGTGGTCAGCCATGTGCACGGAGTAAAGCCCGGACGCGGGAACGGGACCTGAAGATCATGATCTACGGCTGGAGTACTAGGAGTCGAAGCCGACGCCGAAGGCGTCGAGGGTGCGCAGCCAGGCGTTGCGGCGGCCCTCGTGCTCGTCGGCCCGGGCGATGGCCCAGCGGGTGAGCTGGATGACGCCGGACCGCACCGGTTCGGGCGGGAAGGGCATCGGCTTGTCCCGCACCATGCGCAGCTCCGTACGCTCGGTCACCCGGCCCTGCAGCAGGTCGAGGATGACATTGGCCCCGAAGCGGGTGGCCCCCACGCCGAGGCCGGTGTATCCGGCGGCGTAGGCGAGGCGCGAGCCGTACGCCGTGCCGAAGAAGGCGCTGAACCGGCTGCAGGTGTCGATGACCCCGCCCCATCTGTGCGTGAAGCGCAGGCCGTGCAGCTGCGGGAACGTCTCGAAGAAGTGCGTGGCGAGCTTCTCGAACGTGGCGTCGCGCTGGTCGTACTCCGTCCTGACCAGGCCGCCGTTGTGATACACGGCGTCGTAGCCGCCCCACAGGATCCGGTTGTCGTCGGTCAGCCGGTAGTAGTGGAACTGGTTGGCCGAGTCGCCGATGCCCTGACGGTTGCGCCAGCCGATCTCCGCCATCAGGTCGTCCGGCACCGGCTCGGTCATCAGCGCGTAGTCGTACACCGGCACGAGGAAGTGCCTGAGCCGGCGCAGCAGCGGAGGGAAGGCGCCGGTGCCGAGCGCCACCCGCCCGGCCCGGACCCGGCCCTTCGGCGTGCCCAGTTCGAGCACGAGGCCGTCGTCGTGCAGGGAGCGCACCGGCGTGTGCTCGAAGACGCGCACGCCCAGCCGCACGCAGACGTCGCGCAGTCCCCACGCCATGCGCGCCGGGTCGACCATGGCGACGCCCTGCCGGTCCCACACCCCGCCGAGATACGCCGGGGAGTCCACCTCGGCCCGCACCTGCTCGCGGTCGAGCCGCTCCAGCCGCCCGCCGAGCGAGGCCGCCGCGCTGACCTCCTCGTCGAGCCCGGCGAGCTGCCACTCCTCGGTGGCCACCCGCAGCTCGCCGGTCCGCTCGAAGGAGCACTCGACGCCATATCGGGTGAGGGTGCGCTCGATCTCGTCGAGGTTCTCCCGGCCGAGCCGTTCCAGGGTCGCGATCTCCGCGGGCCAGCGGTCCTGGCCGTTGCCGAGCCCGTGGGTCAGGCTCGCCGCGCAGAAGCCGCCGTTGCGGCCGGAGGCGGCCCACCCGACCGCGCGGCCCTCCAGGAGGACCACGTCGAGCGAGGGGTCGCGCTCCTTGGCCATCAGGGCGGTCCACAGACCGGTGAAGCCGCCGCCGACCACCGCCAGGTCCGCCGTGACCTCCCCCGTCAGCGGGGGCAGCGGCTCGGGTGCGATCGACCGGTCCAGCCAGTACGGTTTGCGCTCCGCGTCAGCGAGAGCTTTCAGCGGACTCACACATTTCACTTCCCCTCGAGATCCCGGGGGATCTCACAGGTTCTTGCAGGGTCTGTCAGCTGCGGCGGCGGGCCATCAGGGCGTTGACCACGGCGATCAGCACGCCGGCCGCGAAGATCAGCGTGCCCATGACGTTCACCTGCGGCGGGAGGCCGACGCGGGTGGCGCCCCAGATCCACAGCGGGAACGTCATGGTGCCGCCGGAGTTGAAGTTGGTGATGACGAAGTCGTCGATCGACAGCGCGAAGGCCAGCATGGAGCCCGCCATCACGCCGGGGAAGATCATGGGCAGCGTGACCAGCCGGAACGTCGTCCACGGCCCCGCGCCGAGGTCGCGGGCCGCCTCCTCCAGGGAGGAGTCGAGCGTCATCACCCGGGCCCGCACGGTCACGGCCACGAACGAGATCGAGAACATGACGTGCGAGATCAGGATCGTCCAGAAGCCGAGCGGCACGGCGAGCGTGACGAACAGCGACAGCAGCGACGCGCCCATGACGATCTCGGCGCAGGAGATCGCCGCGAACATCACCAGGTTCATCGCCCCGGAGCCGCGGAAGCGGTAGCGGCCGAGCGCCAGCCCGATCAGCGACCCGAGCACCCCGGCGACCAGCATCGTCAGCACGGCGATGAGCAGCGAGTTCACCAGCGCCTGCGTGAGGTCGCCGATCTCGAACAACTTGCCGTACCACTTGAGCGTGAAGCCCTGCCAGGCCGTGTTGTACCGGCCGTGGGTGTCGTTGAAGCCGAACAGGATCATGACGGCGATCGGCAGCACGAGCCACGCGATCACCAGCCAGGTGTAGATCTGCAGACCGCGGCCCCGCAGCAGGCCACCCTTCATCGGGCCGCCACCTCCAGCACGTCCTCGGTGCCGAGCGCCTTGGCGTACGCGAAGATGCCCACCAGCAGCAGGGCCATCAGCGTGAACGACAGCGCCGAGGCGATCGGGTAGTCCTGGTTGACCAGGAACTGGTTCTGGATGACGTTGCCGATCATCGTGTTGCTGGTGCCGCCGAGCACGGAGGCGTTGACGTAGTCGGAGGTGGCCGGCACGAACGTCATCAGCACGCCGGCGAACACGCCCGGCAGCGACAGCGGCAGCACGACGCGCAGGAAGGTCTGCAGCTTGCTCGCGTAGAGGTCCTGCGCGGCCTCCAGGACGCGCGGGTCGATCCGCTCCAGCGCCACGTACATCGGCAGGATCATGAACGGCAGGAAGTTGTACGCCAGGCCGCCGATGACCGCCGCGCTCGTGGCCAGGATGTGGAAGTCCTGCGGCACCAGGCCCATCGACTTCAGCGGCCCGAGCAGCATGCCGTTGTCGGACAGGAAGAACTGCCAGGAGATGGTGCGCAGCACGAACGACACCAGGAAGGGCAGCAGCAGCAGGAACAGGTAGACCGACTTGCGGTTGCCGCCCTTGAAGGCGATCCAGTACGCCACCGGGAACCCGATGACGATCTGGAGCACCGTCGAGATCACGCCGTACACCAGCGACCGGATGATCTGGTCGTGGTAGGTGCTGATCCCGTCGACGTAGCTGTGCCAGTTGAACGTGAACGCGTAGCCGTTGACGACGTCGCCCGACTGCAGCGACAGCGACAGCATGACGACCGTCGGGATGACGAAGAAGATCGCCAGCCAGAGCGTGCCGGGGAAGAGCAGCAGGTACGGCGTCAGCGAAGCCTTGAGCCTGCTCATGACGTCGTGATCGCCTGGAAGATGGACTCGAACTTCTTCTGCTCCTGCGGCGTCTTGAACTTCACGTAGTTGCGCAGCCTGGCGGTGTCCTGCTCGCTCGGGAACACCAGCGGGCTGCTCGCCACTTCCTCCAGGAGCTTCTTCCTGTCCCCGGACGCCTTGGCCGCGTCGGCGGCGATGACGTCCTTGGCGGCCGGGACCGGCGTCACGTAGTTGATGTACTCCGCTAGGTGCGCCGCCACGTCCGGGCCGTAGAAGAAGTCCATCAACATGATCGCGTCGACCGGGTTCGTCGCGGTCTTCGGGATCGTCATGTTGTCGGTCCAGATGGTCCCGCCCTCCTGCGGCACCACGAACTTGAGGTCCGTGCCGTCGGAGACGTTCTTCTGGAAGACGTCGCCGGACCACGCCATGGTGAGCCAGATGTCGCCCTTGGCCAGCGGGTCCATGTACGCCTGGTCGTAGTACTTGCGGACGATGCCGCCGTCGCGCTGCTCCTGGAGCTTGGCCGCGGCCTTCTCCCAGTCCGCCTCGGTGGACTTGTCGGGGTCGGCGCCGATCGCGAACAGGCCGAAGTTGGCGATCTCCTGTGAGTCGGACATCATGCCGACCTTGCCCTTGTACTTGGGGTTCCACAGGTCGGCGATGCTGGTCGGCGGGGTGTCGACGTACTTCGGGTTGTACGCGATGCCGGTCATGCCGGAGGCCCACGGGACGCTGTATACGTTGCCCGGGTCGTACGACTCGTGCTTGTACTGCTCCGCCGCGTTGGCCGCGAAGTTCGGCAGCTTGGAGTGGTCGAGCGGCGCCAGGTAGCCGAGCTGGACGAGCTGCTCGAAGTGCAGGCCGTTGGTGACGATCATGAGGTCGTAGTCGATCGACTGCCCGGCGGCGAGCTGCGGCTGGATCTTGGCGAACCAGCTCGGCATCTCGAGGATGACCTCTTTGTAGTTCACCGTGATGCCGGTCTGCTGGGTGAACTGCTTGAGCTCGGGCTGCTTGGGGTCCATGTAGAGCGGCCAGCTGGCGAAGTCGACGTGGCCGTTCTTCGCCTTGCCCGACCAGAACTTCTCCACCTCGGACTGGGCCTGCGCGGAGGAGGTCGGCTTGGCCGTGCCCTTGCCCTGCACACCGCAGGCGGCGAGGGCGAGCCCGGCGGCCGACAGGCCCGCGAGCCGGAAGGCGTCGCGCCTGCCGAGCCGGCGCTGGGTCATGCCACGGAGGAAGGCGGGGTCCTGCCTGTAGGGGTGGTTCATTGGGGTTCGGTGCTCCGGGTTCTATGTACCGGGGGGTTCGGGGTGTTATCGCAAGGCGTAGGAGTGCCAGGGCTGCCAGGAGAGCCAGACCGAGTCGCCTCGCTCGGCGGTGATCGTGCTGTCGTTCGCGTTCTGCTCGAACACCGTGATCTCGGCGCCGTCGCCGAGCACCACGACGTAGCTGTTGGAGGTGCCGAGGTAGACGACCTCGGCCACCGTCCCCCGCACGACGCTGAGATCGCCCTCGGGCCGGTCCTTCGCGATCTTGATCTTCTCCGGCCGGACCGTGAGGTCGACGCTCTGGCCTGCCGAGAGCGTGCCGTGCGCAGGGATCAGGATCCGGTCGCTCTGGCCGATGGCGAGCACGGCGGTGTCTGCGCCCACCTGCTGCACGGTGCCGCTCAGCAGGTTCGACGTGCCGATGAACCCGGCCACGAACTTGCTGGCGGGCCGCTCGTAGATCTCGCGGGGATCGGCGAGCTGCTCCACGAGGCCGTCGTTCATGACGGCGATGCGGTCGCTCATCGTCAGCGCCTCGCTCTGGTCGTGCGTCACGTAGACGAACGTGATGCCGACCTCGCGCTGGATGCGCTTGAGCTCGATCTGCATGGCCTGGCGGAGCTTGAGGTCGAGCGCGCCGAGCGGCTCGTCGAGCAGGAGCGCCCGGGGCCGGTTGACCAGGGCGCGGGCGAGCGCGACGCGCTGCTGCTGGCCTCCCGACATCTCCTTCGGCCGGCGCTTCTCCCGGCCGACCAGGTCGACGACCTCGAGGATCTCACCGACGCGGCGCTTGATCTCCGCGTCGGGGACCTTCTTGCGCTTGAGCCCGAACGCGACGTTGTCCCAGACGTTCATGTGCGGGAACAGCGCGTAGGACTGGAACACCATGTTGATGTCACGCTTGTTCGGCGGGACGTTCGTGACGTCCTCCCCGTGGAGCCTGACAACCCCCTGTGTGGGGTCCTCGAACCCGGCGATCATTCGCATGCTGGTGGTCTTGCCGCACCCCGAGGGGCCCAGGAGGGAGAAGAACTCCCCCTCCGCGATGGCGAGGCTCACGCCCTTGACCGCCCGTACGACCTCGCCGTGCGAGACGTACTCCTTGACCACGTTGTCGAGTTCGATGGCGGGCACGTCTCCTGATACGGGGGCAGCCGCGACGGCTGCCCCCGGGCCCGCCTGGATCTCTGTCATTCCAGGCTTATCCCTCTTTTTCGATAGGGACGTCCGGCCGGAGCCGGACGCACCTATTCGCCGATGTAGTGCATGACGTGCTTGACACGGGTGTAGTCGTGCAGGCCGAAGACGGACAGGTCCTTGCCGTAGCCCGAGTGCTTGAAGCCGCCGTGCGGCATCTCGGACACGAACGGGATGTGGGTGTTGACCCAGACCACGCCGAAGTCGAGCCGCTTGGACATCCGCATCGCCCGGCCGTGGTCGGAGGTCCACACCGAGCCGGACAGGCCGTAGCGGACGCCGTTGGCCTTGGCCAGCGCGTCGGCCTCGTCGGTGAACGTCTGGATGGTCATGACAGGACCGAAGATCTCGTCCTGCACCATCTCGTCGTCCTGCTTCAGCCCGTCCACGACCGTGGGGGCGAAGAAGAACCCCTTGTCGCCGACGCGGGCGCCGCCGGTGAGGACCTTCGCGTGCTCGGGGAGCCGCTGGAAGAAGCCCTCGACCCGGTCGAGCTGGTTGGCGTTGTTCAGCGGCCCGAAGTAGGCGTCGTCCACGTCGAGACCGCCCACCTTGGTGGCGGCGGCGGCCTCCGCCAGCGCCGCGGCGAACTCGTCGTGGATGCTCTCCTGCACGAGCACCCGGCAGGCGGCCGTGCAGTCCTGGCCGGCGTTGTAGAGGCCCGCCCCCGCGACCGCCTCGGCGACGGCCTTGATGTCCTTGACGTCCTCGAAGACCACGACCGGGGCCTTGCCGCCCAGCTCCAGGTGGACCCGCTTGACGTCGTCGGCGGCGGTCCTGGCGACCGCCATGCCCGCGCCGACCGAGCCGGTGATCGCGACCATGCTCGCGGCCGGGTGCCCGACGACCATGGCGCCGGTCTCCCGGTCGCCGGTCACGACGTTGAAGACGCCGGCCGGCAGGACGTCGCCGAGGATCTCGGCCAGCTTCAGCGTGGAGACCGGGGTCGTGTCGGACGGCTTGAGCACGATCGTGTTGCCGGCCGCGAGAGCGGGGGCGATCTTCCACACCGCCATCATCATCGGGTAGTTCCACGGCGTGACCTGGCCGATGACGCCGATCGGCTCGTGCCGGATCACCGAGGTGTGGTCGGCGAGGAACTCTCCGGCGGTGGGGCCCTCCAGGGTGCGGGCCGCACCGGCGAAGAACCGGAAGTGGTCGGCGGCGATCGGGGTCTCGTCCTCGGCCATCCGGGCGCGGGGCTTGCCGGTGTTACGGCACTCGGCCTCGTTGATCTCGTCCGCGCGGGCCTCGATCGCGTCGGCGACCTTCAGCAGCAGCGCCGCGCGCTCGCCCGGCGTCGCCTGTCCCCACGTCTCGAAGGCGGCCGTCGCGGCGGCGTACGCGGCGTCGACGTCCTCCTGACCCGACACCGGCGCCTGGGCGTAGACCTCGCCCGTCGTAGGGTCTACGACGTCGGAGAAACGGCCGCTCGCGGCGTCGACGAACTTCCCGTTCACGAAGTTCTGGAGACGGGTGGTCACCGTTGACCTCCTGTTGAGGTGGCTGAGTTGTCGCGACTCTGACAGAGGAAAGAGCCTACGACAAGGGATTTCGTCGCTAAGATACCAAATTGCTACGAAATCGCTTGACGCAGGCGGTTGAGCTGACAACATGTCAGACCACGATCGCAACATGTCAACAACGGTGCTGTAACACGAGGTCGCTACGGCGGCCGAAGCCCGCCGAGAGAGGACACCCCCCGAGGATGACGACTCCGCCTAAGGCTCGCGCGGCTGCCGCGAAGGGTGGGCCGGTGGTGCTCGACGAGATCTCCAAGCAGATCATCGAGCAGCTTCAGATGGACGGGCGAAAGCCGTACGCCGCCATCGGCAAGGCGGTGGGGCTGTCGGAGGCCGCCGTGCGCCAGCGCGTGCAGCGCCTGCTCGACCTCGGCGTCATGCAGATCGTCGCCGTCACCGACCCGCTCACCCTGGGCTTCCCCCGCCAGGCCATGATCGGTATCAAGTGCGAGGGCGACCTGGAGCGGGTCGCCGACGAGCTGGCGCAGATTCCCGAGATCGACTACGTGGTGCTCACGGCCGGCTCGGTCGACATCATGGTCGAGGTGGTCTGCGAGGGCGACACCCACCTGCTGGAGATCCTCGGGAAGATCCGCGCGATCTCCAGCGTGCGGGCGACCGAGACGTTCGTCTACCTCAAGCTCCACAAGCAGACGTACTCGTGGGGGACGCGCTGACGTCCCCCACGCACGGCCGTCAGTCGGCGCCCGGCACGGCCGTCATCACGGCCAGCAGGGGCACGTCCCGGTAGCCGAGCCGGACGTGGTCCGGCTCCACGTCGAGGGTGAAGTCCGGCGGCGCCGTCAGCACCCGTGCCAGGTCCTCGCTGACCGCGGGCACGGTGGGCGTGAATCCGCAGCGCCGCAGGCGGCGCAGCCAGGTGGCGGTGGGCTCGTGCCGCTCGTACCGGCCGGCCTCGTCCACGGCGCCCACGATGTTCAGGATCTCCCTGCCGAAGAAGCTCTTCATCGCGTCCTGCTCGGCACGGCCGAGCGGCAGGCCGTCGATGGCCTGGAAGAGTGTGCCGAACATCTCCCAGGAGTTGGCGAACCGCTCGGCCAGGCCCACCTGGTGGTGGTCCGAGCCGGGCTCGCACAGCGCGACGGCGGCGGGCTCCAGGGAGCGCAACCGCCGCAGGAAGACGTCGCGCGCGTCGTGCCCGGGACGCGGGTTCAGCATGTGGTGCAGGGCGAAGGAGGCCACCGCGAGCAGCGGCCCCTGAGCCTGCCCGATCAGCTTCCAGTCGTCGTCGTCCAGGGCCTCCGTGGCGCGCGGCACCGCGTGGAAGGTCACCTCGATCCCGTGCTCCGCGCCGGCGCGCAGCAGGTTGGCCTCGGCGTCGGCCAGGGCCGCGGCCGCCGGGTCCACCCCGACGACCACGAGGCGGCGCAGCGGCAGGTTCCGTGCCGCTGCCTCGGCCAGCAGCGCGCTCTCCTGGTGGCCCTGCCCGATGCCGATCGACAGCAGGGTGGCGACGCGTACGTCCTCGCCCAGGTGGTCGAGCAGGTACGCGTTGGCGAGGTGCCCGGCGCGTACGAGCGGAAGGTGCCGCGCGAGGAGATAGAACAAATCGATCTGCGGACGCTGATAACGACGCAGGTAGAGGTTGACGCCCTCCTCCCCCTCCAGCCGGCCGGACAGGCCCGCCAGGTAGTACATGGCCAGCATGTCCCGGGGGTCGGCGTCGGGGTCGAGCCCGGCGCGCACCTCCCCGAGCAGGGCTCGCGCGTCGTGCTCCCGGCCGTCCTCCGCCGCCACCGCGGCCTGGAAGAGCAGCGCGTGGGCGCGCGTGCCGGCTCCCGTGCCGCCCGTCCCCGCCCGTGTCCCGATCGCTTTCCCGATCGCTTTCTCGGTGACACTGCTCACCGTGACCCCCGTCCCGACGTGTGTGGTTCCCCTGGAGCCCCAATCCTCCAGGGCCGCCGCGCCGGTGCGGATCTCCAGTAAGCGACCGCTTTCACTCGGGCAGTGGACAGGCCTCAGACTCCGCCGATCCGGGCGACGGCGCGGACGGGGGCGCCGTCCGCGCCGGCCAGGCGCAGCGGGAACAGCGAGACCTCGATGGGACGGCCGGCGGCCTGGGCCTCCAGCAGGGGATCCAGGTTGCGCAGATTCTCGGCGATCACGGCGTGCGCCCCGCACAGGGCCCGGTGCGCCGGCAGATCCCCGCCCGGTTCTCCGGCCGCCCCGATTGCTCCGGCCGCTCCGGTTGCTGAGGCCCCCGCCGCGTCGTCGCCGGCGGGCCGCGACGTCGGGTCGACGCTGAGCGCGTCGATGCCGACCGTACGCACGCCCGCGGCGGCGATCAGGCGTGCGGTCTCCGCCGCCAGGTACGGGTGGGCCAGGTACTCCGGCGTCCCCCAGTGCTCGTCCCAGCCGGTCGCGACGAGCAGGACGGTGCCCGGCCGCAGTCGTCCGGCCACCGTCTCGAGCATTCCGGCGGTGACCGGTGAGCGCGGCGGCAGGCCCCGGACGTCGAGGACCGCCGCAGGCCCGAGGAACCGCTCCAGCGGCAGGTCGTCCAGCGTCGGCAGCGCGTCGTCGATGTGGAACGGCGCGTCCACGTGGGTGCCGGACTGGGAGCCGAGGTGCAGGCCGAGGACGTTGACGCCCTCGGCCGCCACCGTGAGGGCGGGCGCGATCTCGACCTCCGGATCGCCGGGGTAGACGGGCATGCCGTTCACGACGGGCACCGACAGGTCGACGATCACGGCTTCTCCCCCTGGCGTCAGGCCTTCCCGGGCGCGAGCAGGCCGATCAGATCGTAGGCCACGTGGAAGGCGCGGACGGGGATCCGTTTCAGTAGAGATCCGTGCGCCGGTCGCGGTGGACGTGGTTGCGCGGGCCGGTGGCCTTGTCCCTCGCGCGGGCCGGGTCGCAGTCGGCGACCAGCACGGCCGGCCCGTCCCTGAACACGGGACCCGCCAGCGGGTATCCGTCCGGGCCGATCAGCGACGTGCCGCGGACCCAGTCGACGCCGCGCTCGGCCGCGCACCGGTCGGCGACGGCGACGGCGACGAACATGCTATTGGCCGCGGCGGCGACCTGGGCGTACGCGACCAGCACCGGGCGCTCGCCGGCCGGCACGGGCGAGGCGGGCCCAGCCGGTGACGGTCGGGCCGTCGGCGGGCTCGGCGAGGCTCCTGGCCTCATCGGCGCCGGTGAAGACATAGCCGCTGTTGACGAGCTCGGGCAGCACCACCAGCCGAGCACCGGCCCCGGCCGCCTCCAGGATCGCCGCCTCGGCGGCGGCGCGGTTCGCCTCCGGCTCGCCGACCCGCAGCGCGAGCTGCGCGGCCGCGACCCGCGTCACGGCCGCACCCCCGGCTCCACCACCGTACGAAGCCCGGCCGAGGCGGAGGGAGCTGCCGTCGTCATGAGTTCCTCCAGGTCAAGGGAGACCGTGTGCGTCTGCCTAATCGCCCACGTCAGGACAATTAGGGTAATCATGGGAAATAGGGTGACCGTTGTGGACGGGCACAACACCGTGGAGGACCTGCTGCGCTCCCCCGCGCTCCAGCTGCGGGTGCTGGCGGGCGAGCGCGGCCTCGGCAGGTCGGTCTCCTGGGCCCACGTCAGCGAACTGGAGGACCCCACGCCCTGGCTGCTCGGGGCCGAGGTCATCATGACGACCGGCATCGGAGTCCCCCGCGCCGCCGCGGCGCAGCGCGCGTACCTGGAGCGGCTCGACGACGCGGGGGTGGCCGCGCTCGCGCTCAGCGCGGGCCTGCACGTCCCGCCGCTGCGCCGGTCCTTCCTCGACACCGCCGAGGAGCGGGGATTCCCCGTGCTGGAGGTGCCGCTGGCCGTGCCGTTCATCGCGATCGCGCAGGAGGTCGCGGCGGCCGTTCAGGAGGACGCGCACCAGCGGCTGGGGGCCCAGCTCCAGGTGTTCGGCGCGCTGCGCTGGCTCGCGTTCGAGGGACTGGACACGGCCGGGCTGTTCCGCCGGCTCGAACGGCTGTCGGGCTACGAGATCTACCTGAGCACGCCGCAGGGCCGCCCGCTGCTGCCGGGCGTGCCGGCGCCCCCGCCGTCGGTACGGCTGCCCGCGTCCGCGGACGCGCCGCCGACGATCCCCGGCGGCTTCGCCCTCCCGGTCCCCGCGCCCGGCGGGCCGGCCGGATTTCTGGTCGCCTTCGAGCGGGAGGGCGCCCGTCCGGCCGGGCTGGCCGTGGTCCAGCACATCGCGACCGTCGCCGCCCTCCGGGTGACGATGGTGCGCAGCGAACGCGAGACGCTGCGCCGTCAGGGCGCGGAGACACTGGCCGAACTGCTGCAGGACGTGCTCGACCCGGAGACCGCCCGGCGCAGGCTCGCCCTGATGGGCCTGCCGCCGGACCGCGACGTCGTGCTGCTCGTGGTGCGCGACGCCGTCGACGACGCCGTCGTCCAGGCCCTCGGCGAGCACCCGCACCTCATGCTCCGCCGGCACCGGGACCTGTACGTGCTGACGGCGGCGGGCGTCGTCGCCGCGGAGGCGAAGGCGCCGACCGTCGATTCCGGCGGAGACGGAGCGTCCCGGGCGGGGGCGGCGCTGCGCGAGATCCCGGGAATCGCGGCCGGCGTCAGCCGCCCCCTGCCGCCCGGGTCGTCGCTGCGCGTCGCCCAGCGCGAGGCGTTGTGGGCGGCCTCCCGCGCCGCCGAGGCGGGCAGGCCGCTGGTCGCCTACGGCGAGGACAGGATGGGCCGGTGGCTGCCGGACGACGTGGGCGTGCTGGCCGCCCTGGTCGAGCACGTGCTCGGCGACGTCCTGCGATACGACGCCGAGCACGGGTCGGACCTGATCGCGTCGGTCCGGACGTGGATGGAGCGCGACCGGCGCGTCGACGACGCCGCGCGGGCCCTGCACATCCACCCCAACACGCTGTCGTACCGGCTGCGCCGCTTCGGCGCGCTGACCGGGCGTGACCTGTCGGCGACCGGCGACTTCGCCGAGGTGTGGCTGGCCATCCGGGCGGCGGCGCAGCTCGGCGGCCTGTGAGGGCGGGCTCACCGGTCCTTCGCGCCGGCAGCGCGGGAGCATCTCAGGGGGCGATGGCCTCGCCGGCTTCTGCCGCGCCGGGCGTCACGGGAGTCGTCTTCCCCAGCCGCGTGTCGATCAGGAGCAGAGCGGCCACCGCGGCCGCGAGCAGAATCGCCGCCGCCCACCCGGTCGCGCTGGTGTATCCGTGAACCCGGCTCTGCACGGGGGAACCGTGAGCGGCGAGATAGGCCGCCGCGCCGTTGGCCGCGACCGTGTTCAGCAATGCGGTGTCGAGCGACGCGCCGGTCTGCTGGGAGACGTTGAACATGGCGCCGGCCACACCCGCCTCGCCGGGCGGCAGGCCGAACGTCGACAGGTCGAGTGCGGCCGGCAGGACGAGACCCATCCCGACGCCGATCAGGATGAAGGAGGGAAGGACTCCGGACGCGTATCCGCTGCCGGCGTTGAGGCGTGTCAGCAGCGCCATCCCCACGGCTCCCAGGAGGAGGCCGCCTCCCATGACGAACCGTGGTGCGATGGTCGTCGTCAGCCGGCTGCCGAGGCCCACGGCCAGCATGACGCCGAGGGTCAGCGGCAGGAAGGCCAGCCCCGTCCGCAGGGCGGAGTAGTGCTTGATGTCCTGCAGGAACAATCCCATGAAAAGGTACGCCCCGAACGGCCCGGCCATCATCAGCACGATGACGAGGTAGGAGCCGCCGCGTCCGCGGTGACGGAGGATCGACGGCGGAAGAAGCGGATCGCTCACCCGGGACTCCGCCAGCAGGAAGAGGGCCAGCAGGACGACGCCCGCGGCGAGCGACGCGATGGTGGAGCTCTGGGCCCAGCCGGCCTGCGTCGCCCTGGTGAATCCCCAGACGATCGCCACCAGACCGGCCGTGGCCGACACCGCCCCGAGGAAGTCGTAGCCGGTCGCCGCCGCCGTCCGGGACTCCCGCAGGAACACCACGACGCCGAGAGCGGCGACGAGGGCGATGGGAACGTTCACGTAGAACACCCAGTGCCAGCTCAGCGACGTCGTGAGGGTTCCACCGAGGATCAGCCCGATCGGTGATCCCGCGGCGACGACCCCGCCGAAGACGCCGAACGCGGCGGTCCGCTCCTTGGGATCGACGAAGGTCGTGGCCACCAGGGAGAGGGACGCGGGCGCGAGCAGTGCGCCGAACGCTCCCTGGGCCGCCCGGGCGACCAGCAGCGTCGTCACGTTCGTCGCCGCGCCGCCGGCCACCGATGCGGCGGCGAAGCCGGCCAGCCCGACGAGAAGCGCCCGCTTGCGGCCGGTGCGGTCGCTGACCCGCCCGCCCAGCAGGAGGAGCCCCGCGAAGGGGAGTGTGTACGCGGTGACGACCCACTGCCGGTCGGCCGTCGTGATCGCCAGATCGGCGGTGATGGAGGGCAACGCCACGTTGATGATCGTCATGTCGACGACGATCATCAACTGGGCGAGTGCGACCGAAGCCAGCCCCAACCATCGCCGGCGATTGAGCTGCGGCGACCCGCGCCTCTGCTCGGTGCTCTCCGTCATTCGGCTGATCCTTTCGTGCGGAGCCGGGATTCGCCGGAAGTGTAACAGTGCAACTGACAATCAGCGCAACGGTATATCCGCGCCGCTGTAATCTCTCGGCATGACCACCGAGGTGCCTCGAGCTCTGTCCGGCCGTCTCAGCTTTCTGCTCGGCAGGCTCTACATGCGCGCCCTCGATCTGGAGGCTCGGGAACTCGACACGCTGGGAGTCTCCGTCAAGCAGCACGCCGTCCTCGCGCTGCTGGCGGAGGAGGGCCCGATGACGCAGCAGCACCTGGGCCGGCGTCTCGGCATCGACCGCACCACGGTCGTCACGGTCGTCGACGGTCTCGAACAGGCCAATCTCGTCGAGCGTCGCCGGAGTCCCGCGGACCGGCGCGCCTATCTGCTGACGCTGACGCCGGACGGCGTACGGGCGGGTGAACAGGGGCACGAGCTCGTGAGCGGGGCGGAGGACGAGCTCCTCGGCGCGCTCGACGAGGACGAACGGCGGACGCTCACCGACCTGCTCGGCCGTGCCGTCCGGAGCCAGAACTCCGGCGACGCCGACGCCGACGCCGACGCCCCGCCCCGCCCCGGTAGCGAACGGTAGCCGCCAGCATCGGCCGGCGTCGCGCCGAAGATCGCCCGATATTCCGGCGCCGGGGAGGAACATCCCGATAGGCTCGGAAAACTATGCGGATCGCCAGCCTCTCCTTCCGATACGGACGGCGAGCCCCTTGGGTCCTGTCCGACGCCGGCCTGGTCCTCGATCCGGGAGACGTGGTCGAGGTCACCGGGCCCAACGGCACCGGCAAGTCGACCCTCCTACGACTGATCGCCGGGCTGCTCAGGCCCGTACGCGGTAGCGTCCAGGACCGCCCCCGGGTCGTCGGGTACGCCCCCGAGCGGTTCCCCGCGGACCAGCCGTTCACCGTGGCGTCCTACCTGCGGCACATGGCGGCGGTCCGGAGGGTGAGCACGGACGCGATCGGCCGATGGAGCGAACGACTCGGCATGGACCACCTGCTCGGGCAGCGCCTGCCCGACCTGTCCAAGGGCAGCGCGCACAAGGTGGGCCTCGCGCAGGCGCTGCTCGCCGAGCCGGGACTGCTCGTGCTCGACGAGCCCTTCGCCGGTCTCGACGCCGCCACCCGGGCCGAACTCCCCAGGATCATCGGGGAGATCGGCGCGCGCGGCGGGATCGTCGTCGTGAGCGACCACCAGGGCGATCTGCGGGCCTTTCCCGGCCTGCGCCGCTGTGAGGTCCGCGACCGCGCCGTGCGGGAACTCGAGCCGGCCGAGGAGGCCGGCGAGACGGCCCTGACCGTGCTGGAGGTGGCGGTGGACGCGTCGAGGGCGGCCGACCTGGCCGACCGCCTGCGTGCCGAGGGCTGCACGGTGAACATCACGGGCCGCACCTCGGCTCACGTCGCCGGGGAGGCCGCCGGATGATCTCCGTGCTCGCACTGGCGCGGTTCCGCGTCGCCGGCTACGTCGCCTCCCACCGGGCCCTGCAACCGCTCATCGGACTGCTGGCGCTGCTCGCGGTCCTCTACGCCGGCCCCATCCCCGCCGGTCAGGAGATCGGGGCCACCGCGGACTCGGCGGCCATGCTCGTGCCGGTGCTCGCCTGGGCCGCGCGTGGCCTGCTCGACACCGAGCCCGACGAGCAGCGCAGTGTCGCCCTGTCCGCGCTGGGACCGAGGGAACTGGTGGGCGGCCTCCTGGCGGCGTTCGCGTCGCTGCTGGCGCTGGCCGCGATCGCCGAGGCCGCGCTGCTCTTCCGCCTCGCCGCCTCCCCCACGCTCGCCGTGCTCCTGACCGGGGTGTGGCTGCATCTGCTGTCCGCGACCGCGGGGCTCGCGCTCGGGGCGCTGACCAGCCGCCCGATCCTGCCCTCCCCGGCGGTCTCCACGATCGCTCTGATCCTCGGCTACCTGTCGATGCTGGTGATCAGCCTGGCCGGGGCCCGCTGGCTCACCGTGCCGGTCATGGGCTGGATGCGCGACGCCCACCACGGCGAGCTGCAGGCGAACCTGCCTCTGCTCACCGTGCAGTCGCTGCTGTGGCCCGCGGTCGGCCTGGCGGCCTACACGCGGCTGCGCCGCACCCGGCCGTGAACGGCGCTACGGCCGGGGCGCGGCGCCGTGGGCGGCGTTACGGCTGAGGCGCGGCGGCGAGCTGCCCGCACGCCCCGTCGATCTCCCGTCCCCGGGTGTCCCGTACGGTGACGGCGACGCCGTGGGACTCCAGGCGGCGGACGAACGCCCGCTCGTCCTCGGGGCGCGAGGCGGTCCACTTCGAGCCGGGCGTGGGGTTGAGCGGGATCAGGTTGACGTGCACGAGCTTGTTCTTGAGCAGGCGGCCGAGCAGGTCGGCCCGCCACTCCTGGTCGTTGATGTCCTTGATCAGGGCGTACTCGATGGACACGCGCCGTTTCGTCCTGGCCGCGTAGTCCCACGCCGCGTCGAGCACCTCGGCGACCTTCCACCGCGTGTTGATCGGCACGAGCGTGTCCCTGAGCTCGTCGTCCGGCGCGTGCAGGGAGACGGCGAGCGTCACCGGCAGGCCCTCGTCGGCGAGCTTGCCGATCGCCGGCACCAGGCCGACCGTCGAGACCGTGACCCCGCGCGCCGAGATGCCGAGGCCCTCCGGCGCCGGATCGACCAGGCGGCGGACGGCGCCGATCACGGCCTTGTAGTTGGCCATCGGCTCGCCCATGCCCATGAAGACCACGTTGGTCACCCGGCCGGGGCCGCCCGGGACCTCGCCGCGCGCCAGCGCCCGCGCGCCAGCGACGACCTGCTCGACGATCTCGGCGGTGGACATGTTGCGGGTGAGGCCGGCCTGGCCGGTCGCGCAGAACGGGCAGTTCATGCCGCACCCGGCCTGCGAGGAGACGCACATGGTGACCCGGTCGGGGTAACGCATCAGAACCGACTCGACCAGCGACCCGTCGAACAGCTTCCACAGCGTCTTGCGCGTCATGCCGCCGTCACAGGTGATCTCGCGTACGGACGTCAGCAGCGGGGGCATGAGCTGTTCGACCAGCCGCTCGCGCAGCGCGCCCGGCAGGTCGGTCATCTGCTCGGGAGAGCCGGTCAGCCGGGTGAAGTAGTGGCGGGAGAGCTGGTCGGCGCGGAACGGCTTCTCGCCGAGCTCCGCCACGGCCGCCCTGCGTTCGGCCATCGTCAGGTCGGCGAGATGGCGCTGCGGTTTGGCCCGGCGGGGCGCCACGAAGGTCAGCTGCCCGGTCTTCGGCTGCTCGCTCACGCAAAACCCTTTCCATATCCCGCGGCCGTGGTCTTAACGACTGGCGCACGCGGCTTTACATTCTGTCTGGCGGTCGAATCCCGGAGGCGTACGAGAGGTGAGGTGTGGACACCACTGTCGTGCTCACCAGCCCCAACCCCTACGGGAGCCGCACACTGACGATCGAAGCCGACCGGACCTCCTCCGTAGCTTACCTTCGCGACGCGAAGGGGATCGTCCACGGAGCGGTCTGGCTGGCCAATCACGTCCCCGCGCCCGCCGAGGCCGATGTCGCCAGGGCCAACGCGGGGCTGCCGCCGGTGATGCCCGAGGCGCGCACCGCGCATCCCTCCGGCCGGCCGCCCCTCGACCCGGAGTCGCTGTCGGTGCTGTGGTTCGAGGAGGGCGACGGCGTCGCCCTGTACGAGAACGACACGCTTCTGGCGGTCATTCCGGCGTGGGCCGACATGGAGCGCGGCCTGCCCGGGTACGCGCGGGACGCCGTCGGGGAGTCGCCGTTCGCCTGGCCGCTCGGCGAGGCGCTGGAGGGCCTGTCCCCCCGGGTGGCCAAGGCCCGCGCGTACTGGCAGTGGCGGCAGGCTGAGGGCAGCTGGGCCACCTACCAGCAGTTCGTGCTCGGCCATCTCGACGGCAGGCTCGGGCCGCCCGGCCGCTACTGGGACGTCGGCGGCGACCGGTTCCCCCTGGTCGGCGTCAGCGAGCGCCCGCCCACGTTCACCCGCGACTACACGGTCCTGTCCACCGTCGGCATGAGCTGCCAGCGGATGCCCGCCGCGGAGATGTACGACACGGCGTGCCGGGTGGAACTCGCGCTCGCGACGCGGCAGGATCCGAGGACCGCCGCACGGCTGTTCGCCTGGCTCGGGCAGTATCCCTGGCGGTCGGTGACGTGGCTGGGGCACGGGCACACGGCCCGCTGGTTCCAGGACCCGCTCACGTTCCCGTTGGACGGCGGGCACCAGGGGGTGCTCATGCTGGGGGACCCGCCCGGCCTGCCAGACATGTCGGGATTCGTGTTCGGCGGCGATGCCGTACGGTGGCTGTGGCTGTTCCCGCTCACCGAGCCCGAGCTGCGCCTCGTGGCCGATCACGGCCACCGGGCGATCAGCGAGCGGCTGGCGATGACCAGCCGGATCTGACGCCCGCAGGGACCGGACTGCTCTGTCAGGCGACCGGGACCAGGAGCGTGAGCAGCAGCCACACGGGGACGAGCGTGAACAACAGGGAGTCGAGGCGGTCCATGGCTCCGCCGTGCCCCGGCAGCAGCGTGCCCATGTCCTTGATGCCGATGTCGCGCTTGATCACCGATTCGATCAGGTCGCCGAGCGTCGCGCACACGACTCCCGCGAGGCCGACGACGGCGCCCTCCCAGTACTCACCCTGCAACAGGAAGTGAACCAGTAACGCACCGCCCACGACGCAGGCGAGGGTGGACCCGGCGAAGCCCTCCCAGGTCTTCTTCGGACTGATGAGCGGCGACATCCGGTGCTTGCCGAGGAAGATCCCGGCGAAGTATCCACCGATGTCGCTGCACACGGTGACCGCGATGAAGACGATCACCCGGTCCGGCCCGTCCTCGGGAGCCAGCAGCAGCGGCACGAACCCCGCGAGCAGCGCCGGATAGACCGCGACGAACACCGCGGCGGTCGCGTCCCTGACGAATCCCTCCGCGCCCTGGAACATGCGCCAGGCCAGCAGCACCATCACGGTCACGGCGAACGCGCCCACAAGGAACGACGTCCCGCCCCAATAGGGCCCGACCACCATCGCGGCCATGCCGGCCAGCAGGGGCGGCAGCGGCACCCGGATGCCGAATCCGCCGAACGCCTTGACGATCTCGTGGATGCCGACGCCGACGGCCACGAGGACGACGGCGAGGAAGCTGGCCTTTACAAAGTAGAGCGAGCCGATGACCACCGCGCCCAGCGCGACGCCGACCCCCACCGCCGCGGGGAGGTTGCGGCCGGTGCGTCCCGATGTCTTCTTGGCGCCGGCGCGGTCTCCCCTCTCGGGACCGTGTCCGGCACCGGAAGAGCCCACAGGGCCCCCCGCCGGGTTCCGGTCGCCGGCGGCAGCAGTTCCGTCCACAGCGTCCCACTCTCTATATACGCGTAATCCTTGTGCCGCCCGCTCTCGCGGTGCGGCACAAGGATCACGGTCATGCCGTACGGCCCGCGTCCCGGGCCGAGACGTCAGACCTCGAGCAGCTCGGCTTCCTTGTGCTTCAGCAGCTCGTCGATCTTCGCGACGTGCTTCTGGGTGAGGTCGTCGAGCTCCTTGACGGCGCGATGGACCTCGTCCTCGCCGGCCTCGCCGTCCTTGACGAGTTTGTCGAGGATCTCCTTGGCGTGCCGCCGGATGTTCCGTACGGACACCCGGCCGTGCTCCGCCTTGTTGCGGGCGACCTTGATGTACTCCTTGCGGCGCTCCTCCGAGAGCTCGGGGAACACCACGCGGATCACGGTGCCGTCGTTGCTCGGGTTGACGCCGAGGTCGCTGTCGCGGATGGCCCTCTCGACCGCGTTCAGCGAGCCCTTGTCGTACGGCTGCACGAGCACCATGCGCGCCTCGGGGACATGGAACGACGCGAGCTGCTGGATCGGCGTCGGTGACCCGTAGTAGTCAACGTTGATCTTGTTGAACATCGAGGGCGTCACACGGCCGGTGCGGATGCTCGCGAAGTCGTCCTTGGCGACCGTCACCGCCTTGTCCATCTTCTCCTCGGCCTCGAGGAGGGTTTCGTCGATCACTGCGGCTCCCTACTTCCCTGCCGGACTCACCAGCGTGCCGATCTTCTCACCACGGACCGCCCGGAGGATGTTGCCCTCGCCCATGAGGTCGAAGACCACGATGGGCAGGCCGTTGTCCATGCACAGGCTGATCGCGGTGGCGTCCATGACCCCGAGACCCCGCGTCAGCACCTCACCGTACTCAAGCTGATCGAACCGGACCGCGTCGGGGTTCTTGCGCGGATCCGAGTCGTACACGCCGTCGACCTGAGTGCCCTTGAGCAACGCCTCGGCGCCGATCTCCAGCGCCCGCTGCGCGGCGCAGGTGTCGGTCGAGAAGAACGGCGAGCCGAGCCCCGCGCCGAAAATGACCACGCGCCCCTTCTCCAGGTGTCGGATCGCCCGGCGCGGCAGGAACGGCTCGGCCACCTGCTGCATCGTGATCGCGGTCTGCACGCGGGTGTCGATGCCGCGCTTCTCCAGGAAGTCCTGCAGGGCGAGACAGTTGATGACGGTCCCGAGCATGCCCATGTAGTCGGCCCGCGCGCGGTCCATGCCACCCTGCGACAGCGCCGCGCCGCGGAACATGTTCCCGCCGCCGACGACGACCGCCACCTGCACGCCCTCACGGACCGCTTCGGCGACCGAGTCCGCCAGCTGGGCGACGACGCGCGGGTCGATCCCGAGCGACTCGCCGCCGGCGAACGCCTCGCCCGACAGCTTCAGCATCACCCGCTTCCAGCGCAGCGGCCCGTCGTACGACGAAGCCGCCGGCGTGGCGGGTCTGGTGTTCTCCTGCACGGCGGCGGCCTCCTCGGATGTCGGCTTTGGTCGAAAAGCTCCTGGCAGTAAGCCTAAGCCTGGCCGACCTTGTAGCGGGTGAAGGCCAGGACCTTGACGCCGGCCTCGTCCGCGACCTTCTCGATCGTCTTCTTGTTGTCCTTCACGAACGCCTGCTGGAGCAGGGTGAAGTCCTTGTACCAGCCGTTGACCCGGCCATCGACGATCTTCGGGATGGCGGCCTCGGGCTTGCCCTCCTCGCGGGTCATCTGCTCGAACAGCGACCGCTCCTTCTCGATGACGTCGGCGGGAACGTCGGCGGGGCTGACGTACTTCGGCGCCATCGCGGCGGTGTGCTGGGCGATGTCCTTGGCGACCTCGGCGTTCGGCTTGTCGAGCTGCACGAGCACACCGACGGCCGGCGGGAGCTGCGGGTCGGTCTTGTGCATGTAGGAGGCGATGTAGCCGCCCTCCAGCAGCGAGAACCGGCGGATCTCGATCTTCTCGCCGAGCGCCGCGTTGGCCTCGTCGAGCAGCTCCTTGACCGTCTTGCCGTTCACCTGGGACTCGAGCAGGGTCGGCACGTCGTTGGGCTTGGTCGCGACGATGTGCGCGACGATCTCGCCCGCGAGCTCCTGGAAGCGCTCGTTCTTGGCGACGAAGTCGGTCTCGCAGTTGAGCTCCAGCAGCGCGGCGAGGGAGTCGCCCTCGTGCTTGACGGCGACCAGACCGTTCGACGCGGTGCGGGCCTCGCGCTTGCCGACGTCCTTGGCGCCCTTCAGGCGCAGGATGTCGACGGCCTTGTCGAAGTCGCCCTCGGACTCCTCGAGCGCCTTCTTGCAGTCCATCATGCCGGCGGCGGTCAGCTCACGAAGGCGCTTGACGTCGGCCATGTTTACGGAAGCCATTGTCCAATTTCCTCTTCGGGACCCGGATGCGAATCGTCTGGGGGCGGGCGCCGGTACCGGGCGCCCGCCCGGTGAAACCCTCAGCACGGCGGGCGTCGCCCTACCGCACCGGAACCAGGTCGCTGCCTGGGGGATCCCCGCCTGTCGCGGCCGCCCGGAGGCGACGCGCCCGACGGGGACCCGTGGTCGTTCCTCAGGCCTGCTCGTCCTGCGCGGGCTGCTCGGCGGCCGGAGCCTCAGCGGCCTCGGCGGCCGGAGCCTCAGCGGCCTCGGTGGCCGGAGCCTCGGCGGTCTCGGCGGCCGGAGCGGCCTCGCCACCCTCGAGGAGCTCGCGCTCCCACTCGGCCAGCGGCTCGGCGGCGGCGACGCCCGCGGGCTTCTCGTCACCGCGGCCGGCGCCCGCACGGGTCATGAGGCCGTCGGCGACGGCGTCGGCGATCACGCGAGTGAGGAGGCTGACGGCGCGGATCGCGTCGTCGTTGCCCGGGATCGGGTAGTCGACCTCGTCCGGGTCGCAGTTGGTGTCCAGAATCGCGACGACCGGGATGCCGAGCTTCTTGGCCTCGTTGATCGCGATGTGCTCCTTCTTGGTGTCCACGACCCAGACCGCGCTCGGGACGCGGGCCATGTCACGGATACCGCCGAGGGTGCGCTCCAGCTTCTCCTTCTCGCGGCGGCGCATCAGGAGCTCCTTCTTGGTGAGCCCGGAGCCGGCCACGTTGTCGAAGTCGAGCTCCTCGAGCTCCTTCAGGCGCTGGAGCCTCTTGTGCACGGTGGAGAAGTTGGTGAGCATGCCGCCCAGCCAGCGCTGGTTCACGTACGGCATGCCGACGCGCGACGCCTGCTCGACGATCGACTCCTGCGCCTGCTTCTTCGTGCCGATGAACATGATGGTGCCGCCGTGCGCGACGGTCTCCTTCACGAAGTCGTAGGCACGGTCGATGAACGACAGCGACTTCTGCAGGTCGATGATGTAGATGCCGTTGCGCTCGGTGAAGATGAAGCGCTTCATCTTCGGGTTCCACCGGCGGGTCTGGTGGCCGAAGTGAACGCCGCTCTCCAGCAGCTGCCGCATGGTGACGACAGGGGCCATGGTGATGGTCCTCCATGGTCGTGTGCCCTCGGGCACGGTCTCGGTTGGACACGCGGACGTCTTGCCCGCGCCCTGACGCCCCGGGCCGCCTCCACCGGACGGGGTCCGGACCGAGAATGCGGCTCGTGAGTGGGCGTGCGAATTCGGCCCGCCTAGCAGGCCGCCGAACAGTCTACCCGGATCCGCCTCTTCAGTTGACCCTCGCCGGGTCAGCGCGGGGCCCATGCCGCGGGGTGCTCCCCCCGCCGGGGCGGCGGGGTCGTCCAGCGCGGCCGCGCCCCGTCGACGGCGCCGGGCGGCGTCACATAGGTGAGCGTGCCGAAGGGGCTGTCCATCGTCGCCAGCAGGTCGTCCACCCGGGGCCGCCCCACACCCGCCGGGTCGATCCTGCCGAGATCGTCGAGCCACGCCGCGGTCCTGGCCAACGACACCTCGACGTGCCAGGAGCCGCCCTCGGCCACCCGCCGGAGCAGCGCGGCGACCGCGCCGAACGCCGCCAGGTAGCCGGTGCCGTGGTCGAGGGCCTGCGCGGGCAGCGGACTGGGCCGCCGGCCGTCGCCGTTCTCATGGGCGATCCCGCAGGCCATCTGGACGAGGCTGTCGAACCCCCTTCTCGAGGCCCACGGCCCACGCGTGCCGTACGCGGAGATGTCGACGCAGACGATGCCCGGCCTCAGGGCGGCGAGGTCGTCAGGTCCGAAGCCCCTGGCACGCAGGGCCCCGGGCCGGTACGCCTGGACGACCACGTCGGCCCGGCGGACCAGCTCCCGCAGGGTGTCCGCCTCGGATCGCAGGTCGATATGGCACGACCGCTTGCCGAACGCCGTCTCCACCACGAGCCCCGGCACCTCGGGCAGGTGTGCGGCGCCCACACGCAGGACGTCCGCGCCGTAGCCCGCGAGCGCCCGCGCGGCCACCGGCCCGGCGATCACGCGGGTCAGGTCGAGCACGCGTATGCCGCCGAGCGGGCGCTGCGGCCCGGCCGCCGGGCCCTCGGGGAGGCCGCCCGGCACATGCCCGGCCGGGATACGGGCGTTGCCGTCACCGCCGTTCCCGTCGCCGCCGTTCCCGCCCCGGCTCACCCGGCCGTTTCCGCCGGGCAGCCGGGAGACGCCGACGAGAGGAAGGCCGGCCAGCGCCCGCGCCTGGGGGTGCGCGAGCCACTCGGCCCTGGTCCGCATCGCCGCAGCGCAGCCTCCCTCGCCGATCACCGTCTCCTCGATCTCCACCGCCGTACGGCCCGCACAGGCCCTGCCGACGTCGTCACCGTCCGAGCCGGGGGGCAGCCCGAGCGCGCGCAGGGCCGCGTCACGGTGGTGGTCGAAGTTGCAGTGCAGCCGGACCCAGCCGTCCGACGTGCGGTAGTCGCCGGACAGCGCGGCCCAGACGTCCATGCCCTTCCCCTCGGCGCGGAAATGCCGCTCGCTCTGGAAGGCCACGGCGGCGTGGCGGACATCGATCGTCACCTGCGGATCGCGGTGCGCGGTGCGCGACGCCTCCCTGCCGCCGGTCCCTTTCTCCGCCCTCCCCCGAGTTCGGGCGGCGTAGGCGGCCACGGCCGCGGTCAGGGCGCCGGCCGAGGCCGCGGCCATCGTGCCGAGGGGGAAGACGGACGGCAGCACGGGGTCGTCGCCGACGACCTGGACCTCGGGCAGGGCGACCCCGGCGCTCGCGCCCAGATCCCTGATCAGTTTCGCGATCACCGCCGACTCCTCACTTCCGATGCCCACGGGCGCCGATGCCCGGCGGCGTGCTCCTCACGAGCGGTCTTGGTCACTCGCTTGCCGCGTCACCCGCCCTCCGGACCCGGCAAGTATCCACGCCGGTCCCAGCCTGCCCGCGACCGCCCCTCCCGCTTCCGCTCCCCGCCCCTCCCGCTTCCGCTCCCCGCCTCGCCTGTGGACGGCGGGAGCGTTCTCCCGATGCCCACCTGCGCTTACCTCCGCTCGTCCACAGCCGCGGAATCGCGCGGCGACCTTTTCCACAGAAAGCGGTTCGGTGGCACGGGCAGGTGACCGCTTCGGCGAGTGTCTGCGCCGGAGGTGGTCCCATGGCGGCGAAGGATCGGCTGGGCAGACAGGGCGAGCAGCTCGCCGTGACCTTTCTGACGGCGAAGGGCATGCGCGTGATCGACCGCAATTGGCGCTGTGCGGAGGGCGAGATCGACATCGTCGCCCGTGAGGGGAACGCGCTGGTGATCGTGGAGGTCAAGACCCGCTCCGGGCGCCGCCACGGCACCGCTTTCGAGGCGGTGACCGGTGAGAAGCTGCTGCGCCTGCGGACACTGGCCCGCAGGTGGCTGGCCACGCACACCGAGCGCTTCGACACGATACGGGTCGACGTGATCGCGATCGAGCGGTTCGCCGGCGACTTCTCGCTCAGGCACGAACGCGGGGTGGTCTGAGATGCCCGTCGCCCGGACGCACTGTGTCGCTCTCGTGGGCGTCACCGGACGCCTCGTGGAGGTCGAGGCCGACGTGGGCCCCGGCATCGCCGGAACCCATTTCATCGGGCTTCTCGACACCGCGATCAGCGAAGCCCGGGACCGTGTGCGGTCCGCGTTGATCAACAGCAGGTTCGCCTGGCCCGACGCACGGGTCACCGTGAGCCTGTCTCCCGCCACCCTGCCCAAGCGGGGATCGATCTTCGACCTGGCCATCGCGATCGCGGTGCTCGGCGCGGCCGGTGCCGTGCCCGCACAGCGAATCGCGGCACCGATGTTCTTCGGCGAGCTCGGGCTCGACGGGCGGGTCCGGCCGGTCAGAGGCGTGCTGCCGGCCGCGCTCGCCGCCGCCGGGGCGGGGGTGCGCACGGTCGTGGTGCCCGCGCTCAACGCGGCCGAGGCCGCTCTCGTGCCCGATCTCACCGTGGTGCCCGTGGCCTCTCTCGGCGAACTGGTGGGGTGGCTGCGCTCGGGCGACCTGCACCGGCTTCCGGTGGTGGCCGACGCCGCCTCACTGTCGCAGGACGCCGATCACATCGAGCACGCCGAGCACAGCGAGCACGCCGAAGGCACGCAGAGGCCGGACCTGTGCGACGTCGCGGGGCAGCCGATGGGCCGCAAGGCGCTGGAGGTGTGCGCGGCGGGAGGGCACAACCTCTGGATGCTGGGCCCGCCGGGAAGCGGCAAGACCATGCTCGCCGAGCGCCTGCCGACCCTCCTGCCACCGCTCGACCAGGAGAAGGCCCTGGAGGCCTCGGCCATCCACTCGGTGGCGGGAACGCTACCGCCGGGGCGTCCGCTGCTCGCCCGGCCTCCCTTCGTCGCCCCGCATCACAGCGCGACGATGGCCGCCGTCGTCGGCGGCGGCAGCGGAGGCGTCGTGCGGCCCGGGGCGGTGTCGCTCGCGCACCGGGGTGTGCTCTTTCTCGACGAGGCGCCCGAGTTCGCGATGACCGTGCTCGACTCCCTGCGGCAGCCCCTCGAGTCGGGAACGGTGACGATCGCGCGTGCGGTCGGCACCGTCACCTTTCCCGCGCGGTTCATGCTGGTCCTGGCCGCCAATCCGTGTCCCTGCGGCCTGCAGGGAACGGTCGGGCACCCCTGCAGGTGCACCCCCGCGGGCCGGCGCCGCTATCTCGACCGGCTGTCGGGGCCGCTGCTGGACCGTGTCGACGTGAAGGTGAAGATCGGCCGGGCCACCCGTGCCGAGTTGCTCGCGGACCGGCACTTCGTGGAGACCAGCGCGACCGTGGCCGCGCGGGTGAGGCTGGCGCGCGAACGAGCCGTCAGGCGACTGGCCGGCACCCCCTGGCGCACGAACGCCGAGGTGTCCTCATCCGCGTTACACCGTGATCTCCGCCTGCCCGACGCCGCGATGGCCCCGCTGCGTCGAGGTCTCGACGTGGGCACGCTCAGCGCGCGCGGCCTGGATCGCGTGCTCCGTATCTCCTGGACGCTCGCGGACCTCGCGGGCGAGGACCGTCCGGGCCAGGCCGAGACGTCGGCGGCCCTCGCACTGTGGCTCGGAGTGGACTGATGGAAGCGACCGAACTGCCCACCCCCGGCGGCGCCCCGGCCGGTGACGTCGGTGACGCGGCCGGGCTGGGCGATGCCGAACGGCCGGCCCGCGTGGCGATCATGCGGATGGCCGAGGCGGGCGACGCGGTGATGGGGCGCTTGATCGCCCGTTTTGGCGCGGTGGACGCGATGAAGCAGGCGAGACGCGGCGTGCTGGACCCCGGCTTCGCACGTGACGAGAAGGACCGCGCAGAGGCGTCCAGGCGTCACCTGGATCTCGGCCAGCACGCGGCCGCCTGGGCCGCCCGTTACATCGATCCGGCGGATGACCTGGAACAGGGCACGCGGCGAGGATCGCGTCTCGTCGTTCCTGGTGACGTCGAATGGCCGACCCAGCTCGACGATCTCGGCGACGCCCGGCCGTTCGGACTGTGGGTGGACGGACGGGCGAACCTGCGGTTCTCCTGCCTGCGCTCGGTCTCCGTCGTCGGGGCCAGGGCCGCGACCGCGTACGGCACGACCGTGGCGGCGGAGTTCGCCATCAGTCTCGGCGGACGAGGATGGACGGTGATCAGCGGCGGTGCCTACGGAATCGACGGTGCCGCGCACCGGGGGGCGCTGGCCTCCGGAGCGCCGACGGTCGTCGTGCTCGCCTGCGGAACGGACGTGTGTTATCCGAGCGCGCACGAGGACCTCTTCCGGGCCGTGCGCGAGCGGGGCGTGGTGATCAGCGAGTGGCCTCCGGGCGCTCACCCCACCCGGCTGCGTTTCCTCATCCGCAACCGGGTGATCGCCGCCCTGTCCCGGGGGACGGTCGTCATCCAGGCAGCCGCGCGCAGCGGCGCGCTCAACACGGCCACGCACGCCTGGAGCCTGAACAGGCACCTGATGGCCGTGCCCGGTCCCATCACCACCGAGGTCTCCACGGGCTGCCACGTCCTGATCCGTCAGGGCAAGGCCGTCTGCGTCACCTCGCCAGACGAGATCATCGAGCTCGTCGGCTCCATCGGCGACGATCTCGCGCCGGAACAACGCGGCCCCGTGCGGCCTCGTGACGGGCTGAACGACGAGACCAGGCGCGTGCTGGAGGCGATTCCCGCACGGGGTGCCACCGGTCCCGCCGCGATCGCCGTGGCCGCCGGGGTCGACATCGGGACGGCGCTCGCCTGCCTCGGCGCTCTGGCCGCCGCGGGGTTCGTCGAGAACGTGGACCGGGGGTGGCGGCTGCGGCCCGCCGCGCGCCTCTGACGGACGCCTTTGATAGGCGCCTCGACGGGCGCCTTCGACGGGCGGCGGACGCCGGATTCCCGGCCGTCACGGCGAATAGCATGCGATCGTGACCGTGTCTCCTTCTCCACTTGAGCCCACGGAAACGGACCGCGTACGTCGGGTGCGGCCCGAGGGGAAGTGGAAAGGGGCAAAGGACACGACCGGTCGCGACGTCGCGTGGCGCCCGGGACGACGAGAGCCACCGGGCTCCGGCTCGGCGCGGGGCGGCGGCGGCCCCGGGGCGAGCCGGGAGCGAGGAGGAAGGACATCGTGGCAGCGGGTGAAGAGCGGGCACTCGGGGAGTTCGGCACCGCCCTGGAGCAGTTCGAGCGACATCTGCGTCTTGAGCGAGACCTGTCGCCGCACACGCTCAGGGCGTATCTCGGGGACATCTCCTCGCTGTTCGCGCACATGAGGAACGCGGGGCACGAGGATGTGTCCGCTCTCGACGTCACCGTCCTGCGCGACTGGCTGGGCGACCAGCACCAGAGCGGCCGGTCGCGGGCGACGCTGGCCCGCCGCTCCGCCTGTGCCCGGGTCTTCACCGCCTTCTGCCACCGGCGCGGGTGGCTGGCGAGTGACCCCGGGTTGCTCCTCGGCACGGCCAAGGCCGAACGCCGGCTGCCGAAAGTGCTGGACCAGGCCGAAGCCGAGGCGGTCCTCGGCACACAGGGGCCGGGCGACCCCAAGGACCTGCGCGACCGGGCGATGCTGGAGCTGCTGTACGCGACCGGCGTGCGGGTGAGCGAGTTGTGCGGCCTCGACGTGGACGACGTGGATCGGGACCGCCGCACGGTCCGCGTGCTGGGCAAGGGACGCAGGGAGCGGACCGTGCCCTTCGGGCTGCCCGCCCTGCACGCCCTGGACGCGTGGTGCGTGCGGGGCAGGCCCCTGTGGCTTCGCGAGGGAAGCGGCCCCGCGCTCTTCCTCGGCACCCGGGGAGGCCGGATCGACCAGGGCACCGTCCGGCGCGTCGTGCACGCCCGCTTGGCGCGGGTCGAGGGAACCCCCGACATGGGCCCGCACGGGCTGCGGCATACCGCCGCCACTCACCTGCTCGAAGGTGGAGCCGACCTACGATCCGTGCAGGAGATGCTCGGGCACGCCTCCCTGGCCACCACGCAGATCTACACGCACGTGTCGATCGAGCGGCTGCGTGCCGCCTACCGTCAGGCCCATCCCCGCGCCTGAGCACGGCGGACGCGGGACGCCCGTCAGCGGCGCCCCGGTCGTCGGTCGGCCCGGTGGTCACGCGCCTTCCGCTCATCGTGTCGTCTCGTGGACCGCGCCGACGGGCCACCGCGGCAGAAGGCGGACCTGCCCCCTGCCGAACAGGAGAAGCGGGTCAAGGTAGACAGGCCCGCGCAGGAGTCCCCAATGCAGGCAGGAGACGGCACAGTGTGGGCCGGTGTCCTCCTCGACCGTGCCGATGACCGCCCCGGCCGCGACGACGTCGCCGGGCCGGACCAGGGCGCGGACCGGCAGGTAGGTGGTGCGCAGGCCACCGGAGTGCGAGATCGTCACGACCCCTCGCCCGGCGACCCGCTTCGCCAGCCCGACGATTCCCGGCCCCACGGCCAGGACCTCCTCACCGGGCCGCGCGGACAGGTCCACGCCCCGGTGACCGGCCAGCCACCGCTGCTCCGGCGGGTCGAAGGGCCTGATCGGACGGGCCGGCCCGGAGAGCGGCCACCGCCAGCCGCCGGACGACTCTCCCCGCGATGCCGGTGAGCGCGACGCGACCGGCTCCACGGGCCGGGGCGCCGAAGCCTCCGCGGCCCCCGGCGCCCTCGCCGTCGTGACCGCGTACGGCTCCACGGGGCCTTCGGCGGCCACGGCTCTGATGGCGCCGGGTGGCCGGGCGAGGGCGGCGATCAGCAGGGCCGACAGGAGGACGAACGGCAGGACGACGGACGCGACGAGACGCATGCCATGACGATGCGCCTCGCGGGTCCCGCGCCGAGCGGCCGAACGGCGTTCTGGGGACAAGCCCCGCCGGCGGGCCTATCCGCACGATCAGCTGGAGAAGCCCTCCTTGGGCATCTCGAGGTCGGGCTTGGCCAGCTCCTCGATGTTGACGTCCTTGAAGGTCACGACCCGCACGTTCTTCACGAAGCGGGCTGGGCGGTACATGTCCCAGACCCAGGCGTCCTGCATCTTGACGTCGAAGAAGACGTCACCGTTTTCCGCGGTGCGGACGTCGAGGTCGACGGAGTTGGTGAGATAGAAGCGCCGCTCGGTCTCGACCACGTAGGTGAACAGGCCGACCACGTCGCGGTACTCCCGGTAGAGCTGCAGCTCCATCTCGGTCTCGTACTTTTCGAGATCTTCCGCGCTCATCCCGGTCCTCCTTCTCCGCTCCCCGTCGAGATCGCCCGTCGTGACCGGCCCCGTTCAGCAGACACCGGCCTCGACCTCATTCTCGCGCATGTCCTCATCCTGCCCCGTCCACAGGCTTTCGGCCGGGATCCGTGTCCCACGAGTCACCCTGGCCACCGTCACGAACGAGAACCGGTGGTGGGGGCTCGGCCCGTGCCGGGCCAGGGCCCGCCGATGGCCGGGGGTCACGTAGCCCTTGTGCAGGGCGAAGCCGTACTGCGGGTAGACCTCGTCGAGGCCGTACATCAGCCGGTCCCTCGTCACCTTGGCCACGATCGATGCCGCCGCCACGCACGCGGCGACCTGGTCGCCCTTCCACACCGCCAGCGACGGCGCGGGCAGCCCGGCCACCGGGAAACCGTCCACGAGGACGTAGCCGGGGACGAGCCCCAGCCCGGCGACGGCCCGCCGCATCCCCGCGATGTTGCACTTGTGCAGGCCGCGCGAGTCGATCTCCTCGGGAGGGATCACCACCACGTTCACGGCCCGGGCGGTCGCCGTGATCCGCTCGTAGAGGCGCTCGCGCACGGCCTCGGTCAGGAGCTTGGAATCGCTCAGACCGTCGATCTCCCGCCCCAGCACGACCGCGGCGACGACCAGCGGCCCGGCGCAGGCGCCGCGACCGGCCTCGTCCACCCCGGCGACCGGCGTGAAGCCCCGCCGGGCCAGGGCCCGCTCGTAGCCGTAGAGTCCGGAGTCCCGTCGTACGACACTCGGGCGCGGGCGATAGGCAGCTGTCATGTCGACAAGCAGATTACGCCCCATTCGGGACCGGCGATACGGCCGGAACCACCACCAACAGCAAAGCCGCAGGTCAGATCAGCGTACGACGGAGAAAGTCTCAGGCTGGGACAGAAGCGAGATCCGGTTCAGCGGCCAGTAGCGCAGGAACGCCCGCCCGTAGACGTCGTCCTCGGAGACCGTGCCCTGGTGTCCGTCTTCGACGTTGTAGCGCGAGTCCGCCGAATTGTTCCGGTGGTCGCCCATCAGCCACAACCGCCCCTTGGGGACCTTGACATCGAACTCGATGGTGGAGGGCTCTGCCCCCGGGTAGAGGTACTTGCCCTCCTCGTCCAGCGGCGTCCCGTTCACGGTGATGCGGTGCTTGGCGTCGCAGCACTTCACATGGTCGCCGCCGACCCCGATCACCCGCTTGATCGTGTCCTCGCCGTTCCAGCCCTTGAAGACCACGATGTCGCCGCGCTCCACCGGCCCGAACTTGTACGCGAGCTTGTTGACCACCACGTAGTCGTCGACCAGGAGCGTGTTCTGCATCGACTCCGACGGGATCCAGAACGACTGCAGCAGGAAGGTGTGGACCAGCAGCGCGACGACGACCCCGCCGAGCGAGTACGCGAGGATCTCCAGAAGGCCGGAGCCCTTCTTCTTCGCGGGCCCGCCCTTCTTCTTCTCCCCGGCGGCCGGCTCGTCCTCGCCCCCGCCCCCGCCCCCGGCAGGCTCCGCCGGATCTTCCGGAACGCCGTCCGCGGACCCCACCGGCCCGGCGGTTCCTAAGCGGCTTTCGTCGGCCTTCCCCACGCCTGTCTCCTCCGGCTCTGTCACGTCCTGCGCCTCGTCAGCCGCCGGCGCAGGGCCACCAGCGGCACGGCCCCGGCGAAGCCCGCGACGAACGGCGCCGCCCCCAGTGCCGCCTGGAGCGCCGGCTGCGCGAACGTCTCCGGGATCGGCAGGATCTTGGCCCGGTTGAACGGCCAGACGATGACGAACGCGCGGCCGATCACCTTGTCGGCGGGAATGGTGCCGCCGCCCGGGTCGCCCGTGTGCAGGCGGGAGTCCCAGGAGACGGAGCGGTGATCGCCCATCACCCACAGGCGGTCCGGCGGGACGGTGACCTCGAACTCGCGCGCGGACGGCTCGTCGCCCGGATGGATGTAGGACTTCTCGTTCAGCGGCACGCCGTTCACCGTCACCCGGTCCTGCTTGTCACAGCACTTGACCGTGTCACCCGGCACGCCGATGACCCGCTTGATGTAGTCCTTCTCCCCCGGCACGACCCCGAACGCGGTGCCGAGCCAGCGCAGCCCGGCCGCGACGGGGTTGGACGGCTCCTCGAGCTTCACCTCGGGATCCCAGGAGTCCACCCCGGAGAAGACGACGATGTCGCCGCGCTCGATGTCGCGGACGTGGTAGACCAGCTTGTTCACCAGCACCCGGTCGTTGATGAGAAGCGTGTTCTCCATCGACTCGGACGGGATGTAGAACGCCTGGACCACGAAAGACTTGATCAGCAGGGCCAGGGCGAGGGCGACCACGATCAGAACGGGCAATTCCCGCCAGAACGAGCCTTTTTTCTTCCCGTCTTCGGCGTTCTGCTTGACGTCTTCGGCGACCACGTCCACCCCGTCCTCGGCAGGGCGGCGCGTGTCCTGCCCCTGTCCCTCGCTAGCCATCGCTGCTGAGCCTAGATGATGTCCGCGACGGCGAGCGCCGGGGACACCGCAACACCGGCAAAAAGAAAGTGGCCCGCACCTGAGGTACGGGCCACGATCCCAAAGCCTTACTTGCCGGCCGGCAGCGCCTCGCGCTTCTCGCGAATGCGGGCGGCCTTTCCGCGCAGGTCACGCATGTAGTACAGCTTGGCGCGGCGGACGTCGCCACGGGTCAGCACGTTGATCTTCTCGATCACGGGGCTGTGAACCGGGAAGGTGCGCTCGACCCCGACGCCGTAGCTGACCTTGCGGACCGTGAACGTCTCACGGATGCCACCGCCCTGGCGGCGCAGGACGAAGCCCTTGAACACCTGGATGCGGGACCGGTTGCCCTCGACGACGCGGACGTGGACCTCCAGCGTGTCACCCGGGCGGAAAGCCGGTACGTCGCTGCGAAGGGCAGCCTTCTCGATCTCCTGGATCTGCGTGTGCATGGCGGCGGTTCCTCATTGACATGGGCACGCGGAGGTCCACCCGGCCGGGCCGGAGGCTCGGCGACGAGGGGGACACGCGTGCTTGGCTTGATACGTCTTGTCTGCCACGTCAGGCCGGGTGCACCCGGCCATGCCGAAGTAGGCAGCAGCGATTCAGTCTGCCACATGTATCGGTGCTAAGCGAAACGCTGCGCCGAAAGCCCCACCGAACGCCACACGAAAGACCACAAGGAACGCCGCGCGAAACGCCAGGCGGTTCGTCACAGCTCCTCAGGACGTCCCTCACGGCGCGCCTCGAACTCCTCGATGACGCGCCGGTCGTGCTTGTCCAGGCCGTCCGGGTCGAGCCGGGCGATCAGTTCCGGCCTTCTGGCGAGCGTACGGCGCAGCGCCTCGTCGCGCCGCCAGCGGGCGACTTTGCCGTGATGGCCCGACAACAGGACCTCCGGCACCTCGTGCCCCCGCCACACGGGTGGCTTGGTGTAGACGGGACCTTCCAGCAGATTGGCCATGGCCCCGGGCGCGAAGGAGTCGTCGGCGACGGAGCGCGCGTTGCCGAGGACCCCCGGCAGCAGCCTTCCCACGGCCTCGACCATCACCAGGACGGCCGCCTCTCCCCCGGCTAAGACGTAGTCGCCGATGCTCACCTCGTCGGCGCGCAGGCGCTCGCCGTACTCGGCGACGACGCGGGAGTCGATGCCCTCATACCGTGCCGGAGCGAACAGCAGCCACGGCTCCTTGGCGTACTCCAGCGCCACTTCCTGTGTGAACGGCCGGCCGCTCGGCGTGGGGACGATCAGCCGGGGCGGCGCGTCCTCCCCGGAGGCGGCGCGTCCGGCCTCGATCACGGCGTCGACGGCCTCGCCCCAGACCTCCGGCTTCATCACCATGCCGGGGCCTCCGCCGTACGGCGTGTCGTCCACGGTCTTGTGGACGTCGTGCGTCCAGCCGCGGAGCTGGTGGAGGTGGATGTCGAGGATGCCGCGCTCGCGGGCCTTGCCCATGAGGGAGACGTCGAGCGGGGCGAAGTACTCGGGGAAGATCGAGATGATGTCGACGCGCATCTGCGGCCCCTACTCCGCCTCTGCGGCGTCGAGCAGTCCGGGCGGAGCGTCGACGACGAGGATCCCCTTGCCGAGGTCGATCTCGGGCACGAGCGCCTTGACGAACGGGACGTACGCGTCGTCTTGGGACGGACGTGCCACCACGAGCAGGTCCTGACCGTGGTGGAGGACGTCGCTGACCTCGCCGACCCGCTCCCCCTCGGTGGTGACCACCGTGAGGCCGATCAGTTCGTGGTCGTGGAACTCGTCGGGATCCTCAAGCGGCGGCAGGTCGGCGGAGTCCACGACGAGCAGCGTGTCGCGCAGCGCCTCCGCGGCGTCCCTGCCCTCCACTCCGGCCAGGGTCAGCAGCAGGATGCCCTTGTGCCACCGGGCCCGCTCCACCGTCAGCGGACCGGCCGACGCCGGGTCGGTGACCAGCGTCGCCCCCGCGGCGAAGCGAAGATCGGGCTCGTCGGTGCGCACCTCGACCGTGACCTCGCCCCGCACGCCGTGCGGGCGGCCGATCCTGCCCACGACTAGCTGCACTTGTCGCCTACCTCCGCTACCGCTTCACCGTGCCGGTACGAACGGGACCGCCCGAACCGGCCTGTCATCCCGAACAATCTGGAAGAGCCGGTACGAAGCCGGAAAACACGCCGGGGGACCCCGATGCGGGGCCCCCCGGACGCGTCGTTCGGCTCAGCGCGCCTCTTCCAGGTCAACCAGGTCGATCCGCACGTACTTGCCGTTGGCCAGCGCGTTGACGACGGTGCGCAACGCCTTGGCCGTACGGCCGCCACGGCCGATGACCTTGCCGAGGTCGTCGGGGTGAACCCGGACCTCGAGAACACGCCCGGTGCGGATGCGCCGCGCGCGGACCCGGACGTCGTCCGGATGCTCGACGATGCCCTTGACCAGGTGCTCGAGGGCCTCCTCGAGCACCTCAGGCCTCGCCTTCCGGCTTCTCCTCCGCGGCCGTCGCCTCGGTGGTCTCTTCGGCCTTCACGGTCTTCTTGGCCTTCTTCGGCGTGGTGGCGGCGGCGCCGGTGTCACTCGACAGCGACTCCTTGGCCGCGGCCTCGTACGCGGCGTGCCGGTCGGGCTTGGGCTCGGCGACCAGGAGCGGCGTGGCGGGGGCGGGCTCGCCCTTGAACTTCTGCCAGTCGCCGGTCAGCTTGAAAATCTTCAGGACCGGGTCGGTCGGCTGCGCGCCGACGCCCAGCCAGTACTGCACCCGCTCGGAGTTCACCTCGATGCGCGAGGGGTTCTCCTTCGGGTGGTACAGGCCGATCTCCTCGATGGCACGGCCGTCCCGCTTGCTCCGGGCGTCGGCGACGACGATGCGGTACTGCGGGTTGCGGATCATGCCGAGCCGCTTGAGCTTGATCTTGACTGCCACGGGTGTGGTCTCTCCTGCATTAGAGCGTGGGTGAGCGGTGTCTCATCGAGTGGGGCACGATGGGAGCCCGCCCGAGGGACAGGCGCGACCGGCGGGGGTGAGAGGGCACCCGCCTGGTCACGATGTTCCAGCCTGACATTCTGCCAGATGATTCCCCATGCTCCGCAAAGCACGGTCCCGCCGCCGCCCTGTTTTCCGCACGGATGCGCCCATGAGACGAATCCGGAAGCGACCTGCGAACTGATCGGGCGGGTGAGCCGTCCAACCGGACATGCGAGTCACCATGAGCAGCACCCTGGCCGTGGGGGCGGCCCTCGCCCTGCTTGCCTCCGGCTGCGGCACGAACACCACACCCTCCACGCCCTCCGCGGCCACCGCACGCCCGGCCGCGACGACGACCCCGCACACCACCGCGGATGCGGCGAGAATCACCGCCGCGGACGCGGTGTCCGTCCCGTACGGCGCCGCCGCGCGAACCGCGGGCGCCGCCCCCTCGCGGTGCCGTACGACCGGGCTGCGGGCCCGGGTGGGACGGCAGGACGCGGCGGCGGGCAACCGCTACGCGCCGCTCGTGCTCACCAACACCTCGGCGAAGACCTGCTGGGTGTACGGCTTCGTCGGGCTCGTCCTCATCGACGGCCGGGGAGACGTGCTGCGCACGCGCACCCGCCGCGAGAGCGTCACCCCGCACCGGGTCACGTTGCGTCCGGGGGCGAGCGCGCACGCCCGGCTGCACTGGACCGTGGTGCCGAGCGGGCACGAGACCCGGTGCCCCGCCTCGGCCCGGCTGATGATCATTCCGCCGGACGAGGTGGCGCATCTGGAGGTCCCGTTCACCGCGACGGTGTGCGACGACGGCAGGATCGACACCACGCCGGCGGCTCCCGGCGCGAGCCTCTGACGACACCCGACCGCGATTCCGGCGGCGCACCCCAGGTGATGGGCGGCCCCACCGGGGTTCCGCCACGAGGTCCGCGCGGGTCCGGAACCCGCGCGCGGCCGGACCGGGCCGCCGCCCGGTGCGGACCGGACGGCGGGCGGTCCGGGCCTGTCCTCAGTTCTGGCCGGGCAGCTTCAGCTTCGACGGGTCGAACCCGGGCGGCAGCTCCAGGCCCGGGGGCAGCTGGCCGCCGCCGAGGTTGCCGAGCATGCCCTTGGGCAGCTTCGGGGCGTCCGAGGACGACGCGTTCGCACCGGCCTTGCCGAGCGCGGCCTTGCGCGGGTCGCCGCTGACCCGGCGGCCCTTCTTGGGCTTCTGCGCCTTCTGCTTGCGCCCGCCGGGCATGCCGGGGATGCCCATGCCCTGGGTCATCCGCTTCATCATCTTCTGCGCGTCGAAGAAACGGACCACCAGGTTGTTCACCTCGGTGACCGTCACGCCCGACCCCTTGGCGATGCGTGCCCGGCGCGAACCGTTGATGATCTTCGGGTCCTGGCGCTCGCCGGGCGTCATGGAGCGGATGATCGCCGCGATGCGGTCCAGGTCGCGGTCGTCGACCTGGTTGAGCTGCTCGCGCATCTGCCCCATGCCCGGCATCATCCCGAGCAGGTTCTTGATGGGCCCCATCCGGCGCACCATCATCATCTGCTCGAGGAAGTCGTCGAGCGTGAAGCCTTCCCCAGAGACGAGCTTGCCCGCCATCTTGGCGGCTTCCTGCTCGTCGAACGTCTTCTGCGCCTGCTCGATCAGGGTGAGGATGTCACCCATGTCGAGGATCCGGCCCGCCATGCGGTCGGGGTGGAAGGCGTCGAAGTCCTCGAGCTTCTCGCCGGTGCTGGCGAACATGATCGGCCGGCCGGTGACGTGCCGCACCGACAGGGCCGCGCCGCCGCGGGCGTCGCCGTCGAGCTTGGTCAGCACCACGCCGTCGAAGCCGACGCCGTCCATGAACGCGCGGGCCGTGCTGACCGCGTCCTGGCCGATCATGGCGTCGAGCACGAACAGGACCTCGTCGGGGGTCACCGCGTCGCGGATGTCGGCGGCCTGCTTCATCAGCTCCTGGTCGATGCCCAGGCGACCGGCGGTGTCGACGATGACCACGTCGTGCTGCTGGCGGCGCGCGTGGTCCACCGACTGCCGGGCCACCTCGACCGGGTCGCCCACGCCGTTGCCTGGCTCGGGGGCGTACACCGCCACCCCGGCCCGCTCGGCCATGACGGCGAGCTGCTGCACCGCGTTGGGCCGCTGCAGGTCGCAGGCCACGAGCAGCGGGGCGTGCCCCTGGTCGCGCAGCCACCTGGCGAGCTTGCCGGCCAGGGTCGTCTTGCCGGAACCCTGGAGACCGGCCAGCATGATCACGGTCGGCGGGGTCTTGGCGTAACGCAGTCGCCGCGTCTCGCCGCCCAGCACCTCGATGAGCTCGTCGTTGACGATCTTCACGACCTGCTGCGCGGGGTTGAGCGCCTGGGAGACCTCGGCGCCGCGGGCCCGCTCCTTGACCCGGGCCACGAAGTCCTTCACGACCGGCAGCGCGACGTCCGCCTCGAGCAACGCGATGCGGATCTCACGGCAGGTCGCGTCGATGTCGGCGTCGGAAAGCCTGCCTTTGGACCGAAGGGAGGAGAAGACCGAAGTCAGCCGGTCGGAAAGCGTCTCGAACACGTGTTTGGCCAGCCTCGAAGCGAGTGGACGGGTCGGTGAATCATCAGTCTCCCCAGACTATCCGCCCGTACGCCCTTCACGCCCGTGCCGCCGTGGAGAGATCGCCGGTCCGGTCCGTACGGGGTCCTCACCGGATCGCGCCCACATGGGATGCCAGCGCGTGTTCGACGAGCGTGATCAGGGTGCTCTTGACCGACTCCCGGTCCCGGGCGTCGGTGCGGACGATCGGGGTGTGCGGCGACAGCGTCAGGGCCTCGCGTAGTTCGTCCTCCCCGTGGGTGTACTCCCCGTTGAAACCGTTGACGCCGACGACGAAGGGCAGGCGCGCCTCCTCGAAGTAGTCCACCGCGGGGAAACTGTCGGCCAACCGGCGGGTGTCGACCAGCACCACCGCACCGATCGCCCCCCGCACCAGGTCATCCCACATGAACCAGAACCGATGCTGACCCGGCGTACCGAACAGATACAAAATCAGGTCCCGGTCCAGCGACACCCGGCCGAAGTCCATCGCCACCGTCGTCGTGGTCTTGTGCGGCACCAGCCCCACATCGTCCACACCCGCCGAGGCGTCGGTC